>JBEKIO010000015.1:0-59910 GCA_050011715.1 Nitrososphaerales archaeon | reverse complement strand
CGAGGTTCCCGTCGCTGCGCACCACCCTGTGGCAAGGGACGACCAGCGCGACGGGGTTCTTCGCGCAGGCGTTGGCGACGGCCCTGGCGCTCTTCGGGTGCGATATCTTCTTGGCAATGTCTGAGTAAGAGCAGGTCGATCCGTATGGAATGGCCTGAAGCTCCCTCCAGACTTTGTGCTGGAATGAGGTGGCTCTGATGTCGAGGGGCAGCGCATACAGAGGCACAACATCTCCCCCTTCCAGGTACGCGAGGATTTCGTTCACCCACGACCCGAGTTTGCTGGTGTTCGTCCGGACTATCCTGGCCGAAGAGTACTCTGTCCTCAGCGAGGCCTCGAGAATGGACTCAGAATCTCCTAGACTGACCGCGCAAACTCCCTTGTCTGTCCCAGCTACGAGAAGTTTTCCTAGCCGGCAGTTGTGAATTGAATAGCGTATGTGCATGTTCCTCCCCTTTGACCTGTACGCCGATGGCCGCATCCCGAGTTTGGCGTAGGGATTCGTGTAGAGCCAGCTCGTCGAGTTTCGCCCCGCCTTGTAGATTGAGCTTCGGACCGAGTCGCCATTGTTCATCGACATCTTCGCGCGCCTGAGCCTGGCTCCCTCGACGTATTGGCGCGGGGTTAGGCCCACAATTCGTTTGAAGAGGCGCTGCAAGTAGAAGGGGTTCAGGTTGGCGCTCTTCCCCAGCTCGGCCAGACCGAGTCTCCCGTCTAGGTTCTGGTTTATGAATGAACAGGTCTCTTCGATTCGGGTTCTCTGCAGAGTCGCGAAGCCCTTTTTGTTTGGCCGGCACCGCTTGCAGGCTCGGTAGCCAGCACGCTCGGCGAGCTGGGGGGTAAGGAAGAAGGCCACCTGATTTCTCCGGGGGGTCCGGGCGGGGCACGATGGTCGGCAGTAGATTCCTGTGGAGCGGACACCGAAGACGAAAGCTTCGTCATAGCGGTAGTCACGATGCTTGATGGCCCTCCAGAGCTCAACGTTCGTGCGGTCGAGAACCGGAACCAGCTCCGTCTTGGTGCGCGGAATCATGGTCATTCTGCTCATGTAGCCACCGGATGTCTCGGTGTAATCGCCCATCTCGGTCTAAATAGTTAGTGTCTGAATCTTGCGGCCAAGGCGGGGCAGGCCTGATTGATCAAGATTCAGAAAAGTGTCTACGACAAGCCTGAGGCATCGGACGGGAAGAGGATCTTGGTGATGACGATGTGGCCGAGGGGCATCTCCAAGGAGAAGGTGGACGTCTGGATGAAGGACTTGGGAACGCCGAAGGAGCTCATACGCGAGTGGAAGGGCGGGAAGATCTCCTGGGACAGGTACACGGTCAGGTACAGAGAGAGCCTGGAGGGGAAGGAGGAGTCGCTCAGGAAACTGGCAGAGGAGTCGAGGAAGGGGACGATTACCCTCCTCTGCACGGAAAAGGACCCGAATCGCTGTCACAGGTCCCTCCTGAAGCGCACAATAGAGCAGCTGCAATGAGTGGCGCTAACGACGATCTGCCGCAGCTCACAAAGGTGTCAGGGAACTCTCTGCCGATCAGGCGCGACCTCAGACTGAGGCACCGAGCCGGAAACCGAGTCCGAAGTGAATCCGATTCGAGAGGCCCCGTCCAGAGGAATGTTGAATAAACCTCGGCGAGGTATGCTGCTGAACCGGATGCACTCAAGATGACGCACAACCCTGCCAAGAGGATAGACCTCAGGAAACAGCTGAAGTACCTTTACAGTCCATCTGCATCTGAAGCTCAGACGGTCGATGTTCCGCGCTTCAACTTCATACTGGTTGGTGGCAAGGGAGATCCCAACGGAGCAGGATTCAGTGACGCTATCAACGCGCTCTACAGTCTGTCCTACACCCTCAAATTCACGATAAAGAAGGAGAAAGCGGTCGACTACCCCATAATGGCGCTCGAGGGGCTGTGGTGGACCGATTCCGGCCGTTTTGACATGGCTGACAGGAACGAGTGGAATTGGACAGCGATGATGATGCAACCGAAACTCGTCACGCCCGCGCTCTACAGGAGAGCGCTGGAGGAGGTTAGAAAGAAGAAGGACATCAAGGCGCTTGGGGTCGCGAGGCTGGAAGCATTCCGCGAAGGCCTCTCGGCTCAGATAATGCACATCGGACCATACTCGGCAGAGGGGCCGACAATCGAGGGACTCCACAACTACATCAGAGAAAGCGGAGGGCAGCCCAAGGGGAAGCACCACGAGATCTACTTGGGAGACCCTAGGAGAGCGGCGCCGTCGAAGCTCCGAACGATACTGAGGCAACCCTTCGAAAAGTCGGCTTGACCAACTCTAACCGCAGCCGGCTTTACGTGGGAATGCAACCGACTGATCCTGACTAATCTTGAAACGTGCCGCGGGTCGGATTTGAGCTGTAACTTATGGTAACTTGAGAACGAATCCAGGCCGTGAGTTCGAATCTGGTGGGACCCACATGGTTTACCGTCAAACCCGGGCCCAAACTACTTCCCCGGCGTGTGGTGATTGGACGCACAGGCGCCCTGGCCGGGACTTTACAGTTCACGTAGACGCTCAAGATGTGAGTAGAAAGGGCTTCAGATCATGCTACACTTGCTTCAGCGCGAGCACAGCCGCAGTTAGAGACTCGGTACCTTATGTGTAGCATTTCGGTGAACCACGCGCGCTATGATTCATTGAGAATCCCGTAATCCTCTTAGAAGATGTAAATAGCTGGGATCTTCGGAAGAATCGGTAATCACCGAACGAAGCCGTCCGATACTACGCCAGATCCGTTCAAGCCTCCGACTGACCTGATCGTCGTGACGACGCCGTTCGTATCGGGGTATCATGTGACTCGGGTCATTGGTACGACATTTGGATTGATCGTAAGGTCCCGGGGGCTCGGGCAGAACATCTTTGCCTACTTCCGGGCTTGGGGTGGCGGGGAGATCAAGGTGTACACGAATCTTCTCGAACAGGTGCGCCACCAGGCCCTTCAGCGGCTCAGCGACCATGCAAAGAACCTCGGAGCGAACGCGGTCGTCTCTGTCGGCTTTGATACATCGGAGATGGGCGGATCGATGACTGAGGTCCTCGCCTTCGGGACCGCGGTGGTTGTGGAGCCTGACACCTCGCCTGCACAGCCCGTCGCGCTCCAATGACAATCCGTGGTTGCTGCTGAGCAGCCGCAGTTAGAGTTTCGGCACCCTTTGTATAACTCCCTAGCGCGTGGCAGACAAAGCCTACAGGCACTTACGCAACGGTCATCGGATGCTTTGTGAGCCGCTCTGGCCCATCCGGCGTCACCAAGAAGGTGTCTTCGATCTTGAACGAACCCGCGCCCGGGATGGTGAGAGGGGCGTGCATGGCGGCGATGACCATGCCCTCCCGAAGCGCCATGCGCCGATGAGGGATCAGGATCGTTGTAATCGGGTCTTCCTCTACGAGAAGCCCGACCCCATGGGCAAATCCCTTGACGTAATTATCCGAGTAACCCTTCGCCGTCAGGGAGACCCCAATCTCTTGCTCCAGTGATCCCAGGACGGTGCCAGGCCGCAGCTTCGGGGTGATCGACTCATAGATCGACCGCAGGGAGTCGAACGCCCGATGCTTCTCCTTGGACGCAGCGGAAGGGACGTAGGTCCTAGTCTCGTTGCAGTAGTAGTCCTCAGAGTCGCCCCCGATGGTAACCATCACGGCATCTTCTCCTGCGACGCGGACGCCCGCCCGTGGTTCTGCATGGATTCTGGGAACAGGACCCGCGTTGACGTATACGTGAGGGCGCTCCGATCCTGCTTTCATCATTGCATATATTGCCTCAGCCGCTATCTCCAATTCGCTCGCACCAGGTGCGATGCTCTCGATGGCCGCTCTCATTCCCTTGTCAGTGGTCTGGGCGGCCCTTCGAATCCGTTCTATCTCTGACGCGTCCTTGAACATCCGGAGTTCCATGATCAGAGAGTGGACGTCCACGACGTCGACCTTGGGGTTCAGGTTCGTGAAGATGTGCATGAAGAGCTCGAACGCGTCCCTCTCGACGCTCATGTCCATGCCGACCTTGTGGTACCCGCCTTCTCGGATTGCGCGAGTGATGCCGGGCATCAGCTCATCTATGCCCCGGTAGGGAGCCACGTTCTTGATGCAGGAACGTTCCCGGAACGCTTCCACTTCGTTCGTCGGAATGAACGCAATCGGATCTCCTTCGGCTGGGATTATGAGGCCAGGCCGCAACCACATCACATCGGCGAAGTAGGTGAAGGAGGAGGCCGTCTTGATCATTGCGGCATCGACCCCGTTTGCTTTCAATCGCTTTTGAAACTCGGCTATTCTCTTCTCAGTCATGGCTTGTTCTCTCTTCGGGGCGGTTGGACGGAATTTAAGATTCTTGTGGCATGCGGGAGGCTAATCTCCCCCAATGGTGTCGCACGCGCACCAGGACTTCTCGTCTATGCGAGTATTGCAATTGGGACAGACATCATCTGAGTACTTGAAGTCCTCGGCCTTCTTCCCGAAGATCTCTTCGTGAGGATCCATTTCGGAACCTGATGGTTCCACGGTAGTCGACGAATAGGTCGTCCTCGCAACTAATACGCATATTGCAGGGAATGCTGGCCCCGGCGGAATCGCAGCTTCTAATCAAAATTAAAGCCTTGAGGCGGACATAGGTGCCGCAGGATGCGATATCTAATCAGGATGGTCCAGCGCAACGGCCCAGCGGACGGATTCCTCTCTTCGATCGAGGCCGTGGCAAAGTCGGTCGGCGTCGATGCGCGCAACCCGAAGTGGACTTCGTACGGGGCGTTGGAGCTTGACGTCTTCGCACCCTCGAAGGCAGACGTGGACACCTTCCTTGCCGTAACCGAACCTCTTGGGCGCTTGGAGTTCTGGAGGGACTTGAACGTCGCTCCCCTGTACAAGACCGAAGAAGAGCTCTTCGCCGAGGCCCGCCGTCATTTCAATTCAGAGAGATACTGGGAGTGCCACGAGGTCCTAGAGGGCGCCTGGAGGCTCTCGAGCGGAGACGAGAAGCGGTACCTACAGGGAATCATCTTGGTTTGCGCAGCATTCGTCCACGACCAGAAGGGCGAGGACGAGGTCGCACTAAGTGTGCTAAGACGAGCAGTCAAGCAGCTCGACTTTGGGGCACCACGTTACAACGGAATAGAAGTCAACTCCCTCAGACGTCGTGCGGAGCGCATAATCTCCTCCGGCCGATTCAGAACCTTCAGAATCTAGCCGACGACCGGGAGGCTCGTGGTGTGGGATTGCTCGGAGACTTCGGGCTCTGTTGGAAGAGCGGTAGGGTGCGAGCGTGAACGGCCTAACGTTGTGGGGTGTGCCGCGGGTCGAACTCTCCCACGACTCATGTCGGATTTGAGCGTTAACTTACGGCAAATTGAGAACGAATCCGGGCTGCGCGCGCTCTAACCGCTGCAAGGTCTGCAAACCCGAGTTGTTCTTGGTTCCTGCATCGAGCTTCGACCATTAGCGCAGCCTGGGATTACCTTGATCTGCAGGCCAGCGAGATCATGGAGACGCTTCGCAGGCTCTAGAAACTTAAACCGACAGCAATTCCGTCAAGTCCCCAGATGAGGTTCTGTCCTGAATGCGGGGCTCGCATGAAACCTTCACGCACTGGCCCGCCTGTCTGTAGTAGGTGCGGGCACGTGGAAAGGGTGAAGAGGACCACACCTGCAGATTGCTTCCCATACTCGTCGATGAGACGGTTCCAGAAGGAGGTCCTTGAGCAAGTGAATCAAGCAATGGCATCCACGAGATTCATCATACTGGAGGCGCCCGTAGGGTTCGGCAAGTCTGCTGTCGCGGCCGCTCTCTGTACATATCTTTCATCGGCGTACATACTCACGTCTACGAAACAACTTCAGGACCAGTACGCCTCGGACTTCGGGTTCCCCGTGGTGAAGGGCAAGTCGAACTTCCAGTGCCGCGTCCACACACCGTCGGGTCTGCTTCCGCCATGCGACAAGGGCAGGTGCGAGGCTGACTGGAAGCTCAGCGACTGCCCCCACTATCTCACGTTCGAGGAGTACGACCAGCACAAGAGGAGGCTGTGCACGAGGGATTCGAAGTGCGAGCACGTGGAGGACGGGAAACTGTGCCCCTATTACGGTCAGAAGTGGTTTGGTTTCAGGGCACCAGTTACTGTCTGCAACTATCCGTTTCTATTGAGCCAGCTGAAGTACGCCGAGGCCGTCCCTCACAGAAGGCTCCTGATCTGCGACGAGGCCCATGACCTGGAGAAGCAGATCGTGGGGTTCGCCTCGTTCTCGCTCGTGAGGTCTGAGCTGGAACGCTACCTTAACACAGGCAGCAAGGAGTTCGTCATCCCTGACAGGGGCGTCGAAGAACCCGCCGCGTGGCTGGAGGTGCTCTCCGGCATGAAGGGCATGCTCGACGAGTTCTGCGCCACGCACCTTGAAGATGGCACTCTGCAGGATCGCGTGGCGGCGTGCAAGGACCTAGGAGAAGCGCTCGAAAACTTCATCATAGACCTTAGGGGCGACCCCACGAACTGGGTTGTGAACAGTACAAAGAAGGCAAAGGACGGCTCGATTGACGAAGTCGTTTTCCAGCCGATCCAGATCGGGACCTTCACCCACCCACTCTTTGAGACGGCCGACTCGACCCTATTCATGTCTGCGACGATCTTTTCGAAAGAGCTGCTCTGCAAGACTCTCGGGGTAAAGGAGGAAGACGTCTCCTACATCAGCGTGCCCGAGTCGACGTTCCCAGTCGAGAACAGGCCGATATACGCGCTGAACACCGCGCGGCTGAGTTGGACAAGCATGGACGCTTCACTCGGGAGCATCGCCGGAGCTGTGGATGCGATAATGGACCGCCACGTGAGCGAGAGGGGGGTGATACACACGACGTCCTACTACCAGGTCAACTACATCATGCAACATGTTTCGGAACCGAACAGGGAAAGGCTGGTGACCACCGAGGGGAGCTCGGAAAGGTCAGTCCTGCTCCGGATTCACGGCACGACCGATGCTTCGGTGCTCATCTCACCCAGCCTGTTCCAGGGCGTCGACCTCAAAGACGAGATGTCGCGCTTCCAGGTCGTGGTGAAGGTTCCCTATCCGGACCTGTCAGAGAGGAGGACGGTGGTGAAGCTCCAGAGGGACAGTGCCTGGTACGACTGGCAGACTGCTCTCAGGCTGGTCCAGACCTACGGGAGGAGCGTGAGGAGCGAAACCGATCATGCGATCACGTACGTCTTGGATTCAAACTTCATGCGATTCGTGGATGCGCATCGGGACCTCTTCCCCGCGTACTTCCTAGAAGCCCTAAGGTCCGAGGGATTGGAGAATTAGAGTTCCGCAAAACGCGGGTCGATTCAGAGATTCTGTGGGTCGGATTTGAGCTTTAATCTGTAGTAAATTGAGAACGGGTCTTCATTCAGAGCTCGGATTCAACGCGTCAGACTGGCCAAGTCCGTCGAACAGATCGATCCGCGGTAACCGACCCTCATCCCGCTCTCAGTTTCTCCGATGACAATTCCATCCAAGTAGTCGGGGAGCCCAACCAGTGTGCCAAACGCGTGACAGGCAAGCGGGAAGATATGGAAGTCGTGGGTCACAATCACGGATACTTCCTTCGGTGGACTGGTTCTCGGATCGAGAATCTCTCGAAATACATGGGGGCTGTATTCGGCAATGGGCGTGAGACTCCCCTTCGTGTCTCCCGCCCGCTGCCACGCGTCCAACATCTCCTGATATCTACCTGACAGTATCCATTCCTTGTATGCGGCGTAATCAGAAATGGGCCCTCCTAGGCTGAGGCTTCCCAACCGGCGGACGGGCCGGCCCTTTTCCTTGACCCCTTCGGCTATGGCATCTGCTGTCTCATGACACCTTCTTTGGCCCCAACCGTAGACGTTCAACCGAGACACATCGCCGTCATCCGCGAGCGATCTTCCTAGGTCCCGTGCCACCGCGAAGCCCTTTTCGGTGATGCCAACCCCGTCCCACCTGTCCATTGGGACGTTGTGAAACGATATCCTCTCGGAATGTCTGATTACGACAACTCTTCTAATCCCAGGGGAGAAGGAGTTGCAGAAATCCAAGACATTCTTGCCGTCGGAAAGCCTCTCAGTCAATTAGATTACCGAGCGAGCGCGACTTCAATTTAAGACTCTCCAATGAACGCGGACCTGGGCGCGAGGAATGTCAGAAATATCGCGAAGGACCCGTGCTAGAGAAACATTCACCTTCCCTGAACCAATGAAGGAAGGCGTAGTCGTTTCCAGGCCGAACAGGTTCATCATGATGGTTCGAGCCAACGGTCGTAGGATCAGGTGCCATTGCCCGACCACCGGCAGATTGGGAGATCTCTCTCTTTCCGGACTCCGATGCCTCTACTCTGATGCGCACACGAACGGAAGGAAGACGGCCCATACGGTCGAGGCCATTTCCGTCGGACGGCTAGGAAGGATGGGGTCCTGGGTCGGAATCAATCAGACTGCTGTCAACAGGTATGTCGAGTTCTTCATCAAGAGTGGCCAACTTTCCAACATGGCGAGGGGCGTTCTGAAGAGAGAAGTGAGGCTGGGAGGCTCGCGCATCGACTTTCTGGTCGGGAGCACCTATGTGGAGGTGAAGACTCCGCTGATAACCCTCCCCGCGACCAGTGCCGTAGAGAGAGTCAGCCACGGCAGGTTCGATTCCTTCGACAGGCTGATTCGGCACATGACAGAGCTTCGAAGGTCTCGGTCCCTCGGAAGAAGAGCGGTGATGGCTATGTGCTATCTGTACGACGCGAAACCCTTCAGACCCCCCGCATTGGACAGGACCAATTCGAGGGTTCTCGACACCGCTCGTCTGGCGGAGGAGAGCGGGGTAGAAACCTGGCAGGTGAACATGAAGGTGGATAGGAAGGGCGTCAGAGTGATTCGCTACTTCAGGAACGAGATCTTCCCGAGTTCGACGTGATAAGTCAACCGATTGGCGAGGCCTTGCGCGCGCCTCGGGTTTACGTGGTCTCTTTGCGCCAGCACAGGGGCTACTTTGGTAATACGATCTCGACCGGAGCGCCCAGGAACTCCCCTATGTCTTCAACTTCTTCCTTGATGCCCTTTTTCTCGCGCGTGCTGAGAGGTCTGAACGGCTCGAGCTCGACGTCGACCTTCCTCCCTCGCTTCCTCAGACCCCATGTGCCGGCAGCAGCGCCGTCCACCATGATTACCGGGTAATTCCACCCGGCGGCCCGGAATATCCTGCCACGGTCGGCATCGGAGACAAACAGCTCCCTCGGGGAGTAGAGCATGACATAGCAGTCGAAGCTCGGAAGTAGCCGCACGACGTGAGCGGGGGCGAGTCCGCTGGCCGTTTCTGCGTCCTGTTTTAGCATCAGTTCCCTGCGGCCGTCCAACTCGACCTCCTCCAGGCCGTTCTGGTTGTTCCTGAGCGCTGACCTATCTCGGTCGCCGAGGCTGCCCCACCAGTGGGTGAAGTCCCCTATCGTGGCTGGACCATAGCTTCCCAGGAAACGATGGAAGAGCTCGAGCAGGGCATCGCTGGTCGACCGTTCCACTGGCTGCAGGCCTCGCAGGTCCGGCCTGACGAAGGTCACGCGCGGACCGATGCTCTTACCGAAGGCAAGCATTCCTTGGTAGGCAGCAGGCCGGAGGAGAACCCCCCAGGCTGACCTCAGGTACCTCCTTGTCCTCGGACTCAGGTTCGCTGCGCCCTCCACTGTCGCCGACAGCTGCTCCCTTGTCAGCGCGCGAATCGCGAGGGCTCTCCCTATTTCGTTGGTTATGGCTTCGACTTCCTGCTGCGTGGCTCTGCCGTCCTTCTGAAGCCAGCGCGTCGACTCGGCCAGCCTGGTCTTCAGCGCAGCGACGTAAAGCGGGAGGTCAGAGCGCGCTATTACGTGGACAGAGCCTCGCATGCACCAAGTCTTCAGGAGCGTATGCTCTTTCCACAGGGCGTCACGAACGTCCTGCTGGCGCACCCCCTTGACCCTTGCCCTGATCGCTAGTTCGGCGGCCGAGAGGACCTGGGCCTGGATGCCGCACACGTCCGAGACCACTGCGGCCATCTTTCCCCTGGTTGCCCTATCGGTCAGATGATGCCTCGCCAGCCGCCACGCATTCACCTGCGCGCGCGTGAGCTTGACTACCAACGAGCCGACTCCTCCTTCGGCGGCCTTCTGGTTCTCTCCTGCCTAAAAGGCGTCATGATATTGCCGCCGCGACGTAGCCGAGGAAGAAGGCGACGCGCACGCTGAGCGCGGAACTGCCGGGCACGCGATCCTGACTGGTTTTGAAACGTGCCGCGGGTCGGACTCCCCACGACTCGTGTCGGATTTGAGCTGTAGCTTACGGTAGATTGAGAACGAATCTTGGTCGTGGGTCCGAATCCGGTGGGGCCCACAGCAATTAGTGTGTATCCTTGCGCCCTCACACCCCCAAATTTGACCGTCGTTTTGCCGAATTTTTCGCCCGACTTTTCCAACTGCTCTAAACTACCCGCACGCGGCCACGCCGACCAGTCGGCGAAGGCCGCTGACCGCGCGCGCAGAGCGTGCGTGCCTTGGGCGTTCTGTAGATCAGCGCGGAAGAACTCCGACAAAGAGACTGACAGACTCTAATACTCGACTGGGGGCCCGATTGGTCGATGCGGAGGACTGTGAAGAGGAAGAGGAGGGGGAACACGACCGTTGAGGAAGAGACAGGCAACAGTCTTCGTTGAAGTTTGGAATATCGAATCGGGTTGGACTACCAACAGCCCTGCGTTCTACTCAGTTAGGGAGGCCAGGAGATACATGAAAGAGCACAGAATTGAGGAAGGGATGCACGCAAGGGTAATGGACCACGGAAGTCTGAAGAAGGACATAGAAGTGGAGCAGGAATTCCGAAGGAAGAAGAGAAAGAGGGCAAAAGAAGAGCTACACAAGTGAAACCGATTTTCGTTGAGTCCATCTACCCATCAGATACTCAGAGAGGTATCGATGCATCCGAAATCTTTGCCACAAATCGTTAGCGCGCGCGCTAACTGAGAACGGACAAAGATCTCTATCTACACTGAAAGTCTTGGGGGCAAGACCTGCCATTCAACCGTAACACTTATCAAACCGACTAGTCGGTCGATTTGTCAATGAGCGGGATAGTCGAGGTTAGTTCGGCGGCGGATTCACGCAAGATACAATCACAGGGAAGCCAGAGGCTTGCCATACTGGGGGCTACGGGTCGCACGGGCCGGCTGTTGCTGGCCCAGGCCAAGGAGAGGGGCCTTGAGGTCAATGCGCTCGCTAGGATACCAGCTGAACTCGGTGACCTGCGTGGCACGGCGAACGTGGTCGAGGGGAGCGCCATTGACCCCGATGCGGTCGAACGAGTCGTCGCCGGCTGTAGCGCCGTTCTCTGCGCCATAGGACAAGTCCAGGACTCTCCCGCCGACCTGCTCAAGAGGGCCACGCTGAACACGGTGGACGCGATGAATAAGCTCGGGGTCAAGCGGCTCGTAATCCTCTCCAACACGGCCGTCGAGGATCCGACCGACAGTCCCCCCTTGGTCCAGAGAATGCTACGCGTCGCGCTCGCTGCCATGAACGGCAAGTTGAAGCAGGACAGCGTCGGCGCGGCAAAGGTCTTAGCCGGAAGCGGCCTGGACTGGACCCTCGTTAGGGCTCCGATACTCACTGATGGGCCGAAGACGGGACGCTACAGGGTCGGGCCGCTTGCGAAGGGGATGCCACTCAGAGTCTCGAGGGCCGACGTCGCCGAGTTCATGCTTTCGTGCGCGGTCGAAGGCAAGTTCGCCCTAGAAAGGCCTGTCATCGGCGGAGGCAGCTGAATCGATGACCGTAGACAGGGCCTGGGGCTATGCGCTCAGGGCCCAGGCCGCAGGGTGATGCGCATGGCTCCTAAAGTCACCCGCGAGTACAAGCAGGCAGTCCGCGACAGAGTGCTGAAGGCAGCGGAGACGCTCTTCTCCGAGAAGGGCTACTACGACGCGTCCATGGACGAGATAGTGGCGGAGAGTGGGCTCAGCAAAGGGGCCATCTACGGCTACTTCAAGAGCAAGGAGGACCTCTTCGTCGCGCTGCAGGACAAACACCTCGTCGCCTCGCTTGACGAGCTAAGGTCTACCTTCACCCAGTCGGATTCGGCTAGAACTAAGCTGGAGAGGATCGTAGACGTCGCCTTCACCTCCATGATCGGCGCCTCGAAAAGGGCCTGCAGGATCAGCCTGGAGTTCGACGTGGCGGCCCCTAGAATGAAGTCGGTCGAACGCAGACGGGAAGGGCGCTTCAAAGCGGTTCGCGACTTCCTTGCCGAGATAATCGCGGAAGGAGTCGAAAGAGGAGAGTTCAGACAGGACGTCGACGCAGACTCGGCGGCCCTGATACTCCTGGCCATGGCAGACGGCCTATCACTTGAATGGGCCACCACCAGTCTCGACTTTGACTGGAAGGTGCTCGCGAACCAGACCAAGGGATTAGTCGCCGAAGGACTGCTCGAGTCAGGCCTCTTGGCGCATGCGCGATGAACTCCGACGCAGCGAAGACCTTCTGTCTATTGCTCATTGCACTCCGGGGCGAGAAGCCAGGCTCCTTCACATAGAACAAGCGGGCACGCGCGCTCGAGTCAAAGCTGCCTCTGTACCAGTAGCCTATGTTATACCAAATCTGCTTTGGTATGATTCAGTCTGGGTTGAAATCCCTGCGAACATCTACGAAATCAAGGTGCCGCGGGTCGGACCCTCCCCGACTTATGTCGGATTTGAGCTTCAATTTACCGTAAATCATTCGGGGAGATTTCCTAGATTCAAATCCGTCGCCGGGAATGTAGCTCCTAGGGCTCAAATCTGTGACAGGGGCACGCCGTGTCTAAATACTCCTCCGCGTGCTTTCATGATTCCACATGAGGACCGTAATCGATTGGCTGTTGGAGCGGTCCCAGCCCGCCGTCCGATATCTAACGTTGAGGGACATCGTCGAAGGGACGAGCCGAGGCGACCTAGAAGAGGCCAGTCGCTCAATAACCCCCACTGGCTGGGCGGCGGATATCCTCTCGGCTCAGAAGCCCGGCGGATACTGGGTCGACGGGGAGAAGCTCTACAGGCCGAAGTACATCTCAACCAACTGGATGCTCCTTACGCTCTCCGACCTGGGCGTCACGAAGAAGGATCCTAGGATAGCGAAGGCCTGCACCCTGTGGATGGACAGGTTCTCCAAGGCAGACGGCGGCTTCAACGCGGACGGGGCCACGAAGAAGAGCGAGCACTGCCTGACTGGAAACACCGCTAGGGCCCTCATCAAGTTCGGGTACGCCGGCGAGCCAAGGGTGAGGAGCGCCTTCGATTGGCTCGTGAAGACCCAGAAGGAGAACGGGGGCTGGCACTGCTGGGCCTTCAGCGGGACCATCGACAGCTGGGAGGGCTTGAGCGCCTTCGCAGTCTATCCCAGACAGAAGTGGACGAGGAGTATGAAGGCAGCCGTCGAGCGCGGCTGCGAGTTCTACCTCGCGCGGGAGCTGTCCAAGCAGGGCGCTCACTACGACCCCTGGTTCCGCTTCCACTTCCCCTACCACTACTACTATGACTTGCTGGTGGGCCTCGACTTCATCACTGCCCTGGGCTACGCTGACGACAAGAGGCTGGAGCTGGCAGTGTCCCATCTCAAGAAGAAGCGGAGGAGGGACGGGCGGTGGAACCTAGACGCCGTGCACCCGGACCTTGAAAATGACGGGAAGTGGCCCGACTGGTGGAAGAAATACAAGAGCAGATTCCATCCTTTCGCCCTCGAGAAGGTCGGCCGTCCGAGCAAGATGATTACCCTCAGAGCCCTGACTGTATTGAGGCGGTTGGGAGAGTTCAACTCCTGACCCAATCACTGACCGGTGCCTACCCTATTCGGAACGCGCGGACGCGACCAGAGCTAAATAGCTGACCGCGGTCAAGACGGATGAACGGAAACGAGTCGCGCCTACGGATACGGGTGGAGGCAGGACCCTCCTGACCCAAGAGACCACACTTATGTCCCTCCGAAGTCCGCCATCCATCTCCCACGAAGGGTGGACCTGAGGAAGGGCTGTCCGCCCGTCTACAACCAGAAGCACCTGAACAGCTGCACCGCCAACGCAATCGCAGCCGCAGTGGAATTTGACCTGATCAAGCAGAAGAACCAACGCGTCATCTTTCCATCGCGCCTCTTCATCTTCTACAACACCAGAGCCATGGAAGGCACGACCCGCAAAGACGAGGGCGTCTACATCAGGGACGCGGTCAAGTCGGTCGCCAGGTACGGGGACTGCCCCGAGAGCCTCTGGCGGTACCGTGTGCACAAGTTCGCGCGAAAACCCCCGAGAAGGTGCTACGAGAAGGCCCTGAAGTACCGCGCGGTCGAGTACCGCCGAATCAAGCGGAACCTTGATCACCTGCGGGGCTGCCTGGCCTCAGGATATCCGTTCGTCTTCGGCTTCCACGCCCACGAGAAGTTCGAGGACGTCGCCAAGAAGACGGGCATCCTGAACATGCCGTCGCCGGGCGAGAAGGTCCTGGGTAAGCACGCCGTCTTGGCGGTGGGATACGACGACAGGAGCCACAGACTCATGGTAAGAAATTCCTGGGGGCCGAAGTTCGGCCTCGGCGGATACTTCACCATGCCTTATGATTACGTGCTCAAGGAAGACCTGACGGCAGATTTCTGGGCCATAAACGTCGTGAGCTAGGTCGCACGCCTATCAGGATCGCGCGGGAAACCCATCTTCCGCTCGATCTCGTGCCACCTCGGGTCCGACCTGTATCTTTCGAAGAACGGGACGCTCGCGAAGTACAACAGCGAAGTGTGGTGCTCCTGGAGCGCCCTTTCCAGCCATTCGTATCCTTCTTCGTCATGCCCGAGGCCGAGCTTGACGAGGGCGACCGATACGGGGGAAACGTAGCTTCCAGCCTTCGACAGTACCTCGTCCAGAATCTTCTTCGCTGCTTCGTGTTGATTGACGACCGACTGAAGGAACGCCAGGTCCAGCTTCGAGTCGTCCGACCACTCGTCCAGCTCGGCCTCCTTCTTTCCTTCTTCGAGCGCTTCGTCGTGCTTCGACTGCGCAAGGTAGGCCATCGCCATCCAGTAGTGGACAGCGACGAAGCTGGGGTTCTCCGTCGCAATCTTCCTGAATCTCTCGAGCGCCTCTTCGCTTCTTCCCGCCTCGAGCAGAGCCACGCCTAGGCTCTGGTCTACGGGGAGGAAGTACGGGTCGAGGTCGGCCGCACGCTCGATCATCTTGATCGCGCCGTCGTACTTCTTCAGGAAACCGAGCATCACGGCGTACCAGTGGTAGGCGGGCGCGTAGCTCGGATTCAGGTCCATGGCGCGTCTGAACTCCCTCTCCGCGGCCGCGAAGTCCCAGAAATGGTTCATGGATACCAAGCCGAGCGAGGCATGAGCTTCTGCAACCGCGTCGTCTATCGAAAGCGCCCTGAGTGCGTTCTCCTTGGCAAGCTGGCCGGCGGTCGAGGGGGGCATCCACCCGGCATCCGAGAGAATCGCGTAGCAGTCTGCGAGGCCCGAATAAGCCCTGGCGAAACCCGGGTCGGCCTTGGCCGCTTCCTCGAAGTACCTGATCGCCTTCGTGGTCGCGTCCTTGGACCTTTCACCCCAATAGTAGCGGCCCTTCAGATAGAGGGTGTAGGCCTCCGGGCTGTCCGTGGCCCTCTTCCCCAGCGACTGCCTCTCCTCCGAGAGGAGGTGGACCTGCAGTCCTTCCGCGACCTCCTGCGCTATCTCGCCCTGCACCTGGAAGATGTCGGTCAGGTCCCTGTCGTAGCTCTGCGACCAGATGTACCTGTCCGTGTCGACCTCTATCAACTGCGTCGAAATCCGCACCCTGCTCCCCGACTTCCTGACGCTTCCCTCCAGAACAGCGCCCACCCGCAGATCCTCCCCGATCTGCCCCATCGAGAGGGTGGTGTCCCTGTACCTCATGGCCGAGGACCGCGAAATCACGCTGAGCCCCTTGATCCTCGAGACCGTGGAGATCAGCTCCTCCGTCATCCCGTCGGCGAAGTACCTGTCGTTCGGGTCGGGGCTCACGTTTGCAAAAGGCAGGATGGCGATTCTGCTCTTCTCGAACCGGGTCGGTGGAACCGCCTTCTCTTCGCTCCAGGGCATCATCATCTTGTATATCTCCAAGGGGACGCTGACGTTCTTCAGTAGCCTAGGGCCGAGACTTGCCAGCGGGAGTTCGAACTTGTTCTGGACGTGGTCGTATACCTGCCGGGTGAGGCAGACGCCTCCGTCCTCTGCTAGAGGCTCGATTCGTGACGCCACGTTCACCGCGTCGCCTGATATATCACCCTGGGATTCCACCACGTCTCCGAGGTGAACGCCCACCCTCAGGTGCACCCTCTTCTCGCTGGGCAAGGAGATGTTGAACTCTCTGGTCGTCCTCTGGATGTCATAGGCGCACCTTACGGCCTCCAGGGCGCTGGGAAACTCCACGAGGAACGCGTCCCCCATCGTCTTGACCTCTCTCCCATTGTGCCTGTTGAAGATCGGCCTCAGCAACTTCCTCTGTTCTTCGACCAGGGCAAGCGAAAGGGATTCGTCGCGTTGTCCCAACGCCGTATAGCCGACCATGTCCGTGTACATTATCGCCGCGAGTCTCCGCTCGCCTTGGGACAAGGTTTCCTTTCGGTTGAGAATATGGTTGCAAGATAAAGCCGTTGTGGGGTGGAATGGGAAGGAACGCCAGCGCGGCATACCCTTACCAGGCCTCCTCGGCTCGGGCAGGGTTAACAAAGCACGGGGTAGCCGAGGAACGATTCGTCGTTCCCCGGCCCTAGAATGCGTGGGGTTTGCTCTCTAATTCCTACGGCTTGAGCGGCACGCAGAGGAACTGGAGTTGGACGACGACCTTGGATCCCGTGCTGGAGACTACCTGCACGAACACGAGGGTGTTCTTGGGTATACTGTAGGGGAATCTGAGCTGCTCCACAATCGAACCGCCAGCTGCATGGGTGCCGAGGGGGATTGCATAGGTCTGGCTTGACGCTGCCGGGGTGCTCGTGGTGCTGATGTACAGCACCCCCAACTTGACGGTCCCGGAGGTCACTGTGAGGGCGAACCCCGCGAGCGTCTGATTGGTCGGACTTCCCGTCGAGACCTGAGTCCACATCCAGAGATTTGAGCTGAAGGATGTGGTCGTCGGGAACACGGGACTGGTCGATACCGTGGCATCGTTGCTAGTTCCTACTTCCGGACCGCTGGCGCCTATCTTGGCGATCGCAGCAGAGAGGCTGTTGAAGTCGCTCAGGAGGTTGGTCGTGAGGGTGTTCACCGAAGTCCTAAGGGCGGAGATCGACGATGCGATGCCACTGAGGGTGGTCTGGATGCTCGAGAGCGTGGCAGAGATGCTGGTCGTGAGGTTGTAGACGAGAGAGTGAAGGGTGGAGATCGATGAGGAGATGCTCCAGAGCGAGGGCATCTCGTTGCTGACCGTGGGGAGCACGGAGACAGCGTCACCCATGTCGACCACGTACATGTCGCCATTTGATGGCGCGAAGGCAATTTCCGTAGGGCCATAGCCGCCTCCGAGTGACATGGGGATACCGGCGACAGAATTGGTTGACGTGTCTATCACCGAGACCGTGCTACCGAGATAGTTGGCCACGTACATGTCGCCGTTTGACGGCGCATAGGCGATTCCTATAGGACCAGAACCGACTGGTATGGGGGTACCGACGACCTTGTTGGTTGACGTGTCTATCACTGTGACCGTGCCACTGCCCTGGATATAGTTGGTCACGTACATGTCGCCGTTTGACGGCGCGTAGGCGATTTCCGCAGGACCAGAGCCGACTGGTATGGTATCGACGACAGTGTTGGTTGACGGGTCTATCACCGAGACCGTGCCACCGCCCCCGTTGGCCACGTACATGTCGCCGTTTGACGGCGCATAGGCGATTCCCTGGGGATCAGAGCCGACTGGTATGGGGGTACCGACGACCTTGTTGGTTGACGTGTCTATCAGGTAGACCGCGCCACTGGAGATGTCGTTGGTCACGTACATGTCGCCGTTTGACGGCGCGTAGGCGATTCCATAAGGTGCACCGCCGAGTGATATGGGAGTACCGACGACCTTGTTGGTTGACGTGTCTATCACTCCGACCGTGCCACTGCCCGAGATGTTGCAGGTTACGTACATGTCGCCGTTTGACGGCGCGTAGGCGATATCCCAAACGCAAGACCCGACTGAATAGGTCGTACCGACGACCGTATTGGTTGACGGGTTTATCACTGCGACCCCGTCACCTGCCGGGATGGTCACGTACATGTCGCCGTTTGACGGCGCGTAGGCGATTCCCCAGGGCCAACCAGTGGTAGGTATCGATAGATATGCAGCGTGGATTACAGGTATCGAAGCCGTGATGGAGAAGAGAAGGATTGCAGTAAATGAAAGAGCAAGAATCGATTTTCTTGTTTTCATGGCGGTTGTGTCACTTTGTGTTATATATGGCTTGGCTGTGGGTTCCACCGTAGTGGGGTCAACCCATGGAATCCGCCAGATGTCTCTAACCTTCTCGTGACATACCACAGGAATGTTTGCAACGACTCCGCTCGCCTCGACGGATCCTCAAGCCGGCTTGTTTGGGCATGCAGCCCGACGATCCCACAGGGGTCCCACGGTAGCGGGAACTGCCTTCGATCGCGCCTAAACTCGAAAGAATCCTCATGTCTGAGTGCCACTTCTGGGCTTCCAGAGTTTGGGCGTTTTATCAGACGTGGGCTCACAAGTCGTAATCTGCCCGAAATGCGGCAAGTCCGCGTGGGCGTTCTATGTCATGTCGGTAACCGGGAAGTACGGCCAGGTCTACAGGTACAAAGTATACAGGCACCCTGACGGGCGACGGAAAACTCCCCGGCAGTGTACGGTCCGGTTGGCGGCTGCTCCGGAAGAGGTCGGACAGCGCATCATACGCATGGCCAGCTGACGCGCGTTTCGTCTACACATCAAGAGGATAAGAGTCTCAGAAACAAGCGTGTGTCAGCACCCATTACCTCAAGTCTTCTAGTTCCTGGGTTGCCTTCCAAGCCTTCACCCCTTCGACCTTGATCTTGAACAGTTCCACCTCGACTTCGACAATCTGCGCGATAGCTCGGATCTTGTCTATCGGCTCCGTAACCTTCTCCTCTATCGCTTGAAGCTGCCTGATGTGTTCCTCGAGCCTCTTGACTGTAATCCAGAACTCCGTAGGGAAGTTCTTCTTGTGCCTCTTCAGCATGTGTTCACCCCCTGCGGACTTCCAGACTCCTTGCTGGTCTGAGCTGTGATGATTTCGACGTACTTGGCTTCGAGCCCCTTCAGGCGCGCGTATTCGACTCTTGTCTTGTCAATCTCTTTCAGCGCACCCTCGACTATGCTGAGTTCTTCCTCGAACGCGCTCCTCTGGGCGGCGGTCAAAACCTGCACCAGGTATCCCAGGCTCTTCAGCGCTCTGTAGTAGCGCTCCTCGTCTGCAGGGCTTCGTTCGTACCTCTTCGCCCGCTTATGCAGCCTGTAGATGTGATAGGAGATGACGCGCTTAGTCCTGTCGAAACCCTTGACCCTCTCTCGTGCCGCCGCTTCCGTCTGTTCTTCTGCGTTCACTGCCGTATTCCCTCTTTAGACCGGGTCTCTTGGTGTGGCAGCTGTAGTCAGAGGAGAGGGGCAGCGCGCGCGCTCGAACAGCAGCAGGTCTATGACGAATTCGGCGCCAGTCTTCCTGTCTTCTTTCATGATGTCAACCGAGTCGGTAGTCCGTGACTTAAATAGTCACAAAATGTTACCATTAGTCAGCGATTGGTAACGCCAAAGAACGACCAGCGGCGGGGACGCCCATCGAAGATTGCAGAGCGCAGTTGGAAGAACGCCAACAGGCTTGTGAGAATATGGGCTCAGAGCTCCATGGAAAAGGCCACGTTTACCCAGCTGGCGAACCTTGCCTTCTCGAGCGGCCTGGCTTCACACAACGAACAGGTCTCGAGGCTGATTCACTTGCTCAAAGACAAAGGGATGATGCTAGAGGTTGTGACTAGTTCCTCCCGCAAGCGATACGAGCTCGCTGAGGACGCCATGACCATTCGCAAGGAGCTAGCATATCTCGATAAAGGAGTCAAAGGAATCGAATTGATGAAGCAAAGAATTCGGGACCAGGAAGTCGAGAAGAGGGTTCCGACTCTGCTTGCCACGCTTTTTGCAGTGAGCATGGGAATGACCATCAGCGTCACTGCCATGGCTGGGGCCAGAGAGAAGTGGGGCGGCCTAGTGGAGGAGATCTTCTCGTCTTACCTTGACCATTGGGTCGACCTGCTGAAATTCTCACGTAAGATCGACCCGAAGCGGACGGAGGAGGCGATAACCAAGTTCATCAAGGCTGCCAGGACTCTGAGTGAGCCATCGAATTACTGGGGCCCATACACCTTGGACAACTTCCTCGGGACCCTACCCACCCTGGACAGTATGGCTAACGCACCGTAAAGGAGTCTCGGGCGTCGCAATCTAGAGTGGGAGCTTCAATATCGCGCGGTAGTCCGGGAGCAAGCTGACGAAGTCAACGCCTGTACCTACGGGCAGTCCTTACGTGTTCGTCCCTGAATTCCTTCTTTATGAGCGGTTCAAATCCAAACGCGCGCCACCGTCTCGGCCTGTTCGTTCGCGCCCATTGGTCCATTCCTGCGCTAAATCAACTCTTTTCATGGGGCAACTGTGCTTGAGGGGGAGGGGTACTCGTTTGGGGGAGTCGGAGCCGTCCCAAGCAGGAATGCTAGATGATTCCATGGCAAACCTTGCTGAAATTGGGCCTTGAGCAGATCACAGCGGCCAGACTCGTTCTCCCACAGTCCAAAGTTGGGAATCGGAACCATGGGAACCATGTATAGGGCAAAGGATGCCGCGGGTCGGATTTGAGCCGACGACAACTCGGTCTTCAGCCGAGTGCTCTCCCAGGCTGAGCTACCGCGGCACCAAGCTCCGGCAACTTCGGTTCTCGCTTAAGCCTTTCGAAGCGCAGGCCGCTTCAGACCAGCGAAGGTTCGGCTAGTCCTCTCTCCACTTGAACAATCGCACCGCGAGCCCGAAGATGACCACCGCGATCACGACTATGACGCCCAGGTCGATCAGCGCCGCCCCGTAGTTCCCATAGATCATTACGTTCGTCAGCCCCTCTATGACGTAGTACAGCGGGAGCACGTGGGAGATCATCTGCAGGTAACCCGGCATCTGGTCGACCGGAAAGAAGGTCCCCGAAAGGAACATCATCGGGAAGGTGATCAGATTGCCGACCACAGCCGCCGACTCCGGGGTGTTGGATGACGTCCCAACGAGCATACCCAGGGAAACGAAGAGCAGGGGCCCCAACACTAGGAACGGCAGGACGCCCAGCGAGAGGGTGACGTGGGCCCCGAAGAGAAGGACCCCGGTGGCGACCATCAGGCAGAACGAGATCAGGGTCATGATGATGTACCAGAGTATCTTCGACACCAGCCATTCGGTCTTCGTCAGCGGCGTCAGCGAGAGGGCCTTGAAGACCTTGTCCCGCTTGTAGGTGGAGCTGATGTTGACCAGGGCGAACATCGGGCTCATCAGCACCGCGAACCCGATCAGGCCGGGGATCAGGAAGTCGATGTACTTGTAATTGGAGGAGGCGATGGTCGCCGATTTGATCCCCACGACGGGAGCGCCTCCGTACAGGTTGAACCGATTCACGACCGAGGCCGTTATCTGCTTCACGATGGCGCTCGTGGTCGACGCCGGGTTGCCGTAGACGGTGACGTTGACTGGCTTGTGCTGGAGGTAGTCGGCCGTGAAGTTGGCCGGGATAATGATGCCGTCAGAAGAGGATTGCGAGAGGAGGTACTGAGAGAAGTTGTCGCTGACCGGGACCGGAACCAGCGTTATCGCCGTCGTGCTGTTCATCGCGCTGATGAACTCGGTGCTGGCGCAGATCGAATTTCCCGGGACCTCCCCGGTACAGCTCAGGCTCGTGTCCCGGTTCTGGACGTACACCGTCGAGGCGCCGCCGCTGCCAGAGAAGATTGCTCCGAAGAGCAGGATCAGGATGACAGGAAAGACGAGGGTGAAGAATGCGCCGACCCTGCTGCGGATGTACCCCTTCCCGAAGACCGAAAGGTCAGCAAGCGTCCTCCTGATGCTGAACATCGGCGCTCAGCTCCCCTCCGTAGTGGCGCCTTCGACCATCGGTTCGCCCACCATCTTGATGAATATGTCCTCCAGGCTGTCCCTCTTGGTCGTCAGCTCGGACCAGGCGATCCCCGACTCTGCGATGGCGCCTAGCGCCATCAGGGCGTCGTTCTTCTGCTCCAGTATGACCCCGACCTTCCCTGACGAGTACTCCACCTTGAGCTTCGTGTTCTGCCTGAGGTACTCTGCCAGCTCCTCGCCGGCCTTCACGGTCAGCCTCTCCCCGGAGCCGTGCTTCGTGATTATCTCGTCCACGGTGCCGTGGGCTATGATCTTGCCGTGGTGCATAATCGCGACCCTGTCCGCGAGCTCCTCGGCCTCCTCTAGGTAGTGAGTCGTGAGCAACACTCCTCTCCCCTGTCTCTGGAGGTTCCGGATCACTTCCCAGACCGCTCTCCTCGCCTGGGGGTCCAGGCCGGTGGTCGGCTCGTCTAGGAAGACCAGCTCAGGGTCGTTCACGAGCGACAGCGCCATTCCCATCTTCTGCTTCTGGCCGCCGGAGAGGCGCATGTAGTAGATGTTGCCAGCGTCCTCGAGTATGACCTCCTTCAGGATCTGTTCCACGTCCACCTTCGTCCCGAAGAGGGCGGAATAGTACCTGATTGCCTCCCTCGGCGTCGGGTAGTCGAGGAACTTGAAGCCCTGGGGTATCACCCCGATCCTCTTGTGCAGGTCGTAGCCCTTCGCCCAGGGGTCGAGGCCCAGCACGCTCACGTGGCCGCCGTCCTTGTTCCTCAGCCCCTCGAGTATCTCGATCGTGGTCGTCTTGCCCGCACCGTTGGGGCCTAGCAAGGAGAAGACCTCTCCATTCTCGACCGTGAAGGAGATGCCGTCCACCGCGTGAAGACTCCCGTACTTCTTCTCGAGCGAATCGACCACCACTACGTTGCCGGTCGCCAATCTCCTTCCCTGATCCTCTCTGTGATGGGCCGTAAATGACTAGGAAATAACCTCGACGGCGTTTGCCAGCCCTGAGAACCAGGGTGTCAAGAGTTTGAATGAGGAGACACGGGAAACACCGAGCGTCCGCGGCAGGATGCGAGCGTGAAGAGCCTAGGGCCGTGGAGTGCCAAGCCCACTTGGGATGGATCCCCCGTAGCCGTTGCCGCTGCACTCGTCGCCCGAATAGAGGTTCGCTGTTCCTGCTGTGCCCGTGCCCGTGGAGCCGTCGTAGTAGCCAAACGATGTGTTGTTGTCCGCCGTGTTGTCGGTGAGAGTGTTGCTGGCGGCTCTGTTAGGGTGGAGAGGATAGTTGTAGATGAAGAAGCCATTCTGGTTGTTGCTCGCCTTGTTCCCAACTAGAGTGTTGCCGGAGGAGCTCGTAAGATTGAAGCCGTCTGCGTTCTTGCTCGCCTTGTTCCCGCTGAGAGTGTTGCTGAAGACCCCGTCGAGGTTGAAGCCGTTCGTGTTGTCGCTCGCTGTGTTCCCGGTCAGAGTGTTGCTGGTGGTTCTGTCGGAGAAGCCATAGTTGTCAAGGTAGAAGCCATAGTAGGTGTTGTTGCTCGCAATGTTATCGGTGAGAGTGTTGCCGGAAGCGCCGTCAAGGTTGAAGCCGTCTCCGTTGTTGCTCGCAGTGTTCCCGGTGAGAGTGTTGCCTGAAGCGTTGTCGATGTAAAAGCCTTCAGCGTTCCTGCTCGCCGTGTTACCGGTGAAAGTATTGTTGGAGGAATCGTCGAGGAAGCCAAACGAGTTGTTGTCCGCCGTGTTCCCTGTGAGAGTGTTGCCGGAGGAGCTCCAGAGTGGGAAGCCATTCATGGTGTTGTCGTCCGCAGTGTTGTTGGTCAGTTCGTCGTTCGTAGAGTACCAGATGAGGATACCATGGAGGTTGTTGTCCGCCGTGTTCCCTGTGAGGGCGCTGCCGTTGGAATGGAAGAGTTGGAAGCCACCATCCGGGTTGTTGTCCGCCGTGTTCCCGGTCAGGGTGTCGTTGGAAGAGTAGGTGAGTGGGACGCCTTGGAAGTTGTCGTTCACCGTGTTCCCGCTGAGGGTGTCGCCTGACGAGTTGTGGAGGAGGATGCCGTAATCGAATCCTCTAACGTTGCAGTTCTCGACCGAGACGTTTGATACTCCGGTGAGATTGATCCCCACATTCGGTCTCCACGCTCGAACGGCGTTGAGAGAGCCGTGAGGAGGCGGCGGCGGAACCTCTGTGCCGTTTATCGTGTGCCCAGCGCAATTGAGGACTATGTTACTGGCGCCTACGATGAGCCCATTCCCGTAGGAGCAGGGGTAGGTGTTCGCACTCAGAGTCGTGTCTATGGTGATTGCAGCGCCACACTTGACAGGAGCAGGCGGAGACTTCAGAGAATCCAACGCCAGGAGAGCATCGGATGCCAAGAGAACGAGCGCCACCACCACCGCGACAGCCAGAGCCTTCAACCTTCAGGGCACCACCCGTCCAGAATGGTTTGGGTGCTGATTAACTATTGTTACCGGATGAGGTCACATCAGTGCAGGCTTGAACGGGCCCTCTGACAGTCTATCCACTCTGACTCAATCTGAGTGTAGGACAGGAAATCGTTGATTCAACTCGCACAGTGGACGTCATCGATGAATTGTATGGGTAGTATTCTCCATTGACAAGCAAGGCTCCCTGACCGAGATAACAGAAGGTGACCGAGCCCATTCCGACTATTGCCGCATTTGTCTGAATTGTTACCACCGGAGCAAAGACCAAGAATCCGATTGCCACTGCCAGAATGCAAAAGAGTATTGAGAACCTCTTGGCATTCCTCAGGAAGTGTTTCTCTGAGACAACGTTTGAACAACCTGAACAATCTCCACACAGACACGGGTACGTGCCACAGCATCCACACCGCAAGGGAAGCTCTTGAAATATCATCTCACTCTCGACTCCTCACTTAGCCTCATGCAGTCAACTAATCTCAACCTAAGTATATACAGTTGACGTCTCCGTTCGACCGTGCCGACCACGGGCAGAGCGGCGTGCTTCCACCTTCACTAAACCCCCTCTGTCAGACGACCTCGCATTTCGAGGCCGTAAGTAATATGCCAGAAGCCTGTCCCCCGGCCTATGGACCAAGATGAATCCGAGGATGAAGGGATGTTCGTCGACTGCGAGGTCGTTCATGACAGCATAGCGGTCACCCACTTCCTTCCGCCGAAGAGGTGCGGGGCCTGCGACGATTGAGATGGGGGACTCCGAGTTCTGCTCGAGGCACAACCTCTGGTACTGGAAGAGCGAGGGCTGCAGCTGCTGCAAGGCCAGGCTCCCCGGGGAGATAGGCGACTACAATTCGTGGTGAGGTTCCTCGGCGTGTGGTCGGGATTGAACAGACAGTCTTGGAAGAGCGTTCACTCTCTCCACGAATAGTTAAGCTGAGACACATTCACGCACAACGCTGGAAGCAGGATTGAGGGAGATGACAAGCGGTTGGCGATGATACGGAACGTCAGCCACATCAAGTGAAGCATCGATGAATGAGCGTGTTGTCGCTGTCATATTGCAGGACATCGGGTTGGTCATCGTGATCTCCAGCCTAATCATATTCCTCTCAGCAAATGGTCACGGAGGGACGTTCTGGCTCTACCCGCTTTTCCTTGGGGCGCTCCTGACCATTTCCGCCTTCTTCTACCTAGGGAGCAAAGCGGGGCACTCTCCCTGAAGCCTCATCCAGGCAAACTTGGAAATCATCGCTCTGTCTTTGGTCTGAGACCGAGTAGCTGGACTCTGTCTTCCCTCAAGGGTCTGGACTGGTGATTCTTGTGGTGTCGGAGCCGAGGAGGAAAAGCCCCCGCTCATCCCTTGGGGTGAAAAACCTCCTCGGTCTCCTTTGGCAAAGAGTCACTGAGCATCGCGACGACCTTCCCCGTCTCCGTTCCGTGGTGATATTGGTCATCGCTACACTCTTCACGGCAGCCATAGATAATTACAGGTAATTAAGCCTTAATCACCTGTAATTAGCTGTCTCATCCGATCCCAGATTGGTTTGAGAACAGCTGTTCGGTTTCAATTCCGGGCGATGTAGCCTAGCCCGTGAGCGAGTAGATAGCCTGGGCCGCGCCGTTGTGCGCGCGCGCCGGCTTAGGGTGTGGAGTGACCATGTCAAACTGAATACTGTAAGAAGAAGAAGAACAACAGCAAGAGCACGATAAGAACGACAACTACTACGTCTCTCCTCAGACGGGAAACCCTTTGAGGCGGCGAGACAGGTTGTGGTTCCGGAACGATGCCGAGATTGCTACCACAATTAGGGCAGAGATTCGGACTTCCCTCATAGGACTTGCCGCAGTAAGGACGCAAGGCCAAAGTCGTTGACACAAGTCAGCAAGTCTTTTTCTAATAAGCGTGAGTGAAGCAAATGAACGTGTGTCAGGACGGATTTGAACACACAGGTGAGTGTAGCAATGAACCATCAAAACTGCAGGTAATTGCGCCTGTTCGGCCGTCTCCCCGTTAGCTAAGTGGAGGTGACGGTGAAGTCAGGAATGGAAGAGCTACATGCACTAGTGCGCGGCAAGTGGTTAACAATAATACAGAACAACTTCCTTGGGCTGTCTTGGGGCGGACCTCAATATGCCCAACTTTGCCGACCTCTTCACAGCATTCGGATTGGTGCTCATTGCCTATTCACTCCTGACTTCGCGTTGTCACGTCTCGAAGACCACTCAGCTACGGACCTGCTCGCATGGAGCAAAGGAGGCGGCAGAGCTTGCATAGAGCGCGCTGGGTAGCCATCGCCATGTGCGTCTTCATCGCCCTCGACCTGTATCTCGCGAACGTCCTAGGGCCCGTGCCCGCTTTCCAGGCGGTTTCGAGCGCCGAGCACAGTGCAAGCTTCCAGGGGATAGTGGGGAACGGTACCTACCAATACCAGGGCTACACCGACAGCCCGTCCTGGCACTCGCGGTGCACCAGAGGTGGGGAGAACCCGTTGCGCTACGTCGACCCCTTCCACGAATACCTGACCAGCACGCTCATCTTCCTCGTAGAGCCGCCGCCCAATTCCCTGGTCATGGGTCCTTTCCCCTACTTCCTTCTCGTGCAGGTGGACCCGGCGACGGGAACAGTCTACAGCACTCAGACCCAACAGACCGTGCCCTTCTGCACGTGAGTCGTCAGGCCGCCACCCTCCACGTCCGGACCCATTCAGTTAAGTTCCGCCGGGGGCGACCCGATGGCAGTCATGAAGCAAGCGTGGGGGCTCTGAAGCCGTGGTCTCGATCCCGGGCCAGTTCTCAGACCTGCTGAAGGGCGTCCCTTCATGGCCCCTGATCCTCGCCATGCTGGTCGTCTCGCTCCTCCTGATCTTTGCCGGGAGGAAGGTCGTCAAGGCCCTCGCATTCTTGGTCGTGGGCCTGATAGGCGCCTCAATAGGCGGGGAGTTCGCAGCCCACTACCTGGGGAGTCTCGGCTCGTTCGGCACCATCCTGGGCGTCCTGATCGGCTTCGTGGCCGGCGGCCTGATCGGGCTCCTGCTGGTGCGGGTCGGGATAGGCCTAGCCGTGGGATACGCCGCCTACCTGCTGACCGTGGACCTCGTCTCCAGCACGATCGCGGCGTTCGTAGTCGGGTTCGTCTTCTTCGTGGTTGGGTGGCTCCTGTACAACAAGATCCTGTCGCTCGTCACAGCTGTCGCGGGCGGGTTCCTGCTCTACGACGGCCTGAGGCTCTACGGCCTCGACCTGACTGTCTCGATGGTCCTGGCCGTGCTGGTCACGCTTGCCGGGATCTGGGTGAACTTCAGGCACAGGAAGAGGGCAAAGTGGACAATGCCGTACGAGAGTTCGGTCTGACGGCCCTCTTCGACCGTCGTTGTCGTCCGGAACCGGGCCAGAATCCCGAACCGCTCCAGACCCGGGCTCAGTCGTGGTACTTCTTCTCGCCGGCCCGGATGGCCACGGATAGCCAGTTCTCCCTCGGCGGGAGGGGACAGGCGTAGGCATCACTGTACGCGCAGTAGGGGTTGTACGCGCAGTTGAAGTCGATGGCGTACCTGTCGTCGTGTTCGACTTCGAGGTCCAGGTACCGTGCCGCGCCGTAGCTCTCCCCTCCCGATGTGGCGTCCCTGAACGGCACGAAGATGCTGGGGTCCTCCCTCTCAGCTGACTGGTAGGCCCCGAGCCGCACCGCCTTCCCTTCGATCGAGAGCTCGAATTCGCCGATCCTGTTGAAGAGCTGGCGCGTTCCCTTGCTGGTCGTCATGATCACGCTCCCAGGGACGGGACTCCGGCGCAGTTCCGTCTCGAACCTGAACTCCGGGTCGGGGTCGAAGTACTTCAGGCCGGCGAACTCCCCCGAACCGACCGGCGAGTCGCTGTCGCTCCTGAAGAGAAGGTCCTTCCGCTCTCTGAACCTCAGCAGGGCCCGCCTCCAGGTCTCGACGTCCTCAGGCTTCATCAGGCATCACCGAACTCAGAGGAGGGACGACGACCCGCCGTCAGACTCCGATGCTGTCCGCCCGCAGTCTCCTGGTCCACTCCACGAGCGCGAGGAGCAGGTCCCGCAACCTGTCCCTGACCCTCTCGTCCGTGAGCTTCGAAGCGGAGTCGAACTTCTCCTGGGCTCCAGCCACGAGCAACTGCGGCTGGTTGATTGGGTGCATGTTCAGGTCCACCATGATCTGCCTCAGGTGTAGCTGCGCCCTCACCCCGCCCCTCGGTCCGGTGGACGCGCTCACGATCGCCGCCGGCTTCCCGTCCCACGAGTTGTCGGTCTCGGGCCTGTCCCCCCACTCGATCGCGTTCTTCAGCAGCGCCGGGACCGAGTAGTTGTGCTCGGGCGTCGAGAAGAGCACTGCGTCCGCCTTCCTAATTGCCTCCTTGAATTCGCTGACCATCCTGGGCAGCTCCGCTTCGAGGTCTTGGTTGTAGAGCGGCAGGCCGGAGACGTCGAAGGGCTCCAGCACCACCCCAGGCGGCACCAGCTCCTTCGCCGCTTCGAGGAGGGCGGTGTTGTAGGATTTCTTCCGCGCGCTTCCAGAGATCCCCAGAATCTTCATGGTCCTGCCCCTCGAGTCGGGCCTCCTCTCCAGCGTCTCGACGGCCATCTTTGGTCCCTCCGGCGGCCTTAGGGAGGCATCTCGATATCAACCTACTTGGCCTCTCGTCGCGAAGGGTCCCGTTTAGCGCGCGCGACGCTGCCTCCACCGTCCCATTCTCATGACCTGCCAAAACCCTCTGGAGGCAAGCCCTTATCACTCCTTCAGCGCGGCGCCATGGCATCCATGAGCGAGGAGGCCCAGAGGCTCGCCTTCGTGGTCCAGAAGCACAAGGCGACCACCCTACACTATGACTTCAGGCTCGAGGTCAGAGGGGTGATGCCTTCGTGGTCCATCCCCAGGGGTCCCTCGCTCGAGAGCGGCGTGCGGCGCCTCGCGATGCCGACCTCCAACCACACTCTGGAGTACCGCCATTTCGAAGGGCTCATCCCCGGCGGGAGGTACGGGGCCGGGCCCGTCATGATCTGGGACGAGGGGACCTACAGCCCCGAAGTCGAGACGAGCAAAGGGGTGAGGAGGGAGGTCGCGACGAGAGAGGAGGCCGAGGAGGTGGCGAGGGCGAGCATGAAGGAGGGCAACCTGAAGTTCCGCGTCTACGGGAAGAAGCTGCGGGGCTCCTTTGCGCTCATCAGGACGGCGGGCTTCCGGGGCAAGGAGTCCTGGCTGCTGATCAAGCACGGCGACGAGTACTCCAAGCAGGGATACGATGCCAAGGACTACGACTTCTCCGCCGTCAGCGGACGGACCCTGGCGCAGATAGCCGGCCAGACCGAGATCGGCCGTCCTCAGACCGAGCAGAAGGCCACGGGGAACCTTCAGTCTCGGCGAACGGGAAAGAGAAGAGACTGAACGACTTCGCTGGCCGAGTCTATCGCAGGTTGCTCTCCACGTGGTCGTGGATGACCTGTCGGAGGGCTTCCAGCGGCACAGCCCCGTTGCAGAGCAGCGCGTCGTGGAACTTCCGCACGTCGAAGCGCTCGCCCAGCCTCGCCTCGGCCTCCTGGCGGAGCCTCATCATCTCCAGCTGCCCGGTCTTGTAGGCGAGGGCCTGGCCGGGCCAGGCGATGTACCTGTCCACCTCGTTCACGATGTTGTTCTTCGCCAGCGCCGAGTTCTCGAGCATGAAGTCAATCGCCTGCGACCTCGTCCAGCCCATCGCATGCATGCCGGTGTCCACGACAAGGCGGCACGCCCTCCAGGAATCATACGAGAGGACGCCTATCCGGTCGAGGTCCGAGGAATAGAGCCCCATCTCGTCGGAGAGCCTCTCAGCATACAGCCCCCACCCCTCCACGAAGGCGGTGACGCCGCTGTGCTTCCTGAACTCAGGGATTCCTTCGAGCTCCTGGGCGATCGCGATCTGCAGGTGGTGGCCCGGGATCGATTCGTGGTACGCGAGAGCTTCGGCCTCGTAGCGCGGCCGGGTCTCGGGAGCGGAGGTGTTGATGTAGTACCTCCCGGGCCTCGAACCGTCGGCAGCGGGCTGCCGGTAGTACGCGATAGTAGAGTGCTTCTCCTCGTGCTCCTCCATCCGGATGACCTCGCAGTCGACCTTCGGCAGGCGACCGAACCACTTCGGAATCGCGGCCTTGGCCTTTGAGAGGGCAGACTCGGCCTTAGCTGCCACTTCATCTCTGCTGGAGAAGTAGAGTGTCGGGTCTGTCCGAAGCCGCTGCAGGATCTGCTTCCTGTCGCGCGTACCGAAGACCTTCTCGCCGAGCTCCACCATCTCACCGTTGATCCTCGCCACCTCTTTCAGGCCCGTCTGGTGCAGCTCGTCGGGGGTGAGGTCGAGCGAAGTGTGGACGCGGATCAGCCGGGAGTATGCCTCGAGACCGTTGGGGATGTGGAGTATCCCTGGTTTATCCTGGGGACGAGCCCGAGGCAGTATCTCAGAGTTCAGAAACTCCAGATATCGCAAGTAAGCGGGGCGGATCGATTTTTGCACGGCGGCCGTCACTCCACTCTTGAACCTGATGTGGTCGGCTTTCGGCCAGTCCTCGCGCGCGACTGCGGCCGGGCGCACGAATGCCCACTCCTCATTGTGCTTTGCGAGGAGGTCCTCGGTCTCCTCGATGACTTTCTCCACAAGGGCTCTGACCGCGACCTTCCCTTCCCCCGACCCGCGTCTGAGGTTCGCCATGTGGTCGTCGAGGAACCGGCCTATGGAACGCCAGCGTCCGACCATGGCCTCGCCCTCCCCGACGCTGCGCACGGGCTGGAACGACTCGATGTTCAGGAACTGGACCTGAGGCCCGTCGAGCGGGTCGACCGTCCAATCGTCGAGGCCGCAGGAGAGGTAGTCGAGCTGAGCTCGCACGTCGACCAGAAGGGCGGTCAGCGTCAGCCTGTCTGCATCGGAAAGGGCGTCTCCGCTGATGCTCCTGCAGCGCTGAAGCATGGACTCGTACTGATTCTGGACACGGAGGCGGCCCTGCGGAGTGATATCCCGGAGCAGGTCGTCGTAGCGCCGATCCCCGATTGACGTGGCGAGGATCGGCTCTTCTGCCAGCCGCGCCTCCCAATACTCCCTCGCCAGAGTCGACAGGGACTCGTCGGGTCCCGCTAGCATTCTCACTTTACCTTTCTTCCCCGCGCAAGAGACGCTGGACTCGTCCAGTCGATTATTATGCGTTGGCGTCGCGCGAATATCCGCTCGCCGGAGCCACGATGAATCGACCGTCGGGAGGGGCATCAGATTAATAACCGACAGGCGCGACGAGCGACCCGATATGGGCAAGAAAGGACGAGCGATCGTCAAGGCTAATCTGAAAGAGGTCATCAAGGACCTCACCACTGCGTATTCGGACGAGTGGCTGGCGCACTACCAGTACTGGCTCACGGCAAAATGGATCAGAGGCATGGATGCGGACACTCTGAGACCCGTGCTCGAAGAACAATCGATGGATGAGCTCGGGCACGCAAAGAAGCTGGCAACGAGGATCATCCAGCTTGGCGGGACGCCTGTCATGCATCCCTCCCAGCTGATCGAGAAGTGCGGCTGCGGCTACAAGGAGCCTCCGAAGGACAGAGCAAACCTCAAGCGGGTCATTCAGGACGTGCTCGTCGCCGAGGCCTGCGCCATCGAGTTCTACGCCAAGATGGCGGAGAAGTACAGGACTACGGACGTGGTGACGCACGAGCTGTTCGAAGACCTTCTTATGGACGAGGTCGATGACGAAGACCAGTGGGAGAAGTTCCTCGAAGGACTCTAGCACATCAGCACATCGCGTGTGACGCCACCCGCTCCGACTACCTATGTCTCTGACTAGCGGACACGCCCAACTAGGCTATATGGAGCAGCGCGTGCGACCGTTTGGTTGTGGTGATCATTGGTAAAGAGCATCGACTACGAGGTCGTGAAGAAGCTGGACAGGGTGGAGATCAGGAGCTACCCGAAGGTCGCCCTTGCTAGGGTGGACGGCTACGGGGACGGCGGTTTCAACCTGCTGTTCAAGTTCATCTCCGGCGCGAACAGTCAGAGGGCCAAGGTCGCCATGACGGCCCCGGTCATCTCGGAGAAGATCGCCATGACGGCCCCGGTCATCTCGGGCGGAGGCTCAATAGCCTTCGTCATGCCCGAATCCTACACGAGCGAGACCACGCCTCAGCCAGCGGACGACCGGGTCAGGATCGAAGAGATCCCGGCCAGGTACCTAGCGGCCCTCAGGTTCTCCGGAAGATGGAGCACACATGTCTTCGAGACCAAGTCCAAGGAGATGATGGGCGAACTGCAGAAGGCCGGGATAAAGAGCAGGGGCGAGGTTTTCTCCATGAGGTACAATCCTCCTTTCACCCCGTGGTTCATGCACAGGAACGAGGTCGCCATAGAAGTCGAGTGGCAGAGCTGAGTGGCAGCCTAGCAAACCGTAGGATTGCTGCTCCTGATAATCCTAGCACCCTAGTAGGAAAAAAGGGCGGAGGGGTCTGGCTTCTAAGCCTCTGGCATGATGACTTTGTCTATTACGTGTATGACCCCGTTGGTCGTACCGATGTCGGCCTTGACAACCTTGGCGTCGTTGACGTACACGCTCTTGCTGAGGATCCCCTGAGTCTTCAGGGTGACCGGTTGTCCCTGGACCGTCTTGACCTCGGCCGTCTTGCCTTTGGTCATGTTCATCACGTCGGATGCCGAGACCCTTCCTGGAACGACGTGGTACGTCAGGATCGAAGATAGCTTGGGTATGTCCTTCAGAAGACCTTCCACCGTCCCCTTCGGGAGCGCTGCGAACGCAGCGTCGCTCGGGGCGAAGACGGTGAACGGCCCTGGGGACTTGAGCGTCTGGACGAGTCCAGCCGCCTGAACCGCAGCCACCAGCGTCTTGAAAGTACCCGCCGCGACTGCCGTGTCTACGATGTCGGGCATTCTTCTTCGATGACATCCAGAGTCTCGAGTCTACTTAAGGCGGTTGTAATTTCGTTTACGAAACTACACGGTACTTTAATACGATTCCGGGGAACGGAGCGATAGCAGTATGAAAATCTCGGAAGGATTGATACGGAAGCGGAGACTGGTCGTTATCGTCTGGGCGATCACTTTCGTTGCCCTGACGCCCCTGATGCTGAACTATTCGCACTTCATCAGCTACTCCACGAGCTCTAGCGTGCCCTCGAGCAGCGAGTCGAGCAGGGCCCAGGCCATCCTAGCCGGGCTGTCGCCGCAGAATTCTTCGCTAATAGTAGTTGTGCAGTCCAGCAGTGGCTCCGTCCAGCTGGCACGCGAGTTCCTCCTATTCCAGAAGGCGCTGGGCGGCCAGCACATACCATACTTCAGCAGTTCGAGCTCGGCCTTCAGCAGCTACGCGCAGTTCATAGGCAAAGTCCAACCTGGGACCAACGGAACCGCCTACGTGATCGCGAACGGCCTGGTGGGAGCCCCCAACTACATAATGAACAGCTCCGTCAGCCCAGACAAGTCCACCTACCTTGTGACGCTAAACTTCAACGTCACGGAGAGCTACCGTGCCTCGGGCAACGTGTATCCGGCCCAGAGCGCCACTCCAGCCATAAGGCAGCTCGCCCAGACCTACCTCGGCAGCGCCGCACAGGTCACAGGGCAGGGCGCTATCGCCTACGACTCCCAGAGCCTCACGGCGAGCTCGGGGTACGTCTTCGGCTTCACGTTCGTCTTCCTGGCGATCGCCGTGGCCATAACCCTGGTTTCGCTGGTCTCGCCTCTCGTCGCGCTCCTGTTCGTCTCCCTCGCCACCGCGCTCGGATACGTCTCAATCTATGTGACGGGGCTGATTTTCGGGCACGTCGACTTTACGGTCACTTACACTCTGACAGCGGTAATACTGGGCGTGTCCACGGACTACCTGGTCTTCTACCTGTCGCGTTACCGCGAGGAGCTGAGAAAGGGCTCCGCGAGCTCCCAGGCCCTGGTCGAGTCTTCGAGGCGGGCGGGGTTCGCCATCGCTGTCAGCGGCCTCACCGTGGCCAGTGGCCTCGGCGCACTGACGTCTGTCGCCGACCTGAACACCTGGGGTCCCGTCCTGCTCCTATCCATCCTGATGACCGTCGCCCTTGAGATCACTCTCCTGCCTGCCGTCGCTTCCTACATCGGGCCCAGGATGTTCCTGAAGAGGACTATGAAGAGCTCGAACGGGACGGACTACAGAAGGTCGAAGTTCTACAGGGCGGCCCAGTTCTCGTCGAGGAGGAAGTACCTCGTCGCTGGCGTAATCCTCCTCTTGGCCGTACCGTCGGTCTACTTCTGGTTCAACGTGCCGACGACCTTCAACTTCGCCGAAGGCCTTCCGAAGAGCCTGTCGAGCGTGCAGGCATTGAACACGGTCGACCAGAGGTTCGGGTCGAACCTGATCTATCCCAACTTCGCAATAGTCAACTTCACGCAGAGCGTCCTCCTAACGAACGGCACGCTGACGAGCGCCGGAGCGTCTGCGATTGCACAGAGCTCGAGCTACATCAAGAGCCTCCCGGGAGTGCAGGAGGTCGTGGGGGCCACCTCGGGCGGGGCAGCCGGTCAGGCCGGCAACCCCTTCGTCTTCAACGGCGGACACAACGCCTACTTCCTGGTCTTCACGAGCTTCGACCCGTACTCGCAGCAAGCCATTCAGCTGATCGGCATGCTGCGTGACAACCACGGCTTCTTGGTCGGAGGGCTCACGTCGAGCATCATAGACCTGCAGAGCGCCTCGGCCGCAGCCTACACGCAGCTCGAAGTGCTTCTGGTGGTCGTGATCGCGGTAATACTCGCGGTCTCGTTCCGCTCGCTGAAGTATCCCGTGATCTCGCTGAGCGGGGTCTTCATCAGCATAACCTGGACCACGGGGATACTCTACGCGGTCTCGAAGTACCTGCTGGGCGAGGAGCTGATCTACCTGATTCCGATAATCCTCTACATCATACTTATGTCGCTGGGGAACGACTTCACCGTGTTCATCTTCACAAGGGTCAGGGAGGAGCAGGCCAAGCTTGGGTTCACGGAAGGGCTCGCTAGGGCGATGGTCGGTTCAGGGACCGTCGTCACGGCCCTGGGACTGATTCTCGCCGTCTCCCTGGGCTCGCTCGCGCTGGTCCCGTTCGGGTTCCTCGAGCAGGTCGGGATAGGGTTCATCATCTCCTTGGTGCTGGACACCTTCGTGATTAGGACCTTCTACTTCCCCGCGATGATCAGGCTTCTGAAAGGGAAGAACCAACAATAGGATATTTCAAGGGGCTGAGGCATCCTCACCGACGGCATGGACGAGAAGGAGCTGGTCTCACAGCTCACGAGGTTTGGCGTCACCGCGCAGGAGGCGGCCATCCTCGTCTTCCTGGTCAGGATTCGTAACTCCGGCGCCGGCGGCGTGACCGGGGGGTCCCTAGCAGAGCTGTCTAGGCTGGGCCGCGTACGGACCTATCAGATCTTGCAGCACCTCGCCAACCTGGGCCTGGTGGAGGTGGACTTCCGAAGGCCGAAGCGCTACGAGGCCGTGATTCCGCAGATACTAGTCAGGCGCCTCCTGGCGGCTCACGAGTCGAAACTCACCGAGCTCACCCACATCGAAGAGGACGTCGCCAAGGCCCTCATCGGGGCCGCTCCTCTGAAGGCGGACCTCGGACCGGCCGAGAAGGAGAAGTCGAACGTCGTCCTGCTGCACGGCCTGTCCAGCATCCAGAGCCTCGCGAGGAGCTCCATGGAGGGCCAGGACCTGCGCATGATTGTGAACGACGAATCCGAGGGCCACCTCTTCACCACGATCGAGCACATGTCAAGAAGACCCAGCTCCGCGAAGGTGATCTTCGCCACTCTCAACGCGGAGCAAGAACTGTTCAAGGGAAACCGGGTGGTGATAGGCGGGTACCGGTACTGCATCAAGATCTACCGGGGCGAGCTGCCGACGATGGTCATCACCCCAAAGCAGTGCCTGACGCTCTTCTACACCTCGCAGAAGTACAGGCCAAAGCCTCTCTCTCCGAGGACGGTCAGGACGGTCGTCTCCGAGTGCGTGCTGATCGACAGCGACAGGTACGTCAGTCAGGCCGGGACCATGTTCGAACGATTCTGGCAGCTATCTTCGTGACGAAATCAAGCGGGCCCAACCCAGGACGCGGCCTTGAAGGGTTATATCAAATGAGTAACTTCGGTCCTCAGCCGTCGAGATTCCATGCAACGTCAAGGAGACCATCTCTCCGAGTATCTGACAGCCGTGCTCGACAAGGACGCAGAGAGGGCCCGCTCGGTCGTCCTGTCAAAACTGCAGGAGCACCGCAGCCTGGCTGAGGCGTTCGAATTCATAGCAAAGGCGCAGTTCAGAATCGGCGAACTCTGGGAGCAGAACGTCATAGGGATTGCAGACGAACACTTCGCCACCGACCTGGCCCTCCAACTAATACGAGAGGTTTCAGAAAAGGGGCGGTCGTTCAGGAGAGGGAGCAGCGGGACCGCGCTTCTCTGCTGCGTTGAGGGAGAGTACCACTTCGTGGGCCTCGCTATGCTCGCGGAGTTGCTCAGAGACGCGGGATTGGACGCTCAGCTCCTGGGGCCGGACCAGTCGTTCTCCAGCATTCTCGACGCAATCAAGAAATCGGGCGCGAGGGTCGACCTGATCTGCCTGTCGGTCACGATGCCATTCAACATGTCGAATCTCGTCAAGACGCTGAAGCTGATCCGAGGCGAGCCGGCGCTGAAGGAAGTGCCCGTAATAGTCGGGGGGACGCTACCGAAGTCTTACAAGACCAATGGACTACTCCACGACGCCAACGACAACGCAAGGCTCGCCGACTACGTCGCGTCTGACCTGATCGACGCTCTGAAGCATGCAGCAGGTCTCCTTGAGAGGAAGTCATCCCAGGCCAGCGGGTAACTGAAGACCATCATAACGGGTCATCAGACTTCCGACCGAAATCGAGAGCCCGAGCTTAAGACACGTACCTCCCCAGCGGGTGCTGTGGGAGGACAGCGGTCGCTCTTCCAGCATGCCGACTTCATGAAGCTCTGGGTCGGGCAGTCGATCTCGGTCTTCGGTTCCCAGTTCTCCCCCTTCGCGATTCAGGTGATTGCGGTGTCCACCTTGGGGGCTACGAGCTTCCAGCTGGGAATCCTCTCCTTCCTGAACACCCTCCCCTTCCTGACCCTCGGGCTCCTGGTCGGGGTCTACGTCGACCGGCACAGGCGGCGGAGAATAATGATCTTCGCCGACTTCGGGCGGGCCCTCACCCTCTTCCTCATCCCGCTCTCCGCCTTCGTCTACGTCGTGACCATGAACCTGCTCTACGTGGTGACCTTCGTCGCCGGGGTCCTGACGGTCTTCTTCGAGATCACCTACCAGTCCTATCTCCCGAGCCTAGTCGACAGGAGCCAGATCGTCGACGCCAACAGCAAGCTGCAGACTACCGCTTCGACCGCACAGACCCTGGGGCCGAGCATCGCCGGCTTCATCATCCCCATAGTCACGGCCCCGATTGCCTGCCTGGGCGACGCCCTCGGCTATGTCTCCTCCGTGACCTCCCTCTCTCTCATCAAGAAGCCCGAGTCCATCGACACCTCCCGAGCCCATCCGTCCGTCATCAGAGACATCAGGGAGGGCCTGCGGGTCGTCCTGAGAGACACAAGGCTCCGGTCCATCGCCGCCTGCACCGCTACCTCCAACCTGGCCTCTAGCGCCTGGGGCGCGATACTCTACAAGTACTTCCTCCAGAACCTGAACATGTCACTGCCGGAGATAGGCTTGATCTTCACCATCGGGGGCGTCGGCGGCATTCTGGGTGCCCTGACGGCGATGAGAGTGACGAAGCGCCTGGGGGTCGGGAGGATCATCGTGCTGGGCATCCTCCTCAGCGGCGTCACGGTCCTCGTCTACTTCGCCATCCGGAACACCGATTTCTACGATAGTCACTACTGGCTCTCGCCTTCGTTCTACCTGCTTGCGGCTGCGTTCTTCGTACAGTCCCTCGGCGCCCTCTGGTACAACATACCGCAGGTCAGCTACAGACAGACCCTCGTCCCCGCCGAGATTCAGGGCCGCATGAACGCCACGATGAGGACCATAGTCTGGGGCACCTTGCCTATCGGCGGTCTCCTCGGCGGAATTCTGGGGCAGGTAGCAGGAGTCCACGAGGCGATCGGCTTGGCGACAGTCCTGGGGGCCCTGGCCTTCCTCTGGGTCCTCCTGTCACCGGTAAGGCAGATCAAGGAATTCCCGACCTCCCCTGAGACGGTCGGGTGACGACGGGCACACCAACCTTGGCTGAGTTAACCATACTTTACTATTGTGCCGCCCTAGGTAAAGGAATATATACCAAAGTAACCAAGGGGGTAAAGGCGCATTTACTTGGACGAAGACCTCGACGAAGTCAAGGCAGAACTGAGGGACGAAATCAGGTCGCTCAGGGACGACATCAGGCGCGATGTCCTGAGCGCCATCCGGGCAGGCGGCGATTCCATCAAGGTCGAGCTCGGACGGAACGATGTTGAGCAGACCGAACCATCGTCGGTGGTAGCCAAGGACTTGGTCAAGCTCATCCGTGAGAACGTGAGGTCCAGCCTGGTTGAGCGGGGCGAACGGGCGGTCGACGACCTGGTCGGAGGGATGCCTGAGGACAGCGCTGCCGACCTCCTGAAGTCCCTCGCCAACACCGAGAGGCTCAAGATCGTCAAGCTCCTCTACCTGTCTGACAAGACCTTCTCCGACCTGAAGGAGGCGACCGCGCTCGAAGGGGCCTCGGTCTCGCACCACCTGAAGAGCCTGCTCGGGATGGGACTGGTCTCGCACGGCGACGAAGGAGGATACCAGCTCACGAAGCGGGGCAGGCTTCTCGTCAGGACGCTCGCTCTGATGAACGAAGCATTGGGAGGCGAGAAGGTTGATTGAGATAGGGCACGAACGACGCTCCGCTTTCTTCACTCGCAGGGCGGCGTCCGCCTTCGGCACGATGGCCGCACTGCTCCTGCTGGTCTGGCTGGCAAGAACAATCCTCTCCATCTCCCAGTACTCGACCGAACTCCTGGTAGCAAGCTTCGGTCTGATCCTTCTGGGCCGGGCCTTCAGGACCAGGACGCGCTCCGGCGCGGGACGCGCCGTCTCGAGCTTCCTAGGCAACGTCGCGATTGGCTGCATCATACTCGTCATCGCGATATGGTTCCTGAACTGGGTCGCTTCCCTCCAAGGAAGCCCCCTACAGTCGGGGTTCATCAACGCGATACCCGATCTCGTCATCGCCGCGATTTCGACGGGACTGCTCGCCTACGCCGCCCGCGAGCTGACCCCTCGCAGAGAGAATCCCTTCGCGGGCGGGCCCCCCATCCTGGTCCATGCAGACTCCGGCGTCACGGCTGGGAAGACGACGCTTTCTGCCAAGACCGACACGATCGCGCTCCCTGTGACGAGGTGGGGGAGGACCGTGGGTTGTGTCCTCTTTGGCGATGTCAAGGCCTCCTTCGGGACGCCCATGGGGCCCGTGACGGCATCGTACACGAGACCGGTAACTACGTTCGGGATACCCTTCAGGGGTGACAAAGCGGGAAGGGACGACGTGTCGAGGCTCACCGGGAGGGACATGAGTCAACTCATCCAAGAGGCCCAGATCGACCCCAAGATGGCAAGGCTTGATGGCTCCGGCCACAGCGTGGATCTCCCCTTCGTGCACGTACGTGAGGACTCGTTCGGGGAATCGGTCGACGTCGGGCCGATAAGCGTCAGAGACAGCCCAGAAGGCGAGTCGGTCCGAATCGGACCCTGGGAATTCAATTCAAAGGATGGCGCGGACCGCCACGCCTCCTGGCTGGCGCGAGGCGCTCAGGATTCGTCGTCCCTCAGCGTGTCGGGCGAAGAGGCCTCGGCCAAGTGGAACGGGAGTTCGCTGTGGATGAAGAGGGACTCGATGAAGCTGACAGTAGGAATGGACGGATTCCACTACTCGCCCACGGAGGTCAGTACGTTCTCGCCCCTTCACACGCTGTACGTGGCGAACCAGAAGATGACCCTCAACACGAGGAAGTTTACGCTTAACGTCACCGCCGATCGGGTCGTCCTCAGGGCCGACAGCGGCTCGAAGAGCACTGACTCTCCCTCCCTCGCCCAGGACCTCAGGAACCTCTTCACCGAGGAGGCGAAGAAGCACATCCAGGACGTCATGAAGGGCGTGCCGATCGACCTTGACGAGATGCTCTCGAGCACTGAGGGGGTCCTCAAGAAGTATGACTGAAGCCGATGTCTCCGGCCCGACGGAGGCCGATGGCAGCGGGACAAAGGCCTGCGACGCGTTTAACCTAAACGCAGCGAAGGACCAGTCGCTCTCACCCGTCGAAGAGAAGCGCCGGCAAGACGACGCTCGTCCTGGTTCTCACCACGAGGCCGATGCTGACATCGGGCTCGGCGCGCGTGCTCGAAACGGCCTTCAGGCGAAGGTCGTCGAGGTTTCGAATCTGGGGAAGATCTACCCAGGCGGAACCGAGGCTCTGCGTGACGTCTCCTTCAGCATAGAACGCGGTCATGTCTTCTGCCTCCTTGGCCGGAACGGAGCGGGGAAGACGACCCTATTGCGGATACTCGCGACCCAGCTACAGCCCAGCACAGGCCGAGCGACTGTATTCGGCCTTGACGTCCCGCGCGAAGCAGAGAAAGTAAGGACGAGGATAGCTGTCCTCCCGCAAGAGGCCCGCCCTCAGATGATGCTCTCCGCTTTCGACCACGTCCGGATGATGTGCCTCATCCGTGGCATGCCTAGGGCAGAGGCTACGCGGCGAGCAAACCAGATCCTGGAGCAGTTCGACCTCTGGGAGCACCGTAACAGAGTATGCGCCGACCTCTCAGGCGGCATGAGACAGCGGGTCCTCCTGTGCATGGCCCTCATAGCCGACCCCGAACTCCTCTTCCTCGACGAGCCTACAATCGGACTCGACCCACTCGGGCGGCGCCAGGTGTGGGCTGCCATCCGACGACTGACCAAGGCCGGCACCACCGTGCTCCTGACGACGCACTACATGGACGAAGCCGAACACCTCGCCGACAACCTGGCGATTATCGAGAAAGGCAGGGTCGCCTTCCTCGGAACCGTAGGCGAAGCGAAGGATGTCGCCGGCGTCGGGATGCGGATGATCGTCGAACCCCTGGTCAATGGAGGCCAGCGCGAGGTCTTGCATCCTTCATCGAACGAGGAGATACTGAAGATCGTCGAACGGAGCGTACGGGAAGGTCTCAAAGTCACGTTCCAGCCGCCGAGCCTCGAGGAGGCGTTCATCAACATCGTTGGAGGTTCGATTGACGATGAAACTCAATGAAGTTCTGTACATCGGGCTCTGGGATTCTCTCCCGTTTCTCCGAGACCCAACGCTCTTCGTGATTCTCTCCGGAATTGCGTTCTTTCCGGTGCTTTTCCTCGCCCTCTTCACAGGCAGCGCCGCGCTCCCTGCCCTCGTCGGCGCCGCCGTAATGTCCCTAGCCTTCCTCGGTCTGGGCGTCGCGCAATCAGTATACTACAACAAACACTGGTTCAGGTTTCAGGACATCCTGGTGGCGTCGCCCGTCTCCGCGCTTTCCTATGCACTTGGCCTCTCTTTCAGCTCCTTGATCGGGTCAACTCCAGCGCTCGTGCTCTCCTTCTCAATCCTCGTCTACTACGTACCAATCGCGCCGCTAAACTTCCTGGCCGTGCTTGCTATTGCCGCGCTGATGTGGCTCGGGCTGGTATTCATCGGGTATACGATCGGGCTATCTGTGAAGAACACTCGCAAGGCGAACTCTCTCCCACAGATCCTGGGTTTTCTCCTCGGATTCCTCCCACCGGTGTACTACCCGCTGAGTCTCCTTCCCGCATCCTTACGCCCCATAGCGATGCTGGTGCCAACTACGGAAGCCGCCCAGCTGGCAAAGTACTACTTTGGTCTCCTCCCAACTTCACTCTCACAGGCTGACATCATCGTGAGCTGGGCGTACCTCTTGGCCTTCGTCGCTCTGATGGCCCTCATTACCGCCCGGAAGGCGCACTGGATCGATCCTTGACGCCACCGAGGCGTCATGCAAAGTCGGTTGACAGCTAGCTCTCGTTCAGGATTTCGTTGAGACTTCGAATTGTGACGCAGTCTGCTTCCGGATACTTCATGCTTCTGTCAATGAGGATGGGTTTGATTCCCGCTCTTCTCGCGCCCACGATGTCCTGCTCGAAACTATCTCCGATGTGGACGCACTCTTGGGGGGCTCTGCCCGCCCTGCGCAGAGCCAATTCAAAGGGAGCGGGGTCGGGCTTCTCCGCGCCCGCCTCCTGAGAGTATGTGATTGTGTCGAAGTACCCGACAAGACCGAGACTCTTCATTCTGTCGAGCATCTCTTCTGTGTTGTTTGATATGATTCCAAGAGCATACTCTCTCCACTTCAACTCGGAGAGAACAGAGTGCGTCTCTGGGAACACGCGAAACAACCTCTCAGCGTCCAGAAAAGCAGAGCCGACCGCTCTCGACAGACTCCCGTCACTGTCAGCGATGTCGAGCCTATCCAGCACGCAGGCATCATACAGGCCCCAAAACTCTGGCATACGGCCCTTGTACTCGTACACCTTCGGATTGCAGATCCGGTCCGCGACCCTCATTGCTTCGAGGAGAGCGTCTTGCTGAAGGACTATCCCGCGCTCCGCTGCGGCTGCGACCCAGACTTCCGAGATTGAGAGGGTCGAGCAACCCAGAGTATTTCCGAAGTCAAAGAAGATGGTACTGATGTTGTCGAGATACGCTGCCAATGTCTTACCTCGATTAGAGTTTCGCATTTAGTCTTTCTTGGCAGTGGTCGATCAACCGGTGAGTTCCCAGAACCCGTCGCGGTCTCTCCCATCAGATTAAATCTGGCGCCGTCGCACGGAGGGCCGAGTTTGGCTCCAGGCGATAGGGACGAATTCGAGAGGCTGGTCGCGGAAGCCCGATCGCAGAAGTTCTCGGGGTGGGATTTCTCGTGGCTCAAGAACAGGTTGGTAGAGGAATCTCCGCCCTGGGATTACGAACAGGAGATCACAAGAGAAATCTCTCGCGTCAAATCCCTGCTAGACCTAGGAACCGGAGGCGGGGAATTGCTGTCTTCGCTTGCACAACTGCCTAAGCGGACGTACGTCACTGAAGGATATCCACCCAATGCGGCCATCGCAAGGGACAGGTTGCGGCAGCTCGGCGTCGATGTCGTTCGGACGTACGCGGATTACAACACGGCTGAACCTCAAGCAGGAGCGCTGCCCTTTTGCGACGAATCTCTGGATATGGTCATCGACCGACATGAATCGTTCGTAGCTGGCGAGGTCTGCAGGGTCCTGAAGAGGGGAGGGATCTTCTTGACCCAGCAAGTCGGGTCCGACAACTACCCCGAGCTGAACGAGTTCCTCGGTGCTCCAAAGAACGAAAAGACTTGGGACTTGCAGGTGGCCCGGCAGCAGATATCTGAGGCGGGTCTTTCCGTGGCAGAGGGACGAGAGGCTCAGCTTCATTCACGGTTCAGAGACGTGGGCGCTGTGGTATTCCTCCTGTTGGCGGTACCATGGCAGCTCGAAGGGTTCACCGTTGATGGGTACATGGATAAACTTAAGGAATTGCACAGGTCAATAATCCGAGCCGGGAGCTTCAAGGTGACATGTCGGAGGTTCTACGTCAGGGCCTTGAAGAGATAGCACGTAGGGGCGCAGCCGAACCAAGAAGTGTGCGCTCTCTCGCGCGCGCGTGGAACTCCCCCCCAAGGTGTAAATATGGCCGTGCAATACAAAGGGCAGTCTTGAGGGACGAAGGGTCTCCGAAGATTCCGCTCGCCGTCCTGCTTATCCTTACCTTTCTGGGTTCTGCGCTCACCTTGTTGCCTCCACTCGTCTTCGCAAGCACCGTCCCGACGGTCTCTCTCAGCCCTTCATTGGGCGCGGTGGGCACATCTGTCACTATAACTGGCTCTAACCTCATCGCTTCACACAACCTGACGGTCACGTATGACGGTTCGGCCGCTGGCATGCCCACGACCTGCACCACGGACGCATCCGGCAACATAAGCTCTGGCTGCAAATTCATCGTCCCGTCTTCCTCTCCCCCCAGCTCTCAAACAATCATCGTAAGCGATGGCACCAACAATCCTACCGCGACGTTCACAGTGACGCTCCTCGGCGTGACGTGCTCCAAGTCCACCGTGGTCGTGGGTTCAGCCACTACTTGTAAGGCGAAGCTCTACGGCTCTGCGCCGACCGGCACTATCGTATGGTCGAGCAGCAGCTCAGGTACGTTCTCAAAGACATCCTGCACACTCTCACGCCACGGCTCCTACAGCGCGTGCTCGGTGAGGTTCACGCCAACCGCTACAGGCTCCTCAGTCGCACTCACGGCGAGCTTCGGCGGGGACTCCAATAACCCTGCGACTGCTGGAGCGTACAACCTGGTCGTGACCGTGAAGACCACGAAAACAACGATCTCCTGCAGTCCAAAGTACGTGATTGTCGGCTCGTCGAAGGTCGTCAACTGCAAGGCCACGGTGACAGGGTACTCGCCGACGGGCAACGTGACCTGGTCACAGAGCGGCGCCGGGTCCGTCTCCTTTGTCGCAACGACTTGCACCCTCTACAAGGGGAGCTGCTTCGTGAAGCTGACGTGGTCTAAGGCTGGAACCGTCACCATCGAAGCGACCTACCCAGGAGACTCGAACAACAAGGGCAGCTCCGGAACGGCTAAGCTGACCATGTGCTCTTGCCGAATGCGGCGCTAGATAATAGGTCTCTCTAGTAGACCGCTATAGGTCGCTATGGACAGGAATCTATCTCAACGGGAAAACAAGAGTCATGGTCGAGAACTGCAGTGTCACGTCGTTTCGGTATGGCTTCATACTTCTCAGCTCTTCTTACGACACAGCGCGCGCCGCGCCCTCTTAGAGTTTCCATCCATTTGGAATCGCCTATCACACACAACCTGTTTGGGTGCGGGCCCCTCCGGATTCGAACTTGGCGCGCGCTGTTCCACATTCGTGCAGGCAGTCTCCCATGTTAACTGCTGTCTTTTTCTTCTGAAAAAGTCTGCCCGTGGTGGCTATCGCTCGCCGTCATTTAGCACTAATGCTGAGAACGTCGTTCTACCGGATAGAACTAAAGAGTCGCTAAGACGACATAGGCTCGATGAGGCGTTTAGTCCTTCCTGCGCTGGTTCTCATCATGATTGGTGCGGCTCTTGTCCTTACGGGGATAAGTCAGTCATCCCAGATTTGCTCATGCCCAGCGTATCCCGCAGTCTGCCCCTGTGCGGGCGAACCCACCTTGACCGTATGGACATTCAGTCTTGGCTTCTATGTTGGCGTGGCGACAGCCTTCCTTGGTGTCGGTTTGTTCGGGGCATCTATGCTGAGGACGAAGCCCACCAACCGAGTTTAGACACACCGAAGATTTAGCCTAACCAACCGTCAAGTGGGCAGAACCGAAATCCAGAAAGACTATTAGTTGCCCTGCATTCTAATGTGAGGCATGAAGAGAGTCATGCTTAGTGGCATAATTGTATGCTTAGTCGTAGCCATATCGGTTTTCTTTTTCGCACCTTTTCTTCCCACCACGACGGCCAACATGGCTCCCGGAGGCACCGAGTCTACTGGCTGGGTTTCTCCTTCATTCTCTCTCTTCCAATGCGGAACCCACATGGGTAGTGTTGGAATCCAAGTCCCAAACGGCTCCTTCATCGACCCATCCCAATCCGGTTCGTCGTTTTGGAACTGCGCCTATCCCCGCGCCTGAAGGTATTCTCTGCGCATCAACCGATTTTTCACAACACCCTGATCGTGGTCAATCAACCAAAGACTTCACAGAACCCTAAGTTAGTCCAAGCCCAGGATTATAAGCGACATCCTGAGTAAGGCTGTGGTAGCGGCCTGTGGGCAAGTGGCGTACCGTGAGCATGAAACTGACGGATGACCAGGTCGCAGGGCTGAACCTTCGCCTTCAGCAGCTGGGCTTTGACTCGATGGGCGACTATGCGCGAGCCCTCATAGACGGCGTTGTGGGCAACGAGCAGATGGTGGGCACGCTCGCAGATTGTATCGCAGACAGGATTGTTGTCAAAATGACAACCAACCTGACCCAGCAACGGCTGCAACTGTAGAGCGTCATAGTTCCTTAGAGTGATAATTGGTCGTCTAATCGTGGTCCTGTCAAAGTCCGCGCCAGTGAAGTTCCGTGAGATTCTAACTTTCTGTCACAATTCATGCGATTGACCCAATGCAGGTCGAGTTGAAACTCAAGTCAGAAGGGTTGTCTTAAGTCTTGGGCAGTCGGAATAGGTGGTGCTTCGTTGACGGGTGGCTTCTGAGGGTGCTTCACCGCGGGTGATTCGGTAGATGTGCAACAATGAACTGTTCTAAATGATATGATTAATAACTCTCAGACGTTCAACGATGAGCATGAAAAGGTCCCTGATGGTCGTCATGGGAATCGTGGTCATGGCGATTCTTTTGGGGGTCTATGCGGTCTATGCGGTCTATGCGGTCTATGCGGTTCCCGTTATTCCCTTTCAGCGAACTGCTTTCTGCACAAACACAATCATGGGCTGCGGATTCTGCAAGGGGTATGAATCTGTCACCGCATGGATGTTCGGGGTGGGAGTCAGCAAGACGTCACTGTGTGCGCTCCCTTGACGTCTTTGGCTTCTTGTTCGACCGCTTCTTGAACCACTTGTTCCGCCCTACGACTCCAATTTCTGCCGCTTGCGCGGGTGTCTGCCCATCCAAAGCCTTGTGCGACTCGCATGAACTGTGGCGATTTTTTACTACAGCAAACTCTGACGACACTATAGCGAACTACGACCCACTCCTATGAACTCTGACGCTCTACAACAGCAACCCCAGGCAATGAAGAGCGTGCGGTCGCCGGGATTTGAACCCGGGTTACAAGCTTGGAGGGCTTGTGTCCTAGACCAGGCTGGACGACGACCGCACGAGATCCGGACCCTCCCTAACTCCTTTTAATCGTTGATTCCAGCCGCGGCCTTCTCGACCTCGTAGACGACCCTCGAGGCAACGACGTGAGCCTCCAGAGGCCTTTCGTGAATCCTCACGAGCTCGTCCACGAGCGCGAGTGTATCCTGCGAGAAGTGCCCGTGAGGGAAGCCTCCAACAATCACGCACGGGTTCTTCGCTGCCATGATCGCCTTCGCCAGCTCCTCCGGTCGAGTCTGCCGACCCTGCACAGAAAGGCCGAAGACCCTGCCGGGTGAGATCGTCTTCCGCAGCAGCTCCCGGACCCCTTCACCGTACGCCTTCACCAGCCCCTCGTCCGACCTCTCGGAGAGCAGCTTCTCGACAAGCCCCCTGAACCTGAAGTAGCTCTTGGGGATCCTCGTCCTCTCGGCCAGCTCCAGGACCGCGTCTTGGTTCGTGTGGACGAAGACCTTCACGGAGCCGTCCAGGTACAGGGGCGCCCCTGTCACGCTCAGCAGCGCGGCGTGGACCAGATCCGGCCGCCCCCTCTTCTCCGAGTCCCGGAGCCTCGCCATGGATGAGTGGTGGAGGCTCCTGTCGAGAAGGATCCGCGATGCGTCGACCCCCCGCCTCCTCGAGTCGCTGCTCACAGCCGGGCTCCTTAGGATCTCCTTCGGCACGAGCTCGAGCGCCGACTCTGCCAGGACGAAGTTGAGCTTCACGGGTAGTGGACCCGAAGGGTATGGTTAAGACCTTTGGCGGAAGTCTTCGGGGCGTGAGGACGCGAAAGGCAGCCCGGGGGGATGTGGCGGAGCTCGTCAGACAGCTGACCGAATCCTCCGTCAGCCTCGCCCGGAAGGACCTCGGGATGGCGAAGGAGCAGGCGGCCCTAGCCCGGAGGGTCAGGCTCAGGTTCAACGTCAGGCTCGACTCCTCCCTGAAGAGGTACACCTGCCGCGGCTGCAAGAGCCTCATCGTGCCCGGCGTCAACGCCCGCGTCCGGCTGGGGCACGGCAAGCCGGCGGCGATCCGCATCACATGCTCTGAATGCGGGCGCGTAAATCGAAAAATCCTGAGGAGGCCTTATATACGCTCAGGCAAGGTCGGAAAATCCGATTCGTGAGACAATGGTGAATGCCCGCGATGTCCCCTCGGACAAGCTCATCGGCGCCCTGGCCGAACAGGTCAAGAGCCTGCCCAGCGTAAAGGAGCCCGAGTGGGCCCACTTCGTGAAGACGGGCTCTCACGCCGAACGGCTCCCTGAGAGTCCCGACTGGTGGTACACCAGGGCGGCATCGCTCCTGAGAAAGCTCTACCTCCACGGCCCTGTCGGCCTCAGCGACCTCGAGCGCGCCTACGGGGGGTCCAAGGCGGTGGCGTACTTCCCCAAGCACCACAGGGACGGAGCCGGGTCCCCGATCAGGAAGGTCCTGGCGCAGCTGGAGCAGGCCGAGCTGGTGGCAAAGACGCCGAAGGGCAGGATACTCACCCCGAAGGGCCGGGCCATGCTCGACAAGGCCAGCCGAGACATCTTCAAGATCATCAGCGAAGCAGACAAGTCGCTCGCGAGGTACGGCTAGTGATGTCCGAACAGCCGCAGGAGCCCGCTGACCGAAAGGTCCCAGAGAAGGCGATGAGAGAGGGCGTCCTCAGGATGGCGCTGACCTCGGAAGCGAGGCAGAGGCTCGCCAACGTGAGGATGGTCAAGCCGGAGCTCGCCTCGTCCATAGAGGAATACGTGATACAGCTCGCCTCCAGCGGAAGGCTCAAGAGGGCGCTCGACGACGACCAGGTGAAGCAGATGCTCGTGGCGCTCCAGGGGAAGCAGCGCGAGATCAAGATCAGGAGGGCGTAGCGTGGCGAGAGTCAAGGACGCTTCGAAGAAGAACAGGCTGCTGAAGGAGGGAAGGAGGGGAAGGTCAGTCCCCACCTGGGTCATCGCAAAGACCAACAGGCACGTCAGGTCCAACCCGCAGAAGAGGAACTGGAGGCAGCGCAAGCTGAAGCTCAAGTGATAGGCGATGTCGGAAGAGAAAGAGAAGGTCGAAGCCCTCACCAGGACCTACATGGTCCCGCTCGGCGTTGCCTTCGAGGCCCCACCGTACAGGAGGTCCAAGGTCGCGATACGGATAATCAGGGAGTTCGCCACTCGGCACATGAAGGCGACCGAGGTCAGCATAGCGGAGGATGTCAACAAGCAGATCTGGTCCCGAGGGATCAAGAGCCCGCCGAGGCGGATCAAGCTTGACATGGAGAGGGACGAGGACGGAATCGTATCCGTGAAACTCCCTCCGAAGCCAGAACAAGTGTAATCAATGGGCCTCCATCTGGTCGACGTCTACCGCAGCCCTAACATAGGCGTCTTCCTGAAAGCAAACGACAGGTTCATCCTAGTGCCCAAGGGTCTGGCCCAGACGAAGTGCGAGAAGCTCTCGAGCAGCCTCGAGGTCACAGTCGTCCCCACTTCGATAGCGGAATCCCGGCTCCTCGGCCCGCTCGTCTCGATGAACAACAACGGCATCCTGGTCTCCAGAATGGCGGAGTCCACCGAGCTGGCAGAGATCAAGTCGGCGACGGGGATGAACGTCTCGAGGCTCGAGTCGAGGTTCACGGCCGTAGGCAACCTCGTGGCAGCCAACGATAGGTTCGCCGTCGTGTCGCCGGTCCTCGACGCGAACGCCGTCTCGCAGGTGAAGGACATACTGGGGACCGAGGTGGAGCGGATGCCCATCGGGGAGTACATACAGGTCGGATCGCTCATTGTGGCGACCAACAGGGGTGCGGCGGTCTATCCTGGACTCGACGACCAGGACGTGTACAGGCTCGGGAGCCTGTTCGGGGTCGAAGCCGGTCCGACATCCGTCAACCGCGGCGTCCCCTACGTGGCATCGGGCGTAGTCGCGAACTCAAAGAACGCGGTGGTGGGCAGCCAGACGACCGGACCCGAGCTTGTCTTTATAACAAGGGCGCTGAGCGTCTGAAAAATCAAGGTCATTCTCGATGAGCAAGCAGCCGACCGAGGAAGAGACCATCAACGCGCTGGTGGTCGAGATCAGGGTTCTCGAGAGTACCTACAACGAGCTGAGTTCCCGCCAGAACCTCTTGGAACGGGCTCTCGTGGAGAACAGGGCTGCCCTCGACGCCCTCAACGGCCTCGGGGACAAGCCGTCGCAGGAGGTCCTCATGCAGATCGGCGGAGGGGCGATGCTCCATTCACCGCCGCCATCCACTAACAGGGTCCTGATCAGCGTCGGCGCCAACATCGTGATCGAGAAGCCGAAGGCCGAGGCTGTAGCACTCATGGAAGGCAGGAGCAGGGACGTCGAGAAGACGATCATTTCGATCGCAGGCCAGAGGAACGAGCTCGCCCAGAGGCTCGATTCCGACAGGCAGGCCCTCAACTCCCTGATATCGCGCCAGAGCGAGGATTGACTCGCCCTTGTTCGAGAGGCTGAAGCAGGCCTTCTCAGCCGTCACGAGCGCAGTCCGCGAGAAGGAGCTCACGGAGACGCAGCTCGACGATGTCGTCTTCAACTTCCAGCTTTCACTGATCGAGAGCGACGTGGCCCAGAGCGTAGCCGAGGCCCTGACCCACGAGGTCCAGAAGAGCCTCGTCGGGACCAAGGTCGACCGGTCGACCGACCCCTCAGAGGTCGTAGGGGAACACCTGGCGACGACGCTCGAAGCGGCCTTCGCGAAGGCCGGAAGGGTCGACCTCCTCGAGAACATCAGGGAGAAGAAGAGGGAGGGTGAGCCGTACGTGATTCTCTTCCTCGGCATAAACGGGACAGGGAAGACGACCACCATCTCGAAGGTCGCCAGCTACCTCAAGAAGAATGACGTCTCGGTGGTCTGTGCGGCGGGTGACACTCACAGACCCGGGGCGATAGAGCAGCTGACTGAGCACGCGGACAGGCTCTCGATGAAGACCGTTTCTCAGAGGTACGGGGCCGACCCCGCGGCCGTCGGGAGGGATGGGGTCCTGTACGCGAAGGCGCACCACGTCGACTGCCTGCTGATCGATTCGGCCGGCAGGATGCAGACCAACCAGAACCTGATGGAGGAGATGTCCAAGATAGCGAGGGTGGTCAGGCCCGACTTCAAGATGTTCATAGCCGACGCCCTGACTGGGAACGACGCCGTCTCGCAGGCGGAGCTCTTCAACCAGCACGTCGGGTTCGACGGGGTCATCCTGACCAAGGCCGACGCCGACGTGAGGGGAGGGGCCGCGTTGTCTATCGTATACTCCACAGGCAAACCCATCCTCTTCCTGGGGGTCGGCCAGGGCTACGACGACCTGGTCCCCTTCGACACGCAGAAGTTCCTGGGCTCTCTCCTGAATAATGACTAGTCGGGCCGGAGGGCATCCCTGGGGTATGTCTTCTTCGCTGCCTCTGCCTCTCGCAGGTCGATATCGACGGTCACGAAGGGTTCCCCACTAGAGGTCAGGCCCAGGACCTTCGCGTCTGGGTCGATGACCCAGCCGGACCCGCCGAAGCTCATGCCGTTTCTCTCGCCTGCCCTGTTTGAAGCGATGCAGAACGCGCCTGAGATTAGCGCTGCGACCCTCCCGCCCGCCATCCACCTCTCGATGCCCGACCTGGGCGCCGCGTGGGGGACGGCGATCAGATGGGCTCCCTTCTTCCCGTATGCGCGCGCGCTCGACATCGACCAGAGATCGCTGCAGATCATCATCCCGACCCTGCACCCATGAGCACCGAAGACCGAGAACCTGCGATCGCCTCGATGATACCAGGAGGCTTCGTAGTACCCATCCTCGTTCGGCAGGTAGCTCTTCACATGGACGCCGCGCGTCCCCCGCCCCTCCGTCCAGACGAACCCTTCGTTGAGCCGTCGATCCTTCCTGTTGATGGGCCTGGTCCCGATGACGGTGGCGGGAGCCAACTCGATGAGGCGCTTCATCCACTTCTGGTGCGCCGCGACCGCCTCGTTCCAGGTATTTCGGTCGAATCTCGGGGAGGCGGCGAACCAGCCGTGGAAGGGCATCTCTGGGAGAAGGACGAGCTCGCTCGCCTCTTCTCTGACGTGCCTGACCAGCCCTTCCCAATCGCTCGCGAAGCCGCCTTCGTCATCCATCTCGCAGACTGTGACTTTCAGACCCTGATCACCTCCAGGCCGAACTGCGAAGCGAGTCCTCGGATCCTGTCCTTGTGCGTCCCCAGACCCTTCCATTCCAGCAGCGCATACTTCACCGGCGCCGTCGTCCTCTGGAGCATCTGTCCCACCATCCCATCGTCCACGTGTTCCAGAGCATACTTCGGGGCCACGAAGGAGAGCGCCACGTCCTCCTCGATGACGAACCTCGTGAACTTCTCCGGATAGTGGGTCCCCCCGAAGCCGATGGCCGCCTTGCTCCAGATGGTCCTCTCCGTCAGGCTCTCGACGAGAGCCTCGCCGACTACGGTGGCCGCCTCTGCGTCGCCCCACTGCTTCTCGGAGGCCCCGATCTCGACAAAGAGGACTGGCTTCCTGAGCGAAGTCGGCCCGTGGTGCGTCGCCTCCATCGTGATCTCATAACCGCCGACCCTCTCCTTCCTCTTCGACAGCGAGATCAGGTAGTTCTTGAGGAGGGACGGGTCCGACCTGGCCAGTTCCCTCGCGACCCCGCCGGACTTCGCCTCGTCCGAGAAGTTCCCCGTCGTGTGGGCCGTGAGCGATGCTATCCCCGACTCTGCGCTGTGCCTCGAGAGGAAAATGTACGCTTGGGGGTTGAAGAATTCGTCCAGGTCCGGAGGGAAGACGATCGCGCCTTCGAAGAATGCGAGCAGGAATGACCCCTTCTGGTAGACGGGCTTGCCCAGGAAGTTGATCCCGGTGGACTGGAACCCCTGTCCCTCGATCAGCGACTTCGCAAGGGTGGCCGAAGCCAGGTCAGTGGAGGAAGCCACAATCACCGTCGCCGGTTCACCCTGGGGAGTCACGCCGGGCGTATGAGCCCACCAGGTTTTAACCGTGGGTCGCAGGCGTCTCGCCATCCACCACTAAGACATATTAACCGCACAGGTGGCTCGGACCAAAGTCGAAGATGGGCTTCAGGGACTTCCTTTCATCAGTCGCCGCGATATTCAGGCTCGCTCACAAGAGCGACAGGGAGGAGTTCTCCCTCTACCTCAAGATGGTCGCCCTGGGCATGGTGGTGGTCGGGACCATCGGCTTTCTGATCAAGCTGATAGGGAACATCTTCTTCGGCTAGCCTGGCGCGAGAATAAGGTTATTAGCCCAACGCAAACCGGACTGCTTCCTGGGTGAACTTCTTTGAGTGACCAAGAAAGGACGGGTTCCATCTTCCCGGTCAAGACCACCGGAGGTCAGGAAAGGACGGTGGCCACCTTCGTTGCCAACAGGGCCATCCAGAAGAAGAAACCCATCTACTCTGTCCTTGCGCTCGACACGTGGAAGGGGTACGTTCTCTTCGAGGCCCCGAACTCGCAGGTCGTCGACGAGAGCATCCAGGGATTCAAGCACGTCAGGAGCAAGATCCCCGGCATGATGCAGTACCAGGACATCGAGAAGTTCCTCGTCACGAAATCGATGGTCGCCGAGCTGAATGAGGGCGACACCGTGGAGATAGTGGCCGGTCCGTTCAAGGGAATGAGGGCCAAGGTCTCGAGAGTGGAGCAGGCGAAGCAGGAGATCGTCGTTGTGCTGATCGACACGGCCTTCGCCATGCCCATCACCATTGACGGCAGCTACACGAAGCTCGTGGGACGCGCCAAGCCCGAGTCAGGCAGCGCGCCCGTCGCCTAGATCCGCGGAGACCTTCGTCCGGCAATCTCACCTCCCTTCTCCGTGCGACCTCCCTCTCCGCTTCGCCCCTGAACGCTTGTGGAGAAGGGCTCCCACCGTACGAAAACTGGGGGCCTTCTTCAGGGAAATCGCCGGGACCGACTAAAGCTTAGATACTCCGTGACGAGAGTGCCCGATTCCAAGGTAGCTCGCTGTGGGAGAGAAGAAGGTAATCAACGCACTGGTAACGGGAGGAGAGGCCAACGCGGGTCCTCCGCTCGGCCCGGCTCTCGGCCCTCTCGGCGTCAACGTTCTCGGGATAGTTAACGAGATCAACAAGCAGACCGGCGACTTCAAGGGGATGAGGGTCCCGGTCAAGGTCGAGGTCGACCAGGAGACCAAGCAGTTCACGATAACCGTGGGGACCCCGACAACCGCTGCCCTAGTGGTGAAGGAGGCGGCAATCGCGAAGGGGTCCGGCAAGCCCAACTTGGATTTCGTTGGCGACCTCACGATCGACAAGGTGGTCGGCATAGCCAAGAGCAAGATGACCGACTCCTATGCCAAGACCCTTCGCTCGGCGGTCAAGGAAGTGGTCGGGAGCTGCGTCAGCATTGGCGTCAAGGTGGAGGGGAAGGACGCCAGGGAGTTCATGGATGAGATTGAGGCAGGAAAATGGGACTCGAAGTTCGAGTAGGGTTCCCGACTTGGCACAACTCTTTTATCGGCTACTCGCAGGCTCGCTGAGGAATTCGTGAAGAGGACATGCTCTCGACTCAGCAGCTCGTCGAACTGGTCAAGAAAGGGAAGGATCAGTCAAAGGAAAGGAAGTTCACCCAGTCCGTGGAATTGATTCTGACTCTCAAGGAGGTCGATCCCAAGAAGACCGACCTCAACATCAACGAAATCGTCTACCTTCCACACCCGACCGCCAGTCCTGCCAGAATCTGCTTCATCGGTTCCGGCGACCTTGCGGTCAGGGCGAAGAACGCGAAGGCCGATCTGGTCATCGACCCGTCACAGCTCGAGAACTACGCAGGGAGCAAGAAGGACGCAAAGAAGCTGGCCCGATCCTACGAATTCTTCCTGGCTGACACGGCGCTGATGCCGAGGATAGGCAAGATCCTCGGTCAGGCACTCGGCCCCAAGGGCAAGATACCCACCCCGGTTCCTCCAAACGCCTCAGTAGAGGCGATGATTAACAGGATGAGGACCGCGGTCCGTGTAAGGAGCAGGGGCTCTCTCGGCGTCATGGCCAAGGCTGGAGACAGCAAACTGACCGAGCCCGACCTGGCGGAAAACATCCAGGCGGTGGTCGCTGCGGTCGCGAAGAAGCTCCCCAACGGCGACAAGAACGTCAAGACGGTGATGGTCAAGACGGCGATGGGCAAGCCAGCAAAGCAGGCGGTAGACTAGAATGAGCGAGACGGTCCAGGTTCACACGCCCAACCCGAAGAAGGTCGAGGCCGTCGAAAGGGTCTCTGCGCTCGCGAGGAAGTACCCAGTCCTCGCCGTGACCAGCCTTTCGAAGGTGAGGGCGAGCCAGCTGATGGCGGTCAGGAAGGCGCTCAGGGGCCACGCCGAGGTCTTCGTGGTCAAGAATGCGCTGGCGATACTCGGCCTGCAGAAGGCCGGCATCAAGAATGCCGACCAGCTGCTCTCTCACTTGACCGGCCAGAATGCCCTGATCTTCTCCACCTACGACCCGTTCAAGCTCTTCCTTACACTCGACAAGAACAAGGTCTACCTTCCCGCAAGGTCGGGCGACGTCGCTCCAGACAACATAGTCATCCCGTCAGGAAACACGAGTCTTCCGGCCGGCCCCATCCTGAGCGAGTTCAGGGAGGCGGGCGTTCAGACCAAGATTGAGGGCGGCAGCATCTGGGTCAACAAGGATTCGGTTGCGGTGAAGAAAGGCGCAGCGATCACCCCGAAATTGGCGAGCCTACTCTCCAAGCTCAACATCAAGCCGATCAAGGCCGGCCTGACGATTGCCCTTGCGTATGAGGATGGCCTCATATACGCGGGAGAGCTGGTCGCGATTGACCTGGAAAAGTACAGGCAGAGCCTCGTCGACGCCTACGCTTCTTCGCGGGGTCTGGCAATCGTAATCGGCTATGTAACAAGGGAGACCGCGCCCGACATTCTCGCCAGGGCGTACAGAGAAGCCATCAGCTTGGCGGTGGAGGCTGGCTTCCTCACCAAGGAGACCGCACCCATGATCTTCGGCAAAGCTGAGGCCGAAGCGGCGGCGCTCACAGCCAAGGCTAAGGAAAAGGGCTTCCAGTAGAGAAGATTCGGAATCCTTCTAGCCGAACAGAGATGCGAGACCCTGTAGAGCCTCTTCTTCCTTCTTCTCTTCTTCCTTGGGTTTCTCTTCCGCCTTTGGAGCCGCGGTTCCGGGGGCAGCAGCCGCAGCCGGTGCTGCAGCCATCACGGCAGCGTTCTTCAGCGCCTCGTCGATGTTTACTTCGCTGAGAGCAGACGCCAGGGCCTTGATCTTTACCTCATCCGGGGCTATTCCGGCCGCCTTCACCACGCTGGCTAGGCTCTCTTCGTTGACCGGTTTGCCCAGCTTGTGGAGGAGCAGAGCGGCGTAGATGTACTCCATCTTGAATCGGAGAAGGGCGCCCTCGGTTCCGTATTTAACCGTATCCGAACGGGCGGGCGCCCATGCGGACGCTGACGCTCGTCCAGCCCGATTCTCTCACGCCAGCTGAAGTCTCGGATGTCCGGAAGTCACTCTTGGTCACGACAGAGGTCGTCTCCCATGTTTATCTACATCAAGCGAGGTAGTCCCCCAAAGTCAGTGGATCCTCTCAATTGAACGAGAAAAAGGAAGCTCTGAAGTCCAAGTTCTCCTCTGACTACAGACGGTACTATCTCGTCGACCTCTTCAGACGGGAAGGCTTCGTCAGAAAGAGGTGCGAAGGCTGCGGCCGCTTCTTCTGGACCCTGGACCAGGAAAGGACGCGGTGCGACGATTCACCATGCTCTCCGTACACCTTCATCGGGTCGCCGCCGACCAGCAAGAAGCTCGACAAGGTCGGGTCATGGAAGGCGATAGAGCGGTTCTTCGTGAAGAACGGGCACACGAGCGTCAAGCGGTATCCGGTTGTCAGCAGGTGGCGCCCCGACCTCTACTTTACTGTCGCATCGATTATCGACTTCCAGAGAGTCGAAGCGGGCAGAGTCGTCTTCCAGCTTCCGGCCAATCCCCTCGTCGTTCCTCAAATGTGTCTCAGGTTCAACGACATACCCAACGTCGGCGTCAGTGGCAAGCACAACACGTCCTACGTGATGGTGGGACAGCACAGCATCGCCGACAAGGAGGGCTATTGGAAGGACAGGTGCATCGATCTCGACTTCGAGCTGATGACGAGGGAATTCGGCATTCCCAAGAAGGAGATTACGTTCAACGAGGAGGTCTGGGTCGGCTATGGCGCTTTCGGCTACTCGCTCGAGTTCTTCGTCAAGGGCCTGGAGCTTGGCAACGCTGTCTTCACGGCCTTCGAGGGTGAGATCGACGACTACAGGGAGATGAAGGAGAAGGTCGTCGACATGGGGTCGGGACTCAACAGGTGGGCCTGGCTGACCCAGGGGACGGCGACCTGCTACGACACCGAGTTCAAAACCATCCTCAGCAAGATGGAGGACCTCTGCAAGGTCGAGGTCGACGGCAAGCTCTTCCTGGAGTACTCGAAGCTCGCCGGGATGATGAACGCAGACGAATTCGGCTCCCTCTCCGGCCAGCGGGAGATCATCGCGAAGAAGCTCGGGGTTGAGAGCCGGAAGCTCGAGGAGCAACTCGCCCCGATCGAGGCCATGTACGCAATCGCCGACCATGCGCAGACTCTTCTCTTCGGGATTGCGGACGGAATGCTCCCGAGCAACTCCGGCGGAGGCTACAACCTCAGGATTCTCTACCGGAGGGCGATGAGCTTCATCAACTACCACAGGTTCCCGCTCTCAATCTCTGACATCGTCAATTGGCACATCGACTACCTGAAGGCGATGTACCCTGAGCTCGAGGAGCACAGGCAGGACGTGGCCGAGGTCCTCGGAGTCGAAGAGTCCAGGTATGCCTCCTCCACTGAGCGCGTCTCCAAGATCGTCTCATCCGTAACGGCGGGCGGGAAGTCGGTCTCGACCGATGACCTGATTAGAATGTACGACTCCGACGGCGTCACCCCAGAACAGCTGATTGAGGCCGGGGCGAAGGTCGAGATGCCAGAGAACTTCTACGAAAAGGTGCAGGCCAGGCACGTCTCCCGAAAGTTCGAGGAACCGAAGCCCGAGTTCCGCATCGGCAAGCTTCGTCCCACGAAGCTGCTCTACTACGAGGATGACGCCGACTTCGACTTCACAGCGAGGGTCTTGAAGGTCTTCCCGGGCAATAACGTCGTCCTGAACCGGACGGTCTTCTACCCGAGGGGCGGCGGCCAGGAGCCCGACCGGGGCACGATGGGGGGCGCCAAGGTCGTGGACGTGGAAAGGTATGGCGACATCGTCATCCACAGGCTCGAAGGAAAGGTCCCAAAGACGGGAGCCAAGGTCGAATGCCACGTCGACGGGAGAAGGAGGACCAGGATAACGCAGATTCACACGGCCACGCACATCCTCAACGGCTCATCGAGGCAGGTACTGGGCCCCTGGGTCTGGCAGCATTCGGCGTTCAAGGAGGAGGACTACGGCAGGATCGACATAACCCACTTCGCCCACCTCACCGAGCAGGAGGTGCAGAAGATCGAGGACCTGGCCAACCTGATCGTAAGGAGGAACCTGAAAATCAAGAACACCTTCATGCCCAGGCAGGAGGCCGAGGAGAAGTACGGCTTCAGGCTCTACCAGGGCGGGGTCGTCCCCGGCAGCAGCGTCCGGGTCGTCGACATCGGCAGCTGGGACATCGAGGCTTGTGGCGGGACCCACACCCGGACCACCGGCGAGGTCGGCTTCGTCAAGATCACGAAGGCCGAGCGCATCCAGGACGGGGTCGAGAGGCTCGAGTTCGTCGCTGGCGAGGCGGCGATCGAGTACATCCACCGCACGGATTCCGAGCTGCAGGAACTATCAAGGATTCTGGGCACCCAGAGAGAGAACCTTCCCAGTGTCGCCAGGACCCTGCTCCAGGACATCGAGGCGGCACGGACAAGGGAGAAGGCTCTTGGCCAGGCGCTGGTTGACCTGTCGACCGCCGAGGTCGTCTCCCGGGCTAGGCAGGTGGGCTCGGCAAAGCTATATGTCTCGAAGCGGCCCTCGCTTGGCGAGGAACAGATTATTGCTCAAGGGCAGAAGAGCGTTTCGTCCGATCCTTCGTTGGTCTACATCAGCCTCTTCCCCGCCGACAACTCCGCACGCGTAATCTGCTTCGTAGGCTCCTCCGCCCGGCAGCACGGGTTCTCCGCAGGCGACGTAGTAAGGAAGCTGGCCCCCGTCCTCGGAGGCTCGGGAGGCGGCTCTCCCGCTTTCGCCCAAGGAGGCGGCCCTCTGGTCGACAAGATAGACGAGGCTGCTGCGATGGCCGAGAGGCTACTGTCAGGTCCTTCGAGTTGAAGTGATTGGCTAACAGGGAGAGGTACTGGCTCAAGGTCTGGGCAGACAGGAGGGTCTTCGAGCCCGACCCGGTAGTGGGCAAGAAAAAGATGTTCGTCACCGTCCCTTACCCGTACATGAA
>JBEKIO010000014.1:0-62579 GCA_050011715.1 Nitrososphaerales archaeon | reverse complement strand
CCATCAACAAGTCTCCTTGAGTCACGTCTTCGACACGTTTGAGAGATCCGTCAAACATCAAAACGAGTTGTCCTTTCCTATGGCACCCGACAGGCCCGGAGAGCATCACGTTCTGGCTCGCCTTCGAGGCGTTCTGCACGACGCTCTGGAAGTAGAGTTCGAGGGCCCTGAGCTGGTCGTCGCGGTGAGGGATTTGGTGCGGCAGGTATTCCGGGAAGAGGAATGACTCGTCCCTGAAGACGGAGCGCGGGGGCACCAAGGGGAAGTTCCCCTGATTCGTCGCTCTTCACCTTATAACCTTGATTACGATGACGAGAACATCCGCATTAGGGAGGTCACTGAAAGTATTTCTTCGCCTCTGGCGCCTGGGCCAAAGACCCGAGTCAGGGCGTAAGCATACCAACATTGGTATGGAACCGAGCTGCCAAATGTCTTGGTAGCCTGGCCTGGACTCGAGCACCTGGAATGGGGTTCAGTGCTTGTCGAGTCGAGAAAACGACGACCAACCGTTGGCGATTCGGCGCAGCAGAAGACGCCCTCGACTTCGGGAAGCACAGATTAATACCCGCGAGCCGACAAGCAGTCGGCATCAATGGACAGACTGGGCGTCCTCGTCGTCTCTAAGTGCCTCAGCGCGGCCGCCATCGTCGACGCCATCTCCAGAAGCGAGAAGTACAGGCCTGAATTCTTTGTCGTCGAGAAGCAGCGCAACCCCTTCAACGTCAATAGGGCCAAGGTCCACATGGTCGTCCCAGACCTCGCAGTCACGGACGTCGTGAAGGCAGCCGGGAAGTTTAGGGAGAGGATTGCCTTCGGGCTCACGGACACCGAGGACTTCGTAGTGGCGGGTGGTCGGGACGTCCTCGAGCGCGAGACGGGGATTCCAATGATCTGCGTCTCGAAGGAGTACGCCCTGGAGGGGTCCAAGGCGGCGCAGAGGCGCCTGTTCGACAGGACATTCAGAGGCGCAAACCCCAGGTACAGGATCTTCGATCAGAAGGATTACTCCGGGACGCAACAGGCAGTGACCGACTTCAGAAAGGCGATCAACGAGCTCGGTCCGGCTGTGATCAAGCCGGACGCGCCGGCGAGGGGCGCGGGTGTGGGTGTCTGGGGGAGCGATTTCAGCACCGACAGGGAGGCCGCGCAGTTTTTCCTGAACGCCTTCGCGAAGGGGAGCGTCGTCGTGGAGGAGAAGGTCGAGGGCGAGGAGTCCAGCTTCCACGCCTTCAGCGACGGAAGGCACTTCGTTCCCGCCCCCATGAGCAGGGACTACAAGAGGAGCCTCGACGGCAACCGAGGCCCTCTGACCGGCGGGATGGGAAGCTACAGAGGACCTCGTGCGTACCTTCCCTTCGTCAGAGAATCGGACTGGAGCGGGCTCGTGCAGGCCGAGGAGAGGGCTTTCAGGCTGTGGAAAGGAAGAGGCTCGAACCCGGGCCTGCGCGGCATAGTCATCTACGACGCGATCATGCACACCGGCCGGGGCTTCAAGGTCCTGGAGAGAAACAGCAGGGGAGGGAACACGGAGCTCATCAACCTGCTGACAACGATCACGGACGACTTCGTCGACGTGTGCTACCGCATGCTGGACGGCGCGCTCAAGGGCATCAAGTTCGGGCGCACGGCTTCGGTGGTGACCTGCGCCGTCCCCGCCTCTTACGGGACCGGCACCCCAGCGCCCGGCGCGGACGAGGCGATAGACCTGTCCGGGGCCTACGGCCTGAGCGAGAGGAGCAGGGGGAGAATCAGAGTCTTTCCCATGGACGTGCGAATCGAGAGGGGCCGGTGCCTGATGGGCCGCTCGCGCTCAGTGGCAGTCGTCGGGCTCGGCTCGACCCTGGAAGAAGCCCGTCGAGCCTCTCTGCGCGGGGCAGGGTCTCTTGTCGGGCCGGTCAGGTGGAGAAAGGACATCGCGAGTTCCTCGGACCTACGGAGCAGCCGAGACCATCTCAGGAGCCTCCGTCGCGTCGCGCACACTGTCGCTAGTGCTTGAAGGCCCTCGTGTGGGTCAGGACCATGGCCATGCCGTGCTGGTCGGCAGCTTCGATCGACGCCTCGTCGTTCGTGGAGCCTCCGGGCTGAATCACGGCGGAGACCCCGGCCTGACCGAGGAGGTCGATACTGTCGCGGAAGGGGAAGAAGCCGTCTGAGGCGCAGACCGCCCCCTTCGACCTCCCCGCCGCGTTGTCCAGCGCTATCTTCACGGCGCCATTCCTCTTCCTGAAGCTCGCCACCCCCAGGGTCCAGAACCGGGTCAGCCTCTCGCCCTCGAAGCTTCCTTCGACTATCACTATGCCATTCGACTGCACCTTCCTGACGACCTCCCACGCCTCGAGCAGCTTCCTCAGCTGGCGCGCGTCCGGCTTCACCTTCGTCGGGACGGTGGCCTTGGCGGCGTCCAGCTTGGCGCGGTAGTCGGGCGCCTCCTGCAGGAGGATCGCCCCTTCGATCACCTTCAGGTCGTAGGGGTAGTCCGGCCTCTGCGCGGTCTGAATGATCCTGACCTTCTTCTTCTGTTTCTTCTCTAAGGTGGCGAGAGCGTCCGGGGCGAATCCCGGGGCTATCACAATCTCTGTGTACACGGAGCCGTCCTTCGTGCCTTCGTTCCTGCCTATCAGTCTCGCGGCCTGCAGGTCAACCTCCCTGTTCGTCACGACGGTTCCCCCGAAGTCAGCCTCCGGGTCGCAGGAGTGTGCGAGCGAATACGCTTCCGCGACGGTCGGGGCGAAGGCGAAGCCGCTGATCTGGCCGTGCTTGACCGTCGCCACAGCCGCTGTGTCATCGTAGCCCTCGACTATGTCGTAGGCGCTGCCCACGTCGAGGAAGTTGTTGAAAGACAGAACGTCTCCGGCGAGCTGCTTCCAGCCCGACATGGTCCTCCACCCGTCGATGGAGTAGATCACGGCCCTTCGATCGGGATTCTCCCCGTACTTCGCGTCCTGAATCTTCGAGGCGGAAATCAGGAGCTTCCGGGGGAACTCCCCGGCCACGTCGTGTCTGAGCCCGTTGAAGATGGCGGCGTCGTAGGAGGAGGTTTGGGAGAACGCCTCCACCGCGAGGCGCCTCCTGAAGTCTCTCGTGGTCCCTCCGCCGTGCTTCTTCATCTCCTCTATGACCGGATCGTACAGCAGTGGCGACGGCACGACGGCCACGCTCTCGAAGTTCTTGGAAGCGGCCCTGACCATCGTCGGGCCGCCGATGTCGATGCTCTCGACAAGCGCCTCGTCCGCCGCACCCCGTCGCAGGGCCTCCTGGAAGGGATAGAAGTTGCAGACCACCATGTCCACGGGCTTGACCCCCATGGCGCTCAGTTCCGCCAGGTGCTCGCTCGTCCGCCTTGCCAGGATTGCCGCCTGGAGGGGCGCGTGCAGAGTCTTCACTCTGCCGGAGAGCGCGGTGGGGAGATTCATATCGTCCTGCAGGCTCTTGACGGAAAGGCCGGCCTCCTTGAGGACCGCGTAGGTCCCGCCTGTGGCCAGGATCTCGACACCGAAGCCTGAGAGCGCGCCCGCGAAGCCGACCAGGCCCGCCTTGTCCGAAACACTGAGCACCGCGGTCCCGACCTTCACAACTCCTTCTGACATCGGAACGGGTGCCCCCGAGCCGGTAGATAACGAGGCTTCTCATATCCGCCCGTTCTTTGCACCAACGTGACAATTCCATCTTATATATCATACAGAATTGTCGCCTTCGTGCAACGGTCCAAGGTCTTCACTGTGAAGGTCGTCATCTCCAACAGGGACGGTGCGGGCGACCCCGAAGGCGAAACCATCTACAGGGACCTCGTGTCGAAGTCAGTGTTCAAGCAGGTCAAGGCGATACGCAGCGGGAAGTTCCTGAAGGTCTCCGTGGAGGCAGCTGACGCGGCATCCGCGAAGGCGCTCGTCTCCAAGATGTGCGACGAGCTGAGAATCTACAACCCGGCCGCCCATTCCATCACCGTGGAGGTGTGACTGAGATTCAAGCGAAGGTCGCCGTGGTGAGGTTCCCGGGCAGCAACTGCGACCTGGACGCCGTCGGCGCACTGAGGACGTTCCACAACGTGGAGGCCGACCTCGTCTGGCACGAGAAACCTTCGATAGGAGAGTACGACGCGATCGTCCTCCCTGGAGGCTTCTCGTTCGGGGACTACCTCAGGGCAGGCGCCATAGCAGCGAGGAGCCCGGCCCTCAAGCGAGTCACGGAGGCCGCGGAGCGTGGAACGCCGATACTCGGAATCTGCAACGGCTTTCAGATACTCATAGAGGCGGGCCTCCTGCCCGGCTCGCTCCTTAGGAACAATTCTCTGAGGTTCGTGTGCAAGTGGGTCACAATCAGGGTCGAGAACGACTCCACGAGCTTCACGCGTGGGATGAAGAAGGGGCAGGTCCTCCGGATCCCGATAGCGCACAACGAGGGGAGGTTCTACACCTCAAAGAGAGAGCAGCGGGAATTGGCCGACGGAGGACAAGTGGTCTTCCGGTACTGCGACGAGAGAGGAAGGCCGACGCCGTCCGCGAACCCCACGGGGACCCTGGACGGCATCGCCGGGGTGTGCAACAGAGCAGGCAACGTCGTAGGCCTGATGCCTCATCCCGAAAGGGCGACCGAGCCTATCCTGAGTCCCTTCGGGTCCGCCGACGGTTCGCTCATCTTCAAATCGATGCTGGAGAGCATCTGAGTTGCTGGCAATCGGGCCGCGGCTGGGCCTGAGCAGCGACGAGGTCGAGGCCGTCCGAGAGCTCCTCGGCCGGGAGCCGAACGAGACAGAGTGGGCGATCATCGACGCCGAGTGGGCCGAGCACAGTTCCTACAAGTCGTCGAGGGCTCTCCTGAAGCAGTTCCCTACGAGCGGAGAGCGGGTGGTCCTCGGTCCCGGATTCGACGCCGGGGTCGTGGACGTGGGGAAGGGGTACGTCGCGACCCTCCACATCGAGAGCCACAACCACCCCTCGGCCATCGACCCGTACGGGGGGGCCTCCACGGGCATCGGGGGGGTTCTCAGGGACATAATCTCGGTCGGCTCCAGGCCGATAGCGCTGCTGGACGTGCTGAGGTTCGGCGACCCCGAAGAGAGCGGGCACTCGAGGTGGCTTCTCAGGAACGTCGTCAGGGGAATCGCCGACTACGGCAACTGCGTGGGCGTTCCCACGGTGGCCGGGGACGTCGAGTTCGACGACAGCTTCGAGAAGAACTGTCTCGTGGACGTCGCCTGCGTGGGGGTGGCGAAGATGGGGTCCATCATCCTGGGGGAGGCCAAGCACCCGGGGGACGTGCTGCTGCTGATCGGCGGGAGCACCGGCAGGGACGGCATGGGCGGGGCCGCCTTCGCCTCGAAGAAGCTGGCGAAGGGCCCAGAGACGAGCAGGAGGTCTGTGCAGGTCCCGGATCCCTTCATGAAGAAGCTCCTGCTCGACGCTCTGCTCGAAGCGTCCCAGACCGGATTGATTCACGGGATGAAGGACCTCGGAGGAGGAGGCCTTTCCACCGCACTCTCGGAGGTCGCCTCCAAGGGGGGCACTGGCGTTGACGTCGAGCTCACCAGGGTCGCGGCACGGGAGCAGGGGATGACCCCCGCTGAAATCATGACGTCTGAATCGCAGGAGCGGATGCTTCTGGTGCTCGGTCCAGACGACGCGACCCCCGTTCTGGAGATCCTTGACAGGTACGAAGTCCCCCACGCGGCGATAGGGAAGGTGACCTCGGACGGCGCGATGAAGCTCAGGTGGAACGGGCGCGTCGTGGCGGACCTGCCCGCGAAGGCCGTGGCTGAGGCCCCCGTGATCAAGTGGCCCACCAAGAGGCCGTCGAGGCGCTCCAAGCCGGCGACCCGTCGCCAGAGAGAGCCTCCGGTGGCCAGCGCCATAGCCGCCCTGCTCTCGTCGCCGAACATCGCCAGCAGGAGGTGGATCTACGAGCAGTACGACCACGAGGTGGGCATTCGGACGGTGCTGAAGCCGGGGAACGCCGACGCCTCTCTTCTGAGGCTGCCGAACGGGTCGATGCTCGCCGTGAAGGCCGACGGCAACAGCAAGCACAGCTTCCTGGACCCCCGCCGCGGAGCAGCGGGATGCGTCGCCGAGGCGTGCAGGAACGTCGTCTCCGTAGGCGCCGAGCCGATCGCGATGGTCGACCACCTTCAGTTCGGCGACCCCTCGGACCCGGAAGTGTACTGGGCGTTCACCGAGGCGCTCGATGGCATGGCGCAGTACTGCAAGGGCCTCCCCTTGCCCGTTGTGGGAGGAAAGGTCAGCTTCTACAACGAGGACGCATCGACGAGGCGCGCGATCAAGCCCTCGCCCATCGCGATGGTGGTAGGCCTCCTACAGGAAGCAGACAGGCTTCCGTCCTCGGCGTTCCACAGGGCTGGAGAGCCGGTCTTCGTCGTGGGGACCACAAAAGCTGAGCTGGGGGGCTCCGAGTACTGCGAAACCGTCCTGAAGGCGCAGGGAGGCAGAGTCCCTGCCCCCGACGCCCGCGAGGACTCCCGGACCTACAGGGCGATTCTGTCGCTGATCCGGTCGGGCGCGGCGGAGGCGGTTCATGACTGCTCGAAGGGCGGATTCGCCATCGCGGTGGCCGAGATGTGCATCCAAGACGGCGTCGGGGCGGCGGTGGACGCAGGGAGAATCCCGGGCGGGTCACTTTCGCCTACCGAGGCGCTCTTCTCGGAATCGCACGGACGATTCGTCATCTCGGCAAGAGAAGGAGCGAAGGCAGAGGCCCTCCTGAGGAGAGAGGGGATACCCTACTCGCTGGTCGGTGAGACTGGAGGGGACGCGCTCGGAATCTCCGTCGGAGGGAAAACCGTAGCCAGTCTTGAGATTGACGCGATCAGGGACATCTGGGAGAGACCGCTCATGAGGCTGATGGGATGAGAGGCGTGAAAGAGAAGTGCGGTATTGTCGGGGCGTACTCGGCAAGGGGTTCGGACGTCGTGCCCAAGATCCTGCGCGGGCTGGAGGCACTCCAGCACAGAGGCCAGGAGTCCTGGGGAATCGCCGTCGAACGGAAACCCATCTTCCAGAGGATGGGACTTGTCACCAATTGGTACCTGGATGCAAAGGAGCTCCTCAGGTACCGCGGTCCGTCTGGGATAGGCCACGTCAGGTACTCGACCAAAGGCAGGTCTGTACTCGGCAACGCTCAACCTATCCAGATAGGAGAGGAGTTCTCGATTGCCCACAATGGCACGATCGTGAACGCGGAGCAGCTCGCCGCGCCCGTGAACGAGGAGTTCGGCATCTCGTGCGAAGCAGACACCCGCGCCGCAGGGTACAGGCTGCTCCACCACCTGAAGGAGACGGGAAGCATGTTCGAGGCATTCGAGCGCTTCTCTCCCGAGGCCTTCGGTTCCTACTGCTTCGTCATCCTGGGGAAGGGGGGAGAGGTTTTCGCCGCGCGGGACCCCAGAGGCTACAGGCCCCTCTCACTCGGATGGCATGAGGCCTCCAAGACGTTCATAGCCGCGTCCGAGTCCTGCGCCCTCGAGGCCGTCGAGGCCGACTTCGTGAGGGATATCGAACCAGGCGAGGTCGTGAGGTTCGGCCCGCCCGACGGGACGCTCGAGTCCCACAGGTTCTCCCCCAAGGTGCCGGCCGCGTACTGCTCGTTCGAGTACACCTACTTCGCCCATCCGTCCTCGCGCCTCAACGGGATCAGCGTCTACGAGTCGAGGAAGAGGGTCGGCCGGATTCTCGCGAAGCGCTTCCGAGTAGAGGCAGACGTCGTCATCCCGGTCCCCGATTCGGCGAGGCCAGCCGCGCTGGGCTTCGCGCTGGAGAGTGGCCTCCCGATGGACGAAGGCCTGATGAAGGACAGGTACAGAAGGAAGGGGAGCATCCGCAGCTTCATCGAGCCGGGGCAGGGAGAGAGGGAGGATGTGGTGAAGCGGATAGTCCCGATACGCGACGCGATACACGGAAAGGACATAGTTCTGGTCGATGACAGTCTGGTCAGAGGCACGAGCTCCAAGATAATCGCGAAGTCCCTGAGGAAGGCGGGGGCCAAGAGCGTGAAGATGGTCGTGACATTCCCCGCGATCAGGCACCCCTGCTTCATGGGCATGGACTTCCCGAGCAGGGACGAGCTGCTGGCCCACCGGGTCGCGCAGGGCGAGGAGGTCCCCGAAAGAACTGACGAAAGGGTCGCCAGAGCGATAGGGGTGGACGAGTTCCACTACAACGACATCGAGGGCCTGAGCGAGGCGATAGGCCTCCCCGCCGACAGCCTCTGCTTCTCGTGCATCACGGGCGACTACTCCAAGATCGGGGTCAGCCCGCCGCTGCTGTCGCAGGAGGAGGTGAAGGTCTGAGCTTGCTCCAGATCGGGGTCCTCGTCTCAGGCAGGGGTTCGAACCTCGATGCAATCCTTAGGGCGATTGAGCACGGTGCCATCAAGCGCGCCCGGGTAGCCGTCGTGATCAGCAACGACCCTACCGCCAAGGCCCTGAGCGTGGCCAGGCGGCACGGGGTCAAGGCGTTGGCCCTGGAGAGCAAGGGAACCCCAAGAGAGGAGTACGACGCGAAGCTGGCCGAGGCCCTCAGGAGCCACGGAGTCGGGCCCGAGAGCGGGCTCGTCCTGTTGGCAGGATTCATGAGGATACTCTCGAAGCAGTTCGTCGAAGCCTACCAGGGTAGAATGATGAACATACATCCCTCGCTCCTTCCTGCCTTTCCCGGCCTGAGAGCTCAGCAGCAGGCAATCTCGCACGGCGTCAAGGTCGCCGGGTGCACGGTCCATTTCGTGGTTCCAGAAGTCGATGCTGGGCCGATAATCGTCCAGAAGTCGGTGCCGGTCAAGGAGGACGACGACGAGGAGTCGCTGTCGGCCAGAATCCTGAGGCAGGAGCACAGGATTTACCCCCTCGCAGTGAAGCTGTTCGCCGAGGGACGCCTGCGTGTAGAGGGAAGCAAGGTGAAGATCGCCAGATGACTGCGATACCCATGGATGGCAGGGCGCTCTCAGCGAGCCTCGAGGAGCGCCTGAAAGCCGCCGCCGAGAAGATGAAAGCCTCGGGCGCAGAGCCGATGCTCGCGACCATCCTGGTGGGGGACGACCAGGGTTCGAGAGTCTACGTCGCGAGCAAGCACAAGGCCGCCGGACGGGTCGGGATCGGGTCGCGAAGCTGCGTCCTCCCCGAGCAGGCCACGGAGAATGAGCTCGCGTCTCTGATCGCAGGGCTCAACGCCGACAAGTCCGTGAACGGAATCCTCCTTCAGCTCCCCCTTCCTCCTCAGTTCGACGAGCTGAAGATGCTCGAGAGAATTGACCCCGAGAAGGACGTGGATGGCCTGACTGCCACGAACGCCGGGAGGCTCGTCTATGGAAGGGCCGACCTGATACCATGCACGCCCAGGGGCATCATGGAACTGCTGCACCACTACCGCATACCCATAAGATCCTCGAGGGCCGTCATCATAAACCGCAGCACGCTCGTTGGGAAGCCCCTGCACCACCTTCTCCTCGCCGAGGACGCCACAGTGACCGTCTGCCACTCGAAGTCCACCGAACTCCCCTCCCTTACGCAGCAAGCGGACATATTGGTGACGGCCGTTGGCCGGCGGCCCCACTTCGTGGTGACCGCGGACATGGTCAAAGAAGGTGCCGTGGTGGTGGACGTGGCGATGAACCGCGTGGACGGGAAGCTCGTCGGGGACGTGGACTACCAAGGCGTGTCGGAGAAGGCTTCGTACATAACCCCCGTGCCCGGAGGAGTGGGGCCGATGACGGTCGTCATGCTCATGCAGAACACGCTGATCGCCACTGAGCGGCAGAACCACCTCGTGGTCTCGCAGGTGGAATCGTCATGAGCAAGGCGGACGTCAGGCGTGACGCCCTGAAGGCGAGGCGCTCCCTCTCGGCGGAGCAGGTAGAAACGCTGAGCGCGCGGATACAGGACGCCCTCATGGCGCTCCCTGAGTTCCTGGAGGCCGTAGTCGTCGCAAGCTACGCGGCGAAGATCGACGAGGCCCAGACGGGGAAGATAATGCTGTCCGCGCTGTCGTCAGGGAAGAGGCTCCTCGTGCCGAGGACCGACCCTCACACCCTGAGCCTCCGCTTCTGCGAGATTTCGTCTCTTGACCAGCTGGCTCCCGGGTACCTAGGCCTCCTCGAGCCGCCTCTCGCGTCGAAGGCTGTCCCGCTGAGCGAGTCTCAGCTAGTCGTCGTTCCGGTGGTAGCGTGGGACGACACGGGCCAACGCCTGGGCTACGGGAAGGGGTACTTCGACAGGGAGCTCAGGTCCATTGGGAGGGCAGCGTCCGCCGGTCTGGCGTTCGAATCCCAGCGCCGCGACCGGCTCCCAGCGACGCCCTCTGACGTCCCCCTGGACATCATCGTGACCGAGAGGAGGGTCCTACGCTTCGGAGGGGCGTCCATTGGCTGAACCCCCCAGGGTCGCCATCGTGGCCGGGAGCAAGAGTGACCAGGCGGTCGCCGACGAGGCGGCAAAGGTCCTGCAGGAGCTTGGCGTCTCCTTCGATGTCAGGTTCATCTCCGCCCACAGGAACCCGGACGGATTGAGGCAATACCTGGCCGCGTCCCAGGCCAAGGTCTTCATAGCGATCGCGGGCCTGTCGGCCCACCTCCCCGGGGTCGTGGCGTCGATGACCCTGAGACCCGTGATCGGCGTCCCGGTCAGCGCCAAGCTGGGTGGTCTAGATTCCCTTCTCTCGATTGTCCAGATGCCGTCGGGAGTGCCGGTCGGTTGCGTCGGAATCGACAGTGCCCGGAACGCGGGCATCCTGGCAGCAGAGATCCTCGCGCTCGACGACACGGCCTTAGCCGCCAACCTGGCGAAGATGAGGGAAGCGTGGAGATGAACAGGCCCGGCAGGTTCGTCCGCTCTGGCAAGGTGAAGGACATCTACGAGCTCGACGACGGACACCTGCTCTTCCGCTTCACGGACAGGGTCTCGGCCTACGACGTCGTGCTTCCGACTGTCATTCCCCACAAGGGAGAGGTCCTATGCAAGCTGGGCGCGCAGCTCTTCGAGACCCTCGGCGTGCCCAACCACATGGTCAGGCTGGAGGGTGAAGACTCGATGGTGGTGAAGAAGATGGACATGATAATGGTGGAGTGCGTGGTCAGAGGCTATCTCTACGGGAGCCTGATGGACAGGGCGAGGAAGGGGGAGGTGACGCTGCCCGTCGAGACGGTCCTGGCGGCAAAGCTCCCTGAGCCCTGCTTCGACCCGACGACGAAGTCCGACCTGAAGGACGAGCCCATAACGGAGGAAGAGATAGTCAGTCAGGGGCGGGCCACCCCCGAAGAACTCTCCCACATCAGGAGGTCCTCGATTCAGATCTACGAGCTCATCCGGTCGAGAGCGGCAAGCGCCGGGTTCATCCTCGCCGACATCAAGCTGGAGTTCGGCAGGCACGGAAGCGACATCCTCCTGGGCGACTCCATAGGTCCGGACGAGTTCAGGATGTGGCCTGCGTCCAAGTACGAGCCAGGGAAGACTCAGGAGAGCTACGACAAGCAGCCAATTAGGGATTGGCTCTCCACCGAAGGTTACAAGGCGAAGCTCGACCAGGCGAGGAAGGCCGGAGCCCCAACGCCGCCCCCGCCCAAGCTCCCCGAATGGCTCGTGGAAGAAATGAGCAGGAGGTACGTGGCGGTGTTCGAAAGCCTGTCGGGGAAGAAGCTCTAGGGGCGAGGATCCTGCCCCAAGAATCGTACGCGAAGGCAGGGGTCAACCTGCGCAAGGTCACTCGAATCCAGCTCTCAATGGGGGCGCTGCTCGAGGCCACGTTCCCATTCAGGGCGGGGAAGATCGGCGCCCCGCTGATGCCCATAGGGCACTACGCCGGTCTCATCGACATCGGGCACGGCAACGCCCTGACGATGCATACCGACGGAGTCGGCACGAAGGTCCTCGTGGCTCAGGAGATGGGGAGGTTCGACACTGTCGGCATCGACTGCGTCGCCATGACGGTCAACGACCTGATCTGTCTGGGGTCCGAGCCTGTGGCATTGCTCGACTATGTCGCGTTGGAAAGGGAGAACAAGGAGCTCGTCGCGGAGCTTGGGAAGGGCCTCGTCGAAGGCGCCAGGCGCGCAGCTGTAGCCATAGTGGGAGGCGAGACGGCCATCCTGGGGGACGTGATCAAGGGGAAGGCAGGGCGGGGTTTCGACCTTGCCTCGATGGGAGTGGGAACCGTCAAGCGGGACGAAGTGATCGACGGCTCTGCGGTCGAGGAAGGGGACGCGGTGATCGGCGTGGCGAGCTCGGGGCTCCATTCCAACGGCTACACCCTGGCCAGAAAGGCGCTGCGCCGCCACTCCTTGGGGGAGCGCGTGGACGAGCTCGGCTCGACGCTCGGAGAAGCCCTGCTGACGCCGACCTCCATCTACGTCAAATCCTCGCTCGAAGCCATCCGGCGGTGCGAGATTCACGGCCTCGCGCACATCACCGGCGGCTCGTTCTCGAAGCTAGCCAGGCTCGTCGGAGGAAGGAGGCTCGGGTTCGACGTCACGCTGCCTCCACCGCCGGAGATCTTCAACCTGCTCGGGCGTGAAGGAGGCATCTCCGAACGAGAGATGTACAGGACTTTCAACATGGGTGTGGGCCTCTGCGTCTGCCTCCCCGAGTCAGAGGCGGGCACGTGCGCCCGGGTCTTCAAGTCCCACGGCTTCCCCGCCTACCACCTGGGTTCCGTAAGAAGGGGTACGGGCGTCAGGGTCAACGGGCTCGGGGTTTCCTGAGCGGCCCACCATTGCCTCATTTCCTTGACTATGCATTGCGGAGAACGACCGACATATGCTTCGGCGAAACTGCTATTCAGAAGGGTAAAAAGAACGCTGAACACGCCGACAGCCGATGAAGGCCGTAAGATTCCACAGGCACGGAGGTCCGGAGGTCCTCCAGTACGAGGACGCGCCCGACCCGCTGCCGAACAGCGACGAGGCGTTGGTGAGGGTCAGGGCGTGCGCCCTGAACCACCTTGACCTCTGGGCGAGAAACGGGCTTCCCAACGTCGAGATACCGCTCCCCCACATTTCTGGGAGCGACATAGCTGGTGTTGTAGAGTGGGTCCCGCCGGAGGAGAGGGAGTTCAAGAAGGGCGACGAGGTGATTGTAAATCCCGGAATCGGGTGCGGAAGATGCGACAGGTGTCTGACTGGGAAGGACAATCAGTGTAGGCGCTACACCATAATCGGGTACGGCGTCGATGGCGGCTACGCAGAGCTGGCCAAGGTCCCCAGAGCGAACCTGATCTCGAAGCCAGAAGGAATGAGCTTCGAGGAGGCGGCCTCCTTCCCACTCGTCTTCCTGACAGCCTATCACATGCTGGTGACCAAGGCGGGCGTCGGGGCAGGGGACACTGTCCTCGTTCTCGCATCGAGCTCCGGTGTCGGCTCAGCTGCGATTCAGTTGGCAAAGTTGTACGGCGCAAGGGTGATAGCAACGGGCGGAGATGCGGAGAAGCTGGAGCGAGCGAAGGAACTCGGAGCCGACTATGTAATCGACCACTACAGACAGGACGTCCTTGGCGAGGTAAGAAGAATCACCGGGAAGAGAGGCGTCGACATCGTCTTCGAGCACGTGGGCAAGGCCACCTGGGAGTCCAGTGTGAAGGCCCTTGCGAAGGGGGGGAGACTGGTTCTATGCGGGGCAACGACCGGGGCCGAAGTGGCAACAGACCTTAGGTACGTCTACAACAGGGAGCTGACCATCTATGGAAGTTACATGTCGAGCAAGGGCGAGCTGCTCAAGGTGGTGGACCTCTTCAGAATGAGAAGGCTGAAGACCGTCGTCGATTCCGTCTTCCTCTTGGAAAGGGCGGGCGAGGCGCAGCGAAGGATGGAAGAAAGCCGGCACTTCGGCAAGATAGTGCTGAAGGTCTAGGGCACGATCTCGTAGGAGCATATCGGCTCATGATAGCGAACTAACCGACAGGATAGGAGACAGTGCGTGTGCTAGCGGGCCCGGTGGGGCCCGCACCCAAACAGGTTCTGGAAATGGATTCCGGGGAGGCGGTTGGGGTGAAGGACCTGGCCGGGGGCTTGGCAGTTCATTTAGACGCACCCAATTCGGAGAGCTGCGTGCCAGACCGGAGGCTACTTGCCGATTCTGACGCCGCGTCTGGCAAACACGTACGACATCACTATGACGACCGTGACCAGAAGAGCGAAACCGAGCTGGGCTGGGAATTCAGGGATCCCGGAAGATCCACCCGATTTCGAGGACGACGTCAATGATGTCCCTGTCGTCTGTGGTGTGGTTGAAGCGGTCGAGCTCGTGGACGAGGTCTGTGATGTGGATGAAGTGGTGGAGCTCGTGGACGAGGTCGAGGTCGAGGTCGATGATGAGGGGGTGATCACGGAAACCGAGTTCGAACCGTAGTTCGCTACGTAGACGCACCCGTTGGTCGGGTCGAAGGCGGCTCCATCAGGGCCGATGCCCACAGTCACCGCAGTGACCACAGCGTTTGTCGAGCCGTCGATGACCGAGACCGTGCCTGAACCGAAGTTGGCCGCGTAGAGGTACCCGTTGGTCGGGTCGAAGGCAACTCCTTCTGGTTGGACGCCCACAGTCACCGTGGCTACCACGGTGTTTGTCGAGCCGTCGATGACAGAGACCGTGCCTGAACCATAGTTAGCCACGTAGAGGTACCCGTTGGTCGGGTCGAAGGCAACTCCATCAGGGCCGATGCCTACGGCCACCGTAGCTACCACGGTGTTTGTCGACCCGGATATGACCGAGACTGATCTTGAAAACGAGTTGGTCACATAGATGTCCCCGTTGGCAGAGTCGAAGGTGACTGCGTAGGGTTCACTGCCCACAGTCACCGCAGTGACCACAGCGTTTGTCGAGCCGTCGATGACCGAGACCGTGCCTGAACCTTTGTTCGCCACGTAGAGGTACCCGTTGGTCGGGTCGAAGGCAACTCCTTCCGGGTTGGTGCCCACAGTCACCGCAGTGACCACAGCGTTTGTCGAGCCGTCGATGACCGAGACCGTGCCTGAACCCTCGTTCGCCACGTAGAGGTACCCGTTGGTCGGGTCGAAGGCGATCTTAATGGGATAGACGCCCACAGTCACATTAGTGACCACGGTGTTTGTCGAGCCGGCAATGACCGAGACCGTGCCTGAACCGAAGTTAGCCACGTAGAGGTACCCGTTGGTCGGGTCGAAGGCAACTCCTTCCGGGTTGGTGCCCACAGACACGGTAGAGGTGACGCTGTCCGCCAACGAAACCTTGGCCGTGAAAAGAACCAGAATCAAGACGAGAGATATTGCGACTGAGAGAACCCTGACTGGAGGGTTGCTCACCATTCGAGAACTGTACACTGGACTGTTTCTCCCCCTATTTCTAGGCCTATTTTCTGGGCCTATTAGCTGTTCCTTGAGTTCTCCGACCCTGTCGTCGTGATTATCAAAGTCAAGGTACCTATTCCTTGTCACGATACATGTTCCTGCCCTGTCCCCCTCTCCTATGAGACTATGATTTCGTAGGAGTGGGTTATCTTTGCAGTGGGAGACAGAGATGCGCCCACGCTGCAAAACTTCTCCGTGCTTTCCTTGATTGCTTCCTCGACGAAGTGCTTGTCAAGCTTCTTCCCAGTCAGCACGTACTTAATGTGAATCGAAATCCAAGGCTTCGGGAGGCCGTACTCCGGGCGTTCGCCTGACAACAGTATCTTAAGGGAAATCAGCGCCTGTTTCCTCTTCTTCAGGATTGCAACGATGTCCATCCCTGTACACGCCCCGAGAGCCGTCAGGACACCCCTCATCGGCCCTATTCCCTTCATCACCCTGTCGTTGGAGTCGTAGACAATCGTGTGGCCTGAAGTGTCGGAACCAAGGAAGACGTTCTCCCCCGACCAGGAGACCTCGGCCAACCAGTTCTCCTTACTCAACCTCGATCACCAACGGTTTCGACTTCGAGGACGCCGAACCCTTCTCTATGAAACTCTTGCGACCCCAGCTCGCATCGACGCTCCCGACCAACCTATGCTTGCCCTTGCCAAGCGCCGAGGCTGAGAATCTGAGCGTCTTCTCCACATCGAACATCTTCGACTTCGCCTCCTCCACGTTTCGGGGCATCTTGGGAGGGCCGCCGTCTTCCGGGACGACCATGACCCAGATCCTGTAGGGGAGGTCCGGGTCTCTGCTCCAGAAGAAGCTGGCCTTCCTCACCTCTTTCCTGATCTCGACGAGCTTCCGTGTGAGCAGGCCTCGTTGGACCCCCAGCGACATCCTCATCGTCAGCCTCACCACTTTGTCGAAATCTTCCCAAGCTACCGTCCAAACGTCCGGTTGGAAAGCCTCTCTTAGTCCGCCAACGACCCGGAACTCAAGGTTGGCAGTCACAGTATCACTAGGAGAGTACGACTTCTTGTCCGTGATCAGCTTGACCCCGTCCAGCCTGGTCTGCCTCCAGGAGTATTCGCCCCTCCTGTTCTTTAGCGGCAACCCAGTTCGGCCGCGGTTCTCCTCTGGTTAAAAACTTGATAGTTCTGTATCTCTTGAACAGTTGTTCTATTTGCGATGGCGTTTTCCGGCCGTTTCTCTTCCAGGGGGATACGCGAAACTGTCATTCTTTGGATATTGCATGGTCATAAGGCCAGAAGTTCAAGGTAAATTCCCTTTGGAAAGGCCAAAATCCCTTGTAAGGCTTGCTCCACCTGCACAACGAGGGGAAAGGAGCAATCATGGTCGTCGACTTCTTCAATTCGAAATTGTGGATTGGGAATCGGCACAGCTTAAATCAGAACTCAACGTGCAACATCGCGGGGACTGCAGGGAGACCTAGATGACGACAATCAAGCCGGAGCCTGCCAACGTGAATGCTAGGACGGCCCAACTTGTTAAGCTCCTTGCGGAGGTTGGACCCGATGTCCCGGAAATCTCTCGGAGGCTGGGGCAGTTCAAGGAATCGGTGAGATACCGTTACAAGGAGAAGATCCTGAACCGAGGTTTCGCGGTACAAGCCAACGCGGACCACGAAAGACTCGGCCTGCGCAGGGTCATAGTCGTGCTCGACTTCGCCGAGGAGTACAGGAAGTTCTCGCAGTCGATTCTCGCCTCGATGAACGAACTCTGCTTCCTCGTCAGCTTCGCCAAGACGATGCCAGGAGGCTACTACGTCACCAACTTCAGCGCGCCGCGCGAGTTTGTTGACGAACTGAAGTTCTTTCTCGGCGAGATGAAGGCGAAAGGAATGTTCTCCCGCCTTGATATTGTGGACTTCGACTGGGCAAGAGTTGCGCCCATGAAGTCAGAGTTCTACGACTTCGACACCGGCAGGTGGGACTTCGACTGGACGGCCAAGCCAACCAGCGATTTCGGGTCGGCCCAGTACATGCCGTCGAGTCCAACTAAATTCGACTACGTGGACCTACTTCTCATCAAGGAGCTCCAGATGGACGCGAACAAGTCTCTGAAGGAAATCTCGGATAAGCTCAAGGTGAACTACAAGAAGCTCGCGTGGCACTTCACTACACACGTGACGGCTAATCGCCTTCTCAGTGGTTACAAGGTCAACTGGATGGGCACGAGGTACGATTACGCAATCGAAAAGGTCCTTCACAGGCAGCACAAGTACTTCGCCGTCATCCTGATAATCAACGATGTCACGGAATACCAGACAATGTCTTTGAGACAGGCTTTCGACAGACTTCCATTCCTTTGGTTCGAGGCCGTCGGAGTTAACTACTACTGCGAATTCGCGTTTCCGGTCGACTTCGTGGTCGAAGGGCTCCAGTACTTGACCGAGGCGATATCGGGGGTCAAGGAGAAGACGGAGATCTACGCCATTGACCAGTCAGACGCCGCAAGCTTCACAATCTCTTACAACATGTTCAACCAGGCTCGGAAGAAGTGGGAATTCAACGTGAAAGAACTAATCGGCAGGTTCGAGGCGTTGATTGTGGAAATAAAGAGGGAAACATCCTAGGCGAACCTAGGATGATCCGAAACCGCCGATTATCTCGAGCGGGCCTACTCTTAGGCCTAGGGACGCAAAAACAATGCTTGCGCCGGCCAGAGCCAGCATCCCGAAGCGGATTTTCTCGTCTGTGGTCATGTCTGAGGGGTCTCCCGGACTTGCTTTTAAAAATGAGCCTACGCATGAGCGTCGCCCATCAGCCCTAAGCGTATTCCAAAAGAGCCGTTCAGGCAGCGTTGGCGTCGACCCAAGACGTGGGACGTGGACCCTGCAAGCCCTAAATACAAAACCGATGGTTCCCAAGCTGAAGACCACTGCCTGAGAGCTCGCAGGAGAAACACCCGCACATCCCCGCCCGTCGGGTCCTAGACAGGATCGTTCTCGGAGGTAGCGACGGAGCGATTGAGGCTATGGCGATGACAGCCGCCCTCAACGGCGCCGGCGTAGCCTTCCACACCATACTGATAGCCGGGTTCGCCTTCGCCGTGGCGGGAGGTCTGTCAATGTTCTTCAGCAGCTATCTGTCCAGCCGGTCCGAGATGGATCTGCTGCGAATCGACGTTCAGCGGGAGCGGATGGAGATCGAGACGGAGCCCGAGGAGGAGAAGGCCGAGCTCGAGGAGCTCCTGAAGAAGGAAGGGTATGACCAGAAGGAAGTCGAGGTGATAATGGGAAGACTGGTCAAAGACAAGGAACTGTGGCTCAGGACGCAGCTGAATCATGAGTTGCGGGTGCACATGGAGGACCTTGCAACCAATCAGTTGGTCAGACCGGGCTTCGCGGGCATCGCGTTCTTCATCTTGGCCCTAGTCGCACTTTCCCCATATGAGTTCGCTTCGGGTTACCTTCCCGCCCTGCTAGTCTCGGTCACCCTCTCCCTCATCGCGCTCTTCACGCTCGCGTCGAGGCTACTCAACCCAAGCCACTTCAACCTGAGGGCAGGTCTGGAGTCTGTCGCAGTGGGCGGAGTCGCCGCCGGGATCCTCTATGCCCTAGGTCTAGTCATCTCGTCGGCGTGAGGAGGTTCAGATTCATTAACGGGCACCGTCCCGCTGGTTTAAGGATGATAGAGAGAGTGGTCAATCAAGAACTCATCCCCACGCCAAGACCTAGCGCGGTGAAGGAACTCCTCGGGAGGCAGAGGCTTGTGCTCATGTTAACGGTGCTCCTCGTCGAACTGACGATCTTCTTCATCGCAACTTCGGTGCCCATGGACGTGGCCACTCAACACGTGCTGCAGAACGAGTCGAAGGAAATCACCGGAGCTTCGAACGGCTTGGCCCCGGCAGGCCAGCTAGTCTACATCTTCACTCACAACGCAGCGATTGCGTTTGGGGAGATGGTTCCACTTATCGGAGGCCTCCTCTGGGTCGTCTCCATTTATGCGACAGGACAGGTATTCCAGGCGGTGGCTCTCTCCCAGGGTGTTCCTGGAGCTCTGTACGGTCTTCTTCTCCTGTTCTTCCCATTCGCAATCGTCGAGCTATCCGCATACGCGGTGGCGGTCAGCTCCGGAATCATGCTGATCGTTGCCTGGAGGCGACGCTTGCTGAGGAGTGAAACGAGGGTTCTCGTCCTAGAGGCTGGAGTCGTCGCCGTTATGTTGCTAGTCGCGGCGGCCATGGAGACCGTCACGATCCTGAATCCCGTTTTGGGGATTGCCCTCTGGATTCCGATCGGCTTCACAATCGCTGCTATGGCTCTGATCTCCGGCAGGCTCCGGCGTTGAGCCCAGAATACCTCGCCTTCGACTGCTGCCGAACTCTCATCGACTAGAAGGGGGCATTGCGGAGTTGCTCGAGAGAGCGTCGAGAGGACTCCAGCTAGTGGGAAGATGCTCACAGAAGCCGTCCTCGTCTCTGAAAGGGAAGAGGAGACACCATGCGGGAGGCAAAGAGAAGTGCTGCAGAGTAGGGCCTGAGCATGAAGGACATGTTGGGCATCATACCTGTCGAAGGCGCGGCGCGAGAGTTCCTTGTTTCTGTCCCGACACGGTCAATATTTCCAGACGAGGAGTCCCTAATCGAAACACTTCACGTTGCCCGGAGCATCCACCATGATATAGTACTCACGCTGTCGCTGGGAATTCCAAGTGAATGAGCAACTGGTACAGGGAGCCGATGCTCACGAATATGATTCACCTTATGTCAGCGATAGCTTGGTCCACTTCTTGAAGCTCGTCAACTGGTCGATAGGCGGAAGACATAATTCGAGCCCTCCGCGGCCAACTCAGGTAATGGCAGATACGAAGACGGTCGCGGGCGCTGCGGTGTTCACCGCATTCGTCTTCGTCTCAACGTTCTTGTTTACAGCGGTAATAACAGTAACGTCTGGGTACTTCAACTTTGGGGAAGTGATGGTTTACACGACAGCCCTCATAGCGGGACCCTATGTCGGTGGATTTGCGGGAGGCGTTGGTTCGGCACTTTCAGACCTAGTCCTGGCACCTCAATATGCTCCTGGGACGGTAGTGATCAAGGGAATTGAGGGATATGTTGTCGGGAGGCTGACGGTGAACTCCAAGAGCAAGACTCCAAGGACCGTGTTCGCGATAGTCCTGGGGGGCGCAGAGATGGTAGCGGGTTACTTCTTCTACGAAAGCTTTGGGTTGAGGCTCGGGATATTCAGCGCAGGCGCTGAGATTCCGTTCAATGTGCTACAAGCACTGGTCGGGTTGATCGTGGCAGTTCCGCTAGTGAGAGCCATTGGGAGCTTCATGAGGAGCCGTAGCCCCATTGAGGTCCCGAACTGATACGAAATTGAACCGCCTTCAACTGGGCAAGATTCCCATCAACCTGTTGAACTCGACAGTCCTTCAAATGACGGGTGCCGAGTCAGACAAGGTGGTGACACCTCCGAAGGCGGGGCTTGACTTCGCCGCTATCAAACTCGACGGCGGATACATGGTGGTCTCAGCCGACCCGATAACCGGAGTCGAGGAGGGCATTGGACGGTACGCCGTGAACATCAGTGCAAACGACGTAGCTACCAGCGGAAACAGACCACAATTCGTTGAATCGGTCGTTCTCATGCCCTCGGATTCTTCGGCGAAGGATGTCAGATTGATTGCAAAACAGATGCACATCGCCGCGAAGAGCCTGGGAGTTACCATCGTGGGAGGGCACACAGAGGTCACGCCCGGTCTGAGGAGGCCGATAGTTGCGATCACCACGTTCAGCTTTGTGAAGTCGTATGTCTCCTCACAAGACGCCCATGATGGTGACACTATCATGATGACCAAGACGGCAGGGTTGGAAGGAACCGCGGTCATAGCTGGGAGACGACTCTTTGGCAGAGCGATACCTCGGTATGCGCTTGAAAGGGCAAGTGGTTTCGTTTCGAAGATTAGCGTTGTCGAAGACGCTGTCGCCGCCTATAGATCCGGCTATGTTCACGCAATGCATGACTGCACCGAAGGCGGAGTCCTTGGCGCCGTCTTCGAAATGTCACTCGCCTCAGGGCTGGGTTTCGTGCTCAGGCAAGGCTCTGTTCCGGTCGCGAACGAGACGCGCTTAATCTGTGACGAGCTTTCACTCGACTCACTCCGTCTGATCGGCTCCGGCTCACTCCTCCTTTCGGTGGAGAAAGGGAAAGAGGATGAGGTCGTAGACGCGCTCAGACACGTCTGCAAGGTGACAAACATAGGCGAGTTCAAAAAGGGGAGACGAACGCTGGTCGGAATGGGAGGACGAGAGGAGGTCGTCAGTTCTGCTCCCGAGGACGAGCTGTGGCGCGCATTGGGAGAGCGGGGCGTGAAGTGGCTTCCATGACCCGACCCTCTTCGCGTTCCTAGCTCCTGGCAGTCCGTTCGACCCAGGAGAACTTCTTCTGCATTGACTTGCTGTAGATCTTGGCCCAGTCAAGTCCGACGTCGTCGCACCATGATTTGTAGACCCTCGGGTCTATGTAGTTCTTCAACGACGTGTTGAGATTGTAGTTCTTCGTCCTCACGAAGAAATCCAGCTCCATCTCGAGCTTCTTCACCTTTCTGTCATTCGGCCCGACGGCCTTAGCGCCACTGAGTTTCTGCTTCTTCTTCTCCAATGACTGTTCCCAGGTTTTTGGAGGGGTCCTCTGGTGGTTGCAGAATTCGGCCGCCTTCAGGTTGGCTTCCTTTGCGTGGTAAAGTTTGTCGAGGTCGTCGGCGTCTCTGACGTCCTTCGAACGGAGCGCCTCCTCCGTCTTCGCAGTGGCGTGATAAGTCCTGAAGACCTTTGCTGAGACGCCCGGGACGATCGACGAAAGGAACCCATTCACCATCCCGGAGCTGACGTTGTGGAAGATTTCGGTCTCGGGTGCTTTGCCTGTGGTGAACTCGCGGAGGTTCCTGACGACCGCCGGTGGGGGTCTGTCCTTCTTGTTCCAGGGTACACTGTCCTTGCCGAGAAAGTTGAACTCGACGTCATTTTCCCTCACCGTCACGTGTTCGACTCTGAGGGTGCTCGCGCCGACGGTGTCCGCCTCGTCTTCGTCTTTCTCGTCTCCGACCCTCATTCCCAGGGTGTCTATGAGGTAGCAGACGGTCGCCACCTGACGGGTCCGCTCGTCCTTGGAATCGAGCTCTTTGAAGATCCTGCTCCTGATCTTCTGGAGGTTCTTTCCGACCTTGAGCGCTTTGTCATATTTCGCCTTGTTTCGGGACTGCTGCAGGGGAGAACTCTCGTGCAGCCAGACATACTTCTCCCTCCCTGTGAGCTTGTCGATCCACTTGGCCATCCACATCGAGTCATGGTCGTGCACCACTGCCCCCCACTGGCCAAGCGGGATCAGAGCTGACTCCCCGAGGTTGAGCGCAACATCCTTCTGCTGGACCCTCGGCTTCCACCTTCCTCTTAGCGGGTGCTGGCCCCTCCCCATGAAGAGCCCAGGGGGTTCAACCATCCAGCTGGCGAAGTCTACCTCCTTCCCGTCGAAGAGCGCCCGTCCATACCTGGCCTTCAGGGCCTCATTCCGTTCCTTGCGAGAGGCGGCCAGCTTCTTCTTCTCATCCTTGCTCATCGCCTCCCTCTGGGCCTTCTCTTCATCCACGACGCGGAAAAGCTCGGAGAAGTCGACATCGGAGAACTGGGCGCCTCTGGACCAGTCTGGAAGCTGCCCAGCGAAGTCGAGCATGAAGTTGGCCGTAAAGACTGGGTCCTTGATGTAAGGAGTGTCCTTCTTCTTGGCGAGGTGGTATGCCATTTCTTCGGCCAGCGGCGACAGGACGGTGGGCCTCCCCCTTACCATCACGGACAGGCCTCGCGGGGAATAGACATCCGGAAAGTTGACCCCGTTGTGCGAAAGGGTGGTCCAGTAAGCAGTCATGAATCGGCTGGGCCTTGCCCCCCTCGCACATATATAAGAAAAATGGCCGTCTCCCTTGGCGACTCCCTGCGTCCCGGCAACGGATTAATACGCTAGGGAGTCGGCGCTGCGAGACATCTTCCATGTGGCTCGACTTCGAAAGAATGAAAACCCCTACCCTGAGGAACCCGGCGATGGTGGTCGCCGTCTCCACCTCGCTTCAGCAGTACAGGGCAATGTACTCCCAGGCGCGAAAGTTGGGCGACTACATGCTCAGGAGGATGAAGTTCGAGCGAATCGCGACAATCCGCGCTTCCGCATTCCCCCCCGAAGTCATGATCAGAGACGGGGGCATCTCTTCGCTGCCCGAATGCCAATTCCATCTGAACAGGGAGAGAAGAGACCTGATCCTCTTTACCGGCGACACAAGCCCCATGGACGGGCAATACGAATTTGCAACGACCTTCCTCGACTACGCCGAGGAGCTTGGCGTAAAGGAACTGTATTCCGTGGGGACAAGGTGGACAGAGAACCCGCTACCTCCAGGTACTGAGCCCGAGCCCAACGGGTTCTCCACTGACCGCGTCGGGGTCGAGAACCTGAAGAAGAATGGAGTCAGGATTATAACAGAAGAAACTGCTCCCTTCTTCGCGTCGATGGTCGTAGGCATGGCCAAAGAGCGCGGGATTAGGGGATACAAGCTGTCCGTCGACCACGGAGAGCCGAGTCCGCACTCCCGGTCGGTGGCTAGGTTGCTCAGTGTGCTTTCGGCCATGGCGGGCTTTCCGGTCCAGCTCGAAGAATCGAAAGCGGGTTCAGAACCTTCTTCGCCGCCAGGACAGGCCAGGGACAGCACAATCTATCGGTGACGGAATCCTCCCGCTCGCACGCGCTATACCCGAGTGGCCTGCCGAAGCGTCTGGGAGTCCTAGGTGCCCGTGATAGGCCGCATAGGGAGGGGCTCCCCATGCTCGCCTACGACGCATCCGCAACCAGCAGCGTGATTTCCCCGTCTTAGAGTTCCCCTGTAGAGGTCGTCCTCCAGCTTCTTGCCGGTCTTGGCTTCCCATGCCTCGACGGGCATGCCGTATTTCTGTTGAATCCTGTCACGATACCATTCCGGGAGGACATTGAAGCTGCAGAACGGAATTATCCTCAGGTCAGGTGTAAGGTAATGGATGTCACACCTCTGCACCCTCTCCTCATCCTGGTTGTACTTGTCCTGGAAGTGCATCATTCCAAGGAACATGCTCTTCAGGTGGAACTGGCCCACGGACGAGTAGTCGTGCTTGACCAGTGCGTCCGTCAACAGCTTCGCAAAACTCAGGCCTTTGGGCTGCTTTTCTTTGTTGACGAAGGACGATAACTTGGTCAGGACCTTGGCCGCGACCAGGTAGTGGTTGGCTCCCGAATCCATCTCTTCAGTCTTCTCGTCGAGGTATTCGATTACCCCCGGGATGTCGACGAACTCAGGCAATGGGACGAGCTTCTTCTTGTCGGGGTCGTTGAAGACGTAGGTCCCGGCGCCGCATGCGAAGTGTATCGAAAGCTCGTACTGCTCCTTCTTGGTGAACGCTTCGACTAAACCGGTCACGGGCGAGCAGGACGGTACCGGGAACCAGCCATCCTTCGGGATTTCTCCGTTGGTCTGTTCCTCGACCCTCTCGATGCAGTCAGGGATGGTAATCCTGTACTTCTCGCGCTCGGCCCTCGTGAGCCTCCCCGTCAGCGAAACGGGCTGGAAGTTCACGGCGTGGACTGTGTCGATGTTTCTGTGACCGAAGCGTATTATGTCGCCCAGCTCGTGGTCATTGATCGACTTGATGATGGTCGGTACGAGGACGACGCCGACCCCCTGTCTCCGGCAGGCTTCTATCGCATACGGCGCCTCCCAGTGGTTTTTCGGGTTGGTCTTTGGGGTCGTCCCGTCGAAGCTCATGTAGAGGTTTGAGACCCCGGCGTCCTTCAGCCGCTTGGCGAGGCCCTGATCCAGAGCCAGGTTGATGCCGTTGGTGTTCAGCTGGATGTGGTCTACTCCCTCCTCCTTCAGAATCTTAATGATGGCCGGCAGGTCCTCCCTCAGCGTTGGTTCGCCGCCTGTGATCTGGACTGAGTTCCCAGGAACGGGTCTTTCGGCCCTCAGCGAGCGGCCCATCTCCCTGATCTGGTCCAGCGTCGGCTCGTAGACGTAGGCTCCTTCGAGCCCCTTCTTGACATAGAAGAAGCAATACCAGCAGGTCAGGTCGCATCTGTTGGTGACTGTGACGTTGGCGAGCGCCGTGTGAGAGAGGTGGCTAGAGCAGAGGCCGCAGTTCGCAGGGCATGAGCAGACGTCCAGGGGCACGTTGGCTGCGCGGGCACCCCTTCCATCCTTCCAATAGCGCGAGAACCTGCTGTACATTTCGTATGAGCCGAAGTAGAGCTCCTCGGTCTCGCCGTGTTCGGGGCAGGTCTTCGTCATCCAGACCTTGTCGTCTCGCTCGAAAACGATCGCGGGAAGGATGCGGTTGCAGTCGGGACAGATCGACTGAGTCTGTCGGATGAGATTCCCTTTCGAAATCTCTTTTTTGAGTTCTAGACTGACGTCTGCGATTTGGGTCATTGGAAAGCGCTGGTCATTGTCCTTCTCGTAGTAAGCATATAAGCATTTTAACTTTACAGAGGGTGAAAGGTTAAGATGTGGGCACACGCCACAGTGACCTGAGGAATCCTGTTGAATCCCCTCTGTCACTATGGCAGGCCGGCCAGGCATGAGGACGAGAAGACCATCGCATGCCCTCCACCTGCATTGCTCGTTGACGCCAGCGTCGGTCCTTCATTGGCCCAGGCGATCGAGATTCTCGTTGCGAAGGAAGGTCGTCTGCATGACCTCCAAGGAGGTCGGCGGTGCACCCTTGAAGCGCTACCTACAGAAGAGGACCGAATGGGGGGACCCCCCAACAGTTGAGTCTGAGTGAAGCGGCGGGAGGAGCTCTCGTGGCTTTGGGCCTTACAGGCAGCGAGGTCAAGGCGTACGTTGCGCTTCTGAAGGGCGGAACGATGACAGCGAGCGAAGTGAGCAGGGAGGCGAGGATACCCTATTCGAAGGTATACACAGCGCTCGAGTCGCTGCATGAAAAGGGGTGGGTCGAGGAACAGAAGAGCAGGCCGATCGTCTACACCGCCAAGCCTCCCGACACCGCGCTTGAGGGACTGAAATCGAAGCAGGAGACGGCTAGAAGGGAGAAGGAACAGATGGCGCTGGAGGAGTTGATGGGAATCTACGTCAGTCGGGGTGAGCAGGAAAAGCCGGACATCTGGATAATGAGGGGCACGAATGAAATCCTATCGAGGGTGAAGAACCTCCTACTAAACTGCAGGACAGAGCTCCTGATTGCGCTCCCGCCCCAGTTGCTGCCCTTCATCGAGAGACTCGAGCCCTTGCTGACCGCCCCGAAGGAGAGAGGTGTCAAGAGCCTGATACTCACCTCGCCTGAAATCGCGGGAGAAGTGGCGGAAAAGCTGTCAAGATCAGCCGAAATCAGGACGAGGAAGACCATGTACGGAGGAGGCCTCGTTTCTGATTCTAGAGAGGTTGTCCTCCTGTTGGGCGGAGGAGAACAGGGAACCATTCCGCTCGCAATCTGGGCCTCGCATCACGGATTGGCGAGTTACGCCAAGGATTACTTCGAGTTCCTCTGGAATTCGCAAGGGACTTCCAAGGTCTGAAGAACGGCATTGGGCCCAGGTCTCACCGTGTCCTGAAGGGCGAGGGGGAATCGTCAGAGGCCTCGGGGCCGAAATGGGCCCGTCAAGGAACGAGCTGATACTAGAGCCAATTCCCGTCGACGAAGCCGCAACGGAGAAAAGGACGGACGAGGGGGGTGCGTAGGAAAGCTTGAGCGATTGTCCCCATGAGATCGTTTTCATAGGAATGGTGAACGTCAACAAGGACAACTACCTCCAGGGGGTCGTCGACGTCTGGAGGTGCAGGAAGTGCAAGAGGCTCTTTTGCGACGATAGGCGGTATGGAGAGACTCTGAAGGCGAGCGTAGGTTTCGAGTCGATCCCTGACGACGAAAAGTGGGGCATCTTGACTTGCACAACGGTCAAAGAAGTCGCGATGAACAGCCTGGGAGTAAAACCTGGGAAGAAGGTCACCCACGCCTGTGGGAACGGGGAGACACACGAGTTCGTAGTTGGCGAGGACTACTCCCTCGCTCCAGAGGTCGCCAATCCGATCCACCGGATCTATCTCGTTGAGGAGTACGTCAACAAGAACATTGAAGCAGGATACTACAAGCTGACGCTGCGATAGACTTGGTCGGGATCGCTACCCTTGCTGCAAGCGCTGGGATGCTGGCCGGCCTATTGACGGTCGGGACGTGGTTCTTTGGACTCCCCCCTTCGTCCCTTCTGGGTGACGCTAGCGCTGGCGGTGGCGATTGCTCTGGTCCCCGATTCGTTTGTAGCCATAATTGGACCGAAGTGGATCCTCTACGTCTCAGCCCTTCTTTTGGCTCTGCTGGCTGGGTCGGAATGGCTCGGCTCGGGCTCTGACGCGACAGCCGTCAACCTTCTGGCTATAGCAACAGCAGGCGTCACGCTGGTCCTGAGCATCGCTGCGGCAAGATACGGGCCCGAAATCTCTGAGCAGTCCCACCCCCTGAACCTCCCGGTCTTCGGCTAGATCCTGAAGACTTCGAACCGAAGTAGGAAGGTCAGATTCAGACGCGCGAGTGGAGCGGAAGACAAAGAAAGGGGGAGAAGTCGGTTTGTGGCAAAGCCTTGTTAAATCAAGTTACAACTCAACCTTAATATTATTCGAAAGTCAACTCTGAATGAGTCAGGATTGAAGACACGGAAGGTAAACTGGAAGGAGCCGGAACTCAAGAAATGGCTTGACAACATTTCAAATGAAGGTACTAGGTCTCTCTACCAACTCGCCTTTACGAGATACACGACCTTCACCGGCCTATCTGCGGCTAGGATGGTGGACGAGGCTGAAAAGGACGCAAGACTTCCTGTGAGACGAAAGAAGGATGTTGTTCAGCATCGCATCCTAGGGTTCTACAAATGGCTCAAGGAAGAGTGGGCCGTGAATACCAGAGGACGAGGCGAGCAAAAGTTGCGCAGGAGAGGCATGACGGACAATTCGGCGCTAACATTGGTCCACGCGGTCAGGAGCTTCTACTCCGAATTCGGGTTCGGACTAAAGATGAAGGGCAAGTCTCGCCTCCCCAAGCCCAAGGTCGAGAACAAGAGAGCAAGGCTCAACGCTCTTCAGGTCAAGACTCTCGTAGACAATGCCAGAACTCTGAGAGACAAAGCGGTAATCCTCACCATGTTCCAGACCGGAATGGACGCAAGTACCCTCTGCGGGGTCACATACGGACAGATTGCCGGTCACTTGAAGGCGAATGACCCGTCCCCGTGGAAGTTGTCTTTGCACAGGCCGAAGACAGGAGTGGATTACGAGACTTTCATGGGCAAGGATTCCATCGAGGCGGTCAAGACCTACATCAGGGACATGGAACGCAGGGGCGTGATTTTTGACGGCTCAACTCAACTCTTCCTCAAAGAACGTGGCAAGCAGGGACTCGAAACCAATCTCGTCCAGAATATGATGAGAGACATCGCTATTCGTGCTGGCTATCTGGGAGAAAACGAGAAGGAGCGAATAAACCCAGTCTCTCCCCATGCTCTCCGCGAGTCCTTCGGTTCCCTGATGCTCAACAGTGGGGTGACGGACACCGTGGTAGACTTCTGGCTAGGCCATGCAGTCGGGGAGATGTCCCACGCGTACAAGGAGCTACAGGCGGAAAGCGTGCAGAAGATGTACGAGCAAAGAGAGCACCTGCTCAGCTCATCGGACCAAGGACTAACACAGGAGAAGCTTGAACAGGTGAAGGAAGAGGTGAAGAACGAAGCAAAGGACTGGTACGGCCACTTTGCAGAAGAGAATGTCAAACTCAGGTCGACTCTAATCGATACGAAGGGTCAGGTTGAGAAGCTCGACGGCAAATGGGAACAGAAGTTCACTCAGCTGACCGCGCTATTGGAGCAAATCTTGCCTATGACCGATTCCCCAACTGAGGCGGGGTCGAAGCAATTCCTGCTCGAGGAAATCAAGAAGTTAGGTTCCAGCAAAGAAACTGCCTGACTCGAAGAAAGGAAGGTCAAGGAATCTTCACAAAACCCTCTTGGCCACAGGGCCACAATTAGACGCCCGTTTGTGGCTCCTGACTCCCCAGAACTGAACTTCAAGCCCTGGAAACCATCAATCAGAGGAAGTTTGAGTTGGAAGAACGGTCGAGGATATACGAACTATCAAGATTATTACCCAATCTGACGAAATGGGAGTTTATGGCTTCAGGAACAGGGAAAGTAGGGGAAAAAGCAACACCAGGATTCCATGGCAAGCCCAAGTGTATGCCCGATGTGGCCGTCGACAGCATTAGGCCGAGCAGTATCCTTCCAAAGCGGTGGCACGACGAGTAGGCATTACGAGTATGAAGTTCACCCGAGTAATCCGAGACAACATCCGCATGAAGAAACCGCTGACCCCACCGACATCACCTCCACCACCGCCGTCACTCGCATTGGCCATTGAAATGATTGATGTAAAGATGATAAGGAGCAGTGAGCTGCTCCCTGTCGGCCTCTGTGAGCATAATTTCGAATCGGCAGATGACTATCGCTATCATCCCGTGGTTGTGAGGGAAATCTCGCACCTTGGAAAGAAAGGGCCAGACTTCGAATTAATGTGCGGCAGTTTGGAAAGGGCGGTCGAGCTTGGACTGCAATCAGTCCCGGCAGTCAACATGGGCGAACTCGACCCCGACAGGACGTTTGCACTGGCAATCAGGCTTCATACCGAAGACTTCGTCCCCCTGTCATACCTTAGAATTGGCGGTGTCATCGACGATTGGATACGCAAAAGAGGAATCAGCCAGCGGGAAGCTACGCGACTGCTCCACGACGCGGGGATGAAGAAAGGGAGCCCGACCTACGTCAACTACGCCCTGAACCTAGTCAGATATGCGGAGAAGCACCCGGACCTGTTTATCCTGCTAAACGAGGTCTCGTGCCATCACTGGGAAGACATCGACCGCGGGTTCCGTGGGGAAGACAAGGAACAGACTATCACGAGATTCTTGCATGACCTCCAAGTAAACTGGCAGAAGGGAAGATTAGATTCGGACGGTCCGTTTGGGAGTCTGGCTGTCAAGATTCGCCAATACAAAGGTGAGAAGGAGGTTCAGAGAGTATTGTGGGGGAAGCCGAAGAAGGTCTCCTACCGCTACCCGCCCTTCAAGTTTTCGATGGTCGGCGACAACCTGCAGGTTCCCATCGATTGGTATCTTCTTGAGAAGCGGCCCGTCGTGATTGAAGCGCCAATCAGGGATTGGCAACGCCTCGCCTCCTCCTCGGAGGATGATGCGAAGAGAATCCTAAGCAGGCTCTTCAGCAGGTACGGTGTCACGCCCTCGGAGCAGTTTCCAATCGCCAGCCTGACCGAGGGAGTGGCGGATTTCCTCGAAAAAGAGCACTGGTCTGTTCGTGCGGGAGAGACCGTCACAGAAAAGTATGGGCTTGAGGGCCTCTCCGATAAGGAGGCCTCCATTCAGGAGACAGTCTTCTCCTTGGAAGGGTTGGGATAAGGATTGAGGAACTTGATGCCATCCAAACGACTGAGCGACGTTCCCAAGCCATGGTTCTTGCCTGTCTGGTCGAACGCGGTGAGACCATTTGGTTGGTCATCTGTGCTCATAACTTTCCTCGCCCTCGGAGAATGGCTGGCCAAAGGGACCCCCGCCCCGTTCGACCAGGAGAAAACGGTGGTGATGGCGGAAAGTGGAGGTTTCCTCACAACCGGCCGTCCGAAGTCTTGGCAGGACTGCCTGACTAGGCAGTTGAGGTCGGGAGCGGACATTTGCATGACTCTCGACTACCCAATAAAAGCTCGGAGAAGTGGGAAAGGAATCGAGGAACAAATCTACTCATTGTCGGAGAAGGAGAAGGAGACCTTGCTCGAGTGGAACATCGAGAACGTTCGGCAAGAGGTAAAGTGGAAGGGTTGGTTCACCAGTAACTATGAAATTGATTTCCAGCTGTGCGCAGTCATACAAGGTTGGGATTTGAAGTCGACGGAGGTATGTGCGAAGGAGTACGCTGCCCTTGACTTGGACTGCTTTGCACTGGGGGCGGTCTCTACAGATGCATCGGCCAGGGCCAGAAATCTCACGACGGCTCTTAACACAGTGGTTCGCGCACGCGAGATAATCGGGAAGGATAGGTGGCTCCATCTGTTGGGAGTAACGCAGTTCGAGTTCCTGTGGTTGGTCAAGCCTTACATCACGTCATTCGACAGCGCCACATCGCTAATTGACCCCGCGTTCGGCAATCTGATGCTTCCCAATGGGGAACATGCTGGATTTCATCACGGAGAATTCATCGACCCTAGACTCGTCAAGTACGACATTTGGAAGGATGGCGCGTTGAACAAGCCACTGATGGACTTGAGTCCTGACGACGTTGATTATCATAAGGCACAGGAGGTCTATTTCAAGAACTACGTAAGTTACCTCAAGCAGTACTTTTGGTCGTATTCAGAAGGAGTGCAAGAGGTGCTGGCTTGAGCCTGTTCTCAGGTAACGTTGCGGTCTCTCGTCAAGGTCGTACCATCTTACGAATCTCCAACAACAGCTCGCAAAACCGTTTTCCTTTCTCACTTAACCGGTACTCCGTTTGGAGAGGTCTAGTGTCCTTAATCCTCCTTTCTACAAGGCCTGAGGACTGAAGCTGTTTCAACGAGTTGGCGAGGGTACTCCTGCTACCTATGACCTTTGCAAGCAGCTCGGAGTATCTGGCGGTCCTATTTTCCAAAAGATACAGCAGGACTTTTGAGTCGCTCAACTCGAAAATTGTCTTCTGCCAGTCCACCATCATTTCGAAGGGACTAGACTCGTTTGATAAGATGAGAGCGCTGTTTGAGTGGACTCGGTTCTGTTCGACTGGACATACTTATAACTTCTTGACCCAAGCTACGGAATGTGGCCTTCTGTCCAAACTGTGGGAAAGAGGTGTCATCTGATTTCGCACTCTGTCCCTTCTGTGGACAAACCTTGCGGACTGATGGTCGACGTGTTACGACGCCATCCGACAAACCCTCTTCAGACTCATCAGTTCAGAAGCCTCCAGACAGACCCGCTGAAGTGGGTCCAAGCTCCGAGAAGAAGGGAACGGGGCTCACCAGAATACGTGAATATGGTGGCTCAAAGATATCGGTGAAGGGGCAGACTTTCGGGGGAAGGGTGGTGTTGACTAGCCGGAACCTCATCTTCATACCCCCCCACGGGGTTCATCAGTCAGTTGGCTTGGTTAGCATAACCGGCGTAAATTTGCATGGGGAGGAACTGATACTGATGGCGGGCGAGTCTGAACAGGCTCGATTCGGGGTCTATGACAAGACCGAACGCGAGTCATGGATAAGAGACATCAAGAATGCGAGAGAATCGGCGGTCAAAAGAGGGGAGTCCCTCGAAGCAGAACTCTCTGCTGACTCCGACCCCGCACATCTGCCCTCAGTCAGTCAACCAGCGGCGCCCATGGCACAACCTGCAAGCGCTTCATCGCCTGTCTTGACGGAGACTACGAACTTCTCTAAGGATGGGCAGATGAAGTACATAATTATTCTTGTCGTAGGTGTCCTAGCGTTGCTTTTCGGTCTCTATTTGCTAAACGTCTGGTCTTGGAACAACGGCGAGATTGCAGAATGCAACTCCCAAGTTCGATTCTTCTCGCCGAACTTCCCTTGCGGAACCTTTTCTGGAGGCCTTGTGTTCTCAATCGCGGGAATCGCTCTGGTTGGAGGTTTCCTCCTCTCGACCTACGCAGTTTATCGTATGGGCAAGAAGGCGCGCTGATAGGAAAGGCCGTTCGTACCGACTCGCGGTGGTCCTGCAAATACTGACGAAGCGGTCAGAACATAAGGAAGTCAAGACGTGCCTTGGCTATACACAACCGGGATTACTTCCGCCCTTTGCGGAACTAATCATGAGTTTCGTTCTCTTTGTTATCAGTACTACCTCAGCTTCAGGGCTGACTTCCGCCACTTTGAACTTCCCCCCGCCGAAGTGTGGAATCATGATGTCGTCTCCCTTCGTTACTGGAAGGCTTTCCAGTTCGTCTGTCAGATATCGTCCGTCGATTAGAGGGACTGTCTTGAGCTGAACCACCGCCACCCTCTCTGCTGGGAATGCCTTCACCTTCTTGACGACAACAGAGTCGCCCACTGTCACTCCAGCGTTACTCCTGACCAGAGCGTCAATCCTCACGATTCCCTTGCCCTCGTCCGAAGGATACAGATGAAGACATCTTGCGACTGTCCGTCGTTTGCCTCTGATTTCTACAACGTCTCCCTCCGTGGCTTCGAGGGCATCGGTACCGTCGGAGTCTATCCTGATGACGCAGCGGCCCACATCTCTCGAAAGGCCTTTCAGGACTTTGAACCGCACCTCCCGCTCGCCATTTTCTAGGGTGGTGGTCAACCTTGAATACACTGTTGAACCGTCGCCGACGATTACGCCTTTGGCAGACCTGTTCACTGCCTTGGTTACCTTCACCTTGCCGTGCCAGCCTATCTCGGCACCGGGCACGTAGATGAGGCCACCGTAGAGTTTCGCAACGCCGTCACCGCCCCTGCTGACCTCGGAAATAGTGACCTTATACTCCTCTCCGACTCTAGGCGGACGAGGATGGGTAAACATGAGAGGCCTATCAGGCCTGATGCCACCTAAGACTCGACCTGTCACTCCACCGGCAAGGGTGGTTACCTTGGCACCGTCAAAGATGAGTACCACATGCCCGGGCATGTACGAATGTTCCTCCGCCAATCTATGGGTCTCAATAGGATTGTGATTGTCACTAACGAAGAACTTGCATTCATTCTCAATCGCATCGTCTTCGTTCACATCAACCATTCCGTAGTTCTTGCCAGAGCACTTGGCTTCCATCAGGATTGACTGTCTCGCAATGAGTCTTGGAATATTTATGCCTTGGAGTAATTGTGCCTTGCAACTGCCACCAAACAACTTCCCTAACGGGGCGACTTGATTTGCACGGGGGAGTCAGGCATGACATTTCGCCTTGCCTTCAGAACCTTTGCGCGCGCCAACTCGTTGACAGCAACGGGCACTGCCGCACCACTTTGACTGGAAACCCTTTGAATTAGCGCTTCAATTGACAGCCACGGCAGAGAAGTCGAGGCCGACTTTGGTCTGAGTAGATGCCAGGTTCTGGAAAACACACACATTGTGTATATGAGATAGTCTCGATTAGCAATGTAGATTGGTTCGCCTTTCTCCACAAGTAACACGAAGTCTGAACGACTACCTGGATTACCTAGAGTCAGAATATGGCATTCGCATCGAAGCCCGTGACCTGAGCAACAGCATTCATGACAACGTGGAGAGGTATCAAGCGGAATTTGATGCCATGGTTCTAGAGTTCTACGATGCCGTTGACAAGACCGAGAAGAAGGCGTTCAACATTTGCGATTCAATCGAGGAGGATGACCCAACCAATGCAGATGAAAGAATAGATGAGGTGATGGAAGAAACGAGGGGTAAGATATGCGAAGAAGGTGGGAAACTCGCTCGGAGGCTAAATTCTCTGAATCTGCGACTCTCTCAGCGGGTGTCGTCATCTCTCCTGTTGTCAATCAGCAATGATGTGGGACAGCCAGTAGTGGAGGCCTTCGCCGTCAAGTTGGCAAGGTTCCAATTCCTGACTGAAAGTGTGCAAGATGGAACGGCTACTTCGAATGAAGAAAGGGAATTCATGACGTACAGGCGTGAGTTCTTCCCAGAAGGCAGACAACCAGAGAGTGATGGCTTTGGTTGAAATAGAGTATCAGTCTTCAGCTCTGAACTTCTACAGTTGATAGCAAATGATGGTCCCACCACAGATTCGTCAACAGAAAGCTTACGAACTTGTCCAGACACCAACTGGTGTTGTAAAGGTGACATTCAGGAACGCTAATGGTCGTAGATGTGACAAGTGTGGTTGTCGTTGTCCTTGTCTTTGTGCTGATTGTAGACCGTTCTGTTGTTCCAGGAGTCAGCCTTGACGGATAAACCGCACTGGGCACCTCCCCAGAAGGGCTACCAGAAGTTTGCTTGGGTGCTCTTCTTGCCTTGCGACGTTTTCTATGCTGTCTTTGGGGTGCTAATCATGTTCCACCCAATAGAGGAATTCTTCTTTGCTCTCGGGACGTTCCTCTTGGTCTCGGCACTGTCGATGCTGATTGTTGTATTGGGTTCTTTCAGGAGGGGGAAGAAGTGGGCGTGGTACGCTTCATGGTATCACGTCTATCTCCTCGTCCCGCTCTTTGGGCTTGGGGCGCCGTACTACTGGTTTTCCGCTTTCGCGGTCCTTGCCTTCCTGTCGCTGCTGGGACTGCTCTTACCTTACAGAGAGTTCATCCCGAAGAATACGCAGACACAGATTCAAGATTATGCCCCGTGATAGATGCCATGGCAGGTGCGACCAACATCGGCATCAAGAGCTGGTGAACGCTTGATTTGTCCATCCTGTGAAGGACTCATCAACGAAGAGAATCCTGCCTATTGCCCGCGCTGTGGCGTGAAGCTGACTTCTGGAATCCTCGATGAACCCAGAGTCTCGGCACAACCTCCTTCGCCACCATTGCTAGCAGACGCAACTCCTCAGTCTAACTCAACTAAGACCGCCAATGAAATGAAGATGATGCTTGAAAGGATGACCTCTCATGTTGCCAAGAAGCACAGTGTTGTGTTCCTTCGCGTCCCCGACCAGCCTCTTCGACACATTCCCGCGTTCTACGGTAACTACTGCTTGACGTGCAAAGAATTCTTGGACTTGATAGCCGTCCCTCCAATGGTTGATGAGGTGATAAAGAAAGGGCCTGAAGGTTCAAAACCAAAATCTGGTAGTTCGTACGCAGGTGTCGGATGATTCAATCAACGTGGCATGTCTGATTCGGCTTTCCAAGACGGTCCTAGTTTGACTTTCGTACACGCACTGTCCAAGTGGTTTTGCGAGATGCATCACTTTTCGAATCAGAACGTGGGATTCTGGCCCCTAGTGTCATTAGGAAGTGTTTTCAATTCTTCCGCCAAAGGCCTGAATCGGTAGATTCTACCGTAGTCTCAATCCAATACCTTATCATTTCTGATTTCGGAAATAAGTCAAGGATTCATTCATTTGGTTTCCGGAATCACGATTTGCATGATTCTCATCTGCCACCATCTTCAACTTAGTGCCCTGACGTCCAGTACCTCTTGGTAGCACGCGCCATGTGGAACGCGACGTGTCCCGTACCATCGGAATCGCTGGTTCAAGGCGTTTCGGCTGGAATTTGAATCCAAATAGCCAGTTAGGTTGTTCTGGTCAGTAGGCGTAAATCCAGCCAAACCAGCAACCTCTAGCATGAGACGTAGGCTTGTAGTCTTGGGGCTTGTGCTTGGAGTTGTCCTGATTTTCGCCTTCTTCGTTCCTGTGATACCTTCACGTTTTGGGGGTCTCACACAGCCATCTCCATGTGGGAACCCACCGATGACCTGCTATTCTACCTACCCTGTCTACCGTGTCTCTCCCACTCACGCGGTCTTCGGAGTCGGTGGATACCTATGGTTGCTTTCGGAAGGTTGTAACAGCGGCTGTAACAGCAGCACTTGGCACTATGGTTTCGATACGTAGATGCCCGGAAGTTCAGGAACTGCTAGTGCGGGGGTGGGCTTCCCGCCTTCATTTCACTGCCTTTGTCCAACACCATCAATATCGCTGGCTCAAGTCCTGATGTTAGAACAGCAGAATGGCCGACAATCAATACAAAGACAAGGGCAACGACAGCCACACTTCCCACATCTACGACCATTAGAGTTCCTGAACGTTATCTTCACGACGCCAGTTGGTGTCTGAACAAGCTCGTAAACCTCCTCCTGCCCAATCTGTGGTGGATTCATCATTTGTCATCAGCCGTAGCGGTCAAGACCCTGCAAAATGTATCAAGGGGTTCCATCCCCCTTGCCGTAGCAGAGTAGAAGGAATTCCACCCCCTTTGGGGTGATAGTGTAGACCCGTCTCTTGCTCGTCCCTCCCTCTGAAAGGAGCCCGCCTTTTACCAAGGAGGGAAGATTGCGTTGTAGTGCGGCAGATGAAATGCTAGCCTTAAACCTGATTTGAGCGGGGTGTGGGAGGCCACCCGCGACAGCCCTCAGAACATGAACCTTGATTTCCAGTTCGCTTCTACTAGGACGTGGCTTACTTCGTTCCGCATTCTTCGGGTGCCCTCTTAGGCTCATAACTTCTCCTCCTCTGGTTACTTCTCCTCCTTAGTCATAAGCGTTGAACCTCGCAGAGTTGTAAGCCTCGACCCTCTTACTCGGCTCCCTTTACACCATCAAAATCGCTGGTTCAGGGCGGAAGAATGAAGTGGACAGGGTAGCGCGCCCTCAGTTGTTTTGTCGAGTTGTTCCAGTTTAGTTGGTGTTGAAGACTGACCCTAAACACTCATTTCGTAGATGGAGTCCCGTAAAGTATGACTCTACGTGTGCTCGTCTGTCCTGATTGCGGGACGGTTATCGCTCCATTTGGAGAGAAGTTGAAATCGGCTCCTACGCGTGGAACGGTTATCCACGAATGCCCTGTATGCCAGAAGAGCGCGCGCGCGCTTCGAGGTAGACAAGAACGGGGTTGTCGTTCTTAATTTCCCAAAGTGCGGGGCGTCACTTCCTCTTGAGCAAAAGGAATCGACGGGGAAGTGCAAGTTCTGCGGGACTGCCTACACGGTTCCCCGGAAAATCCTTGACCTCATCTGAATGCTCAGGACGCGCACGTGCTATGGATGATTGTAGTTCGGAACTATGTTGAATGTGTAGGTAGGGCTGACGGCAGTCGATTGAGGAATGATGAAAGTCACGTCAGCGCTTGAGATTGGGTTTTGGCCACAGAAACCTGCCCACTGGCCCAACGTCAAGTCCATCTTCGTTGTTGTGACAGAGTTCGGCGCAAAGGTGTAGACTTGGGAAACGTACGACCCTGCCTGACCGAAGCACCCGAAGGATTGGTACCCCCACAGACTGGCGCTGAGTTGCGCGTAGACTGTGTAACTTTGACTGTTCTGCACTTGGAAGGTGAAGGTTTCGGCCGTGCTGTTGAAGGTGTCAGCGATTATCACCAGCGTTGATTGTGGGACAATACTGATGGAAGTCACGGTTGACGTGGAAGTCACACTCGTTGTCTGAATGTAGATGACCGTGTTCGACACTGTCACCACTGTCAGGGTTCGCTGCTCAAGAACTGAGACCTGCTGTTCGAGAGTAGTCAGTTGCTGATTCAGTCCGACCAACTGCTGGCTCAACCCGGAGACTTGGCTTTCCAGATTGGAGTTTTGCTCCGACAAAGTGGAGAGCGCGGACATTTGTTGTTCGATGCTTACGATTTGCTGGTTGACGCTTGAGATTTGTAGGTTGATACCTGCTATCTGGCCCTTCAGACTCGTGTTCTGTTCGGACTGAGCGGAAAAACAGGAATTAGTTGAGTAGATTCCGTAGGCGACGGCACCGATAATGATTGCGCCCACGGCGATTGTTGCGATGATGGAGTAGTTCCCTTGCATGCTGAAGATACGATAGAGTTGATAGATAAGCCTCTCCTGAGCACGTATTCCATCTGTGACTCAGGTTAAATAATATCGAACCACCTTGGATTTTGTGCTTAGGTTCAAGGCCGCCATACCTAGCGATAGATACATCATCGTAATAGGAGTCACACTATTCATACTGGGGTCGGCGGCTATCATTACAACAATCCACTCAAATCCATCAGTGAACTCCGTGCAGACCACTGGCTCAGTTGCAACTAGCACTTCGGCGCAGTCGCAGACCAGCACCCACACTCAAATCCAACCTACGACCCCGGTGGCGACGACGACAACGATAATACCAGCAGGAGACACGATTCAACTGTCGTCTTCTCTAGGGACGACCAGTGAAGTCTACTTCACAGACACGTTTCAAGATTCCGTGCGAGTATCAGGCTCGTTCTCAAGTTCCTATTCGGCCTCGTTGTACATTGTGACGGCGAGTCAGTTCAATTCTGGCGAATGGGTCTTACAATATGTCACAATGTTCGCGGCGTTCAACGGACAAGGCGCACCAACATCAGTGGACTGGAATCTACAACCGGGACAATACTACTTCATCATCGTGAATGCCATGCCAATTCAATCCACGTTTACAACAAGTGATGGGATAGTGGCAGTTCCTATCGTCTGAGTTAGTCAAGCACCACCAAAATCGCTGATTCAAATCCGAGTGTAGTATTGGCCCAGTCGAACTATCACCGAAGAGTGCTCTTGATGAGACGGTGGAATCCCTTCAAGTCCTATATATGCCGAGGTCTACTAAAGGGCAATCAGTCTTGAAGTTCAGTTTCCCGAAGGTTCCGCTTGCTGTCCTGCTTCTTTTTACCGTTCTGGGTTCTGCCCTGGCCTTCTTGCCCGCTCCCGTCTTCGCTCAGAACCCATCGTGTGGCGCTACAATCACGGCGAACACGACTCTGAGTGCCAACGTAGGCCCCTGCGTCGGAAAGGGGCTCGTCATAGGTGCCAACGGCATAACCCTCAACTGCGCCGGGTACGCGATTCGCGGGACAGGCGGCTACGTGGGGGTTAATCTCACTGGGATAAGGGAAGCCACGGTTGAGAACTGTAACGTCACGGGATTTAACTTTGGCTTCGGCCTCTACTACCCATCTTTCAGCAACACTTTCACAGGGAACACTGAGAGCGTTAACTACATTGGCTTCTTCCTCTCGGACTCTTTCAACAACACTTTCACAGGGAACACGGGGAACGACAACCCTGCCGTTGGCTTCTTACTTTCGTACTCCTACAAGAACACTTTCACAGGGAACACGGCGAACGAAAACCCTGGTGATGGCTTCTACCTCGGCGGCTATGCCAACAGCAACACTTTCACAGGGAACACGGCGAACAGCAACGACGGCGGGGGATTCGTCCTTGATGACTCTTCCAACAGCAACATTCTCACCAGGAACACGGCGAACGACAACCGCTGGGGATTCTACCTTCTGGACTCTTCCGCCAGCAATACACTCGCATGGAACACTGCGAACTACAATTCCGAATCTGGCTACAATGACACCACCTCAGGCTCAGGCACTGCGGCGACAGGGAATTTCTACACAACCAACACATGTGTCGGCAATGGTCTCGTCGGGTCGAGCCCGAGCGGGCTCTGTGGTTACATTTCTCTGAGCCCTTCATTGGGTCTAGTAGGCACGGTGGTCACCATCTCAGGCTCCAGCCCCGTCACTTCGCACAGCTTGACCGTCATGTACGACGGTTCGACCGCTGGCATGCCCACGACTTGCACCACGGACGCGTCTGGCGACATAAGCCCTGGCTGCACCTTCACTGTTCCATCCTCCATTCCAGGTCCTCACGTGGTCACGGTCACCGACGGTACGAATAGTCTCACGGCGACGTTCACAGTCGCCCATCCCATCTCCCTCAGCCCTTCGCTGGGCGCCGTGGGCACTTCTGTCACCATAACTGGTTTTGGTCTCCTCGCCTCACAGAGCTTGACTGTCACGTATGACGGTTCTGCCACGGGCATGCCCACGACTTGCACCACGGACGCATCCGGCAACGTGAGCTCAGGTTGCATATTCAAGGTCCCGACTTCTATCTCGGGCGACCACACAATCACGGTCAGTGACGGAACAAACAATCCTACCACGACGTTCACAGTGACGCTCCTCCGCTTGACGTGTGATAGGTCCAAATTGGTCGTGGGTCAAGCGACCTACTGCAAGGCGACGGTCCACGAATCCAGCACTGCCGCACCGACGGGCCATGTCACTTGGTCCAGCAGCAGCCCGGGCAAGTTCTCCAGAACATCCTGCCAACTCCTGTTGTCCAAGAGCTACAGCTATTGCCGTGTGCTATTCACGGCGACCGCCGCAGGCTCCTCGGCAATCCTCACAGCGAACTACGGGGGAGACCTCAAGAACCCTGCAACCGCTGGAGGGTTCAACCTAGTCGTGAAAATGAAAGCCACGACGACGACGGTCTCCTGTGCGCCGAAGTCCGTGGTCGCCGGCTCGCCGACGACCATCACCTGCAAGGCCACGGTGATTGGCTACCATCCGACGGGAACAGTGAGCTGGTCCCAAATTGGCACAAGCTCGGTATCCCTCAACTCGACAACATGCACCCTGGCCAGCTCGAAGAACCCTTACCGCGCGACATGTTCCGTGACAATGACAGGGACGACAGCCGGCATGGTCACGCTGCAGGGAACGTATGGCGGGAATCCGAACAATCTAAGCAGCCACAGGAAAGTCAAACTGGCCGTCAAACCATCCACCACCGCCGCGTTGTCATGTGGTAGCGCAATCACAACAGACGCGATTTTGGGTGGGAACCTCGGCCCTTGCTCAAGTAACGGGCTCGTCATAGGCGCCAGCGGCATAACCCTCAACTGCGCCGGGAACACTATAACTGGTAGCGGCGTCGGCATCGGCGTCAATCTCACCGATGTCAAAGGAGTCACGGTCGAGAACTGCAACGTTACGGGATTTCAATATGGCTTCCACATAGCCGGCTCTTCCGACAACACCTTCGCCGGGAACGCGGCGGACGACAACACTTGGTACGGATTCTACCTGAGCAACTCTTCTAACTACAACACTCTCACTACTAACACGGCGAACAACAACGCCCGTCAAGGCATCCGCCTTTACTACTCATCCTACAACACTCTCACGGGGAACACCGCCAACAGCAACATCTACGGTTTCTGCCTTTCAGCTTCTTCTGGCGACACCCTAAGCGGGAATACTGCGGACAACAACGTCCATTATGGCTTCAACATAGCCGGCACTACCAGCAGCACTTTTACAGAGAACACGGCGAATAACAATCTCGACGTTGGAATCATAGTTGCCTCCACCACTAGCGGCAACATATTCACGGGGAACACAGCGAACGACAATTCCGTGGCTGGCTTCATGTTTGCCCCCGGTTCCAGCAACAACACTCTCACTGGGAACACAGCGGACAACAACACGGGTTATGGCTACTCTGACGCCTCCACAGGCTCGGGCACAGCAGGAACAGCGAGCTTCTATTCTGGCGACGAGTGCAGCGGCAACGGCATCGCAGGCTCTACTCCAAGCGGGCTTGGCTCCCCACAGCCCTAGGCCAATTGGATAACAGCAGACGCTGGTCTACCAGAGTCCATTACCATACTTTCTTGCGTGTCCCAGCACCATCAAAATCACTGGCAACATAGCGTGGTCAGCGTTTGAGTATAGATTCATAGTCCATATTACATAAATCTGAAGAGAACACTGAGACCCCGAAGCTACTTGAAGTGCTATCTCCACCCTGACACCGAAGCGGTTGGAGTCTGCATACACTGTGGGAGAGGTGTATGCGAAGCACATTCCGTGATGATAGGTGGCAGGTTGTATTGCAAGGAAGACGCAAACTCTGTCTTCTCTTCGCGCATGAAATCCAAGGTAAGAGAGAATGAGCGTCCCACGGCTATAACCATCGCTTGCGTCTCTCTGTATGTCTACGGGGGCATAGGAATCATGTTCTCGGTTGTGTTACTGCTGGCGTCAGTCTTCTTGGCGTCCATCCCAATCTTGGGAAGTGGGGTAGCATCAATCCAGCTCTACGCAATCGGTGGTTCAATCCTCATTGTGGCTCTCCTCGGTATATCAGGGGGATACATGATGTGGAAATCACAGAGGAATGGCGGATATGTTTCTGCTATCTCCCTTTTTCTTGGCCTAATCATTGCAATAGTCCTGTATGCATCCGCGCCTTCCCTTTCAGCCTTGGAAACCTGTCTAACCTTCTCAGTAATCAACATAGTCTTATTGGTTCTTATCTCACTCGGATGGGAATCTTTCTCCCAGTTTGAACCCAGACAATTAGACTCAACCTAGAGAGTGCACTGTTCTTTTGAGTCCATTACCATGCATGGCTTTTGTATGTGTTCAAATCCGGTCGTCCCTATCTGAACCTATGACTGCACCTTTATTTGAAGCATGGACCTTCCTAGAATCCGTAGAGAACACGAATACTGCTAACAATCGCGAATAGGTCAAGGCATTGTTTCCGCAGGACGGCCTGCGAACGCCCTGAAAGGGCGAGCAGGCCCTACAATGCCGTCCTGCCTGCATGGACACGCATGAAAGAGGGACCCGCATGACACGGGAACCCCTCTGGTCGTATGTGCTGGTCAGAAATAGACCGCAAGAAAAAGGTCTAAGACAGAATTGTGATAACACGAAGTGAACGACAGAATTGTGATAACACGAAGTGAACGACAGAATTGTGATAACACGAAGTGAACGACAGAATTGTGATAACACGAAGTGAACGACAGAATTGTGATAACACTACGTTCACTAGCCATGAGAAATTTGGTACTTGCAAATTGGGAATGTCGCCTCTAGTATCTTTCAACTAGGACTGCCCGAACAATCGGGCGACGTCTTCCGGCACACCGTATACCGTCCAATCACGGTCTGGTTTTGACGCCGGTCGACGACATTCCGCCTTTGCTTTCCGCATGTCTCGCATATGATTGTAATGCTCGTATGAAGAACATCAATTTCGGTGAGGACTGGTCCAAGGAAGATATCACGGTACTTGCCACTTCGATTTCAATCCAAGTCTGTTACGCTTACAAATCGCTAGTGTGGGTTGACGACTTGTTCCTTCGCGGAGAAATCTGGTCAACAGAACTATTCTCCTTGATGGAATCTTGACCTTCCTCCCCAGCATCTTGGTCGTCATTCTTCAAACTAGGATTGTCAGCCGTAGTCTTGCCTGCCTTCCTTCGCATTTCCTTCTCCTTGACTATTCTTTGAGCCTCATCCCAGAGCTTTCCCTCCTCTTCGGGTGTGATTCCTTCAATACCTCCACCATAGAACTTTGAATCCGACATCTTATCTTTGACACTGGGAGCGCCAATGACGCTTCCTCCCATCTTCTCACGCTTCTTGTTTGCCAAACTCGATTACCTACTGACTAGATTCCGCTGACCATCATTGGACCGTCGTCCTTCCCGAACATCATCCTACTACTTAGGGACGGCAACAACTGACTGTCTACTATCGACCCAAGCGACTTCAGGTGGGCTCGGCGAAGATGACCACTCCTCGGTCGGGAAGGCATAGGTCCGTACAGTCGCTCCAATCAACGCCGAGTCGTAAGGGATGATTGCTTTTGGCAAGGTGACAATCGTAAGGCCTGCCGCTCGTCTTACCCTTCGATAGACTACTACTGGAGTAGCCAAATGCTCACTGACTATGATGACCTTGAGTAACTTGCCCGTCGCTGCCTCAGGCAGGGTCAGTTTGGGAAAGGTGAGGTAAGCTCCGGAGGTCCCCTTCCTCCCGCCCCATCTGTATATCCGCCGTGTTCCTACATACACGGGCTCGTCGAGCCGAAAATTCTGCATCAAAATCGGACATCATGCGAGTGGCCTTTTCCATCTAAAAGCATTTCAGAGTTTTTCTTGAGATGCTCAACACGAATGCTTTGTCATGTCTGAAATTTCTTGAGAAGGAAATGTCATTGGTGGGAGAGAATACCATCATGATGTGTAGCAAATCACCTGATTCCACTTGAGCTACCAAACCGTTATACCGAACAAGGCACTGCGTGACTGATGCTCAAGAAGTGTTGCATGAGATGCGGTAGACGAACGACGACTGGAATATCTGCAACGGGCGAGAAGGTGCATGTATGTAGTGGCTGTAACCTAGATTCGGTCTACTGTAGCTGTTCGCCATTGGAGGAGAAGCTTTCCGCAGAGGAAAACTCAAATGAAGCTTGAGCTAGCAATGGAAATCGCACAGCAGGCTGTCGAATGGTTGAAGGATTCCTGCGAACGCATTGAGATAGCAGGTGGCGTCAGGCGAGAAAAACCGGAACCGCACGATGTTGAGATTGTGGCTACACCGAGATTCGCTTCGCTTTCGCGACCACAAATGACGCTTCTTGATTCTCGCGGGCCTAACAGCACAATTGTTGAAAGGGTTAATCTACTTGACTCCCGAATCCATCAACTTGTAAAGGAAGGAACATTCCAACTCGGCAAACCCAACAAAAATGGAGGTAAGGCACCTTTTGGGAAGCGGGTATACAGAATAGGTTTCCTTGATGAACAACTTGACGTCTTTGTTGTGTTACCGCCAGCACAATGGGGAGTGGTCTTTACGATGAGAACTGGCGATGCGGAGTTCACTCACAGGTTAATGTCCGCAGGTTGGCCATCTGGTCTCCACTTCAACCAAGGACACCTTGAATCATGGATGACATCAGGTGGAAAAGCGATAACCGGCGGCAAGTTGCCTACTGATATCGAGCCGAAGAGGCAGGTCCTGGACACTCCCGAGGAAGTAGATGTTTTCAGGTTGCTCAAGATGAATTGGGTCGAACCGAAGAATAGAAGTGGAGTAGGACCTGATGGACCGCGAACAACATAAGTCGTAGCTGTTGGCCTTCTGGGTGTAATCAGTTCTGAAGGAAGCTTGCTTCTAAGAGACTCTTTCCATAGTTATAGTTGGGGTATATGTTCTCAATTACACACCAGAATCTATCTGTGTGCCTCTTCGTGAACTTGTGGGCTATCTCATGCGCTACAATATACTTTAGGGCACTTCTCGGCAATGAGACTGCATCCACGCTCACGAACATCCTGTTGCCCTTCAGCTTAGCCACTCGTTCCTTCTTTCCGTCTATCTTCCGTGATATGCGGAAGTCAAGGTCTCTAGAGAGTTCGAATCTGCCTTCTTCCTTCATCTTTTCATAGACTCCAACTAATCGCCTGTGGAGTATCTCGCTGCCCTTAGTGAAATCCAACTCAGTTCTTTGCATCACAGACCCTCCAATGCTTGGTAGATTGCTTCCGTCAGCTCGTCCACTTTTGCCTTGTAGTTCTTGAACTCCGAGAGAAGCATTAGCCGTACTTCGGCCATTACTCTCCTCCTAATGTCTCTCTGTTCCTTCCATCCGTCGAATACAAGGTTGCGAGCCTTCAGGCTGGCCAAGAGCCTCGCCACGAAGTCCAATACCAGTTCTTTCTTCGCATCAGGAATCAAGCTCTTGAACGCCTCGTAGACCGCAAATCTCTCCTTCCCGACTTCGGCCTCTTCCGTCTTCCATTGGGCAATTCCCTCGGACACGCTGAGCATTTTGTTGATTGCGTCGCCAGTCTCAATCTTCCTTTCACGCAAGTCTTCGTAAGTCCTCTCCACCTCCCTACTCAGATTGATGAAGAATCGAGAGGTTGTGTGTCTCTCGACCTCTCTTCTGACGGTTGTCACGACATCTATGGCCGCCCCGATGTCTCTTGGTTTGTTCTTCCTCAGGGCTTCGACGTATTCGCTGTTTATCACCACTGTGGGGTAGCTATCATCAATCTCCTTGACATCCAACGTCTCCTGAATCAGTTTCATTGTCTTCTTGGAAAGTTGTTCTATCTTCAGTTCGTCAACGTCTTTTCTCTTGAATCTCTTGTTGTATGCGACGTAGACCTTGGTCAACCATGAGTAGTCTACGAGGTAGGGAGCGAGAAACGGGTATCCTTTGAGAAAATCATACGACCTCATCAACTGCCTCATCGTGTCTTCGAACTTCTTTGCCCTAGGGGGGTCAATCAGAGTGTTGAGAATGCCATTCAGACTCTCACGAGTGTCTTCTCTTTTCAGACCAACAAACATGCCAAGAACATCAGTGATTAGACGCTTGAACTTCCCTTCTTCCACTGAAAGGTCTCGGATTACGCGCTTGAGGTCTCTCGCGTCACTGGCTTCGAAGGTCTGGAACGCCTCCTCCAGCTCCTTGATGACCCCAATATAATCCACGATTAGCCCAGAATCCTTGTTCAGGAAGGGTCTGTCAGTCCTTGCAATTGCCTGCAAGGCTCTGTGTTCCTTGAGCGGCTTGTCGAGGTACATTGTCCAGAGATTTGGCGAATCGAAACCAGTGATTAGCTTGTCAGTGACGACAAGAATCTTTGGCTCACTCTTCTTCTTGAAGTTATCGATTATGGTGTCCTCAATCTTCTTCGTGTCTCTTGTTTGGTGTTCGGCTCTCAGCTTCGACAGGTAATTCCTGATTGATTCCTCCTTCTCCTTTGAGGTGTATGTCATCACAACCTCGACATTGCCATGCTGAAGTTCTTTGTCCAGAGCCTCTTTGTATTGGACGCAAGCCTCTCGGTCAACGGTAACAACAAGCGCCTTCATCTCCGAAGGCTCCACGACCTCCTTGAAGTGCTGAGCAATGTCCTTAGTGATGTCTCTGACCCTGTCTTCCTTCTTGAGAAAACCTCTGATGACTTTGACCTTCCTTCGTAGCGCTTTCTGTTCCTCTGACGAAAGTGGCTTGACCTCGCTCTCTTCGAATCTCTGGAATTGCCTCATTTGATTGACATCGAGATGATATTGCGGTAGTCTGGCCTCGTAGGTGAGAGGAACGGTGAAGCCATCCTCCATCGCATCTATCATGGAGTATCTGTCCAAGTAGACCTCGCCAGGTGGCGAGAAGTGACTGAAAGTGTTGCGCTCGTCTTTCGTTAGAGGTGTTCCAGTGAATCCAAAGATGAATGCGTTCTTGAAGACACTCCTCATCAAAGTGGCAAACTCACCATAATGCGTTCTGTGAACTTCGTCAGCCAGCACAATCACGTTCTCCCTCTTTATCTCAATCTTCTCGTCGAGTCCCAAGAAGTCCTTGGGGCTGAATTTCTCTATCGTCACTAGGAAGATTCCTCGCTTGCCCTCCTTCCCCCATTTCAGAATCTGAATCAGTTCTTTGACTGAACCTATCCTTTCAATCGGCATCTCCAGAAAGTCAAAATCATTCTGTATCTGGATTTCCATATCGGCTCTGTCCACCATGACGAAGACGCTAGGACTCTCTGCCTCTGGAGCGTGGAGAAGTTTCCAAGCGGCGAAGGCCATCGCGTAAGTCTTGCCAGAGCCTTGCCAGTGCCAAATCAGTCCGAACTTCTTGTCGTCTCTCTTCTGTAGGGTGTCAATCACTCGTTTGAATATCCTGTTGCTCGCCCTGAATTGCATGTATCTTGCGATTATCTTCGTTGCTTTGGTGGTCTCCTTCTTGACGAAGAGGAAGTTCTGAACCACATCGAGCAGGTTCTCCCTCGAAAGGAGACCGTAGACGGTCATCTTCAGGCCGTCATCTGTCACGAAGTCCTTTGGGTCAAATGGATAGGGGTCTTTCCAATCGCTGATGAGGTCTTGGCCCTCTCCTGCAAAGCAGTTCGGAAAGAGGCGGTTCTTCTCACCATCTGTTGCTATTGAGAATTGGACATATTTGAAAAGGTCTGGGGCTTTGTCCTCGTAAGTCTTGATGTCGTGATATGCGCTTGCCCAATCAGCACTTTCGGTGGTCGGGTTCTTGCACTCGATTAGCACCAATGGGATACCGTTGACAAGTAGAACAACGTCTGCTCTGATGCCTCCCTTGATGCCCTCAATCTTGAATTGTTTCGTCACAATGAAGCTGTCGTTCTTGAGGTGGTCGCTGTCTACCAGTCTGATGACGTGGTCTTTTCCTTCTTTCTGCATTGGAACAACCAGCCCGTTTCGAAAGATGTCCAGAAACCTCCGCATGCCTTCTAAGGTGGTTGGAATCGTCCTCAGTGAGACGAGAACGAAGTCCAAGTCTGCGTCAGTAAGTTCAACAGTCGAGTTTATTCTACGGATTGACTCCCATAGCTCGTCGATTACGAGGCACTCTTCGTAGTCGTCCTTCCGCCTCACTTCCATGCTCTTCTGTTCAACGTAAGTCCAACCAAGTTTCTGTAGCTCTTGGATTATGTAATCCTCAACCGTTCCCTTCTCTGTGTAGGACATCTAATTCACCTTGATTCTGACATTCCCCGTTAGAAGTAGGTTCGCCAGAACCTGTTTGACTCGTTCTAGATTGGACTTTATACGAGCCTGAAGATGAAGACTTTCGTCAACCGTAACAAGAACGGCGGTGATTTCTTGTTGCTCTTGTATCGATGGCAGGGGAAGCTTCAACATTCTCAATCTTCTGCCATATAGGGCTCCCAAGGTGGTGCTGGAAGTGAGCCCCTGTATCCGTTTGTCGGTGGCTACGTCATCATTTATCAATAAGGCTAGGAACTCAGGGCGTATCTTGCTCTCGTCGAGTCTAGCATAAGCAAGATTGCTATGGATTATCCCTTCCCGTGCACCGTGTGGCACCACCGCCGCTCTTCCAATGCTACCTCTAATCGTTAGCAACACATCATTTGGTTTGACTATCATGCTTCTCAGCGTGTTAAGTTTCTCCTCAGGAATGTAGAGGTCGCCGACAAGAAAGTCATTTCTTAGAACGTTTTCCTGAGAGTAGACCTTAATCCCGGTTGGCGAGAGTTCAGTCTTCTTAAGCTGGCTTCCAAATGGTCCTGTCTGAAGCTTGATAGAGATATGCCCAAGCTCAACCACTTCCCAGTCTTCAGGCATCTCTCCAATCTTCGTCTTTTTGGATTCTTTGTGACCCATTCCCTTTGCTAGAAGCTTCTGCATTATGCCTTCCTTGAGGCGCTCAGTTTTGACTATGATTTCATCGGTCTTCTGAATCGCGTCGTCAACAGTTGAAAGGACCGTAGCTATTTCTTTTTGCTCGGTGGTAGGTGGAACGAACAAGACGAGATTCTCAAAGATGGTTCTGTCAACATGAGGAATCCCAGTGCCTCTAGTCAGAGACTGCAAGTAGTCCTGCTTTGCTTTCAAGAAATGATAGAGGAATCTCTTGTCAATGGTGTCTGACTTTGTCGTAAGTTTCGCCATCGTAGAAGAAAGAATGCCCTCTTTGCCTAGGAATAACTCTCCTGCGTTTGAGCCATCCCACAGTAACACAATATCACCATTATTCACATGGACCGAATCATCTGAAATTCTGGCATAAGGAGGAATCTCATCGCTTCTTAGGTATCCCGTTGAGAGATAGGGAAGGTAACCATCTTTCTGGTCGGCACTTGTTCCTCCGGGATTCCTGCCTTTAATTGACTCAATGGCTCGCCCGCTGGTAACATATTCCCAGCCTTTTGGTATTCTTCCGACTGATATTTCCCTGAAGTTAGTCTCTTTGTAGAAAGAGTTCGTCGGCGAGCCTCAAATCACCTTCAAGACATTATCCCGAAATGTTTCCCGTTGCTTCTTATCTCTAAGACTGAACCCGTTGAGTCGCTCGCCAATTGCGTCGAGCAAGTCAGCGTCGCTAGAGAGGAAGTATGCGGCGTTGTTTGATAGCGCGCAGGCGACAATCAAAGCATCTTGAGGTCGGAGCAGATTGCCATAGATTAGGCCATATAGGTCATCAAGCCCCTGCGGTTTAGAGTCGAGTGAAAGAACCTCGATGTTGTTCCGCGTTAGGAATTCCTGAATTCCCTTGGCAATCTTGTCTTTGGTCGTGTCTGCAATCTGTTTGTACATTGCTTTGTCCCTGCTCAGCCTGCCGATTATCTCATCTCCAGACATCCGCTGATTGATGCACTCGCCAATGAAGTGTATCTGGAATTCTGTGTCTATTAACTCGGCAATGTTGAATACAGATGTAGCTACAATGATTCTACCCTTGCCATGAAAGTGGAGTAACTGGGCCACTATATCTGAGACATCTTGGTTTCTCTTCTCAAGATAATCCAGAATTACATTTGTATCGAGGAAGTAGACTTCCACCAAGACTACTCAACATCCATAATCTGCCTTAGAATGTCATCCAGCTTCTTCTGAACGGTAGCTCTTTCTAGTTCAAGCTCCTTGAGCTTGGAATACTCTTGACGTAAGTCGATGGTCTGTGTTTCCTCAATGGGCATCACATAGAGCGTGACGTTGAGGTTGTAATCATTTCTCTTGACTTCTTCGAAGTCCACGACCAATGAAAATCCTTCTTGTTTCGAGAACGTCCTATATGCGTCAACTACCTTGTCTATGTTGTCTGATGAGAGAGAGCTCAATCTCCTGACTTCGGGGTGCTGAATGTAGTCTTGTGACGCGTTGATGAATTGTATCTTGCCCTTTCTCTCACTTGATTTCATCTTGTTCAGAATGATTATCGCGCCTGGTGCTCCAGTGTTGTAGAACAGCTTGTCAGGAGTAAGAAGAACGCATTCCACCCAGTCCTTATCGATTATCTTGCCTCTGATAGTCTTCTCCGCTCCCCCTCTAAACAAAGCACCGTTGTCCATGACAATGCCGACCCTTCCCTTGTCGCCAGCGGACGCAAGCATGTGTTGAATCCAGGCCCAATCAGCACTGCTCTTAGTGGGGTAGCCAAAAGAGAACCTTTCTCTGAAATCAGCTTTCTTGAGTCTCTCTTCCGCGTAACCGTCTTGATTCCAAGGGGGATTTGCGATTACGATGTCGAATCTCCTGAACGAATCTCCATCTCTGAGCTTTGGGTAATCTAGCGAGTCCCCACTTGTTATCTCTGCACTCTTTATGTCGTGTAGAATCAGGTTCATCTGGCAGACGGCATAAATCTCAGGGTTCTTCTCCTGACCGAAGAGGAAGAGCTTTCTCGTTTGGTCTTCGCCAAACTTCTCTCTTACGTGATTGCGAGAGACAATCAGCATGCCACCAGAGCCACAACAAGGGTCGTAGACGCTCTGAGTTGGTTGTGGGTCTAGAATCTCAACTAGTAGCTTGATGACCTCCCTAGGGGTGTAGATTTCGCCCTCCTTTGCTTTGAGCGGTGCGAACTTCATCAGTATGTGTTCGTAGGCATCGCCAAGAACATCTGGAGAGACCTCTTTCCCAGCCAAGTCATACTTGTTGAACAGCTCGACAAGCTGTCTTAGAAGCTCCCTATTCTCTTGGTTTCTTGCAAACTCCAGGAAGTCAACCCGATTGATTACTCCTTGAAGCTCCTTGTTCAGCTTGGCAGTCTCACCAATCGCAGTGGCCAGCCTCTGAGGCAGGTCGCTGACGTCCTTCGTGGCCTCGTCCCAAAGGAACTGCTTGGGTATGCTGAACGAGTGATAGACATCCGTCTTCTCGGCCTCTTCCTCTGCGTCCTTCTCCGACAGCTTTGCCTCCTTGACAAGCCTCTGAACATACTGTAGCTTCTCCACTTTCCAAAGGTCATTGAGCCTCTTCTGAAAGAGCAGAACAAGGATGAACTTGTAGTCTACTGCGGTTCTGATGAGGTCTGCCGCCCTGTCAACAAGTGAATTCAGCTCGTCTCTTGTAACGCCTTTGCTTGGAAATTTAGTCTGGGCACACACGCCTCGAATTCACCCAGCAGTCGTTATAAGGATGAGACCTTGATTCAAGTTCCGCACAGGGAAGGAAGTTGGAGGTTTAGCGGAATTCACTGAGCTTTCTCACTGTTTCAATATTCCAGTTAGCCTTGTCGTAAGCTCATCCCTGAGAAGATGGGAGGGCTGAGCGAAAGAAGCCTTGAAGATGGGCGAGATGCCTAACTCGAAGCTAATGAAAGAAATTCAGAACTGCCAAATCAAGGGCATTGATTACGGCAAAATCGCAAAGGCATTCAATGACAATAGCAAGTTCAAGAACAAAGACACTTGGGGGAACTACTTCACTGAGATTATCAAGGCAATGGAGAGCATCAGGAATGACGTGCTTACTGCATCTCAGGCCACCTCTACAAATCTAGGCAGAGGAAAGGTTGCAGGTTACGACCTTCCAACGGACATCATTTGGGCGATGTCGGCAATAATGATAATGAGGACGCTGGGCATACTTGAATCAAAGGCGAGAGACAAGAAAAGGGCGTCAGAAAACCGAGAAGCACACAAGAACTCTGCGGAAGAATACATCAAGATGCTTCAAGAGTTGATTGACAAGAGAGGGGAATACTCTGCCCTCTTTCCGTATGAAGAATAGCCGTCGAACATCGGCCCAGTTGAGCCATTACTGAGAACGCTTGGTCTCTCAGCCAGAGGGTTAACCTCCTAGACAATTCAAAGTAGAACTTACACAAATACTTCGCTCTGAAAACAGGCACAATCACTTTTGGAGCAAACGCCGCATGGCGGCCAATACCTTCTCGTTTACGTACGACTTGGCTTCCTCCAGTGTACGAACCCGCTCTCCTTCCCATCCGGTTTCCGCCTTCCAATTAAGCCAGAAGAACTCTTGTTTGGGGTACACCTCAGAGAATTTCAGTCCCTTCGCCGAGTGAACGAAGTTGACCCTGTAAGGTAGAAGTGTCAGGCGTACCTTTGGGGGGTCGAGCTCTTCAATCATCTTGATGGTCTGCCTCCAAACACTTCGCACTTCCTCATTCTTGATTCTCGCCGCGAGTTCATCGAGGGTTGCGGGTCTTTCTTCGATTTCTTGTTTCCGTGGGACCTCAACATCTGTCAGTTTCACATGTTTAGACCCGTTTACTTCATAGCACAGTGTTATTTGCTTCAGAGCTACCTGAATTTCCTCGGACAAGTACTTGACCGCTTTCTTCGTTCTTTCGTCAAAGCTCTTCGCGATGAGGATGATTCTGGGTGGATTGTCCTCAATCTCAACCATCGAATATGCTCTAAAGAAGCTGAGGCCACGTTCCAAAAGATAGTCGTAGTATTCTAATGCCTGGAGAAGTTGGTTGGGGTCTTCGCCTATTTTAAGCTCGACGACCGTAAGAGTTCCTTCAGAATCGACACCATCCAGGTCTAGCCTCTTACCGTACGGCTTTGTTCGTCTCTGACTCTTTAGTATCTCGAAACCATCCTCAATGGACGAAGGGTTATTGATTAGAATCGCTTCCAGCTCTGCCTCGGACTCGATTTCGCACTCCTTGAATGCCACAGCAGTCACCTATTCAGCTTCGAAATAAGAATTCACTCTCAGTGTGATTGACCGATACTAGGGTGCTTCTAATCATCGAGTGAAAACCCTTAGCCCATACTTAGTAGCGGTTGAATACAGCCTCGCCATGGGCAACTTCAATGAGCAAATAGTAAAGCAGTACTTCGAGCTGAAAGGGTATTACCTTCAGTCTGACGTCAAGTTCCCAGTCCCCCGCAACTACTCTGACATCGACCTCATTGGGTTCTCGTCTGGCGGCAAACCCGTAATAGTTGAAGTGAAGGGATGGCACACAACATCCGTGGGCAAGGCACTAGGAGTCGGCGAGATTGATGCGTTTCTCAAGAACGAAAGAATGTGGAAGAAAGCAGAGGCATACCTGGGCAAGTCACGCACTGAATTCGAAAAGGTAAATGTCTTTTCTGAGCTGGGAAAGGATTCACGTGAGGCTGTCAAAAAGCATGACAAAGCAAACGGGGTGGACGTGCTCGAGTTCCCTGAGATACTGGTCTACCTTTTCAAGAACACGGAAACTGGTCCCGAACCTTCCAGTGAAGTTCTCCAGATGGTCCGCGTAATCAAGCAATTCGGCAAGACAATCATTGGGGTTCTAAAAAAGGAATAATCATAGCCACCTGGACCCAACTGTACGACAAATCAGAGTATAGCCTACGCAAATACTCTGGCAAGTTAAGTGGCGTGACTCGCTGATAGGCTTATCAGCAATCGAACCTCAGCTTCATTGGGGTCCGTAGCCTAGACTCCATACCTGTCGAGCTTTCCATAAATCTAGTTCCAACTTGAAAAAAGCCTTGTTTGGTGGGTTCCCGACTCAAGATAATTGGGTAAGCCGCGGGAGCAAATGGAAAAGACCCCTATTCTGCATCACATCCTGAAATCCCGCACAGAGACAGGAAAGAGCCCAATTCAAGCTCCAAATGCGCAGGAGCCAGCAATCTCGCCTTACAAACGGTTCGTGCAAAGACTACCTCATGTCGGAGGAAATGGGAGCGGAGAGATTCGGCGAAGACATCAAGCGGAGAATGCCATTATTGACAGAGACCCAGCACTCCAATCTTACTACAGACACTGCGCGAACAGAAGAGGGAACGCTGGAGAATTAAGCCCGAATACGACAACATACACGCACGCGGCAGTCAAGCAATTCCTCAACTACGCAGACATACCCCTCTCAGACCATGCCATGCTTGACCTTGTCACATACAAGCGCACCAACCCGCTCTCAACAGACATCGAACAATGCGTCCAAGACTATGCAGGAGAGCCGCCAATCAAAGCCCATGCAGGAATGGCCAATTGCATCATAGGCATCTTCAAGGCCAACTTCGCAAGACTCAGCGTCTCGGTGAACAACCACTTCGAACCCAATGAGGAAGACTGCTCGACTGAGACGTTCTTCAAAGTCTGGGAAGCGATGAGCGAGGAAGCCCAAGACCTCATCCAGTGGGGTGTCTACTACCCTGAGCGCTCTAGCGCCTGTTGGAGAATCCCATTCTCAGAGTTTCAGACAAACGGCAACTACGCGATAGCATGGGTCGCAGCCCACTCCGAATACTACCGAAACAAGTCCAAAGTCAAGCACCCAGCAATCATACCACTCCCCTTCTTCAACAAGGTCAAAGCAAGAGCCCGAGCGATAGGAAGGGAACAGCCGTTCCCGAATCACAGCTCCCTCTTCAAGTACAAAGTCACACCATTCGCACGACGGGAATTCAAAGAGAAATTTGTCTCCAACAGAGGCCGCAAGATATTCGAAGAGATGGCAGACAGAGCGCACATGTCCCCTGCAATCTCCGCCTTCCTCATGGGCGACAAGACCAAGATGAACCAGAGTGGTCACCTTGCATTAATCTACAACACAGCCCTCAGACAGAAGGGAATCCAAAACATAATCTTGGAGTATCAGAAGGTCGAGCCCTTCCTCGACCTGCAGAATGGAGGCAATCCGAACATCGTATCCACCGAAGTCGAGGAACTCAGACGAAGAGTCTCAGAACTTGAGGAGGCCCTAGCCCGAAAAGGCTAAGGCTCCTCCCGCTCTCCGTTCACTGTGGGTAATGACCGCAATAACCCGTCTGAATTCAAGTGAAGACGATTTTGAGTGGGGAACCCACACCTATTATGAACGCAACCCGCGCACCACACGCTCTCAGTACGAGGTTCTCGCCACTTTGTAGGCTTCGGACAACGAAATACCAATGGCAACCAAGACAACGACAACAGCGAATACATAGGTAGAGGATAGCTGAACAAGTCTCACGATTGTGACCAGTGCGCGCGATTGACAACGGTCATTGACCTTCTCACCACTCTGTAGAACGGTTGGACAACGACCGAGGCATTAAATCACGATTGATGCCATACCCACGTAGGAAAGTGCGGCGCGATGGCAAAAGACCAGGACGACTCGTTCAACACCTCCCAGGCCGAGGTCTTCGATGCTCTGGGCCATCCAACCAGAATGAGGCTCCTCCAGACCCTGAGTGAGAACCCTCTTCCGTTCTCGGAGTTGAAGAGAGCGGCCGGACTGGAGAGCAACGGCCTGCTCACGTTCCACCTCGGAAGGCTGAGGGGCCTCGTCAGACTGAACCCCGAGGGTGCCTACGCCCTCACCGACGAAGGGAGAGAAGCCCTCCGGATGATCGAAGTGAGCAGGACCTCGCACGCTGAACCCAGGCCCACGCGTCCTGCGTTCCATCCGCTTCAGAACAAGGCTGTCCTGACAAGCCTCGTCGTGATCCTGGTGGCCCTGGTAGCAGTCAGCGCCATGGCAGGATATTACGCCGGAACTCAAGCGCCTGCGCGGACCACTACCACCGTCACCTCGACCGTGACATCGACAACGACAACCCCGCTGACCACGCCGGCGGGAATCACCCTGGAGTTATCCGTCAATGGAACAACAATCAACGAAGGGCAGAACCTAGCCATTACGGCCACCCTGCTGAACGTGCTCGGCCAGAACAACAGCGTCGCTATCAGTGACAATTGGCCTATCCAGGGTCTCCTGATGTTCAACAACGACTGGCCCCCCTGCTACTACTACTCGCCTGTTGAATTGGTGGTCCTCAAAGGGAACTACACGCAGAGCCAGCTATTGGCGATGGGCCCGGGAAGGTCGCCAAACTTTGGCTGCTTCGAGGACTCGGTCATCAGCCATTTGAAGTTCGAACCAAACGGCGACCTGGTCTACGTCACCAGCACCTATAGCGTCACCGGGGACATATCGACTTATGGGCCCCTAAACGCAAGCGTGACCGTGACGACAGATGGTTATTGGGACAACAGCATCAACTTGATCTATCCGACCCCGTACGCCAGCTTGGGCCAGTACAACTTTCTCGCCGCCCAGCACTCGTTCGTACAGGGAGTGTACACCGTCGCTGTGGGTGACGAATGGGGACAGTTGGACGTCGTTCACCTCATTGTAGGATAGGCCTCAAGCAAGTCCGTTGTCGGGACAGCATGCGAAAGCCCCTCGGATGTGCTTCCCTGAGAAAGACGGACGCGCACGCTCGTCAATTCCGATACCTTCTTGCCCTCTGCCTCTTCCAACTCCTAGCAGTGCGCGCACGCGCGTGGCTCCGCCCCGCGCTCCGCGCAGCGAGACAAACCCTCGTTTCTCGGTTCTTCTCGCACTCTTTTCATCGCCGATACTTTCGGGACAGCCGTCGCTTGAACGCCCTCGTGGACATTCGAAACAAGACGGGCGCCCCCACCTCTGCGGCGGCTTCGGTCGGCGCCACAGTAGTCATGTCGACATCCAAAGGTGCCGAATCGTCGGGACAGCGCATCATCCGCACCGAGCGTTCAAATTGAGGACGGGTAGGAAGTTGCAGCCCAAGGAACTTCAACCACGGAGAGGACCGCTTCCAGTAGTATGATGAATAGAGCCCATAACCCGAATATCGCTGGAAGTTGCGCACCATAAACAGAGAATGAAGGTACGACTTGCTCTCAGTATGCAACCCAGACGGAAGAGAGTGATTCTCCAGATACTTGTTGATGTCCCACATGAAAGAGCGCCCCGAATACCAATTCCTGTATTCGGTTTTCTTTGCGTCCCGCCTGTATTCAAAATGGAAGTCGATGTCTGGAGCCGAGTGGTCGCCATATTTCTCCCTCAAGAGCGCATCATAAGACGCGCGGCACTCCTTGAAATCAAAGTCGCCCATCCCAGGATAGCGCGACTCTATCCACATCTCCGAACTGGGGTTCTCGACGACCTTGAGGCGGCCAGACTGTTTATCCCAACCTAGAGCAGAACAGAAGCCGTGGGTGTGATAGTGGTATGCACTATGGAACCGTCTCGCATGCCTTCCCACGCCTAGCGGATCGCCTGTACGCCAGTTCTGCCCATACACGTAACAAGCAAGCTCAAGCCCCTGAAACTGGGGCTTCTGGGCGGACAGATACTGCCTGAAGTGGTCATAGCTCAGTCGCTTCCATTCACCCATGCCCTTGCGGGCAATCCGGTACTGGTACTCCCCGCTCGGAGCTGTCCCCTCGAACTGCCAAAAGGCCCCCGAGTAGTCGATTCCCGTCATCCTGCGGATGGCATGAATTACCTCATACACCTTGAAGGCAACCCAGTCAGTGTTGCTCCCGTTCCTCCTATCTGAGCAGCGAGGACAAGCCCAGCTCCCGCAGGACAGCATCATCTTCCAAACCTTGCCAAAAGTCGGACACCGTCTGTCCATTGTCTCCCTGCCGCAGGTCTGAATGTCGTGCGCGGCCTTCTTATCGAACCTCTCAATCAGGGCGACCATGGAAGGAGAGGGCGGCTTGGGAAGACTGGACGGACGAACGACAGGAGGATTCCATCGCTCGCGCATTTCGAGAAAGTCTTGAAGAGGCAACCCAGAACTGGGCACAACTGAGATTAATAGTACGAAACGGGGAAACTCCCCCTATGCCCAAGAAGCCGGGAATCTCTCACTTGTCGCGGGCAAGGGTTTTGCTAGAACTGAAACGATTCCAGCAGGAGCATCCTGAAGGCTGCACAGTAACGAGGCTAAACCAACGGTTAGGTTGGAGTAGCAATGAAACAGAGAGGACGGTTGACGACCTCGTCGAATCTGGGATGGTCTTCGGAGACTACGCTCCGCCGTGGGTTGTGACGCATATCAAAGGAATGATACTGCCGAAGAGCGGAGGATATCTCCTAAAGGTCTCTCCTTGGGGAGACGAATTCCTCAAACACTGGGATGAATTGACGAAGCTGAGCAAAGCACAAGACCATCAATATACCGAGGTGTTCTAGGGCAAATTCCGAGCGTTCGCAATATGAGACGACGTAATCTCGCCTCTCAATATCATATTAATTACATTGGAACGTATAGATACATTAATTATCAAGATCTTTCTCATTGCGTTCAATCGGGCTATACCGGTCATCACCCACCATAGCGGGCCGTCGGTGGCTCTCGTTAAAGTCTTGAGTCGGAAGAAATGGCTCTGGCATTAGTGGGTGATTCAGGTGTCGGAGTGGTTGTAAGCTCTCGGACCAAGCGCATGAGGGAGCGTTCTTCTCTCATTCTCACGGCCTTTAGCCGTTCATCTTGAGCAGTGGAACCCCCATCAGCCCAGAAGCCGAAGGGGATGGGACAGGAATCAGTTTATAACCAGTGCACCGTTCGAGGGGTTTCGGTGTGGGGATTTGGTAGAGCTCGACCTGACCTGCAACCTCGAGGGTTTCCGCAGGTTCCTGATCAACAGTACATGCAGGAGCTACATCCCTGAATCTTACTTCCGCGACCCGGAGGTCTTCCCCGAGAAGGAAGGAGATCAGGGGTCGATCTACGTCGAGGCCGTCGACAAGGTGGACCTGAAGAAGATCAGAGACGTGAAATTCATCAACGCTCGCGACGTCCTAGGGATAATCTACACGTCAAAGAGCGGGAACACGAAGCTGAAGTGGAGGCAACTGAGAGGAAGAATCGGCAGGATGTCCGGGGAGGCTTCCGGGAACTCGCTGGGGAACCTGGTGATGGCGCGCGTCCTCTCGCCGGATGATGTGGAGGAGATAATCTCAAGTCAGCAGGCGGAGGGGGGAACCCAGCAGCAGCAAGAGATCAGCTCTGAGGAAGGGAGCCAGCCTCAGCCAGACCTCGCTTCAGAGTAGACCGGTTTCTAGCAGGAAGACAGTCCGCAGACGCGTCATCCGCTTAGTTTATAGTGGACAGGCCTCTGGTTTGGACTGATGGGCAAGGTAAAGGTCAACAGGATAAGCAGTGTGACCGACCCCCTGACCGGGCTTCCGGCAAAGCAAATCGAACTGATTGAGGTTCGTGACTCGCACAGGCCAGAGATGTTCCCTGCCAGCGACGAGGGAAGGGCGATTCAGGGGATGGTGTCTCAATTGCAGTCGATGGGGCTGATGCCTCAGATGAGAGAGTTCGGGTTCTCCAAGGTGATAATGACCCTCACGGAATCAGAGTACGACATGCTCGGTATCCGCCTTGATGTCAACGAGTTCTACGAACTCGAAATCAAGAACGGGTCGCTTTCGCTCAAGAAGATGACAGAAGGCACCTGAAGGGCGAATTTCTGGGAACTGGCGAAACAGGAGGGCGGCCTATGCGCGCGACTCAGTCCGGGTCATCGTCGATGAAGAGGGAGGACAGATTCGAGCAATTCCTGTGGGCCGCCGAGCAGAAGGTCGACGACTGGGTCGAGCCTTCGGAAATGTAGGGTTGGATGATGGTGAGCCGACTCTTGCCGAGCGGTATGACCAACGGAGTCAAGGGCCGCTGGCTGAAGTCGAAGGCGTTAAGCAGATTGTTCGTACCTGCATCCCTGGCTGTGAGTGCGGGGAGGCTGAACCTCCATTCTACGAACTTCAGGGTCGACTCGAAGTCGTAGACGGTGTGGTCCAAGAAGCCGGGTTTGGCGTAGGCAGAGATGATGAGGGCAGGGACCCGGAAGCTCAGCCCATAGCCGTCCACCACGGGGGGAACGACGGTGTCGAAGAAGCCCCCATAATCATCCCATAGCACGACGATGGCCGTGCTCTTCCAGTACTGGCTGTTCATCACCGAATCCACCACGTCGGTTATCCACCACATCCCAAAAACGGCGTCTGCAGGCGGATGGTCGCTTATCTCTGGGCTTGGGATGACCCACGAGACCTGAGGAAGGGTTCCGTTCGCGATGTCCCCAAAGAGCCGTTCTCGTGCCACGATGCTCTCCTTGTAAACCTGGTCCATGTAGGTGCTGTTCTTTGCGTCGAGGGGGTTCCAGTAGGAGAACGCTGAGCCGTTCACTATCGCACCGGCAAGGGTTTCGTGAGGAAACACGGGCGTGTCATAGTACTTCCAGGAGATGCCGTTTGCTGTCAGCTCGTCAGCCATGGTTTGGATCTCCTGGGCTTGGTTGATGTAGGTGCAGGTCGTCATGGTCAGCTTCGCAGTGGCGGGGTTGTAGCATGCCTGCTGCTCCTGCGTCTCATTCTGGAACAGGGAGACCTTTGGGGAAGTCCCGGCAATCATGTACCAATGATTGGGTTGGCTGTAGCTCTTGACTGACGAGAAGAACTGGTCCGCAAGCACGTAGTGGCTGGCGTAGTCCCAGAGGTAGGGCAGGGTCGAGTTGTCGTAGTAGCCCATGACCTCTGGGCTGCCGCTCGCGGCTGTCAGGAAACCGTTCATCGAGCCGTCGTTGTATGACATCAAGGAGGAGTTCCGATCATGAGGGAGGTCGCTCGCCAGAACTGGATTGGTCGTGAGATGCGGCTTCATGCATCCCAAAGCAGGCTGTGCGAGGTTTAGCGGGATGCAGAGAGTGGTGTTGTATCCCACCTGCCCTGGGTATGTCCAGAAGTAATTGTCAAATGTCCTATTCTCTTGCATGATCACGATGATGTGCTGTATCGGATTCTGAGATGACAGAGAAGGAGTGAGGATCACTTCAGCCTCGTACGTTGCGAGCAGCGCGACGCAGGCTACGGCTGCAACCACCAGAATCATCCTGGAACGCCCTATGCCTGCTCTCTTGTGGGGAGCGTTCGTTGCCAAGCGCCGAAGCTCGACCTTAGTCCTCTCTTTAGGCCTCCCTCAGCTCGACAATACGCACCCACACCGCCTTGAAGAACCCTGACCAGGCGACGTGTTCAGTGACGATGACTGGGGCGACGGCTGGCAAGGCCACACTGTAGGCTACATACACTGGAGACCCCAACAATCTGGGTAGTCAGAGGACGGCCAAACTGACCATCAAGCCATGACCGGCGGACACCCATCGCATGAGGACAGATCGTCTCACTCGCCGAATAGGCTCAATGCAGGATCATACGATGCCGTCAGCCATTCGTCTTTGCCGGAGGGAAAGATTCCAAGGACCGTCGCGCCGAACGCGTGCTTGAACCCGTGGCTATCGTCGTCGTTCCAGAAGACAGACCACTTTCTTGGTGCTGAGAAGAAGCAGACGTCTCCAAAAGAGTTGCGAGAGCAATGAACGCCGGCGGAATTCTAGAACCCGTCCATCTAGCCGGCAGGATGGATGCGGACCC
>JBEKIO010000013.1:0-63045 GCA_050011715.1 Nitrososphaerales archaeon | reverse complement strand
ATGTGCACGTGAACGCACCGGTGGCTGAAGTCGTCTTTGTGGTACAGGTCTGCGTGGCCGGGGTCGCTCCGTTGAAGGTGATCGTGCCGATCGTGGTAAGGACGGAGAACCCTGAACCCGTTACGGTGACAGGAGTGCCGGCTGGGCCCTGGGTCAGAGACAGAGAAATCGCAGGCGTCGTTACCGTGAAGGTCGTGGAGGCGGTGTCAGCGGGCACGGTCCCCACGTCACTTCCTGATACGACGACCGTGTATGTGCCTGCGGCGACCGACGGCACCGTGAATGTGCACGTGAACGCACCGGTGGCTGAAGTCGTCTTTGTGGTACAGGTCTGCGTGGCCGGGGTCGCTCCGTTGAAGGTGATCGTGCCGATCGTGGTAAGGACGGAGAACCCTGAACCCGTTACGGTCACGGTGACGCCGGCTGGGCCTTGGGCCGGGGATAGAGTGATCGTAGGAGCAGTGACCGTGAATGTAGCGGTGGCGGTGTCAGAAGGCATAGTCCCCACGTCGCTTCCAGAGACAGTGATAATGTGAGCCCCAAGCGTCTCGGTGGGTACTGTGAACGTGCATGTGAAGGCGCCAGTGAATGAGGTCGTCTGGGATGTGCAGGTCTGGGTCGCTATCGTTCCTCCGGCGATGGTGATTGAACCTATCTTTGTGTTGACGGAGAACCCTGCGCCTGTGACCGTGACGATGGTGCCGACGGGGCCTTGGGTGGGAGACAGGGTGATTGTGGCAGTAATGACCGTGAATGAGGCAGACGCGGTGTCAGCAGGTACGGCTCCGACGTCGCTGCCTGACAGGACGACCGCGTACGGGCCTGATGCGATGGATGGCACCGTGAACGTGCACGTGAAGGTGCCTGTGTCTGAGGTCGTTTGGGATGTGCAGGTCTGGGTGGCCGGGGTCGCTCCGTTGAAGGTGATCGTGCCGATCGTGGTAAGGACGGAGAACCCTGAACCCGTTACGGTGACTGAGCTACCGAAGAGACCCCTGATGGGAGACAGAACGATTGTGGGATTGGTGACAGTGAATGTAGCAGACGCAGTGTTCGAGCTGGCGTCCGTCGCCGTGACCGTCTGAGCACCGGTTGTAGAGGAGGGTACGACGAAGGTGGCAGTGAAGCCGCCTGCGGCAGAGGTAGTGACGGTAGCCGGAACGGTCGTCACTGCCGCTCCGTTGAAAACTATCGTGATGGTGGAAGAGGGAGCGAAATTGAAACCCCTGACTCTTACGGTGGCGCCGACTGCACCCTGGGTGGGAGATAGAGTAATCGTGGGAGTCACGACCATGAAGGTCGCGGACGCGGTGTTCGAGCTGGCGTCCGTCGCCGTGACCGTCTTGGCACCAGCGGTGGAGGAGGGCACTACGAAGGTGGCGGTGAAGGCGCCCAAGGCGGACGTAGTGACGGTAGCAGGGATGGTCGTCACTGCCGCTCCGTTGAACTTTATCGTGATTGTGGAAGAGGAAGCAAGACCAGCGCCCGTGACCGTTACCGTTGTGCCGACCGGACCGGAGGTCGGACTCAGGGTTATTGATGAAGTGACCGTGAATGTGGCGGACGCAGTGTTTGAGCTGGCGTCCGTCGCGGTGACCACTTGAGCACCAGCGGTGGAGGAGGGCACTACGAAGGTGGCGGTGAAGGCGCCCAAGGCGGACGTAGTCACCGCAATCGGGTTGGTGGTCTGCGCCGCTCCATTGAATGATATCGTGACATTGGAAGTGGAAGCGAAGCCAGCGCCCGTGACCGTTACTGTAGCGCCAACTAGACCAGAGGTCGGCGACAGGGTGATTGATGGTGTGACAACAAATGTGGCGGACGCGGTGTTCGAGCTGGCGTCCGTCGCCGTGACCGTCTTGGCACCAGCGGTGGAGGAGGGCACTACGAAGGTGGCGGTGAAGGCGCCCAAGGCGGACGTAGTGACGGTAGCAGGGATGGTCGTCACTGTCGCTCCGTTGAACTTTATCGTGATTGTGGAAGAGGAAGCAAGACCAGCGCCCGTGACCGTTACCGTTGTGCCGACCGGACCGGAGGTCGGACTCAGGGTTATTGATGAAGTGATGGTCAAGGTGGTATTTCCTGAACTAGCTGCGTTGAAGTTCGAATCACCGGCGTATGACGCCTGGATTGTCGCACTTCCAGAACGAAGACCCGTGACGGTCATTTGACAAGTCCATCCCGAGAGGACACACGAGGATGAGCTGAACGAGACGTTTCCAGTGCCGCCTATCCGTGACCAGCCGATTTGCTCACCGTTGACCGACCCCTCGTACCCCGCCAGGGTAGCGGTGCACTGGGATGTCGATCCTAGCGAGAGGGAGATGGGAGCACAACTGACTGTGGTCGTTGTCGGGTTCAGAAGCGTGATGGTAGTGGTTCCGGAGCTCCCCGTATGGTACGAATCGCCGGCATAACTTGCCTGTATCGTGGCATGCCCGAGCATTCCCGCCGCTGGGGTGTAGATTACAGAACACTCTGATGGAGTGACCGTGAATGCGGCAGTCGCGATGTTCCCGCTGGCATCCGTTGCCGTGACTGTCTGAGGCCCAGTCGGGGAGGAAGGCACGTTAAAGGTGGCAGTGAAAGCGCCCGAGGCGTCCGTGGTGACAGTGGCCGGGATGGTCGTTTGCGTCGCTCCGTTGAACTTTATAGTAATGGCAGAGAAAGGAGCGAAGCCAGCACCAGTCGCGGTTACGGTGGCGCCTACCGCGCCCTGCATCGGACTCAGGGCTATTGATGAAGTAGGCATGGCGGTCGTGACCGTGAATGTGGCAGTCGCGGTGTTTGCGCTGGCATCAGTTGCTGTGACTGTTCGAGGTCCAGTTGGAGAGGAGGGTACGCTAAAGGTGGCAGTGAAGGTGCCCGCGGCAGAAGTAGTGACCATAGCCGGGATGGTCGTCACTTTCGCTCCGTTGAACTCTATCGCGACGTTCGTAAGGGGAGCAAAGTTGGCACCCGTGACCGTTAGTGCGGTGCCGACCGGGCCCGCCATCGGGCTTTCCGTACGTATGAGGGTTATTCCTGCGTTAAGCGTGCAGCTGGCCGAACTGAAGGTGCCATTCCCATTCGTCTCTGAAAATGCCACGTTTCCTGTCGGTGTCGTCAGGAAGGGTTGCGATGGGGTTCCGTCAGTATCGGTCAAGGTTGCCGTGCACTTCGTCGACCCTCCTACGACTTGGGACGGTACACAGTTGACTGCGGTGGAGGTGCTGCGCAAGTAGGCCTGCCCTTCGAAGGGCATCATCTGCGAATAGGTATTGTTCTTGTAAGAGAATGAAACTACAATCCCGAGAGACGTGCCCTCGGGCACCGTGAAGTCAGGGGGAGCCATAGTGCAATTTGTGGAGCCACTGTCAAATAGACTCGCATCCTGCTGCCCTCCCCAAGCCCAGCTGCTTGAGCTATACCCGCAGGCCGCAATCGTCAGCGTGACCGTCTGCCCTGGTTTCACGTAGAGGCAGTTACTGTCGATGGGTACGTTCGTCTTCGGGTTGACGACGCTACAATCGGAGGGGTAGGCCGTCAGGGTAGGTGTCCCCGACGTTGGATAGTTCGGGTAGTACGCTCCTTGAGGTGCAGAGCTTGAACTGTAACCGCCCGCGAGGAAGTAGAACAACTCTCCCGAGATGTCTGGATCCCCGAATAGGTAGCTGTACTGTGTGATAGGTAGCGTAGTATTGAAAGCATTGGTGATCTGCACGTAAAAGGCCGTGTAATAGTTGGACCCTGCAGCTAGGTAGCTACCGCTTGGAAGGTTCGATAGAGGGGGACTTGCATTCCTGATGCAGGTGCCGTTGAAGGCGTGTTGGGTGGCACTGCTCTGGGTGCAGGAGCTGTACTTCAGTAGGTAGAAGTTGGCCGCGAAGGCACCCTGGGTCGTGACGCTCGCGATGCCCCCGACTTCGATCGAGTTGGACAGAGAATCCGCCGACGTGACAAACACCGTATTGAGGGTACCACTGGCGTGGCCTGAAAATGACACGAACCCACCTACAGCCCCGGTGCTGGCAGAGAACCTGCAGCTGAAGCTCCTGTTCCCTCCTACTGGAATGTTTAGAGAGCGCGGCGAACACGAGGAGTAGGTATTCACGGACGCGGTCCCGCTGGCATAGGGCTCATTTAGTGAAACGGAGACGTTGTTGGCGGACCAAGGAGCGAAGTTGAAGACAGTGGCAGTGAGGGTGATGCAACCGTCGGAGCAGGAAAGCGTTTGAGTAGGCGCGGCTTTCATCTGGAGGGATAGTTGCGGACCCCCTCCAACCTGGGTCAGGGTCACATGCGTAGTTACCGACTTCACTGTCACTACGGTCGTGACGGGATTAGCGGGCGGAGGGTACTGAGCAGAGAAGACGTTTCCTGCGGAGGTGAGCAGACTGACTACAACGTACTCACCGTTCGAGTAATTGAGTGCCGCCTTACTGATCGCGATGTCAGCCGTGCAGCCACTGCTTGGACATGAAGAGAGATACTTCGTAGAGGCGCCTATGCTCAGAGTGATGGGGAGAGTGACGTTGAGGTCAGGATTCTGTTTCAAGAAATGCGAGCCTGGCGAAGCTTCGGAACTGGAAAGCAGCTGTCCCGACTCGTGCGGATCGCACTCCGAAACGCACGTTATGTAGATGTCGATGATTGACGAAGACACGCCTCCAGTGTTGTTCGCCCTAACCCACATGCAGTTGGCGCAGGGATGGCTCCCGTGATCAGTAGCGCTAGTAATACCTGCCGTTACGAGTAGCTTCTCCTGGCCAGCCTGAAGTTGGTCGTTTGCCCTTGCAATGTTTGATTGGTCCGCAGAGTGGGCACTTTGACCGACGAATAGAAAGAAACCGGAGCCGACGGTGAAGATCATTGCGAAGAGAATGATCGCGGCGAGTACCCCGGCTACCGCCTTCCGTCTTGACTTCGCCCGAGCAGTTTCCGTTGGACTTTGCAAATCATTTCCCCCTAAGAGATGAATGCGATTCCATTGAAGGCTATGTCCTCCGTCATTATCTGTCCCCTGTACTGAAACGATATCACGGTGGTAGCGGCGGTCGCATCCCCGGCGTAGTACATGTCTATGGCAGGTGTCGCACCACCAGGGGTGCACCCGACGGTCGCATTGCCGTTATCCCAAGACATTCCGTACCGGTCCCCTCCCCAGTCCCAGTTGGATGACGAGAATCCGCATGCGGCAAGCGTAATCGTTACCGTCTGTCCAGGATCAACGTAGATGCAATTGGTGTCATACGGTCTGTCATCAATTGGATTGACCACGTTGCAGTCATTGGGGTATGCGGTCAGTGTGGGAAGCTGTGAGCCAGTTCCAGGGTCGTAGTCCGGATAGTAGACCCCGTTGCTCATTGTCGTATTCGTACCTACGAGCCACCAATCTGTCTCACCCCCGTCTGACGGGTCCACCTGCATGAAGGTATACTGAAGCAGCGGGACGGTGGTGTTGTAGTTGTTCGTTATCTGAATGTAGAAAGCGACGTAGAAGTTGCTCCCTCCGCTGATTACTGCGCCCTCAGGCAGTTTGTCGGGCGAACTGGGAGGCATTGCCGTGTTGGGGGTGCACTTGTCAGTTGCCGAGTATTGAAAACTCCCGACGCTAGATTCTGGCGCTTTGGTGCAGGAGCTGTACTTGAAGAAGAAGAAATTGGTGGAAAAGACCCCTTGTGCAAGGGCGTTGGTCAGTCCCCCAATCTGTACGAGGTTTGATACTGCGCCCGCTGAATCTATTACGGTCTTGTTTTGCGTCGCAAATGCCCACCCTGAAAACGAAGCGAGGCCGCCGACGGCACCTGTCTGAGGGGCGTACGTGCATAGGAAGTAGATGTGAGGAGCGACGCCGGAACCGTTGTATCCTGGAATTGTCCCACTCGGATCAGGGATGGAGTGGTTGTTGCCGGCCCCCGGGGGAGTGTAGGGACCTGTGCAACTAGAACTGGTCAGTTCAGCGGTACCAGTGACGTTGAACCAGGGCGTTGTTGGGTGCAGACCCGCTCCTGTCATGTTGTTGCGTGAATAATTGAAAAGAGTGACGTTGTCAGTAATGCACTCGATTCCTGGGCAGGGTCCACTGAATACTTGAACAGGGGTTGCCGACATGACGGCTACAAGAGAGTTTCCCCCGGCCCCGCCAGCGTTGGGCCCGGTCAACGAGACTGTCGTTTCTGAGGTAATTGTGGAAACGATAACGGTGTTGTTGAGAGGATATTGCCGGGTGAAGACGTTCCCCCTCGACGTGATCAGCGAAACATGAACGATTCCCGATATGTAGACGTAGGCTGTATCTGAGATTGTGAAATTTCCTTTCTCACCTACGTTGAGATTAACCGGGGTTCCGAGCGTCATCACACCAGGTGGATTGACGATTCTACCTGAGCTGCCATTGACGAAGGTGCCGACTACACTAATCGGGTAGGCTCCGTCGTCTGTCACGGTGACTAATAGCCCGTTGGTTCGGTTAGAGACCTGAAAGGAGAGCTGTTCCTGGCTGATCTGCGCGCGTCGCTGAAGAGCCTGGACGTTCGCTTGGTAGGAGGAAAGGTCATTCTTGGCTTGGAAGAACAGGTACCCTGTCCCCGCCGTGAAGAGCATCGCGAAGATAATGACTGCCACGATTATGCCAGAGACAGCCCGCCTCCGATCCCGTCCGAGCCTCAGATTCATGTCTACCTATCACCCGGTTGCTCGAACCTGGGTATGGATGACGTTACCGTACAATCCCTGTATTGTCACGTCATAGCTCTGACCCAGGTTCATCTGATCACATGCCGGAATTGTCACCTGGTACGGGGTACTCGAGAGAGCCGAAGTCCGCAGTAGGTTGCCAGCGACTTTCTGGTCCGGACTTATCGCGTTGACCAGACAGCTTGCCGGCCCATAGGTGGAGTCATTAAAGATGATCCAGGGAGTCGTAGCTCCTACTGGAGCAATAGTGATATCGGAGACAGTGAGCGTTACTTCTCCCCTGTTGTAGAGAGTGATATTCAAGATCTGGCACGTCCCGCCGGGGCAACTACTACTGTACTCGATGGTCGCAATCACTGAGAAACTCTCTCTCAGGAAGTTGACGTTGCTCGCGACGCTCTGGCCGTAGGCGTTCTCGCTTGATCCAGCCTGGCCGTTAACCCAACCGAAGACCGCGGTGCCAGCTACCAAGGTGATTGCGACCATGATCAGGGTCCCCATGATTTCGGCTATGGCGAGGCGTTTCTTGTTTCCCCTGAGTTTCATGCCTTGTTTCGAAACCTCCTCGGCGGTATATGGTCATTATGAATCAGACATATGGAGCGGGCATCGTCTTTTGTCACAGGCGGCAGGACCATGATCAGGTCACCGTCTGCCCCACGAAGGGAATTTGCTGCGTGTACACTTCTCCGTTGTAGACGAAGGTGATTAGGATGCTCAGATAGGTCGATTCGTCGGGCGTGTACTGGGGAGGTCTTGTTGTGCATGTATTCCCGGCATCGAAGTTGTAACCGTAAGTAGAATTGGCCCAGTTCCACCACTGGGAATTAATGTCGCAGGCGGCAAAAGTGAGTACTGCGCTCCCACCAGGCGCGATGTTGATGCACGAAGCCGTCGAGGTAGCGATGCAGGTCAATGGGTACGGTGTCAGGATCGGCACCTCACCCGTAACTCCTGAGTCGTAGTCTGGGAGGTAGGTGAAGTTTGAATTCCCCTGACTTCCAGGACCACCAACGATATAGAACGCGGACTCTCCACCGGCGGTAGGATCGGTCAAGAAGTAGGTGTAAGGGAGTATTGGAACGGTCACGTTGAAGTTGTTAGTCACCCGAATGTAAAAAGCCACGTAATAGCTCCCGTTCCCATTGATCAGGCTCGCGGTCGGAAGGCTGTCGTTTGTCACGGGGTTTGGTATCGTTTGACACGGCGTACTCCCACTGGGAGGAGTAGTGCACGCGCTGTACTTGAAGAAGAAGAAGTCACCGGAGAAAGGCCCCTGGTTTAGCACGTTTACCGGACCGCCTATCTGGACAGGATTCGAGATTGCCGGACCGGACGTCACAGTCTGCATGTTGTACGTTCCTATCGCCTGAACCGTGAAGGATGCGAAGCCTCCGAATCCGTTCGGACTCGCGCTGTATGTGCAGAGGTAGACCGCGCTGTGGGGCTGGCCGCTGCCGGGGTATCCCTCGATGTACAGGTTCCCCGCCTTATCCTTGGTCCCGCTAATCAGAGTGCATGGACCTGTAGACGAGACCTGGGCGCTTCCCGTAAGAGAAGGCTGTGGCACAGAGGGAGATAGCGAAACCCCGGTCACATTGAGAACCCCGTAATTGAAGATCGTGACGGTATCGTGGAGGCAATCTCCGCATGCGAAGGTCTGCATGGGACTTGCTACCATCGAGACGACCAGGACGTCGCCTCCAGGATTGCCACCGCCCCAGGTTGTAGTGGAATTGATCGAGTAGGTCTGGGTCATTGTCACGCTGGTCGCTTCAGGAGTTGGGGGGTACTGAGCGGAAAAGATCTGTCCACTCGATGTCAGGGCACTGACTACTACCGGCGAACCCGTGTAACTGTACGAAGCCTTGCTTATGGCGATATCACAGCCGGGAGTAGGACCACAGCCGCTCATCTGCGCCGTTGAAAATCCAGGCAGAATGGTGAGAGGGAGAGAATAGTTGAGGTCTCCCTTTGCGGAAGGCGAGAAGGTCGCGAGATATGGACTGCCCTTGTTTACCGTGGAATTCGACATGATCCTGTTCATAGCTGTGTTGGTCACGAAAACGTCTATCACGGTGATAGCTGAGCTCCCGGTGTTAGAGATCCTCAGCCAGAGGTCTCCTGCATGTCCCCAATGATCAGGTATTGTCGAAAGCCCCACTCGTATCGACATAACTTCCTGGGAAGCTTGCTGGAGGGCCTGCTGCTCCTGCTGATTCGCCTGTGCATCTTTGAGGGTAGATGTGTTGATGAAGACGAAGAAGCCGATGCCAGCGGTAAAGAGTATCGCGAACATTATCATTGACCCGAAGATTCCCGAAACAGCTCTCCTTCGTCTGGCCTGCTCGAGCTTCGAAATGTTCATTTGGGGGTCACGCCGCTCGGGCGATTCTTAGCACTCTGGTCAATCCAATGGAGTACTCTAATCTCAATCGGGACAGCCCTCTGAGCCGTCGCCATTTGTGAACAGGCTCTTTCTCGCTTTTTGCTATTTAGGACTTGTAGACCAAAAAACGGGATTTTGAGTCTATACTCTTGACCAAAAGCCCAGTATGTCTGATTCGGATGGAAAGCTACGGAAAGGGCTGTGGAAGCCTCTTCGACAACGAAACAGAACGATTGAACGAAGGCCTGGGTGTGAGGAGTGAGGAATGGGCTCTTTCAGAGGTCACAAACTAGGGACGGTTGTATACGGGGACAATATTGAACGTGTAGGTCACGCTGACAGCGGTCGACTGACCAGCCGTGTAGAACAGGCTGAGACTCGTGACCGGGTTGCCCGCGCATCCGTTGTACAACCCTGAGCCCAGGACCAGTTGAGTGACCGTCACAGCCATGGGCGAGAAAGTGTACACTTGAGACATGTATGACCCGGCAGCCCCGTTACAGTTTTCTGCAGCGGTCGTGCCGTAAAGCACGGCGCTTATCTGAGCGTAGACAGTGATATTCAGCGTGTTCTGCACATTCAAAGTGAACGTATTGGTTGTACTACTGTAGCTGTCGCCTACGATGACGAGGGTTGAAAGGGGAACTTGGATTGCGAGTAGCCTATCGGTCAGTGTCTGGAGGGTCGCATTCATCACGTGCAGCTGGTAGTAGACCCATCCCTGGAAAGCGAGGTCGACTGACCTGTTTGAATTGAATTCCCTAGTCATGTTTACCAGTTGAGACCGGACTTCAGTCAGGTCGCCCTGAAGAACGGAGACGTTTTTTGCTTGTGCAGAAAGGTGGTTCCCCAACGTGCTCAACTCAGTCTGAAGTAATGCGAGAGAATTCTGCAACTGAGTTATCTGTGAGGATAGGGCCGAATTGTTCTTGTCGATCTGCGAGTTTTCTGTCTGCAGGACGAAGAAGTTTCCCCCAAGAGCAACGATGGCAATCACTAGAACCGCTGCTAACTGAAGATTCTTGTTCAACGCTTTGGCTTACCTGTTCATGCGTGAAGAACGGTCTAACAGTTATACGTGTTCAGGATGCTGAATACATACTCAAGAGAGATTCCGGTCGCCCGAATCCAGAGTGGCGATCCCCCTGAATCCACACTGGTTCTCTACTGCTTCTCCAGTAAGGCCCAAAACACGATGTTATCGGCAAATTGCATGGCCCCACTATCTTTGACTGTGAACCCAGCTCTTGCGGACTCGTTCAGAACGTTGCTCCAGTCTTGAGCTTCGCTTACGTACTGAGCTTCGCTCCTCACCCCAAATTGGTCTTGGTCTCTCATCACTCCCTGTCTGCCCATGAGCTGTGTATGACTATACGCCCTGTAGACCAGTTTGTATTCCATGCAGTCAGAATTGAGCGCTCGCTATTTATTCGTTGAAATGCTCACCACCTTCCTGTATCCTTTGCGGATGGTTCTTTCTCCTTATCCCCTTTGGATGATGGCCTAGCAATCGGTCCAGTTTGACTGGTGCTATACTCCTTCTTCGTTTCTATCGATTCCAACTCATCTCAATCTCTCTGTGTGATTTCTCAATTCTACGTCCCCTTGTCCCTTGTTTCAAGTCCGATTCGCGCAACCTGCGCCAAAGTCCAACCCTCTAGCGCTCCGAGAGGCTACACAAGGTTGCAGCAGATCATCTACCTCTGAGTAATCAGAGTTACTGATGCTTCCACCCTTTCTGCACCACAGTAGCCGCAGCTGCAGCAATCTCTGATCTCCAAAGGTTTAGTAGGTTCCAGCAGCGTGCCTGCTGTTTCATGCTGACCCGCGACAAGGACGTAATGATTTTTCATTACGATCCAAAGAAGAAAGTATTTCTGGTGTCCCTGCATCTCGAGAACGAACCAGGGGCACTGGGGAACCTGGCCAACCTGCTCGCAGTGAGAGGGATGAACATCCTTGAGGGCTTCTTCGGAGGGATGTCCTACGAGCCCAAGGCGACAGTCAGCTTCTTCGTCGAAACGACAAACCCTCGGATGGATGAGGGCTGGATCAAGGACTTCGTCCAGTCGTCGACGTACGCTTCTGACGTCGAAGTAAGACCGGGGGTCGACGGATTCGTTTCAGACAGCGTGAACTTTCCGCTTACCTGGAACACGGGGGACCGTGCCGTCCTTATTCAGGCGGCCAGTATGAGGGCGATGCTCGGCGCGGTCATCTGGGCCGACGGCGTGGAGGGAGAACGAGCCATCTACGATCAGGGCTTCAACCTCGGGCGGGCCATGTACGAGAGGTTGTTCTCAATCTGCCGACCCAAGAGCAGGACAGGTCTCGCGGAGATGCTGAAGATCTACTCGGCGACGGGCTGGGGACGGCTCGAGCTGCCAGGTCTTGACCCCGAGCACACGCGAGCCAAGCTCAAGCTTGAGGAGGGCTTCGAATGCGCAGGCATGAAAACCGGAAAACCTGTGAGCCACTTCATCCGGGGACATTTGGCCGGCGTATTCTCCACCTACTTCGGGTCAGATGTGAAGGCCGTGGAGACGAGGTGCGTCTCAAAGGGAGACGCTTATTGTGAGTTCGAAATCTCGCCCTATTCCGACATTTGGGAGGTCGGTACTGGATTGTTCAATTCGTTGAGGGGTCAGGCAATTAATGAGAAGTCCAAGGTCGGGCTCAATGAACCACGATGACGGATAAGTGGGAGCCAGTGGCAGTGTACGAAACTAGGGTCTTCGCTCGGGCCTGCTGGGCTGCGTGATCGTCATACCCGCGTCTATCCTCTGTAAGGCGTCCAGCAAGGACTGGTAAGGCGCCTCCTTGGGAGCCTTCTTCTCTAGCAGACTTGCTTCGTCGACGAGTCTATCGACGCCCGTGAGGACAGACTGGGCGCTGGCCCCGAACATCTTGGAGATATTCCTGGCGAACCGTTCCGGGTTGCACCTCGCTTTTCCGCCCACATAGGTCCTCAGGACCTCTGAAGTGTCTTCTCCAAATACCTGCGGGAGCGTGGATTGGAGTATTTCATCCAAGGTCAACCCGATCCTCTCTAACTCTCTCATCCTGTCGATGAAGAACAGCTCCCACACCTTGGGGACCCGTCCCCACTTGAAGGTGAGAGCGGTCCTCCTAAGTGCGAAGAGGGCACGACGCGGGAAGGAGCGAGAGCGCCGTGCGAGCCAGTACAGCTCGTCGACCTCGTACTTCCTTCTCAGCCTCAAAGAAGGTGTCCTCGCTTTCATCGGTACTCCCTCCATCCTAATCCCCAGTTAAGAGGTTCTGCCGTTCGGGAAGAATCGGGCCTGCGTGAAAGTGGAATCCGGTGCCCTTCAGGTAAATCTAGAAATCGGATAGTTCTAGATCAAAGGAAGAGGGAGCACACGTCTTCGGCCTGTCCTGAGGAAAAGCCGATCTGGGAGAAGAGAGGTCAATGACACGACGCGAAACTAGGGACTCCCCTGAGGCTCATTGGGCTGCGCGACTGCCTTTCCCGCGTTTGCCTTCTGTATGGCCATCAACAGGGACTGAACCGGGGGCTCCTTGGGAACCTTCGCCTCGAGCAAACCCCTTTCGTCGACGAGCATGTCGAGGCTGCCGAGCACGTGGCGGGCGCTGGCTCCAAACATCTCGGAGACCGACCTGACGAAGCATTCCGGGTTGCGTCTGGCCTTCCCGCCCACCCAGGTCCTTAGGACCTGTGAAGGGTCTACCCCAAAGAGTTTCGGGAGCGTCGCGCGGAGCACCTCATCGAAGGGCAGTCCGATCTTCTCGAGCTCTCTCATCCTGTCGATGAAGAACAGCTCCCACACCTTGGGGACCCGTCCCCACTTGAAGGTGAGAGCGGTCCTGTGAAGCGCGAAGAGGGCTCGACGTGAGAAGGAGCGAGAGCGCCGGACGAGCCAGTACAACTCGTCGACATCGCGTGTCCCTCTCGTCGGTGATTTCATCGCTTGCTCACCTGGTTCTGGGCCTCTGCGTAGAGGGACAGTCGTTCCAGGGGAGCCGAGACGACGCAGGAGAGGGGTTCTGTGCTCTTTCGGAAGAGTCCAGCAGGTTGACTAGAAATAATCAGAAAAAGGGAGCGCACGACTTTCGGGCCGTGCGCCTGTCTTGAAGTCATTGCCATCTTGTCTTGTTTTACGCGCCCCAGGTGCCGGCGAAGGAAACTAGGATTGTTCCAGTTCCGGTGTTCTCAGTGATTGAACCAGATGCTGACGTGCCCATTGCAGGCATGATTGTGGGTCCTGTGGTCCATAGGCAAACAACTACTGCTGAACTTGAGCCTGGTACTGCTACTGCTGTGAATGTTCCTGGTAGCCCTCCGATTGAGCATGCGCCAGGGAGTTGGGCAATAGCATTGCCGGTGTTCTGAATGGTTACTGAGCAGTCCTTTCCGCTTATTGAACACGTGACTGCGGTTGCTGTAAGGTTTGGAGAGCTCGTGAACGATCCGAAGAGGCCGAACACGAATCCTGCGACTGCAATGGCTGCGATGAGCGTGATTGCGATGAGGATGACTGTTGCTAATACTGGTGAGATGGCTTTTCTTTTCTTTCCGCTTTGTACGATTTTCATCGTTGAACTTTTCTATCGACCTTTTCTTATTAAGCCGTATGGAGTTTGAATTCAGTTTTTGAGTCAAATTCTTAACACTAAACCAAGCCCCCCGAAATCTTTAAGGCAACATTAAGGCAACACAGTCCCGGGAAAGTGATGGTTACCATCGTCGGCGTTTCAAGGCCGCGAACGAGTGGAAGCGTCTTGACAAAGGCGGGGAAGAAAGCCTACAGGGGAAAGAGGAGACACTGGTACATCTACTTCTACGACGACGAGGGCAGGTTCAGAAAGAGGCAGATAGGCGCGGCTTCGGTACCTTACTACGGCTCTCTGATAAGAAGAAGGAAGATGTATCTGTGTGGCAGCTGCAGGACCAAGTTTCGCGCGATGAAGGACGCCTGTCCGAAGTGTGGCGCAAGAGCCTCCAGGCTGAAAAAGGAACCCAAGGCGCCCCCTCTCCGGCATACCTAGGCATCGCGTCACGTCTTCGTGACCGGATCTAGCATAAAGAACGCAGGATGTCTCATATAGCCTCAGAGAAGAGCTCGACTTGGTTCACGCAAAGGTCAGATCGACTGACATTGGAGAGACGAGCAGCATTCAGGGAGATTCAGAGTCGATTCCACAACCATCTGACAGTCCTGAGCAACAATAGGACTCCTGCTTCGACCACCCTAAGGGCAAACCTGAATATCCTGAAGATCCAAGAAATGATGCTCACGACCTCTGATTGGCTGTGGCGCTCTTAACGGCCGCGCTCGTATAGCCTTGATTCTCGGGTCAACAAAACAGTCGGTCACGAGAACGGGCGAGAGAAGGACTTTGCTAGCCGTCCTTCCTACAGAATTGTGCGCGCGCCGTTTACTTCTGGTTTTCTGTGTTCTTGGTCAGACCGAGGATGCTCTTGACGAAGGTGTCTATCTCCTCGTGAGACACCTCCACGACGGGCTGTGAGGCCCGCGGAGCGCCACCGAATTTGCCCCTGAACTCGTACTTCGCCTTCGGCTCGTCGCCCTCTAATGAGGACATACGCCCGTTCAAAGGGAAGACCGAATATACCGTTTTCAGCAATAATCCAGATTCAACAGGAGCAGCGCTATGGAATTGGCGCTCCTTCCCTATGGAGCGCTGATTCGTAGAACTGTCCTGGGGGGTGACATTCGTCCGCACCTCGCTGACGAGCGGCCGGATGAGGGCCGATTCATCCGCTGTGACTGCGACCTACTTGGCCTTCCTGGTCGACGTCTCTTGCCTTCATTCCTCCCTTCGACCTTTCGACATCGCGCAAGATCCCGTAGAGGAGCTTCTCCGTTTCTTCCTCCGAAGCCCTCCTTCTCCTCTCTTCCACCCACCTCTGAAGGCTCTCGACGCTGATCCTCACCCATCGGGCCGTCTCTTCCAATCTGCGAGTCGACCAGGCGGCGGCTTCGGCTGGCACGGTCTTCAGGGCATGGTATCTCCCTCTCTTCACAGCCACCCTTCCCCGCTTGGCGAGCCCCTTCAGCCGCCTCTCGACTTCGCCCCTCGGCATCTTCAATCGCTTGGCGATCTCGCTCGCCTTGAAGGACTTCGATGGGTTCTTGCAGAGGAACAGTTCTATTCTATCGCGCATCAGTGTCTCGGCCTGTACGAAGTGGTTGTGGGTTTTCTATAAGGGTATGGCGGGCTGAGCGACGGCGTTGGACGGCCTCTCCCGTCTTGGGAACCGCAGGGTAGATGCTCCTGCTCGTGTCCAGGAGCAAGCCTCCTCCCGTGATCGCGCTGGCTTGACCCGTTCAGCTTGAGCGGATTACAGGTCAGAAATCTCAGGCGCGGGTGCTTGCCTGCTAAGGAACGCTTCCATCGGGCTCAGGAGGCCCCTGACTTCTTCCTGGTACTGCTTCTTCATCTTGTCCACCACCAGGTAGGGCGGATACTGAGAATCTCTGTAGGGAGACGTCAGCCCCTTCTCGTAGAACGCCTTGACCTGTCGCTCGACCTCCTCAAGAGTCACTCCGCACTCCTTCATCAGCGCTACGACGTCCGTCTCGGCAGGCTCGAACCGAGAGAAGAATTTCCATAGCTTGATCCCGGTGATGATGGAATCAGACGGGACGACCGCCCGCTTCTTTAGAGATTCGTACGCCTTCTTGTGCAGGAGAGTCCGATTCCCCTCGATCCCGCCAGGGCAGAAACTCCGGTAGCCGAAAGCCAGGTCGAGAGCCCAACCCACATCGACTATGTCGTCAATCAGTTTCAGGACATTCCAACCGGCCCCTTCGAGCTCGACGCCGAACCACTTCAAGTCCTTCCTGGTCTTCCAGGATTCGATGATTCTCGCGTGCTCGTAGGTCATGGGAAGGACGAAGCCCAGGTATCTCTCGTCAAGGCCGTCGACGAACTCCTGCCATCTGGCCGAACTGTTCTGCCACAGCTGCCTCTCGAGCCGTCGCGCAGCTACGTCATAGCCCCACTTCACCCTGAAGACATCCTGGCCGTAGACTGTCGATCTCTCGAAGTACAGCTCCAAGGCGGCGTTTGTAACCTCGAACGGATAGCTGCTTAGGATGTCCTTCACGAGCACTCCACCCGTCTCGTCATTCGTGAAGTCCTGCACTGCGTGGACGTGAACGAGGCACTTCAGAGCCGAATCCACCTTGGCCTGATCGAACCCGCGAATCTGCAGTTCGGTGATGAGCCCGTCGATGTCCACGTGTAGTTTATTCTACTCTGGAATGATAAGACTTGCCTAGTTGAAGAACGGATTGGAAATACCTACCCCGAGTCGGCTTCGGCCAAATAGGAGGCCAATACGACAAGCGTCCCCTTGGAGACGGTTGCGAGATCGATGGCCAAGACGGTGACCTACCGCGTAGTCATCTTCGCGCTCCTGGCAGCTATCACATACTACTACACCGGCAATGCGGGCGAAACAACGGTGATCTCCATCGTCTTCAACGTAAGCGGGGCCGTGATCTACTACTTCTTCGAAAGACTGTGGAACGCGATAAGTTGGGGAAAAGACCAGGAGTTGAGAGGTTCCGGGTCGCAGAACCAGGGGCGCGTAACCGGACTGGCCCGACAGCGAGATGAGATGCCAGACCCGTGTGCCAAGTAGGCCCCAGCATGGTGACTAGACGCTTGGATCATCCCTGGCTCTGATTCATGAGGCAGAACCCTGCGCCTCGCTCGACGTTTCCTTGAATCGTTCTAGCTAGTGCTGAGAATGGAGCGAGCCATGAAATGGAAAAGTCGGACAACTGACCCGTTCATCTAGAGACTGCGAACTGTCGCTTTGGGTCCATTCGCGTGAAGGAAAGCCTCGGTTGCCAGGCGCACCCTCAGGCTCCCTCAGGGGAGGTCAGAGGCCAGCGAAGGCCGGGTCGTCCACCCTCTCGGTCAACCCTTCAAGATCCTCTCCCGTCTGGACTCGCGTGCACCAGGGGCAGAGATCCTCAATCCTGTTTCGAGTGACGAAGTAAACGCCGCACCTTTTGCAATTCTTGCCGAAGGTCATGACCTCCAGCACCTGACTCTTAGGACTGCTCTCCCTGTTCATCGCACCCTTCCACCAGCGGTCAGGAGAGACACCATCATGGAAGAGTAGAACCCATCTGCGAGTCTTTTCCTCATTCTGATAGCTTGTTCCAGTGCGCAGACGAGACACTGCCTTTCTTGTGCTCGCACAAGGGAATTCTGTTCGGCTTTCGGTAGCCCCCGCCAGAACCGAAGCTGCGTCGGAGTCAGGCCGTAGTACCTCCACTCGTTCCTCCCGGCTCTAACCAGAATCCGATGGACTCCCACATGGCCGTCACATTCTTTCTTGAGGAGCGAAGGATTAGCCACTATCGTCTCGTTTTCTACCTTGACCATGATTCTTTCGTTTCCGAATATAATCTCGACGAATCAGCAATACAGAGCAGGGATTCATCAGGCCTGGCGGTCGTGTGCACCGCTGAGAGGCCTTCACAGTCACTCTGAGTTCATCAATCCATGACAAGGAACTCAAGGACCAGATCACCGGCCATCACGCGCTCGAACAGCTGCTTGGCCTAACTTAGAAGCGAATCACTAGAGAAGCTTGCAGCGGCGAAGACAAGCAACTCATCAAAGACGAGAGTTGGCGGCTGGCTTATATCGTGTCACTGAGTCGAAACAGACCGTGAAGCTTCCAGGACAGGTCGCGTTGTCAGCGGGAGAGAAGCCGGTTTGGGCTGGCAGGCAGAGCTACAAAGCGCACGTCGGCCCATTCGTCGTAGGAGCAGTCGTACTCTCAATCGGAGGGTGGATGACGTTCTCCGTTCAGCCCATCGGGCCTGTAATTGGAGGATTGCTCGTCTTTCTCGCGCTGCTTGCGTGGCTTTCCATCTTCATCACAGTCCAACGCTCCGAATACTTCATCTCGAACAGGCGAGTATTCATTAGACAAGGAATCCTCGGTCGTCGCACACACGAGCTCAGAATTGAATGGGTCACGGGCTCGATTCCTCAGCAAGGATTGATGGGAAAGTTGCTGAACTACGGCAGCTTGGTGTTCACCGAGGTGGGAATCCGTGGCATCACGAAGATAGACGGATTGTCTGATTATCTCGAAATCAAGGAGCTAGTGGACAATCTCATCGAAGACAACAAGAGACGAAGCTGAGATTGAAGAGAGGATCAGGAGATCACAACAAGAGCTTGACCTTGGTAGGCTTGACTCGGCGAAGTACAGAGCCCCCCGCCGAGTTAGGGTGGAGATGAAGAGCCGATACAGATTCATCGTTTTGGAATGGACTTCGTCTACCCCATTCCCGAAGAGTGCTCCCAAGGATCTTCTCTGATTCCTCTGCGGCAGACCTTGATCGGTTTGAATGGACCGCGGTTCGGATAAGACCCCGGCTGGGGTCCTTCGACCAGATATCTAGTCACCTAGGGGTCTCGAGCGTCCACCTGCGCTTGACCTGGATCAACGCAAGGGGCACCGAGCAAAGAAAAGCTGCGCCCACCGTCTTCGGTGCGCCCGCCAGTATGTTAGAAACAACTGATACGACCAACGCATCGCTCACGAAATCGACAAAGGCTCCCGCAGGGATGATAGCTATCATGAGGGAGAAAGCGAAGAGAAGAATCCTTTTTGACCTGAAGAGCCAATGGGTCGAGGAAATAGTCCTCGAGAGCAGGTAGGCGAAAGGGCAGAGGAGGGCTATTAAGATTGCATGGAGTAATAGCGCGCCTGGACCAAATACGCCGATAAGAGCACTACTGAGCGGATTGGTCTCGACTACGGTTGTTCCGTTAGCGTAGATGATTGTCAAGGCACCAGCCATGATGTTCAGAATCACCGTAAGGACCAGCGACAGCAGTAGTGCCTCCCTTCGGTCTAACCTAATGTGTTGCGGCAGACGACATCCTCGTAACACTTCTGCCAACCCACTCCGACCGGTCGCGTCGGGCGTATCGGGGTCTGGCAGGGAACGTCTTGGCATGGACCATCGTACAGGGCACGACCCCGTTGCCTCTCGGGTGGAGGGAAGGCGAGTGTTTAGCCAGCCTGACCTTTGATAACCTGTCCGAGATCCCTCGCGCTCAAGCCCGTATTTGCTGGAGAGTCTTAAATAGCGAACGCGTCGAAAACAGGTCAGATTGCCTCTGCACGATTATCTGATGCCAGGCGAGCAAACAAGATTCCATAGCACAGGTGGCGTGCGCTATGGGGTGAAGAAGTACCATGTGATATTGACCGACAGACGCCTTCTGCTCTACGCTCAGAGAGGGGTGCTTTTCAAGAATGACGATGTCATCACGCAGAAACTCGACGAACTGCAGGGGATCAAGTACCGCGAGGAAGGCATTATTGACAGGAGGGGAACTATCCGCATAGAAGGCAAGACCCAGATGGAACTGAAGGGTTCGGCGAAAGAGATGAAGGTGCTGTACCAGCAGATGATGCAGTTCCTGTAGACCAAAATGCTTTCCCAGAATTCAAGGCAAGAGATTCTTAGAAGAATCTGCTCCAAGGTCGGCTTCACGATTGACGAAGCGAATCTGACTCCGGCTACGAGGCAGGCAATAACCAATCTCGCGACGATGCAGCGACACCTCCTGGTAATCGCAGAACTGTTGGAGGGTGAGAACGGCCGGATCCAGAAGAGCAAAGTGCTGCGCTTGGCGTCGAGGATGGGCAAAGACTCGGAGAAAAAGGAGAGAAACCAGCTAACCAAAGAAATCAGCAAGCTCCAGCTGGAAGTGGATGCCAAGGTCACGGAACTCTCGGACAGAATCCTCAAAGAAGAGAGCGCTCGACAGATGGGGCAGCCTCCTCCAGAATACGGAGCCAGTCTCGAAATTGCTCAGCTGAAGTGCCCCACGTGCGGCGCCGCGCTGCCCCTACCAACTGGCCGCTTCGTCAAGTGTCAGTACTGTAGCGCAGCCCTCACGATTCAAGAGATGAGCTCACAGATGAAATCCATGATCCAGAACATCTAGTGCCTAGCACCGCATCCGCGAAGTCTCTTTCCGATTGGGCCTAGTCCATGAAACGTCGAAGAATCCCCCGGAAGACCAACCGCCCGAGCGAACCGCATCGCGAGTCCTCACCACGGACTCCTCAAGAAGCGCCCAGCGGGAGAACAACTGGACTCTTGACCGGTTGGCATGGAGCGACCAGCCCATGACACTGAGAAGTCTTCACAGTTACTGCGGGATTATAATTCGGTATGCGGAGTAGATCCTGGCCGCTTCGGCGGGCAGGCCTAGAGCAATAATGGTCGAAGCCAGGGAGGACACCGCTCGGGTCAGATTCTCCCTCTGGCCAGGTAGCAGCGAATTCTTGAACGCGGTGAGGCTGTTGATCTCGGTTACGATTCTATCAGGCAGGTCTCCCAGGTTGAGTCGCGTCCGAGTCTGACCGCGGTCGGCTGATTGATTCCGTAGTTGTTCGTTGGCGGTCAGCCTGAGTTGTTCGGCCTGGCCAGAAAGCGCATTGAGGACATCCTCCGTAAAGCTCCAGTCATCACCCCTCCCACCTGCACTCTCTGCCTCATGGTCAACCTCACTGCCCACTGTACGACGCATCTCTCGTCCAGATATCAATGGAGGAATGAGGAGAACCACTAAGGTTCCTGCGACAAATGACACCGCAGCCACGAGAACGACGATAGTAAGCCCCGGACTAGAAACTGCGTAATAAGAGAGGGGCAGCGATAGAAGGAACACGATCAGAATCACCAGCGCTACTCTCCTGCCATCCATTTTCCTCATGCCCTCGACGATGAATCTTGGAGAGCGCGTCTCCCCATAATTCTCGTAGGCATCATGAAGTGAGGCCAAGGAATCTCCTTGCAATGTGTCAAGTGGCAGCGACAGGGTGTAGTTCTGTATTCTCCACCAATGAGTCATGAAGTAGAAGCTTATGATTGTCGGAATCACAGTTACGACGATTAGTGGATAGACCACGAATCGAGGAAACGTCGGCAAGCCGAGTAGTATCAATTCTCCGACAACGGCCACAGCTAGAACGATGGCAAAGGCTGCATACTGGATGGTGTAGAGAGAATAGAGCCTAAGCAGCGCTCGCCTATTCTCTTCTCGCTGGCCTGAGCCTGATGCATTCAACGACGACGGGCGCAACAGCAAACACCTCTATTTATTCGTCTTTCGTCCTGAATGTGGTCCACAGTGCTCCCGAAATGCTGAATCAGCCGGCGGCGTTATCAATCAATCTCCTTTTCGGGCGGTTTCGCGGGAAGAAGTGAATGCCAGGACCATGCCCAACCTTTCCTTGAGGGGGCCACAGCGGCCGGACTGCGTTTCTTCCCGGCGATTAATTAATGATCATCCAAGCATGTCGCACGCAAGTGAATCGTCAGCTATTCCTTGCGGGGCGGCAACGCCAAAGCGGCCGCTGAATAGGCGCCGACGACAGCGAGTACGATTATCACCCAAAGTGCGCCCGCCGTACCTTGACTCTCCCCGGTACTCCCGGTTGAAGACGTACTCGATGCAGCCGAAATGGTTGTCGATGGAGTATTCGTTGCGCTGGTCTGGGAGCCTGTGGTTTGAGTTTGCGTGATTGTGGTCGTGGCTGTCACCATGGAGGACGAAATGACACTCTGCACCTGGGTCGTCGTGGTTGTGTCGACTTCAAGGCTGGTAGAAGTTGTCGTCTCCCATTGAGTGGTGGTACTCGTAATCATTCTGGAAGTGGTTCTCGTCATAGTGGCCGAGACTATCTTTGTAACAGTCTGAACGGGCTGGGTGGTGGTTTGCGTCTGCGTCTCTGTCAGAGTCGTGGATTGGGTGACTGTCGTAGGCTGGGTCGTCGTAATCGGAGCCGTCATGGTCAGAGTCTGAGTTGACGTCTGACTAACAGTGGTTGTCGACGTCACAGTTGTCGGGGTAACTGTGGTCGATATTGCCGTCGTCGGCACCGTCGTGGTCTGCGTCGTGATTGACGTCATGGTTGTCGGGGCAGTCGTGGTTGCAGTCGTGGTTGCGGTCTGATTCTCCGTCGTCGTCGATGTCGTTGTTGTGATCGATGTCGTCGCGGGCAAGGTCGTGGTCTGCGTCGTGGTTGAAGTAACAGTCGTCAGGGCAGTCGAGGTCTTGCTGCAATTAGTGGTGCGCCACATCGCGGACCCGAGGGCTGGCGTTGCGAAGTAGGACATGGCTGCCAACAGAATCAGGCTCATGATTAGCGCCGTAGCCAAAACTTTGGGCCGCAACTCACTAGGCACGACCGAAGCTCAGCCCGACTGATATTAAGCCTGTGCCCCCATCATACTGAAGAAGTTCGCGAAGGCCTGTTCAGTAGTTCATCGGAGTCACAAGTTCCGACGGCGCGATGATCCCAGAAGTCGTTCCGCCCCTGAGCGACAGAGCAGTGTACTCTGTGTCTATAGCATACATATCGCAGACAGAAGGGTTCGACATTACCTACAGCCACCGACCCTCCTTGCTTGGGGAATCTGCAGATTGCTAATTAGCCCTCAGGGATGCACTGAAATCAGAGGACAACTTGGGGGGCAGTGTGGGAGAGAGTGAACCTCGGGCGGAGGGCCTGCCCGGAGTAACGGCCGAACCAGAGAGAATCGCGAAGGAAGCGGGATTGCAGATTGAAACGGGAGCGGGATTGCAGATCGTGATGGGAGCGGGTCGCCCACTGGGAAGGGCCGTGCTCGAGGAGCTTGCAGCTGTCGGCTCAAGGGTCAGGGGGGTCACCCTTGACGCGGCCACCATGGGAGGCCCCCTACCAGACTCCGTCGAAATCGTAGCCGCAGACCCCCTGAAGCCGGGTAGTCTGGTCAAGACATGCGAGGGAGGAGAGGTGATCTACGACTGCTTCGAGCCGAGCCATTCGAATTGGAAGCGGGTCTTCCGCGAGGCCACGGGCAACATCCTGCTTGCTTCGATAGATGCCGGAGCTGAGCTGGTCCTCGCGAACCATCTCATAGCGGATGAGCGCGAAAACGCCAGCACGGAGAGCGACCTTCTCAACGCCCATCGTTCTAACCTCATCAGGACCGTAATAGCGAGAATGCCACAAATCTATGGGCCGGGCGTAATGAACACCCTCTGGCAAGACATCTTCGAGTCAGCTGTTTCCGGGAAGAAGGCCCACTGGATGGGAGACCCCGAGGTCGCCCGGAGCCTCCTCTACGTGAGTGACGCGGCGTCGAGGATGATACTGCTCGGCAGAAGCCTGTGGGCCCATGGGCGCACCTGGAATCTCTCTGGACCGGCTCCCATCAGCGGTAGGTCCTTCATCGAGTATGCCTACAGAGCAGCAGGCAAGGAACCGAAAGTGGGGCACTGGGGCCGGGGCGTGATGCTGACAGGGCGATTCCTCAGTTCGGACGCGAAGGGTTTTCTTGAACTTCCCTACGACTACTATGATTCCTTCGTCTTGGACGGGTCAGAATTCATGGAGGCGTTCCCGTCTGTGCCGTACACCCCACACGAAGAGGCAATAGCGGCGACATACCGTTGGTTCATGTCTAGGCTGCACTAGAACAGTCTCTCGCACCCATGCGCTGAAGCGCAGCTCTTATCCAATTCTGCAAGGGTGACCCGGAGAGGATTTCCCCTGATATGGGAAATCAGCCTGTAATCTATCCGGGTTCGAACGGCTCATTAGCACTCGGTTGTTGGACGAAGACACAGGCTCAGTGTGTGAACGTCCACTGTATCGTAACGTTATCTCCGACTGCAGAGACCGTAGCGGAAGGAGACAAGAGCGATTCTGCGAACAGGTTACCACCGGACACCGCGTCGAACATGCACACTTTTGTTATCGTCGTGCTCGAGGCGCTCGTCGAATAGCTGAATCTAGCCGTGATCGTGTGAGTGTTAGTCCCGGTGACATGCGAATATCCGCCCAAGGTCCTTGCCAGTCCGTTGCTTGTCAGCTCAGAGGGACAGGTTGTGTCTGTTGCCGAGGGAGTCGCCGTGTCCGTCGACAAAGCGATGTACACCCCGCCATTGCCACAGACCACCTGATTCGACGTTGTGGTAGATGTCGAAGTTGTGGTGGATGTCGAAGTTGTGGTAGATGTCGAAGTTGTGGTAGATGTCGTATTTGTGGTAGATGTCAAAGTTGTGGTGGATGTCGAAGTTGTGGTAGATGTCGAAGTGAGAAGGTTAGCTCCGCAGGCAGTCTGCCTAGAGATAAGGTCCTCCCCTACGTTGGTAATGAGGTTAGGGTAGTTCGCAGCGAATACCACCTGGCCTTGATGAGCTACTGTGACGGTGACGATGTCTTCACCAAAAGCGAACCCGTGCCTTGGACAGGTACCGACACACTCTCCGTACGGGTAGCTGTCTCCCACGACAAAGGTATACTTGCCGTTTCCCGCGCCGAGGAATGTCGAATTTGCGAAGAAACCTGCGACGAACGACAGGGCAATCGCTAGAGCTATCACCCCGAGCCACCTGCTAGAGACAACTCGAGCCTTCATCAGTGTGCGGACGGCCGGTCACGCGATATTTAACTCTAAGGAGTGGATGGACGGTCTCTGACCCTAGTCGGTCTCCCCAAACGCGCACGAAAGGCCACAACGCTGAGGGAGCGGCGAGAAAAACAGGAAATCCACGGGTGGTGGCACGCGCCAAGCTCTAGGCTTATATGAGATGCCTCGCTGCTTACGCTGGCTGTCCTTTGGCCTTCTGGAAGTCGAGGAAGAAGATTCGAACCGGAGTCGCACTGGCCGTCGTTCTACTATTAATACAAGTGGGAGTGATCGCATTGAACGACCCTACGGACTCCTTCGGTTTCCTCGATTCGGTGGTCAGCTCATCCGCATTCGTCAGAGGAAGCCTTGGCTCTTTCAGCTTCAGCGATTCAGTTTCGCGACTGGCCCAGACGCTACGCGGAATTCAGAGTGGCTTTGTAACTGCCGATTCTGCGGCGGGCACGGTGGTCTTCTCCCGCGGGCTGGGAGACTCCTACATCATCAGTGATATCCTAGCAGGCAAGGCGACCTTCTCCCGCGGGCTGGGAGACTCCTATGCCTACACAGATTTGGCCAGAGTAACGCTATTGACGGTGAGTGGTCTCTCTTGCGGAGCGCAGCTTGCGACAGGTCATTCCTGCATCATCTTAGGCACCTCTGGAAATGAGACATTCTTGATAGACGACTGCCTGTTGTCAAATGGTATCCTGCCCGCCTGTCAGCTCTCCGGAAACGACACCATTTCCGCTTTAGGGGTTGGGGGTGCAGATATTTTCAACATCACCGACGGTCCTGGCAGTGATACATATACAATCAACGCGACAAATGGCAACGCGAGGTTCTATGTTGACGCGTGCGATGGCGCTAACCCCGGCAATTTTTCCCTCAGTTTCCAAGTCGGGTTGTGCACTAGTATCCTTCTTCCACCCACTGATTCAAACTCGTACTCTTTGTCTGGAGGTGGAGACGTAAACAGCTCGAACGTCTTCATGATCCTGGACGGGTCTGGCACAAATGCCTATGCCTTGACAGGAGGGGCAGGGGCAGACAACTTCACGATCTACGGGGGCGAAGGGACCGATATCTACTCCGTCTTGGGGGGGGCTAACAGCTCGGTAACAGTGGTTGGTGGGAACGGAACTGAAACATACGCGATGGTCTGCGGGAGCAATAGTCTTCTGAACATAACGGTAGGGGCGGGACAAGAACAGTTCGGAATCATCGTCGGGTCGGGAAGTGCAATCTCCGTCGTCCCCTCGGCCAATTCAAGCATTCCGACTAACAACGTATACAATATCGTCTTCTAGACTCTACTAAGAATCGCAACCCCATTCACATGCTTCCAGACCCACCGCCCGTCCCCAGTCGCCATTTGCAACAGGCCACACCTAGGCTGTAGCTCATGCTAAGCCGGTTGACCTATGGCGCCCCCGGGGGGACGCCAACCTCATCAGTCAGGGCCTGAGGCCCACCCCCTCGGGACAAAGGCGGGAGCGCAGACGCAAGGGCCAGACCGCGAGCAAACCCCCAGGGTATGACCCTGCGCACCATGCATTTCCAAAGAGACGGATCGACTGACCCTCGGGAAAGTTCGAAAATTGAGAAGTGAGGTGGGGAGGGTAAGCCAGTCCATGCGAAGTGCGATGTCTCAGGCAGGACTACGGCGGCAGGTCACTGGACACAAATGCGAAGTTCAAGGCTGCTACGAGGTGGCCCTGTGGTTGGTCTCGTTCGGGTCAGAGACATCCCATTGGTGCTCGAGGCACACTCGCATCTTCATGAGAGATGCAAGCCTCTGGGAGAAGAAGAAGGCAAGCAGGGTCAAGGGCTAGGGCGACGAGTCCCTGCAGCGCGGACGAGCCGATCCGTATCGAAGACCACCTGATTCGCCATTTGTTCCCGCACTCATCGCACTGACAAACCGCCTTGGAGGGGCGAGACCCGCACCGACCCTTGCTTAACCAAACTCAAGCCGATCAAGTCCAAGTGCGCTGACGTGCCCAGAGAGGCATTGGGAAATCGTCCCCTCACTCCCGTACGACTTCGATCGTTACGGGAAGAAATGCGGATTATGGTGCTCCAACTATGGAACTTCAATTCAGATAGGGCCTGCACACCACTTAATAGAAAACGACGGTTTCTTCGAAGGGCATGCCTCTGGAGTTCAAGGAGGAGATAGGGGAATCGCCGTCGGCCATGGAGACTGGCGCGGGCTGGGAGGCTGTAGCTGATGTGGAGTCCGAGCTCGAGGTCATCTTCGGTGACTCTGGTAAACAGGCTTTGCTGGCGGAATTGTCCAAGAGATATAATGTCGTGTCAGGCGACGCGATCAGGCGTCCTGATACGTTTCACACGGCGCTTTACTACCTTGTGGGAGAGCTTGGTTCGAAGTTCGTGATGGACCGAATCAGCATGCGTATCAGGGGATCCGTCTCCGTATCCCCCCGAGTAAGCTGACAAGACAGTCTTCTCTTTGCGAGGTCTTCCCGCAGTTCCCTAATCGCCTCAGCAGGACGCGAATCTTCTATTTGACGAAGAGCCCTTCTCTTCCAGTCCGCCTTCGGAACTAGGCACACTTAAACGACTTCAAAGCCCGCTTCTATCTCGGCTCTCTGCTTCTTCCTGCGCAAGCGGAAGAGGTAGAACCCGGCGACAAGAACCACCACGACCGCAGCTACAATGTAATACCAGTAAGTCTTGTACCAGGGAGGCCGTACTGGGGGCGGTGGAGGGAGGTAGATCCCCACTAAATAGGACTTGCTGATGTGACCGGTCTGTATGGACGAGAACGATGCGGTTATGTTAGCGGTTCCAAGGTAACACGGACCGACGGTCACCACCTTGCATACCAAACCGGAGATGATGGGCGTGAACGTCGTCGAGGCGGTCTTTGATGAAATCGCCGTGGTTTTGGTTGGCGAGATGGAGCCCAATGTGGCGGTCCATTGGACTGTCAAGTTCTGGACTGGCTGACCCAGGAACGAGATCGACAGCGTCATGACAGCTGTGCTGTTGGTGTACATCGTTGACGATCCGTAGGGTGTCGCCCCCGAAACGGAAGGACTGAGCGTGACGATGAGCGGGCTCTGTGCGAGCTGGAGGTTGACCTGAGAAGAGAGCAGCCCTTGAGAGCTGGCCGTGAGGACACTCAAACCCGATCCTGAGGCATTGAGAAGCGTGCGGACGTAATCCTGACCGACGTAACTCTGACCGACCTTTACGACCTTTATGCTTAGGTGGAGCGGTAAACTCATCATCGAGCTGTTCGACGACGTAACTGTTATGTTCGTCAGCACGCGCGCCCGCGCAGGATTGCCGTTGCTGTCCTGCAGTTGGATTACCAGGATAGGACGGCTACTGGCTAACTGGAATGTCGACGATCCCGAAGGAGTCATAGGGGCGACATACGCCGCCAGCTTTGACGGGGCGGGAATTACCGTCGTCACGGTCACGTTGCCCGGCAAGAGAGAGGAGGAGGTGACGGTAATGCTTGATTGGCCCTGAAGTGAACTTGTCGTGAGCGGGACGAGAACGGAGATGTTCCCGGCTGGAATCGTTACAAGGGTGGGTACCGAAATGATGTCTGACTCGTCAGAGAAGAGCTGAACGATCGTGTCAGAAGAGGAGACCGCGGGCTCTCCCAAGCTGGTCGCCAGGCCCACCTCCAGTGCGCTATAGGTCAAGCCATCAGTAGGCAGAGTGCCTGGGAGAAGCCTTAGGAGCAGCTTGCTGGAGCCACAGCTACCTGTGCAGTATTTCGGAGACACTACCGTGACGAACGCCGGCCTCGACCCGTATCCGGTCGAGGACGCGGTAATGACAGCCTGACCAGAGTTCGCACTCGTGTCGAAGCTGCCCGTGGCATAGATCTCACCCGGAGTTATCGTCAGCGAACCCTGGTTGAGGCGGGCTACGCTGGCGTTGGAAGAGGAGAGTAGCGCCGTGACGGGGGTTATCGCCTTTGAGGGGAAACCGGCACTGTCGACCAGCTCGACTCTCACGGTTCCAGTGTCAGCCCGTCTCAAGAAAGTCGTCGGCGAAACGAAGACCTTGAGAATCGACGGGAATCCACTGGGTATGGCCGTTGTCAGCGTGGCGAAGGCCGACTCCAGGCCATGTGATGACGCCGTGATGCTCGTGGAGCCAGGAGTCGGGGTTGTGACCGCGTTGACGACGACGTACTCGCTGCCCGCCGGAATTGTGACGATGTCCGGGACCGAGGCGATGTTGGTTGAGGAGGAGGTCAAGAAAACTGTCAGGGGAGTGAGAGCCGCCGAAGGAAGGCCGTTCGAATCGACCAGTGAGACCACAACGGCAGGATAGGTGCCATTGTCGGCCGGCAGCTTGGGCGGAATTATTGTGAGCGCGAGACCTACGGCCAGAGACGGGACTTTGGACGTGACAGCCACCGAGGAGGGGATGGCCTGTGATGCCAGGAGAAGCGACACGACGGCGACGAGCACGGTCACTCTGACATTCAATCTAGCTACTTCCCTTAGATTCTAACTATCAGTATTTCAATCATTAGTATGCAGAATCCATATGACAAAGTCAGTAAGTATGCAAGTCCTGGTTCCCGCGTTACCCACTCGCAATTTCCTTCTTGATTTGCTCGAGCTGTCTGAAGAACTCCCGCGCTATCTTGTCTCTGTCCTGCTCCTGCATCATGGTAGATGCCGCGTAGGAGGCCACCTCAAGAATCTCGTGTTCCAGCCTTAGGTGCTCGACCAGAGTAGTCTTGTCAGAGAAGGACTTCAGACAGATCCGACAATGATAGGCGTCGGGCATGTCACTCATGCCACACTCTTACGAGCCCAAGTGATATAATGGTTTGCGGCCTAGCCCGAGAGTTGGCGTCAGGATTCCTGCGATTCGGCCATGACTTGGGCATCATTCGGATCTAGCGGTGACCGTGATGGCCTCTTGTGGAAGCCGAGATGTTACTCGAGAACACTACCGCAGGGGTTGCCCAGACAGTGGTGTATCGTCCCGAGAGCACTCCACCCGACTCCAAGGTCATCGTGAAAGCTCCTGACGACTTCAGGCCCGTCAGGTTGCAGGTCCCCGCTGGGAACCCAGGACAGGCGACTGACGAGCCCGTAGGGATCGTGGAGTGGCCGATGAAGGTGCCGAGGCCGTTCAGGGCCGGGTTGCTCATCCCGAGAAAGTAAATCGCCCCCTGGTCCACCTCTCTCCCGGTACTGAGGTCTTCGCTCGAATTGACCAACATCCCGAAGCTCCCAGAGACAGGGGTCCCGCCGAACGTCCCAGCCGCTGCGCCGCCCATCTGAACACCGGTCCATTGTATCTCAGCGTGCGAATAATCCGCTATCACGAAGACTTCGCTCGAATTCGACACAAAGAAGACGGGCCCTCCGAACGGATTGAGATAAGCAGACTCGAACCCCATGCTGAGGCTCATGGTGGTCACGCCACTGCCGGTCGAAATGGTGACCGTCCCGGTCCCGTTGAAGAGAGCCGGAATCGCGCTAGTACAGTTGAGGTATGGCGTGCATCCGAGTGGGAAGAGCACGGCAGGGGTCATGCTGTCGATCTCGACCGTCCCTTTCACGTCCGTGTACGACCAATGGGAAGTCTTGGTCTTTAGGTCAAAAGAAGCAGTCCCCGTCGCTGTCAATCCAGAAACAACGGCGCTGAGGTCGTAGCGGAGGATTGAGTTCATTGAATTCACCGGAGTGCCGAAGATCCAGGCGGCAACAAGTTGGCCGCCCCGGAGTGAGTAGCTTTGGACCCCTGGAGACACAACACCGCCAGTCAGGTTAAGCGAAACAGTCTGTGATTGTGCTAAATGGGCTACGTTCCCGCCGAAGGCACTCGAGGGTGGCGTCGAGTAGGGGGTGCTCCCGCCAAGAACCTTGGAGGGTGGCGCTGCGTAGACAGCGCTCGTGCCGAGCAGGAAAATGACTCCGACCGCGAACCAGACCATCCTTAGTCCCATGTCGTCCATGTATGTCTCCGACAGACGATATCTCGTTTTTGTCTCTTTCTTCAAAGAGACCGTTCGCAGGGCTTCAGACGGTATACGGCAGTATCTCGACGCCCTTCGACGAGAAGACCACAGTGTGGTACTTCCTTGAATGTTCAGTACCACGCAGCTTCCTTACCATGAACCTCGTTTTCAACTCCATATTATCTGCGAGATAGTTCTCCATGTAGAAGACTCCGTCCGCTACGAACTCCTCAAGGCCGAGAGAGTAATCGGTCTGTTGATCGAATCTGCTCACGGTCACTATCGTCGTAATCCTCTCCCGTTTGAGGGTCTTATAGATCAAGTGCATCAGGAAGCTGTAATCGAACTTCCCCGTAGCGCCGCTTAGGAACGCGGTAAGAGAATCGACTACGAGCCTCTTGGCCTTGACCTCGTCGATGGCAGAAAGGATTGTGTCAATGTTCGAACCCATTCCCCTTCCCTCCAGTGCCTCGAGGTCGAGCAGCCTGGCCTTCTTGGACTTCTCCAACTCTTCGAAATCCAGACCGAACTTCAGCATGTTGCGCCGCAGGCTCATCGCGTCTTCCTCGAAGGTGGCGTAGACCGAAGGCTGGTTGAGTTCCTTGGCCCCGTTGTAGGCAAATTCCGATGACAGAATCGTCTTGCCTGTGCCTATCCCACCGACCAGAAGCACGAAGTCTCCCGGAGTGAGACCACCTTGAATCAGCGGATCGAGGCCGGGAACGCCCGTTTGAATCCTTTCTTCATTCGGCATGTGGTTCTGCGCTTGGCTAATCGCCATGCCCACTATATGCTTTTTGTCCAAACGAACTGGAGGCTGGCAGAGATGAAATCGTAAGAACAGGTCCAAGAAGCTTATATGCGAGTCCTGAAATGTTGACCCGCAATCCATATCGGTTTAGTACTCGAAGACCTCCGACCGGAACAGATGGGTTCCGTACAGAACCTGCAGAGGAGAAACCAGGACTTCCTGCTGCTTGAGACCATAAAGAGGGTGGGTGTTCAGAACTACTCGCTCTTGGCTAGGCTTACGGGCCTGAATGCCGAGACGATTAGGTACAAGGTCAACAAGCACCTGACGAAGCTGGGCCTGGCGACGACCATCAACGTGAACTACGGCGAGCTTGGCCTCTCGATGGGCTATATTGTCGTCAAACCAAACGGGTCGTCAGGGAAGTCGTGGCTCGATCGGATGAGCTACCTTGTCTTTGTTGCGAAGAGCATCGGGTCGAACAGGTACCTGTGCTTGAGCGCAGTCCCTTACAGGCTGAAGAAGAAATACATGGATGTTCTCGAGCAGATAAAGCAGGAAGGGCTTATTGAAGGCTACGAATACAGGGAACTCTATTGGATGAGATACCCGCCCTTCAGGCCCGAGTTCTACGACTTCGAAGGGCGAGAGTGGAAGATGGACTGGAGCAGATTCAACATGACGATGGGAGAGATCGGGTCTTCGTTTCTGTCAGTCAACAGAGACTCGACCGTCGATTTCGTCGACCTGAAGATACTCAGCGCTCTTATGAAGGACCCGACCACGCCGTTGGCCAAGACCGCAAAGGAAATGGGTGTAAATCCCAGGACCGTCCGCTACCACCACTCCGAGCACGTTGACAAGAACAAGTTCATCCTCAGCCATAACATCAGGTGGGTCAAGCCCCTCCAAGAGGGGAACCCCGGGGGAGTCATGCAGGCGCTGATAATAGTCCAAAAACTCGAAGAGGATGGCATGTCCAAGGTAAGAAAATTCTGCAACAGCCTACCCTTCACCTGGCTTGAGGCTGGGACCGAGGAGAGAGACTATCTGGCAGTAATCGACATCCCGCTCTCCGAATTCCAGACGTGCATGCAGCAGATCGAGATGCATCTGATGCAGGTTGGAAAAGCGTACGAGGTCATGATGCTGGACGCGTCCAAGACTAAACCTCTCTCAATTCCCGACGAGATGTTCGAAGAGAAGAGGGGATGGAGGCTCTATTCCGAAATCGAAGTCGAACGGCGGGGAATCAAGGAAGACGAAGCATGACCGCGGTAGGGAGGCTGTACAAGGAACTGGTCTACGGAGGCCACTTGCTGGCGTTCGGGACTGCAAGCATTGCTGCGACCGCTGCCCTCGTGCTGGGCAGGACCCCGACTTGGGACCTGCTTCTGATGGCATACCTCTTCTCCTACGGGGCATACATGGTCAACCGTACGTCAGACTTCGACCAGGACAGGGTCTCCCACCTAGATAGGACGGAGTACTTGGAGGGGAGGAGACGCGCGCTGCCTATGGTTGTTGCCGTTAGCTTTGGACTCGGATACGTCCTCGCACTGCTCAGAAACCTAGCCCTTTTCGCCGGGCTGCTTGTCCCGGTTGTACTCGCGGTCGCATACAGCGTCGGCTCTAAGAGGATGGGGAGAGCCCTCGGAATGTCCCGTCTGAAGGAAGGCCTGTTCGTGAAGAACCTGACGGTGTCGCTTGGCTGGTCTCTGATTCCAATCCTCGTCGGCCTCTACTACGTGCAGCTTTCACTCGCAGTATTCGCCTTTTGCCCATTCATCTTCCTCAGGCTAATGGTCAACACGATTTTCTTCGACGTGCGCGACGTCAAGGCAGATGCTGCTTACGGGATAAGGACAATTCCCGTCTCGCTTGGAACCGTTGCGTCGCTGAAGTTGATGGACGTGGTCGACTTTTCATCTGGGGCTTACCTAGCCGTGCTGGTCCTGTCAGGGGTCCTCCCGACATTCGCTGGACTGCTTGTGGTCTTCACCCCCTATTCCTTCGCCTACAGGTACTTCTCCCAGAGATCAACGAAGCACGAGGATTCGCTGAGGGACCTGGCCGCGGACGGTGAGTACCTTCTTTGGGGGGTCGTAGCCTACCTTGGACTGATGTGAAATGGGGAGCCTCTTGATCGATGACAGGGCGGTCGATTCTCTTCTCGCGCCATATCGAAAGGCCGTAGAAGAAGGCCTGAAGCGGGTCAAGGAGAAGAACAGCACCCTCTCAGAAGTGGCTTACGAGTATGTCGTGGGCGGAGGGAAGATGCTGCGTCCCTCAATCGTCTTGCTTTCTTGCGAGGCCGTGAGCGAGTCCTATGAGAAGGCGATGCCCATCGCTTTGGCTTACGAATTGGCGCATACCGCGTCGCTAACCCAAGACGACATCATCGACGAATCACCGACCAGGCACAACAAGCCAACGGCGCACACGAAGTACAGCGTCACCACGGCCATTCTGATCTCGGACATGCTGATCTTTGAAATCTTCGAGCAGTTGAGCAGATACGCAAGGGTTGACCTATCCTCCAAGAGGGTGGCGGTCCTGATAGGGCACGTCGCGAATGCCGCGAAGGAGGCGGCTGAAGGTGAATTCCTGGAGATGCAGCTCTCAAAGAAGAGGGAGCCTACAGTTGAGGACTACCTAAAGCTGGCCGGTCTGAAGACTGGGGCGCTCTTTGGCGCGGCTGCCGCATCGGGTGGGATAGTCGGCGGAGCGAAACAGAGAGTAGTCGCAGATCTTTACGAATACGGCAAGAACCTTGGAATCTCGTTCCAGATGATGGATGACGTTCTTGACATTACAGGCACTACCGAGAAGATGGGAAAGCCAATGCTGATGGATATGCAGAACAACGCCGGCAACATCGTCTTAATCCATGCTATAGCAAACGCTGATCCGGGAAAGAAGAACGAAATCAGGGGGCTAATGGCCAGAAGTGAATACGGTCTGGCCGACGCACTGGAGGTCCAGGGGATTCTCGACGACCTTGGGTCGGTTGAATTCGCCTCAGAATCCTGTTTAAAACACGCCTCTCTCGCGCGGGAACGTCTGAAATCGCTTCCCGACACCAGGGCCACACAGATACTGGAGGAGTTGACGCGCTGGTTGGAGGGACGCAGGCGTTGACCGTGCTTCCAGAAACGGTCATAAGAACTAGTGTGAAGCCGTAGGCATGGCCCTGGATCCGACGGCACTTCTCATTCCCGCGATCCACCTGATCACTCTGGTGATCACCGGGATGTCTGCCCTATACGTCCTCAGGCAGAAGACTAGCGAGTATCTTCAGGTGAAGAACCTACTCGTAATGGTCCACATATTCTTCATGGGGGTCGTCGCCCTCGAACTCCTCAGAGACTTCGTCGTGGAGAGCAACCTCTTCATGACGGTATACACCATGTCCGGGACCAGCTTCGTGCTGGCCGATGTGTTCCTCCTGACCCTGGTGGCCCTTGCGATCTTCTACAGGCCGAAAGGGAAAGGATTCATGGACATCATCAGGGAGATTTTCAAGCATCAATTGCAGGCGACGTTCCTCCTACTTTACTCAATCTACATCCTCATTTCTGGCGTATACCTGTTCGTGCCCGGGACTTTCGGACAACAGGATGTGCCGAACATCGTCGGTGTCACCGTTGGTGCCACCCAGTACAGCCCCTTCTACCTGGAGATGTTGCTCGGGATCTTGTTGATATTCATGGTCTATCCTTCAGGCCTCTTGCTGATAGCAAGGTCGAGGTCGGCGGACGTGGAGGTCAAAGCCGCCTTCACGGTGCTCCCGATAGCGTGGGTGGCGATCGGTCTTGACCTGTTGTTCTTCAACGGATATCTCTTGAATGAAGGGATCGACGCCAGCGCGGTGGGGTACCTGATCGCCGCAGCCGCCTTCGCAGCGACGGCTTCCACCTTCAGACGCGCGACCCTCCTGAGCGCTTTCTTCCAGCAGACGGCACCCGTGCATATCCCGCCAGTCCCCCCCGCGACCACATTCTCCGGCCGCTTAGGACTTGCAACTGACAAGGTTTTCGGGAAAGAGTTCCTGCTCGAGGTGAATCCTTCAGTGAGGTACGAGGAGAGCATAAGGGACCTCGCTCTCGAACTGGGGGCGAAGCAGTACCTGCTCTTCGCGTTCACTTCTCGGGGAAGTCCGGTGTACAACTCTCTCTCTGGGTTGGAGAACGTCAGGTTCTTCACGATGACCACGAGAGTCTCCTACCCGAAGCCAGGCGACCTTCCGACGGAGGTGCTGGTCCCGGCCAACGACCAGTCGGTTCTCCTAAACGTCCTAGACAAGGCCATCACGACGAATCCGGATCTGAAGTTTGGGCTAGTCTTCGACAGTATCACCGACCTGATACTTTCAGCCGGGTTGGAAACGACCTACAAGTTCCTGAAGCAGGCTATCGAGATGGCCAGCAGCCACGCGATCACTGCTGTTTTCCTCTTCACCTCAGGGGCGCACGGCGGACGAGAGGAGAGCATCATACGGAACCTGTTCAGCAACCAGTTGTCCTACGCCTCAGGACTGCTCTCCGTCCAGAAGACTGGATAGCTCTTTCAGAAAGAAATGGCCGTGCAGAAACACTAGGCTGGATTCTTTATCAGAATGCCAGGGCTTGTCAGAATGCCGGTCTCTGCACTGCCGGAAGTGCGCTCATCGCGTCTACTACCTTCTGGTAGGTGCCGAGGATTTCGAACCCGTGCTGGGTCAACTCATAGCGTTTTCTGCTACCCAGGTCCTCCTCCCTGAGGAAATTGCTCTTGACGAGCGACTTTAGGTTGGACTGCAGAGCGATCCAGGACAGGTTAGCCTTGTACATGATCTGGGTCGGTCTGTCGATCCCCGAACTGACGACGCGTAGCACGTCCATCTTTATTTCCAGCTCAGATCTCCGTGCGGGGGATTTTCTGTCGAACCCGCTGACCTGAACCGAGATTGCGTTCTCTGGGAAAGACATTTTTCGTCTCTCGGTCTCGTTTGACCTCTGTTCTATATATGCATTATAGATTAGTCATCCATTTTTCTGAGCGTGGGTAGATCCTGCTCACAATGTAATGGGAAACCATTGCGACTGGATTCGAATCCAGGCTCCGGAATTACTAAGAGGATGAACCAGAGGATTCCTCCTATGCGAATCTTCGCCCGTAGGGAGCTCCCTGCAAGCTCCGGTCAGGGTATGGACTGCGGACACATCAGAGAGAAGCTAGATTCCGCCCTCACGTCGGTCTTCTCGGAAAACGGTAAGAAGGCTGTCCTCTTCCACCTCACCGAGAAGTACAGCCTCACACTGGAGGGGGCCAACAAGGACCCAGGGAAGCTGGAGAGATCTCTCACGAACCTCCTCGGCGAGACTGGCTGGACAGTGGTCAAGCGCAGGATTATTCAGGAGATCTACGGACCCGGCCTCGAAATCGGCAGTGTCTCAGTGGAGACCGCATCATTGAGCGACGCATTCGGCTTCGCGCGGTCGTTCCGTTCCGTCATCGGGACTGGATTCGTCCGTTTCTGAAGGCGTTTTGTGATTCAAGCGAGCCAGTCATCCCACTCCTCAATCACGCACTCCCATAGTCCGGGCGACTGACGCCTACGGCCCATGCACAGTGACAGTCGTAGTGACAGTCGCAGTGACAGTCGGAGTAACAGTCGCAGTAACAGTCGCGTTGAAGGATGTTGAGGTGAGAATGGACGTCGAGGTCGTCTTTGAGGTCGTCAGAGTTGTTGAGGTTGTGGCGACGCTGACGGTAGTGGTCGTATTCGCCGTGGAGGTCGTAAGGCTCGTTGCCGTTGTCTGAAAGGTCAGAGTCGCGGTCCCACCTGATGTCACCGTGGTGGTTGCGGTGGAGGTCGTTGGGATAGTGTACGTGGTTTCAACCTGGCTGGTCAGAGTCGACGTCTTGAGAACTGTCGAATTGACCTTCGAAATCAGTGTCGTAGTTGTGAAACTGGTCTCAATAGTACTTGACGAGCTTGAGTAGGGAACCAACAGGACTGCGGCACTCCCTATTGCAACTATGACGATTGCCCCCAAGATGATTACTGTCAATATGGTTGATATGCCTCTTCGCGTCTTCATGCCAAAGCCCAACACCCAAGGGGTGGACATCTCCTCACATTAGGGTTGCGCACGATTCGTGCTACCCTTGGCTAATGATTGCTTCAATAACCCTCCTATGGCAAGCCCTCTGTAAGATCGAGGTCCTAAGACAACAAAGCGACCGATCGCATCAATCTTTTTAGACGGAGTGACTCAGTGACGCCGTGGAGCTGGTCCAACCCAACCGAAAGTGGTCCGCCCTTCATTCCTTCCTCAAGGTCCTTCTTGCTGCGACGCTGGCAGAGCTAGGAGTGTTCGTCATCCTGGTCGTCGTTCATGCCGCTTCTCCCTCCACGGCGCTGGCATGGGTCGCCGACCTTGTGGGGGTCTCGCTCGGCACAACATCAATTCTGGCACTGGGCGTTAGCGTCGTCTTCGTGTACCTTGCCTACCCTACGTATCGGGTGCCTCTCCTGTTCTTGGTGCTTCTGACGGCGTCGACGCTTGCCGCCCATCTCTACATGATCAACACACCTTCGCTGCCTGCTTGCTTCGACGGCCAGAAGCACGTCAACGGTTGCATCATGGACGAGTCCTACTACGTGCCGGCCGCAGAGACCCTGCTGAATGGCACTCGGTGCGGGCCGACGGTCCCGAACTGCAACACCGAGCATCCGTTCCTTTCGAAGGCGCTGATCGCGGCCGGCATAGCGACCTTCGGAGACAACGCCCCTGGTTGGAGGATCCTCAACGTCCTTCTCGGGACTTTCTCCCTGCCACTAGTGTTTGTCCTGGTCCTCAAGCTCTCCAAGAGCCGCACTGCCTCCTACCTGTCAGCGACGCTTCTGGGCCTCGACGTGATGTTCTTCTCGAATTCGAGCGCCGCACTGCTCGACATCCCGATGGTATTCTTCGCGCTTCTGGGCTTCGTGCTTTATTTCTACAAGGTCCGGTTCTGGAAGCTAGACGCGTTCACCCTCTCAGGGATCCTGCTTGGACTGGCGGCCCTTTCGAAAGAGACCGCGATCTTCCTCCTGGCGACCCTGGCGACCTATCACCTGGTCGCCGGGGAGGGCGGCAAGAAGCTACGAATCCTCTGCGCCGTGGAGATCGTTGTCGTGACAGCCGGGGTGTTCGTCCTTGGCCTCCAGGTCTACGACACGCTCTTTGCTAGGGCCGCATTCCCGACGTTCCTCGACCAGATACACTACATGCTGTCCTACGGCGCATCGCTGATAGGCCACGGCTGGTCCTACGGCGGGCCCAACGGCAATAGTACCCAAATCACCCCCTTGAGCTGGATGACATACTATGAACCCGTCACCTACTATGGGACGAGTGTATCGGTTTGCGCCAACTCGATCTGCACGAACTACCCAGGCGTCGCATACTATGGGGTGACCAACCTCATCGAGACCTGGACGACGTATCTGTGGATGCCCCTGGCCGTACTCGCAGTATGGGAGGTCTTCAGGCCGCGACGAGGGGGGCTGGACCGATTCGGGTTCGGTGACACGGCCTCGCGGAGCCTCTCAGGCGAGACCAAGCTGGCATTGCTGTCTCTTATCTGGTTCTCGTGGAACTACTTCCCCTATCTCGCCCTCTTCGCGGCCGGGAGGGTGACCTATCCCTTCTACTTCATCCCCGCGCTGCCGGCGGTCGCGATGGGGGCGAGCTACTTCCTGACATGGAAATCGGTGCCGAGATACGCCCGTTTCCTCTACGTGGCAGGAGCCTTCCTCTTCTTCTTCTTGTTCTTCCCGGACAAGGCCTTCCTACCAGTCTGGCTGCGGGCGCTTATAGGGAGGTGATGCCCCTGATGTCTCGTGCCATTTTCTCTGCCGGCTGCCAGATAGATGGTCAGTGAGGCGAATTCCTCAACTGATCAGGGTCAAGAGAAAGATAGATTGGCTCAGAAGCCACACCGGCCGACCCAGGCGACAATCCTTTCCTAACCCTCCAGATCAATTCATCAACGGTATTGGACCGTGCACGAAGGCAGCTCCGTTGTTCCCAGAGTTGCACACAGCGCGCGCCGGTGACTCCAGCCTCCTGGCGCAGCTAGAACAGTCTCATAGCCATCTTCAGCCACAAGCTGAGTCTAGGCCTTGCTTCATCATGGTTGGTTGCAAACCAGTCGTAGGATCTCTTGAGACCCTCTTCATTGCCAATGGTCGGTCTCCATCCGAGAATTCTCTCAGCCTTTTCGGTTGAGAGTACGAAGGTCCTGTCGCCTAGACTATAGACCTCCTTTCCGACAGCAGCCACGCCAAACACCCTTGTCAGAATCAGGAATGGTCTAACGAGAAATGCCGGAAACGGTTTGAATTTTGACTTCGAGTCGGCGTACTCTATCAGTTCTTCAAGCTCTGCACGGACAGTTGGAGGATCGCGAGCCGCAATGTTGAAAGCCTCTCCCTTCGATTCTTCAGAATCTGTCGCAAGTATACAGGCATTGACTACGTCATCAACATAGACCATTTGGATCTTGTTGTTCCCATCTCCAAGAAATGGAACGTTTCTGTTCAGATAGATAAACTCCAGCAGAGCTCTGAGTATCCCGCCAAACCCATCACCCAGAATCGTCATCGGCCTTATGATCGTGATGTCGAGGCCCTCGTCAGCGTATCTTCTGCAGATCTCCTCGGCGCGAAGCTTAGCCTTGCCGTACTCATCAAGAGGAGTCTTGGGCGAATTCTCGGTAATGAGGTCTGAAGTCGGCACGCCGTACACAGCTGAACTTGACATGTGGATGACCTTCTTGACTTTGTTCTCTAGTGCAGCCTTCATTACATTCTCTGTCCCATTCACCATTACATCCCACATCTGTCCTTTCCTTCCTTGTGACCAGCCGTGCGGAGGCAGCTCTCCAGCCAAGTGAAAGATGGCCCCGGTGTCCTTTGACAGTCTTGCGACGGAATCGTAATCGCGTACGTCACCATATACATACCCAGGCTGACCTGAGATGTCCATTATGATCGTCTTGAGGCCCATCTTGCGCAATTCTGCATCAAGATGTCTTCCGACAAACCCGCTTCCACCAGTCACGAGGGCGGGAAGTTCTCTCCAGCTCATCTCCTGATCTACCCCTCTCATCGACTCCGTGCTATATAGTCCCGACGTCAGGAGTTCCGAGTGCGACTCTCGAGAGCATCCCTTTGGACGGGTATCCTTGTTCGAGAAGGCAGTCACGTAAGCGCTCCTTCGTCTTAACCCTCATGCGGCTGTTCAATCTGAGGCTTCGGCGAGAAGTCCTGCAGCGACGGCTGCCGCAGGAAGGAAGGAAGGAGCTCAACGGGTCTGATTCCGCTCCTGTGCAGCAAGGCAAGGCAGAGCCATGCTAGTGACCCTGTGCGCAGCAGCGCCATTGTCTGTGGAATGGTCCCCGGTAGCCACGGGTTGGTTGTTCCCACGAACCACGTCAGAATGATCAGCGCGTTGAAGACCTCCCACGCATAGAGAGAAGGGTCATCGATGGCGAGGACGATGACCAGAGGAATCAGCATTAGGTTGAACTGCGGAGAGTAGATGGTGGCCCCGAGCAGGTAGGCCGCCAGGCCCAAGAAGACCCGGGGGGCGAGAGACACCCTTAGCGTGTAAACCCTAAGAAGCAGGATACCCGTAACCGCGAGCCCGAACCACCCTGCGTAGACACTGTGTGGGTCCTGGAAGATCCAGATGTACCATGCGTCTTCCAACCCATGGCCTGCATAGGCGGCATAGAACTGATGCAGGAAACTGAAATTGAGAATGGCAATCGGCAGAAAGAAGAACGCCACGACCGCTGCGGTGATCAGTAGGTACTCCAGCATCAGCCTGTTCCTTCGTAGCCACTCGAGGGTGGCGGACCAAGACTTCTTCAGGAGGTCGCTTGCCTTCTTGAGCCTCCCAAGGTACCCGCCGCCCTTGGCTCCCCATTCCTTAGACGTCTGCCCCGCCAACGGCTGGGAGCCAGAACGGATCATGATAGGGGCCTCTGCCTTCGGCTCTTTCAGTTTCCAGAGCTCCAAGAGGTAGATTGGCAGCAGGACGACGCCCACCAGCTTGGTCGCTATCGAGAGGCCCAGGGCGGCCGCGGAGGCGTCCTTGCGGTCCTCGAGGAAGAACTGGAGGCTGAGGATGATGAACAGCGCGTTGAAGAGGTCAAAGTTGTAGACCCCGTAGATTATCAAGCTGGGAAAGAAGAAGTAGAGAGGGTTCAGTCGCGTCCCCAGTGCATTGGCGACGCGCCAGCAGGACCACGCCAGCACCAGGGCGGCGACCAAGCTCATGACGCCGAAGGCTGAGTAGTATCCGTTGTAGTTCCCACCGACGATGCGCGCAAGGTAGAGTATGTAGCCAGAAATGGGTGGGTACTCGAAGAAGAAGTTGAAGTAAGGGACCAGCCCCTGGTGGATCTCTGACCTTATCCAGAACGAGCCTATGTCGCTGTAGATGTTGGGATTGGACCAGGGGGAATGAATCATGAAGCTCAGGAACATCGCAGAGAATGACGCTGAGAGAGCCACAATCAGCGAGTTCTGGTACCGCAACAGGCTGCTGAGACTGACATTCGTATAAAACGTTTGGAATGAACGGCCGCGGACTACGTCGTGGAATGGCCCTGCCCACGCAGCATCTTTGTGGATACATTCATAAGAGATGGGAACGTGATGTTCTCCCTTGGTCGCAATCCTGCCACCAGATCTTTCGACAACCTTCATAGTCGCCGCGCTTCTGCCTCTGGTCATCGGCTTTGTCGTTGGCCTGTTGATCAAGAAGGTCCTCAACATCGGTCTGCTCATAGCCGCGATCATCCTGCTCCTCATCATCGCGGGATTCCTGTCACCCGACCAAGTGCTGAAGCCGCTGCTCGGTTTCCTGAAATCGAGCTCCAGCGTCTCTGACTGGGTCAAGCGGTTGGCAGGCTATCTACCCTACACATCCCTCACCTTCATCGTAGGACTGATTATCGGATTCCTGAAGGGATAGGCACAGTGCCCGTCCGATGGCCATGAGGGCATAGAGCATCCACCGTTTCTCTCAGCACCACCCGCAGATCGGCGAGAGCTTAGGAACCAGCGCCCTGAGGTCGACTCAGCCCAGCAGCCAATCCTTGGGTGGGCCCTGTCCGCCCGCGCAGTCGACGACGCCTGTCACTCTTCTGAGGAAGGACGGACACGCGAAGCAGATCAGAAACGCGACTTCCTTCTTTGCGACAGGGCAGTCGACACTCTCCTTCTTCATCCGGGAAATCGCTTTGGGGCCAGCCCCGCCCTTCAACTCCTCGCTGACGGCCTTCGGAACCTTCTTTGGCTTCGGCGACGGGTAGACCTTGACCTTGAACTTGACCTCTGTCGACACGGCGGACTCGTGGCGAAGTGAGGATAAAAGCGTGAAGTGGTCCCGGCGTCATTCTTCTTCTGGCCGGTAGTAGGCCCATGTTGACGTCCAGTACTGCGCTCTTGGCCTGTCCTTCATCCGGTCTCGAGTCTGCCCTATCGCCGCTTCCGGGCACCCCTCATTCGGAGCAGCACCGTCAGGAGAAGGGCGACGGCAAAGGAGATGAAGTAACTGAAGTCTGCGCCGTTGAACCAGAAGGAGAGGGCACCCACAGGGTAGCCCAGGGCCAGTTGCGGCACCATGAAGGGAACCGACACCAGAATCGAGAACCCATAGATGGCGAGGGCGGGCCAGTCCCATCTGACGGGGTTCGCACTGGTCTCAACGCTCGTCCTCTTAGCGACGTAGAAGTCGACGAGGGTTATCGCGAGCCAGGGCATTATCCAGTAGGAGAGAGCCAGGAGGAAGTTCTCGAAGAAGCTCTCGAAGTTCGTCTGGACGGCGACCGCGATGATGAAACCGGCCGCCCCGCCGGCGGCGACCGTCACCCACCTCTTGGCCTTCACGTCAAGGACCAACGCGGAAAGCGAGTTTGTGTAGAGATTCAGCGCGTCAGCCGCGAAGGCGCCAAGGATCAGCGCGGCCATGGCCAGAGCCCCGAAGGACCCCGCGTACTTGTAGAGCCCGTTGAAGTAGGCGAAGGATCCCGTCTCGGACGGTGTCAGGCTGCCCACGAGGGCGCCCAGGGTCTCTATGGCGAAGGAGGAGACGGCGCCTCCGGCCAGCGCCAGGACCAGCACCTTCGTCTTGGAAGTCGGCGGCGCGAAATACCTCGAGTAATCGGAGGCGTAGGGAGCCCAAGACATGAGATAGGAGAAGCAGATGATCAGAATGCCCCCGACTGACCCCAGCGATAGCGCGCTCGCGGAGCCCTGCTGATACGCGAAGGCCTTCCCGAGGTCGGGTATCGTCAGGACGAAGATGAGGAGGAACAGGAGACCGAGCACGACCGACATCACCTTCTCGAACAAGTGGATGAAATCATGGCCATAGATGGCGATCATCGCCTGGATGATGACGTAGGCTGCTGCCGAGAGCACGAAGTTCGCTCCCGGGAAGATCACTCGGAGGGCCACGACTGCCAGGATCGTGTTGACCGTGAACCAACCGACCGTGCTAATCCAGGTAAGAGCGCCCGGGATGTAATTCCCCAGCCTGCCGAACGAGGCCCGCGAGGAGAGCATCTGAGGGAAGCCGAGGCTGGGACCCATGGCCGCTGCGAGGCCCACAAAGAGCCCACCCAACAGATTGCCCACCAGCAGGATTGGGATGACCTGGGACATTGTGAAGCCGGAGAATTCCGTCGTGATGACACCGACGACGTAGTCGGCTATGGTGAGGTTGGCGGCGAACCAGAGGGTGAAGGTGCGGTTGGCCGAGCCGTGGCGAAGGTCCTCGGGTACGTGCTCGATTCCCAGCTTTTCGACCTTGACCGGCTCGTCCGCCATGATCGGTTCCCTGTGTTTCCGTGCTGTTCTAAGCGTTTCCAGAAGCAAGGTCTAGGGGCCGAGAGACTTGGCGAGCGATTTTACCTTCCCTTCGAGGTCCTGCTTGCCAGCAAGAGAGGAATACACGGCGAGGAGCTTGAGCTGCCTGGCGATGTCTCCTTCGGTCGCCCGCACCATCTTCTCCAGCTCGGCCTTTCCCTTCCCGGAGATGATGTACCGCCTGACGTTCCCCTCCCTCTTGGTCAGCTCTGTGATCAGGCCCTTCTTGAGGAGCTCCCCAAGAATCGGGTAGACCGAGCCCGGCCCCGGCCTCCACCCCCCGCCAGTCACCCTCCCGATCTCCTCAGCGAGGTCTGACCCCGACATCGAGGACTCCGACAGCATCTTCAGGGCCGCAAGGCGGAGCACGCCCTTTGGAGCGCTGATCAACGCGTTCCCTGGCCATGGCCGGCTAATTAGGCCTCTTAGGCCGGCAGGAGGGGAGGCCGACCAAGGGAAGTTGGGATAAATACCCTGGCTGGTCGAGTCCGGGTCCCGTTGAGAGGAGCGATCATAGTCCACGCTGGCGCCGGGAGCGGGAAGTACGCGCCGAATGACAGGAGGTTCCGCGAGCTTCTCAACGCCGTCGAGGCGGGCCGGGCCGCCATGAAGAAGGGATCTTCGCTCGACTGTGTCGAGGCTGCTGTCCGCTGCATGGAGGAGTGCGGGGCCTTCAATGCGGGCAGGGGCTCGTGCCTCACAGTCGAGGGGAGGGTCGAACTCGACGCGGCCATCATGTCAGGTGAGGGCCGGAGGGGGGCCGGAGTCGGGGCAGTCACCTGCACCTACCACCCCGTGACCCTGGCGAGGCGGGTGATGGAAAAGACCCCCCACGTCCTGATCGCGGGCGAAAGGTGCAGGGCATACCTTCACGCCGCTGGGCTCGTTGCGGAAAGGCTGCGGCCCTCGCCCACGGCCAGGCTCAGATTCAAGAGCATGACTGAGCCGGGGGCAGAAGCACGGCGTAAGATTGACCTCTGGCACGGTCTCCAGGAAGGCAATACCGTCGGCGCCGTCGCGCTGGACGCCGCGGGCGTCCCGTCAGCCGCGGTGAGCACGGGCGGAATGTGGCTCAAGCTCCCCGGCAGGGTCGGCGACTCGGCGGTCATCGGAGCAGGTATCTACGCCGACTCGAAGGCCGGCGCCGCCAGCGCCACAGGCACGGGAGAGGAGATAATCAAGAACTCGCTCTGCCTGAGGGCCTGCGAGTACCTCATGAAAGCGGGTGCGCCGGGCGCGGCGAGGCGAGCTATTGAGCTGATGACGAGAGCGAGCGGCAGAGGCACGGCGGGGATAATCGCAGTAGACCTTAAGGGCCGGGTAGGAGCGGCGCTCAACACGGAGGCGATGGGCAGGGCCTGGTACGACCAAGCGAGGGGCAGACCCGTAGTCCAAATCTGAGAATCCCGTTCCGTCTGCTTCTCCACTGTTGGACCAAGAAAGAGAGCAATTCCGGCCAACCTAAGAGCAGACAGACCGAGAATCCCGTTTCGTCAAATGGGCACGTCATCGTCCTCCCCTCGCTGTGAGGCGTCCTTAGAAACCCCCCTACGTTCTCGGCCATGAGGAGGGCGCCGGCCACCGAACTGCCGGTGGGGCCAGGTTCTCTTTAAATCGCACCCGGATGGGATACCTTGTCTGATTGAAGACATTCTGCATCTCGCACGTTAAGGACGTCGACGGACTGGGGTCGGCCGCGCTGATCGTCGCCGCGACCGGAGCCGAGGTTCTTCTTTCGGATTACGACGATCTGCTCGACAACCTGGCGCGAGTGCCTCCTGGCACTGAGAAGTTCGTGCTCTGTGATCTCGGGGCCGACAACGCCAACCTGGAAGGGTTCCTGAAGAGCCTTAAGAAGATCGCTGAACGCACCGAGGTGACCTACATCGACCACCATTTCATGGCACCGGCCACGAAGAGGAGGCTGAGGCGAATCGGCGTCAGGCTCGTCCACGACGAAGATGAATGCTCGAGCATGCTCGCCTATCTCACATTCAAAGGATCGTTGCCGGAGCGGGCTCGCCTGATCGCCCTATGCGGGGCCGTCACCGACTACACGGACGACTCGCCCAAAACGAGGAGGCTGATGGAGCATGCGGACAGACAGTTCGTGCTCCTAGAGGCGACGATGCTCGCCTACGCCGTCGCAAGGAAAGGCGGGCAGGAAGGCTTCCCGGAGACTGTCGTCTCCGAGCTCTCGAAGATGAAACACCCCCACGAGATCGAGGACGTCCCGCGCCTCGCGGTCGACCAGCTGGTCGAGGTCGCGCGGCTGGGAGAACAGGTCAAGGAACACGGGACGAAGATGGGCAGGCTGGCGTACATGGTAACGGACCAGCATTCGACCGGCAACGTCGCGAAGCTGCTCGTCGGGGCCTTTGAGGTCCCGGTGGGAGTCGCCCTGAAGGAAAAGCGACCGGGGTGGTACGAAGTGAGCCTCAGGTCGACCTCAGAGTGCAGGGTCCACCTCGGCAAGACGATCGACAGGATTGCGGCCAGGCTGGGTGGGAACGGGGGAGGCCACAGGAAGGCGGCGGGGTGCAGTATCCCCGTCTCCAAAGCCGATGCGATGCTGGGCGAACTGTCGAAGAGGGTCTAGCCTAGTCTCTCTTGACGCATTTCACGACTATCGAGCCACCGAGCTGCCTCTTCTCGAGCTCGACGCTCCCGAAACGACTCGAAAGGAGGGCCTTCAGATCAGAGTTGTGGAGCACGAGCACATAAGTGTCGTAGATCGACCCGTACCGCAGACCCACGGCGCCCGCAGTTGCGAGACCAACGATGCTTGGGACCAGCCTCAGATAGAGGGCCACGGCCAGGGCGGCGACTGCGGAATCTGGTTTTCCCAGGTCGCAGAAGCCGAGTCTCCCCAAAGGCTTTAGGACTCGTGACAGTTGCCCGATCGCCCTCGGAAGGTCCTGCGCGTCCCTGAGCGCGAACCCCGAAACGACGGCGTCAAAGACACCCTCCCGGAAGGGAAGGAACTCGAAGACGGCCCTGACCCTGTTGGGGAAGTGCGATGCGGCCAGCATCGCCTGAGAAACGTCGAGGAGGATGGGCGCTCCGCCCTTCGCCGCGACCAGCCTCGACATCTCCCCCGGACCCGCTCCCAGGTCGAGGACGAGCGAGCCCCTCCGGACCGCGAATGCGACGGTCCCGACCCTCATCTGCCCGTCCGCGTGGATCGCGATCCTGCTCGAAGCCTCCTCGTAGGACGGAACGAGCCTCTGTAACGAGTTCACCACGTAGGCCCACCTGCCTTGGAGGCCTGGCCTCCTGCGCTTCATGAAGAGAGTGCGTCCGTTTGTGTAGGCGATAAACGCTTCCGGAGACTGCTACTCGGTCCTGTCGAACCTTTTCATCTGTTTCGCATGATACTGCGCTCCTGCCGCGAGCGCAGTAACGGGTTCACAGGCGTCACAACTTGGAAAGTCATGCCCAAACTGCGGAGCCCCTGAAGTGGCACCTAGGCAGGGGGATTCTCTCGAGTTTAGGCGCGGTCCAAGGCAGTACCCGCTACCGTGGGGTCACCATGAGATCGTCGAGTTGTGCGCCCAAACCAGCATCGGCGATGCATTCAGGTTCGGGCCCTGTGGAATCTGAACCTCTCCGGTGGAGAATGGATCACTAATCCATAATGGTCTTATTCCAAAACCGCGCTTTTCCCACGGAGCGTCTTATGTTGTCCCGCGACAAGGACGTAATGGTATTCCACTACGATCCAAAGAAGAAAACCTATTTGGTTTCCCTGCATCTCGAGAATGAGCCGGGAGCCCTGGGGAACCTGACCAACCTGCTCGCGGTGAGAGGGATGAACATACTCGAAGGCTTCTTCGGGGGGATGTCCTACGAGCCCAAAGCGACGGTGAGCTTCTTCGTCGAGACGGCAAACCCTCGGATGGACGAGAGCTGGCTCAAGGATTTCATCGAGTCGTCCGTGTACGCCTCTGACGTCGAGGTGAGGTCGGGGGTCGACGGATTCGTTTCGGACAGCGTGAACTTTCCGCTCACCTGGAACACCGGGGACCGTGCCGTCCTCATACTGATGGCCAGTCTGAGGTCGATGTTCGACGCGGTCTTGGCAGCTAACCCCGAGGACGGAAGGCGACTGATCTACGAAGAGGGCTTCAGCCTCGGGCGAGCCGCATACGAGATGTTGTTTTCGACCTACAGACCTAAGAGCAGGGCGGGTCTCGCGGAGGTGCTGAAGACATACACGGCGACGGGCTGGGGACGGCTCGAGCTGTCAGGCCTTGACCCTGGGCACAAGCGGGCCAAGCTCAAGCTTGAGGAGGGGTTCGAATGCGCAGGTCTGAGCACCGGAAAGCCCGAGAGCAACTTCATCCGGGGACACCTTGCCGGGATGCTGTCCACTTACTTCGGGTCAGACGTGAAGGCGGTGGAGACTAGATGCACCTCAAAGGGAGATCCGCACTGCGAGTTCGAAATCTCGCCCTGATCCGACACTTGGAAGGCCGACCCATCCGATGTCTTTCGTACGAGGTCAATCGCTTTTATAGGTTCAGTTGCCTTGGAATTGGGAATGCATTCTGGCGGAATAACTTGTCCCGCTTGCGAAGTCTCCGAGAATCCAGCGGCTTTCGAGCATTACACGATTCCAGCCATGAGTCAGAAGGATAGAACCATGAATTTCACCAAACCCAACCTCGACGTTCTTGTCTGCCCGAAATGTGGGAACCTGTTTACCCAAAAGCGACTTACGAATCAACTTCAAAGATGATAACGCACGAAAGGTGATGATGGAGGAATGCGACAAAGGTATCCAAGAGTATCTTGGTTTGGTAGTCTCCCTATCGTCAGAAATCGCCCCAAGGTTCAACCGAAGAAATTCCCCAATCTTCCAGAAGGAAGAAACGCAATCTACCCAAGTCCCGACAGTTGACAGCGAGAAGAAATCAGAGGAAGTCCCTAAGACTTGACAGAACCCGATTTTCCGCTCGGATCAGACAATCTTTGTCAGACACGGAAGCATGGGGTTCCGCGTAATTCACACAATCTTTGTCAATTTCGGGAGAATGGGATTCTCTGGCGAGTGTTCGAAAACCATCGCCCCTGTGCTGGGTTTCTCGCCCATCAACACCACTGACCCGTCCTTGACGAAGAATCTCGCGTGCTCTCGACTCATCGCTATCAGCTTCGCCCTTAGCTGTGCATCATCAGGCATGAACAGCACGAGTGTGTCTATCGACCTCACTTGAATGTCTGAGATTAGATGGGAGATTTGTTCTAACAGTGGGTTCAGGTTCGACGCATAGGCTCCCTCCAGCTGACCTACGCTTCCCACCACCAGTACGCCCTCTCTTTTCGACCTTCTCCTGACCCCCTCGATGAGTTCGATTAAGCGTTGTCCAGACTTTACAGGATCCATCGAACCGATTCCATAGAATGGAGGCTTGAGCGCGATCGGGTCTCCCTGGGTCGTGATCACGAGTCTCTCGCGGACCTCATCCTCTGACGTCGCGCTCCTGATTACCGCTGCCAGATTCTCGATTCCGGATCCTGGGAGTGGGACGCAGACGACGCCGTGCCCGAGGTTGAGGGCGTTGACGATCGCCGGGAGTTCGATGAGCCGCAGCGCGGAGTACGGGACATTCTCGACGTACTCAAACACGGACGTGTTTCCCCTCCCCAGACCGCCGAACTCTTGATCCATGGCGGGGCTGCCGAAGGAGAAGGCACCGTCGTGATCCTCTGTGGGCTTGAACCACTTCCCTTCAGCGTGCGCGGGGGGAGAGTACGGTTCGAAGTGCCTGAACATCCCCCCGAGGAGAGTATAGAGGTACTTGTGCTGCGAGATCAGCGTGCCCCTGAGCTTCTGAATCTCGATCTCCCTGAAGACGCGATTGTGCTCTTCAGCTCGCACAAGCTCGATGATTCCGTCCACGAGGTAGTCCATCGTCGTCCTCCCGGGTTCCTCGCTGACGAAGATCATCCGAGTCTTTGTCGAATCGGCCAGTGCTATGAGCGTCTTTTCGGCTTTCAGCCTCTCCTCTGCCATTTCTTTGGCGAGGCCATCCCAGGTGTCAAGGACGATCGTATTCATACCCATGTCGCGTCGCTTACTGGAGACGATCTCCAGCATTTCCTTCAGGACCGACTCGGCCGTCCCAAGTCGAATGTCTATGAATTCGGTCTTCTCCAACGTCTTCGTCCACGGCCACGAGATTCCTTCCATCCATGGAAACTGCTGCAAGAGTTTGCTTTCCGACACTCTGGATGAGATGTACGCGCCTTTGCCCCCTTTCGGCAGCTGGCTGAGAAGCTGTAGTGCCAGTGTGGTCTTTCCGGAACCTGCGTATCCCTTGATCAGCAGAGTGGCGCCTTCAGTCGCCAGGAATCTCGAGACACTGCCAGGAATCTCAATCATGATGGCAGGATTATCCGAGGTCGACACAACTCCGGGTTTTTCGATCAAATTGGGAGTCATTTCTTTTTCCTTTGCTTTGTGGACGCCCGAGCGAGGGAGACACTCTTCACGATATCGTCGGGTCTGAGCGTGGAGACTGGTACGCCCATCAGAAGGGCCAACTGATCCACTATCACCCTCTCCAAGGAGGGGGTTCCGGTGCCGAACACTGCCTTCAACCTGACGTGGAAATCCTCTGCGTCATCATAATCGACCGGGCCGAGATGATAGATAACAGCACGCGAACCACTGTCGCCGAGGACTTCCCTTAGAGCCGATTGAACCGAGTCCCTGAACACGTCCGGGGACTTTGGGCGTTCTCGCGAAGTAGCGTGCCGATCTGACCGTTGCACACGCAACCCTCCCGGTTACGGACACCCAAGTTATACGCATATGGTCAGTGCATGACCGTGAGTACTGGTTCCCCACGGCCTCAGACCATCCACGCTAACACACGCATGCGCCTCACCTAGAGTAGGCCCCATCAGAAGAAAGAACCTGCATAGACGCTTACCCCTCCGGGCCCGCCTTATCCGCCTGCGACGTTTCTGACCCAAGCGCGCGCCAAGTGCAGTAGTTCACTTTCCCACATGATATGGGGGCCATTCTCATGAGACTACCGAAACTACCTAACTTGAGGCTGAGATAACATTTCTTGAAAGAGTCGAAACACAATGAATGGAAAGTCGCTCTACGAGGAGGTCTGGGAGTGTCGTTTCCCCAGAAGGCAGACAGTCGAAGAGGACCTGCTCGCTCTTCAAGCCCTTGCGCCTGTCATGGTCGAAGACCTTTACTCACTGTTCAAAGAAGCGGTGACCGATTCTTTTGTGAACATTCTGGGCGGGAATGAGGCGAGAGCATTGATGAGGCTAATTGCAGGGACGAGTTTTGGGAGTCCAGACGAGGTCTACGAGGTGCTCGATTCGATTTTCCATGAAGGGGCTCAGATTCTCAGGAAAGCAATAGTCGAAGAGTTCAGCGCCAGCGTGCATCTGCTGTTGGAAAAAGCAGAGAGGGAGGCTACTCAGTTCATCGGCCAGTCTGGCGAATCGACGCCTCTATACCAGACGATTTTGGACAACTCAGGAACACCCTAGCGGTGCAACTCTGGGCTTAGAGGACAGCATGAACGCGATTCGCCCACTTGACGAACAAACCTAAGTTGAAGCAACGGGCGTTTGCATCGGGGGTAACTCTTTCGGCAAACGCTGGCAAGCGCGAACGTAGGTCCCGCCTCAGGACGATGAGATTCCCGGAGTCGCTGGTGCGTTCTCTTCAGAAGGAAGCCGCTGATGAGGGCTCGAATGCCAATTCGCTTGCCAACTCAATCATCAGTCGGTATTTTGATTGGGACAAGAGGGCAAGGGAATTTGGATTCATAACAGTTCACAAACCGACTCTCATGAGACTGATCGAAATGGCGGATGACGAGGGAATGGCTCAAATGGGGCGAGAGGTCATACTCGCCACGTGGAAAGAGATAGCGGAGTTCTGGGTTCAGGGCTCCACTCCAGAAAAGATACTGGAAGCCCTGACCATGAGGTCCAAGTTCGACCCCAACACCCGAGCAAGAGTAACACGGGAAGAGGGCGAGTATTGGGTCGTCCTCCGCCATGACTTTGGCCCCAAGTACAGCATCGCCTTGAAAAGCGCTATCCAAGAGCTCGCTAAGCAGGCGTCTCTTGCCGAGCCTCAAATCAGTGAGGGGGAGTCTGTCGTCACGGCTCGCTTCAAGGTCAATCCGCGAACTCGCCTACCTGACAGGAGCAAGGCCTGAGGTTACTGTTTTGTCCTTTAGCTCAACTGTCAACGCTTACCGCCTCAGGCCAACTGCCGAAGATCTTACACAACATCTTAAAGGAAGAGCCTTGTACTTCTGCCTGGAGCCCGTATCCTTCTCAACTTGCGCGGGGAGCAACCTTTTCCACGCATCTTTCCCACAGTGCCGACGGACCTCTCTACCTCTAGCAGAGCAACAGCGCCTTAAGGACTGTCATTGAGATCCGTAAATCGCTGACACATGTCTCGTGGACTCATCATGGAGTCTCGCCGAACGAGGTTCCGTGGGGGCTTCAATAGCGCGTGCTGAAAGGTTCCCCTGTTCCCGCACTTAGGCTTGGCCGTTGGTCATCGGATGTATACTTTCAGTTTCAGATGTAAAAAGATTATAAGATTTGGCGATTTCTCCCCGGAGGGGAGGGAATTAGAAGACTACCCTGGTTGTCCATGACCTCGGGTGCCATGAGGTTATGGGCTTCCTCTTTTTGGACTGGACTCGTTAGTGTTACCAGGCCGTCTACCTGGGAGACCAGACATGCGTTCCTGCCGCTGGGGCTCCCGCAATCAAAGAAGTCCTGCCTGATGCCCAACGACCCTTCCGCATGAATGCCAGCCAAGTCTTGAATCGGGTGCGGTGAATCCCTAGCTGTGTCCTATAACGAGGGAATGCTCGCTGAGCTTCGAAAGATCCTCGAGCATGCTGGTTTGGGCACAGGACGCGATGGTCACACGGTGACCCCACGGTAGCGGGTACTGCCTTCGATCATGCATGAACTCGAAAGAATCCCCCTGCTATCATGCCACTCTTGACCTCTTGGGGTTTGGGCGTGGCTTGCTTGAGGCAGCTGACTTTGGCTAAGCTGATCTTGGACCTTTGTTTCGACAGAAGTTTACACGATTCGGTCGTACTTTTTCATGACGTTTGCAATCTGGTTTACAACGTCTGACGCTACGATGTGCAGCCCCAACTGCCTCGCCGCCTCGACCCCGGCCGACCCGTTAACGAAGGCGGCGGCGCAGGCGGCCTCGAATGGGGGCACCCCCTTCGAGAGCAGGCCCGCCGTGATTCCGGTCAGGACGTCACCCGTTCCCCCGACCGTCATGGCGGGGGAGTGAGTCGCGTTGAGGCCGACCCTGCTGCCGTCGGTCACGATGTCCGTCGCTCCCTTTAGAAGAACGGTCAGACCTGCCTCCTTCGCGCACGAGGCCGCAAAGTCGACCCTCCCATCGAGGTCCGTGGGCAGTTCCTTCCCGAAGAGCCTCTGGAACTCCATCGCGTGAGGAGTCACCACCGCGTTGGCGTTCTTGATTGACGCCAGCGCCTCGGGGCGGAGTGCGTCCGCGTCTACGACAAGCCCCTTCCCGGCGCCCTTGAACTCGTTTATCGCGCGGGCCAACTCGTGAGGGTTCTGCGGACCCAGGCCCGGCCCAACCGCAAAGACGTCGATGTCCCTGACCCAGGCGAGGAGCTTCGAGACATTGCCCCGGGTCAGCTTCGCGTCGGGGAGGGGCACGACTATGAGGTCGGGAGAGAGCGCCCTGACCGAGGGGGCTATTGATGCCGGGACTGCCACGTACACAAGGTCGACCCCCGACCTCATGGCCCCCATCGCGCACAGGAAGGGGGCACCGTGGTAGAGCCTGCTCCCGCCGACCACGCAGACGGACCCGTTCATTCTCTTGTGAGAGTCTTTCAGCCTAGCTGGGATGACTTTTGTGACGAAGGTCCCTTCAATCGTGATGGTGCGCATGGCTATCAGGCCTAGTAGCTGTACCGCCTCGTCTTCTGCTCGAGGGTAACCAGGGACTCGATGGGACAGGTCAAGCCGAGCCTGCTTTTCAGTTTGGGCATCGCCTGCTCGACCGAGGCGACGGCGAAGATCCCGACTATCTTGGCCCGCATTCTTTCCACGAGTACCGTGAGTGCTTCGATGGTCTTCCCGGAGCGGACCATATCGTCGACGATCAGGACGTGGTCACCCTTCCTGATGGCCGACTTCGCTAGGTAGAGGTACTTTACAGTCGATGGCGAGTACACCGCCTTCTGCTCTAGGAACTCCTGGACGCCGAGGTCTCGCTCGGCCCGAGCGACGGCTAGGCTGACGTTGAATTCGCCTGCGACTTCCGTGGCCAGGGGAACCCCGTCCACCTCCATGGTCAATACCCTGTCGACGGACACCAGACTGAACTCGCTGTAAACAACCTTGGCTATCTGCCTCAGAAGCCCCACGTTCGAGACGACGGAGCTTATGTCGTAAGAGCCGTCGGCGCTGATCTTGACCTCGTCGAAGATCATCTTCCTGAGGAGCTTCTCCCTGAACGTCGCAATGAACTTCTCGGACCGGGCCGCACTGGGGAGCACGTGCCCTCTGACGTATCTGCTGAGGATCGGGGGCGAGAGGTCCAGGACCGATGAGAGGTCCTTGTAGCTGTAGCTCTTCTTCAGGGTCGCCAGTAGCTCGACGGAAGAAACCCTCGTCTTGACGTCCGCTACCCTGCTCATGCCCGCTTACCGCGAGAGTTGCAGGGCGGTGTTAATCAGTCTATTCCTGTCCGTCGGGAATCGACAGGGTCAGCACCTCAGCCGGACCTGGATGATGTCCCGCAGGGCAACTGGCTTTAAGATTGGGAAGGGACGGGCGCTGCGCAGTTGCCCTTTTCGTTTGAAGTGAAGGAAACAGACCTCCTCGGAAGGGTTGGGGTCCTGAAGGTCGGAGGCAGGACCCTCGAGACTCCGTGCCTGCTGCCCGTCGTGCATCCGGTCAACCAGGCAGTCTCGACCAAGGAACTAAGCGCGATGGGGTTCAGAGGCCTGATGACCAACTCGTACATCATCAGGTCGCGGAGGAAGGACGAGGCCCTCAGAGACGGGATCCACGAGATGCTCGATTTCGACGGAGTGCTGATGACAGACTCCGGGGGGTACCAAGTCCTCGAGTACGGAGACCTGGAAGTCGGGTATGGGGAGGTTGCCTCATTCCAGGCAGACATAGGTTCGGACCTGGCCGTCACCCTCGACAGGCCCACGGGATACCCCCAGTCGAGACGCGCCGCAGAGAATTCCGTTGACTACAGTCTGAGGAACGCCGTCTCGACAATCAAGGAATATGGGGGCAGGAAGACTGTGTGGATGGGTCCTATTCAGGGCGGTCTATATCAAGACCTCGTCTCGAAGTCAGCGGCTTCGCTTTGGAAGGCCGGCTTTGAGTTCCTGGCCCTGGGGAGCCCTGTCCAGGTCATGGAGAACTACATGTTTGCTGAACTGTTGAAGATGGTCGTCGCGGCGAGGAGACCGATCCCCTACTCCGTCCCGCTCCACCTCTTCGGTGCCGGGCACCCGCTCACCATGGCCCTGGCGGTGGCGCTCGGCTGCGACACGTTCGACTCCGCCAGCTACGCCCTGTTCGCCCGGAATGGCCGATACATGACCCACGGCGGAGTCCTGAGCCTCGAGATGATGAAGTACCTCCCCTGCAGCTGCTCCGTCTGCGCAAGGACCAGCGTCAGAGGCCTGCAGGATCTTGACGTGCGCGAGAGGACCAAACTGGTCGCGACCCACAACCTGTTCATGCTCAGGGAGGAGGTTGAGGCCTGCAAGGAAGCCATCGCAGAAGGGAGGCTCTGGGACCTCGTGGAGGAGAAGTCGATGGCTCATCCGAGGCTTCGAGATGCGTTTGTCGAGCTCTCGAAGCACCGTGACCTGCTCGTGGAGGGGACCGCCCTGCTGAAGGACAGGGGGCTGATGCTGCGCTCGGAGGAGGATCTCGAGAGACCTGAGCTCGTCTCGGCGGGGAAAAGACTCGAAAGCGTCCTGAAGCGGACGTCGAGAGTGGCAGTCCTTCTCACACCGTGGGACTCCCTCCCCGTTGGGAAGAGGAGGCTTGGAAGCAGGGGCTCTCGTCACGGTTCCGACATCTACAAGATTCACCCTGCATTGGGGGTCTACCCGGCTGAGCTCGACTTCGTGTATCCGTTCACGCAGTTCGTCACCGCCGCGAGCATCGGAGGCCACAGGAGCGTCAAGGAGGCAGCGGCTCGGCTTCAAAAGCTGGGCTACGGATCGGTGAAGGTCTCGAAGTCCAAGGTGGGGGGAAGGAACCCCTCGCGGCGGGTCACGAGTAGACGGAATCGGCGGGGCGCTTCTCCTTCTCCTCTATCATCTTCACCTCGCCCTCGATCACCTCGGCGCCCTTGATCAGAGGGGCTGTGTCCGCCTTGAACCCGTACCTGCGCGACAGAAACTCGGCGGCGGAAGCGGCCGCCCTCGGATCCACCCTCTCCGTGTTCGAATAGGCCAGCACTGCATAGGCCGGGAACGAATGCATCTCGAAAGTGTTGAGCAGAGAGGCAACCGGGCCGACTATCATCCTGTCCTCCTCCAAGAGGGGTTCGCCCGGGAATCCTCCCCGTGCAGCGAATGCGCCGGTCATCGCGATCTTGTAGGGGTGCTCGTCGTTCCTGAGCGCCTCGTCAAGACCGCCAACCAATGCGACCTCATCGACCCCCGAACCCATTATCCATTCTGCAAGCTCTCTGTAGAACTCGTTCTCCCTCTCCCTCAACGGAGAGACCTCCGCCTTCAGAAGGGCGAGCCCGCCCGAGACGAAGACCTCGTACGGGGTTGCGATTCGGCCCTCCGCTTGGGACGCGACGGCCGGAGTGTGCGCATAATCGATGAAGAGCCGCCTTTCGGCCTTGAGCTCCGTGATCAGGAACTTGACGGTCCAGTAGCCAGTGGCCCCAATGCCATGAAAGCCCGCGATCAACGTGCCTCCAGCAAGCTTCGAGCCTTCAGGCAGTACTCTGAAGACCAACCCTGACCCTCTCTCTATGAGGTCTTTAAGCTGAATTACGTCTTGGAGGGTCAGAGGTAGTCCACAGAATCCGGCGGAGGAGTTCTGGGGACTTGTCCCTCTGTCGTCGGGCATCGGCTTTTAATCGGGTTCGCCCATGCTTCCTTGATGCACAAACAGGCACTCGTCTTGGGGTTGCTCCTTCTGGTTGTCTCGATCATACTGACGGCCGCGTTAGAGGGACTTGCAACATCATACGCCGACCTACGACCACTGGCCATAATGACGCTGATCCTGCTCGTGGTCGGGACGGTCGCGACGGGATACTCGATCTGGGGGGAGGTTATGGGAAGGCCAAGCCCGTCAACCGAGAGTTCCCAGTAGGGAGAGACGGGCCGACGCCACGTGGCTTTGGACTTGCGAGAAGAACAAATGGCCAGGGCTATTAGAGAGAAAGCTGGTCCAATCAAGTGATGACGAAGACCCTTAACGAGGAACGATGAGAACCCCTTCAAACGCTGTTGATTGCGGGAGCGATAGTCGGCGGGCTCACTTCTGACATGTACACATCTAGCTACGGCTGTACCGTTAGAATATCGCAATCTCTAATCGCATTCATCTTCCTCGCTGTCATGCTTTATTCCGCATTACTCTCGGAGACAACAAGTAAGAGCAGACGCTACACCTTTGAAGGGTTTGCCGTGGCGGTCACTTCTTCCTTAATGCTCTGCGAAGTCGTGGCGCAAATTATAGGAAATGCAGGACAGGCGTTGCTCACTCTATCGGCTGGGACCGCGATTCTCACTTTCACGTTCGTCCATGATGAGGATAAGAGCGCCGTCGCCCGCGATGCAGACTCTGAAGGAATCACCCGCTAACGCAACACGGTTACCGCAATTGCACTAATTTTAATACCCTATGGGCCTGGCTAGCCCGTTTAATGGAGATTAAGGTGCTGGGAGCCGCCAGGCAGGTCGGTCGCTCCGCTTTTCTGGTCACGCACAGGGACAGCCAGATCCTGCTCGACTATGGAGCCCTCACCACGAAGGTGCCGGGCTTCCCAATGCACGTCCCGCCCAAGGACATCAAGGGGATTGTGCTGAGCCACGCGCACCTGGACCATTCAGGCGCCGCGCCGCTGCACTTCCTCGGAGGTAAGATGAAGCTACACGCGACCCCAGTCACATCGGAGCTCTCCAGCATGCTCATCCAGGACTTCATCAAGATCTCGGGCCAGTACCTCCCCTTCGAATTCCTTGACCTCATGGCTATGAACTCGAACACGGTCAACCACGGGTACATGGAGCCGTTCCAAGTAGGAGACTTCACGGTGACCTTCTATGACGCCGGACACATCCCGGGTTCTGCCGTAATCGCCGTCGAGGCCGGCTCCAAGAGACTACTCTACACTGGCGACATCAACGGGGAAGAGACCAATCTGCTCGCCGGCTCGTGGAAGAACCTCGGGGAAGCCGATATGGTCATCACGGAGAGTACTTACGCAACGGCTGACCATCCTCACAGGTCGAAGGCCGAGACGGAGCTGGTGGAGTTCGCGAACGCGGTGGTCGAGAGGGGAGGGGTGCTTCTGGTCCCGGCCTTCTCGGTCGGGAGGGCGCAGGAGATCGCAATGACGCTTGTCAAGAGCGGCTTCAGGCACCCGGTGGCCATGGACGGGATGGCTCTGAAGGTTAACGGGATTTTGCTTCGCTACCCGGAGTACCTGCGCGACGCGACTTCGCTGAAGCGGATGCTTGAGTCGATCGAAGAGGTGACGAGTTGGACCCAGCGCAGGAGGCTCGTGAGGAGGCCAGGTGTGATCGTCTCGCCGGCTGGAATGCTGGTGGGTGGTTCTTCGATATTCTACAACGAACACCTGTCCATGGACGAGAAGAACGGGATCGGGATAGTCAGTTTCCAGGTGCCTGGGACGCCCGGAAGGACCCTAATCGACAAGGGGCTCACGATCTACAGGGGCAAGCCTACGAAGGTGAAGGCAGAAGTGAGGCGGTTCGACTTCTCCTCTCACAGCGGAAGGTCGGCTCTCCTGAGCGACCTGAAGGGGATAGGCGGGTCTCCCAGATTCCTTACGGTCCACGGCGAGGAGGCTTCGTGCCTGGCCCTGGCGGACGAGCTGCACGCGACGATGGGAGTCGAGGCGACCGCGGTGATACCCGGCCAAGAATTCCAGGTTTGAGCGACGAACCTGAAGGGAAGAAGCGGATCACACCGACAAACCTGATTCAGGCGCTCTTAGTCGTAATCGTCATCCAGGTCGCGGCGCTGCTAATCACCTACCAGAATCTGCCGACCTACCAGGCGACAGGGCCACCGGTCCTGCCCGGGGGTTCGGGAGCGACCGGCCCCGAGGTCAACGTGGTCATCTATGTAGGATTTGCCTTCGCGGCCACCCTGCTCCTCCTGTGGCTGCTGAGGCGGAGGATGGTCTCCTCGTTCAGGGTCCTGATCTTCACCTCGCTCGCGATCTCGGCGTTCGCCCTCACCTTCATCACGAGCGACGGTTTCTTCTACCGCTACCTCGGACCGACGGCGGAGCTCGCGGCTGACATCGCGGTGTCGCTGGCCGTTGTCACCCTGATTGGTTACACGATCTTCGTGAAGAACCGCCCGTGGCTGTCCACGATTGTCATCGCGTTCGTCGGAGCGGAGGTGGGGAGCTTCTTCGCGACCCTGCCACTTAAGACTGCGCTCCTGCTGCCAATAGCCTTTGCGATCTACGACATCTACGCCGTTTTCAGGGGACCCCTGAAGTCGCTTATAGGGACGGGCGAGAAGGTAGCCTTAGTCGGGATGTCGATAAGGGCGGGCGAGTTCACGCTCGGGCTCGGGGACGTCGTGTTCTACACCATGCTTCCGTCCCTGCCTCTCGCCCAGCTCACAGCGGGGTCCCCGTCGATGACGGTCATCGCTTGGGCATTCGTGACCCTGGCGGTGATGGACGTAGGGGTCGTCGCGACGCTCTTCCTACTCTCGAAGAAGCGGCTCCTGCCTGGACTGCCGATCCCGATGATGCTCGGGATTCTGGTTCTGGCCCTCTACTTCTTCTTCTGACCGAGTTCTTGGACGGGCACCTTGGTGCCCTTCGTCAAGGAGTCGGCGTCTTTCGAGGTAGTCTTGAAAGTGTAGAGGGCGTCCCGAGTCCTGAGTTTGACCTTGGCAGAATCGCCAGCCCGGACTATCCGAACCTCCGTGGCCTGGGTCAGCAGCCTCGCGAAATCTTCCTTGCTCGCTATCTCTCTTGGCACATCCTACCCGGCTGGAATGGCCCTTATCAAGCCTGAGGCGTGGCCCGACGCTTAACAGCAACAAAACTCTGAGGCGTGGCCCATCAACTTGACAGAACCCGTTTGCACAGGGTTTAATAACCCGAAACCGAAGGCAAAAAACAGCGGTACCGATAGACGCTAGGATGTGAAAAGATGAGTTTCGGACGAGGGAGCTACAACCGCGGCGGTAGCAGCGGCAGTGGATTCAGGTCCTTCAAGCCAAAGCCGGTTGAAGTCGGAAAGGAGTATGACGTTACTATTTCCGAGATCAGCAGGCGCGGTGACGGCATTGCGAAGGTTGACGGTTTCGTCATCTTCGTAGCCGGCGCTAAGCAGGGCTGGCAGGGCAAGGTGAAAGTCACTCAGGTAGCCAACAGGTTTGCCACAGGCACAGTTGTTGGCGGTTCTGAGGGCATGCCCGCAAGCAGCGGCAGCGCTCCAGCAAGCGACGCAGGAATGTAAGGTCCTCCTGGGCCTTCTTCTGTATTGGCGGCCTCCCAAAAGGTGGCCGCTCCGTTTTCATTTTAGAAGCAAAGCGCCAAGTTGCCCTCTCGGACAGGACCAAGTTCAGGGAAGTGGTCAGATTGTTTGAGACTAAATAGACTAGGTTCGCAGGTGGTCATACCATTGGGCGACATTGCGAAGGCGAGCAGTGGAAGAATCACGAACCTGCACGCGAGGATGCAAATGAAGCGCGGACGACTGGAGGCAGACAGTGATAACGGCTAACATCGACGGGCTTGCAGAGCCCCGCAACCCGGGAACAGGGACCTACGGTTATGTCATTTACGAAGGCAAGAAGAAACTTGCGGAAGGAGAGGGCCTCGCTGGATACGAAGTGACCAACAACTACGCCGAGTACACGGCTCTCGTTGAGGTCCTCAAAAAACTGAAAGAGTTGAGGACGGATGCCGACATCGTGATTCGCTCTGACTCCCAGCTACTGGTGGGGCAGATGTCCAAGGGATGGGGAGCCAAAGGAGGCGGATACCTTGGGAAGCTCAAGGAGGCGAGGGACCTTCTGAAGGAGTTTGGGTCCATCACCTTCGAATGGATACCGAGGGAACAAAACGGGGAAGCGGACCTGCTCTCCCGGATAGCGTACGAGAAGCACAAAAAGAAATGAGGCGAACCTGTGGACCCGGTGCAAAGGTGGGCCCGCCCGGATTTGAACCGGGGATTCTGGCGTGAGCGCCATGCCTTGCACTCAATTCGCCGTGTGAGAGCCTGACGGGATACGACCTGACGTCCTAACCAGGCTAGACCACGGGCCCTGGTTCCTGGTGGTCAAACGAGCCGCTATTTGTCTTACTTCTTGAGTCCGACCGACCTGTTCTTGAGTCTTAGGTCAGAAGACTTGCACTTCCTGCATCGGTCGGCGTCGAGGGGATTCCTGGCACCGCACCGAAGGCAGACCTGAAGGAATAGGCGTCTCTTCTGTGCTATCTGTTTCTTGGTCGCGTCAGCGATTGGCATTTCGATTCTACCGAGTTGGCATTGACGCCCTTCACCCGATAACTAAGAAGCTTTCGCTTTGCCCATGGGTTGACCTTGGACGTCCTCTCTCAATGAAGGACCTCTCGTTCGGGAATCTCGCCCGTGTGGGTGTCCCTTAATGAAGTGGAAATTCAGGTTGGGGCTCCAGCATGCTTATACAAAGAATCCATCTAATCCAGATATGCAATCCGGGTGCCTAAGTATGACAGAAATATCGGTCCTAGAGTTCTGGAACAATTCTCCCTGGGCTGGGCTAATATGGACTACAGGAGGATAAAAATTGTCTGAAGGTCAGTCAGGTCCGGCAACAGAAGACGCCCCGAGCGAGGGACTTCAGGAGAACGCGGAGCCGACTATGATCAATGTCCGCAGCGAGGGGCTGAAGCTCGACCTGGTCCTCCTCCAGAACAGGGTCTCGGGCCTCACGATAGACTATCAGGGTATCTCGGAGAACAAGGAACTTCATAAGTGGCTCAGGATCATTGACGGCATGCTCTCGGGCTCCGCTCCATCACCCGAGGGATCGATTCCCAAGATTCTTGGCGAAGCGGCCAAGCCTCCAGCCTCACAGCCGCAACCTCTGAAGAGGTCGGAGGATGGACTTCAGGAGAACGCGGAGCCGACTATGATCAATGTCCGCAGCGAGGGGCTGAAGCTCGACCTGGTCCTCCTCCAGAACAGGGTCTCGGGCCTCACGATAGACTATCAGAACATCTCGAAGAGCGACGAGCTGCGAAAGTGGATCAGGATCATTGAAGGAATGATGTCCGAACCCGCCACATCACCTGAGAACTCGATTCCCAAGATTCTTGGCGAAGCGGCAAGGCCTTCAGCCTCGCAGCCGGACTCTCCGAATGAGGAGAACAAGGACTCTCCGAATGAGGAGAACAAGGACTCTCCGAATGAGGAGAACAAGGACTCTCCGAATGAGGAGAACAAGGACTCTCCGAATGAGGAGAACAAGGACTCTCCGAATGAGGAGAACAAGGACTCTCCGAATGAGGAGAACAAGGACTCTCCGAATGAGGAGAACAAGGACTCTCCGAATGAGGAGAACAAGGACTCTCCGAATGAGGAGAACAAGGACTCT
>JBEKIO010000012.1:0-67738 GCA_050011715.1 Nitrososphaerales archaeon | reverse complement strand
GATGGCGGAGTATTGGTCTCAAGACTCCTCTCCAGACGGGACACTGAATCACCTCATGGCTAGGTCCAAGTTCAATCCCCACCACCAAACGAGAATAACACGGGAAGAGAACACATACACGGTTATCCTCCGCCATGACTTCGGTCCAAGGTGGAGCATCCTCACGAAGAGTGCTCTCCAAGAACTTGTGAGGCAGTCGTTCCATGCCGAGCCACGGATTACTGTGGGGGAGTCAGTAGTCACGGCCCGCTTCAAGGTCAATCCGCGAAACTTGCCCACCTGACGGGAAATCGTAGACATTAACGATAGCGGTTCATTTCAGGGTCGTCAAGTGTCGGCCTTTCTTTCGCTGACCATGCACGTTCCATTCATTCATGTTTATTGGACAAACCTCCTCATTCTCTTGCTAGGGAGCATGGCCTTCTGTCCCAACTGTGGAAAGGATGTTTCTCCTGAGGCCTTCTCGTGTCCAGAGAGTAAATGGTTAACAACTGTCCAGAAGGTGAGCAAGGTTGAGGCCAAGATTGAGTGAAGAATTGAGAAGAGACATTTCTGCGATGGTTGCCGTTGTCGCAGAGACTGAACTCGAAATCGCAGAGATTATGGCACGTTTCAAGGAGCAGGGAATGAGCCCCTTTGTTGAGCCCGACAAGAATCAAGCCGACATGCTTTGTTGGTGGGGCGAGTTGCACCAGCATCAAACGAGACTGATTACCGCACAACAGAGATTGAATTCACTCCTTCTGGAGTCTCTGGCAGAATCCGTCTCGAAATTGGACTTGAGCATTCAAACTCTCACCAAGCCTTCAAAATCGCAACGAAGAGCGAAGCCTATTCCGAAGAGCCGACCCTTGATACGGAGGAAGCGGCTCGATGATTGAACTGACCCAATACTAGTCGGGAAGAGCGATAGGCGAAACGCCTCTCGACATGAGTTTGACAAATCCTTATGGTCGCGTCAATTGTATTTGACGATAGATGACTGAACTCTGATAAGGGAAACTTGAGGTGGGGTCGCCCGGATTTGAACCGGGGATCTTCAGCGCCCAAGGCTGAAAGCCTAGACCAGACTAGCCGACGACCCCGCAAAGCCAGCGCTCTGCCAAGCCTTAGTTATGGGTTCTGTGGAACGCCGATGGCTTCGCTCTTGAGACGAACCGGTTCCCCTTGGTGAAGAACCTCCACTCGAATTCGACCCCTCGCCGTATTCCCACTCTCGAGCTCGATCCAATCCCTTCCACCTTCTTCCCCTCCTCCACAAAGAGCCTGTCAGACGTAACCAGGTCCTCCCCGTTCAGGCTGGAGTCTATCTTGAGCGCTTGGGTGAGCTTCCCTGGCCCGTTCGTAACATGTTCGTCCGAATCGAGGGCCCTGTATCTCAGCATCTTCTCCAGGCCGTCAATCGGCTCTACTGCCCTGACCAGGACGGCTCCGGCCCTGCCCGCAGGTTCCGTGGTCAGATTGAGGCACCAGTGAAACCCGTAGGAGAAGTACACGTAGGCGTGCCCTCCCTCGCCATACATCACGGCGTTTCGGTTCGTCCTTCCGCGGTAGGCATGGCTGGCAGGGTCTTCGGCCCCCCTGTAAGCCTCTGTCTCCACGATCATTCCCGAGAGCCTTTCGCCGTCTACGATTCGCACAAGGACGGTTCCCAGAAGAGCTCTGGCAACCTTCGGTGTGTATCCGTCGAAGAACCGCCGGGCCAGCCGTGCCATCTGTCACTGAGGCCTACCCTTTCGTCTCCACGTTTCTGAAGTTGGCGTAGAGGAGCACGATCCCTGCCACGTAGAAGGCCACAGCCCCCAGCCACGGGACTTCGTACAGGAAGCGGTTCCCTGTGTTGTGTCCGGCCATAAGTATGAAGCCTCCAAGGATCGTGCTGAGGCTGTTTGGAAGCCTCCACACTATCGCCGAGATTGCGCTTGCCAGCCCCCTCCTACCAGGCCGTATGATTCCCATCAGGTACGAGTCCATGAGCGGAGAGGCCATGTTCATGAGGGATGCTCGGATGATATAGACCCCTCCGGCCAGGAACAGATTAGGAATGAATGCCATGCTGAACATGAACACGGTGGAGCTCCCGGCCGTCATCAAGATCGCCCTGAATAGCCCGAACCGCTTCGACAACCTCGAGCTCCCCACGGCTGCGAAGGCTATTGTCAGTCCTGAGACGGCAAGGAACGGCCCGCTGAAGGTGTCTGGGACTGAGAACTTGTACAGTAGCCAGGTCGCCATGAGGGGGATTATCAGGCCCGCGCCTAGCCCGATGAGACCGTTCATGCCAGAGAACTTCAGAAGCAGCCTCAGGTCGCCCTTGTCTTCGGCCTTTTCTTCTGACTTCGGTCTCTCGTGGTAGTTCCTGAGGAGCGCCCACAGCACCAGCGGCACGAAGATGGATGCCACTCCGATGAGAAGCAGGGCCCCGGAGTGGACTTGGGATGAGCTCATGCCCGAGGCGGCTTCAAGCGCCGGCATCGCCAGCGGGAGCGCCAGGCCGGCGGAGACGCCCACATTACTCACTATGAAAGAAAGCGCGAACGCCGCGTCTCTGTTGCCTGTGTCTGTCTGGTCGGCAATGATGGCGTTCCAGGAGGAGAGGGACGCGGCCTCGGCCAGCCCTGCCAGCAGGGCGGCGACAAGAAAGAGCGAGAAGTCATACGTGAGGGCAAAGATGAGCAACATGGGCGGCAGGAGCAGATTCCCGAGGATCAGAAACCACTTTCTTTCTCGCCTATCCGACAGAATCCCCAGCGGGATTCCTGCTGCGATCATGACCATGCTCTCAATGCCAAAGACAATCCCCACGCCTAACGCGTCGAGGACCTTGACGTCCACGAGGTACCCGCTGAGGTAGATCATGAAGTAGCCGAAGCCGAGCGTGTTCAGTAGCTGGGTGAAGATCAGCAGTTTGACCCGCGTGGGGATCGATGCCATGAACCCTGGCCTGACAGTCTGGGGCCCAGTGGACAAGCGACAGCCTCCTACTAATGCCGCTAATTAACGCGCCTCGCCCAGCACGGCGCCGGTCTTGCCTGACAGTGCGATTTGCCCGGGTCCATTCATCCCCATGTAAGCACCCGTTCTTTGGACTTAACGGGCCCGGTGGGATTTGAACCCACGACCTTTGCGAGCCTTGGCTCTCTACAGCTTAGAAGGCTGCCACGCTATCCGTACTTCGCTCACAGCATGGATCTGCGCTACGGGCCCGAATGGTGTCGCCCCAGGTTTCGACATAAGCTTTTGCCGCACGGGCGCTCTCCCTGATTCCCGAAACCCTCTTGATTCGGAAGGTTTTTCTCTCGTGCGAGATGAAACTGACGCCTTGGCCGCAGCCCAGCAGCGGCTCTTCGGCACCAACGGCGTCAGGTTCGTGCCGGGCGTCTCCCACGACCTCGACTTCGCGATCAACCTCGGAGAGGCCATCGGGACCTATTTTGGGGGCGGTGAACTCCTCGTCGGCCAAGACGGAAGGGTGTCAAGTCCTGCCCTTGCCGACGCCGTTATCTCGGGGCTGATGAGCTCCGGACGGGACGTCGCCGAGGCGGGGCTGGTCCCGACACCTGCCCTGCAGTACGCCGTGAAGACGATGGGCTTCAAGGGCGGGGTGATGGTAACCGCTTCCCACAACCCGGCACAGTACAACGGCTTGAAGGTCGCAGGCTCGGACGGAGTGGAGGTGCCGAGGCTCGACGAGCAACGAATCGAGAAGATCTTCTTCGACCGGTCCCAGACGAAGGCTGACTGGAAGACCATCGGGGTGGCGAGGCCTGAGCCATCCGTGGTTAGGAACTACATTGCGGGGATTCTATCGAAGGTCGACTCCAAGCTGATCTCGGGGAGGAAGTTCACGGTCATCATGGACGCAGGAAACGGCGCCCAGTGTGTCGCCGCTCCATACTTGGTCGAGGCGCTTGGGTGCAAGCTGATTACCCTCAATTCGGTGGTGGACGGGGCATTCCCGGGGAGGGGCCCAGAGCCGACCCCTGAAACGCTGAAGGACCTGTCGGCGGTTGTAAAATCGGTGGGGGCAGACCTCGGCGTAGCGTATGACGGCGACGGCGACCGTTCGATCTTTTGCGACGAGGAAGGGAAGATTCTGTGGGGGGACCAGACGGGGTGCCTCATCGCAGACTACGTGTTGGAGAAGAATCCCGGGGGCACGATTGTGACCTCCGTTGGCTCCAGTCAGGCGGTCGAAATCGTCGCAAAGAAGCGCAACGCCAGGGTCCTCAGGACGAGGGTGGGGAGCGTGGACGTCTCGCGCACCATCATCGAAAGGAGTGCGGTCTTCGGGTTCGAAGAGAACGGCGGGTGTATGTACATGCCCCACCTCCCTGTCCGCGACGGCGCGATGACCACTGCGCTGATGCTCGAGTGCCTTGCTTCGAGAGGTATGGCCTTCTCGAGGGCGCTCGCGTTCTCAGTCCCGAGGTTCTTCCAGGCGAAGACCAAGATCGATGTAGACAGGAAGAAGGTCGACTCCGTGATGAGAATCGTCGAGCGTCAGGCGAAGGGGGAGATCGAACGCATCGACGGGGTCAAGGTGTGGACAGACGAGCGTTCGTGGGTGCTGGTCAGGCCGAGTGGGACGGAGCCGCTGATCAGGGTATTCGCAGAGTCCGACAGCCAAGAACTGGCCGAACTCCTGGTCAAGAGATTCGCGAAAGTCGTGAAGGCGGCTTCAGCCTAGGTGCGTCCACCCCTCGTCGCGAATTCGCTTCCTCGATCGCCCTGTCCGAAGGAAGACTCTGCCCTTCTCCCGAGTTGCCCTCCCGATTGCAGTAACCTGGCCTCCAACCAATTTCGCTGTCTCTCTGGCCGAGGCGAGCTTCCTCGGGTCGACCGTTCCCACGATGACGTACTCTTCGCCCCCTGCCATCACGAGGTCCTGGAGCGAGAGGTCGTTTTCTTCGGCGAACTCTGCGACACCTTCCCCCGCCGGCGTATTGTCAAGCTCGAAACCGACTCCGCTCGCCTCAGCTAGGGTGTGAATGCTCCTGGCCAGCCCGTCGCTGGAATCCATGGCGGAGGTCAGGCAGCCCGCGAGCGAGATGCCCAATTCGAGGTTGGGGGTCGGCTTCATGACACTTCTGGTCGCTGTGTCTCTGAACCTCCTTTCTGCCCTCGCGCCGTCGATGATTATCTTCAGCCCGGCGGGCGGGTATCCGAAGGGGCCGGTCACCACGAGCGCGTCCCCCGGTCTGGCCCCTCTCCTCCCAACGACCCTCTTTGCGAACCCGACCATCGTGCAGTCGATCACAAGCTGGTCCGCCTCGTTCGTGTCTCCGCCAACAATCCTGACGCCCCACTCCATTTCGGCGTCCCTGAAACCCCTCCCGAGTTGGTCGACTTGCTCCTGTGTCGTCGACCTGCGGAGCCCGAGCGAGACCATGAACGAATCGGGCCTCACGCCCTTGGCCGCGAAGTCGCTCACGCACATTGCGACCGCCTTCCTGGCCGCATCTCTGTAGCCCATCCCTGGCGGGACGTCCGTGCTTTCGACTAGCATGTCGACCTTGAGCACGACCTTCTTCCCGCGGGTCGGAATGACTGCCACATCGTCGCCTATCCTCGCGTACCCTGCCGGCACCTTTCCCGCGGCGCCCACGATGGACTCGATGATTCGCTTCTCGTCTGGCGTGCTAACTGCTCAGCTCCAACAGTCTTGTCGCGAAGGTTTTGGCGTTCCGGAGGGCCTCCCGTGCCGTCTGCGCTTCGGCTGACACCCGGACCAGGTCCTCCGTTCCCGAGGCCCTCATGAGGATCCAGGAGCGCCTGGAAAGCCTAATCTTGATTCCGTCCATCGTGTCGGTGTCATCGTACTTGGCAGCCAGCGACCTGAAGGCTTTCTGCGCCTTGGACTTGGAGACGGAGACCGCCACTCTCTCCTGATGGTAGACTGGCACCAGTTCGTACGCCCTGCGCCCCTTCTGTCTGAGCGCCCTAATGATCATGATCGCAGCCAGCATCGAGTCCCTGCAGTAGTTGAACTCCCCGTCGATGAGGCCGCCGCTGCTCCCCTCTCCCCCCAGCCTTGCCCCGGTCTCGCCCATCACACTGACCACATTCGCCTCCCCCACCTTTGACCTGAATACCTGCCCTCCGGCCCTCCCCATGATGTCGTCGATGGCCTGAGTCGTGTCCTGAGAGACCACTATCCTCGTCTCTCCGGTCTCCTCGAGAAGTTCGGAGACGGCGAACGTCAGCATAAAGTCGCCGCTCCTCTTCAGCCCGGAGGCATCGACTATGACCAGCCTGTCGCCGTCGCAATCGAATCCGAGACCTATGTCGCAACCCCTCTCCCTCACGAGCTTCCTCAGAGTAGTGAGTTCATCGGCGACCGGGTCAACCCTCCTGCTGAATACACCTGCCACGTCATGGATTGAATGTACTTCGCAACCCAGCCTTCCCAGCAACTCCGTGGCGCATGATACCGCGGCTCCTCCACCCAGATCGAGCGCGACCCTGACTCCCTCGCACGAGCCCGTGCCGAATCTCTGAATCAGGTCGTCGATATAGGTCGGTTTCGACGCGCGTCTAATGGTGCCGGCCCCAAAGCCTTCCGGTTTCTGCGCGTCAGGACCCGTCACCACATCGAACATCTTCTTCGTGATTCCCTTGCCCTCTGAGATGAATTTCAGCCCGTTGAACTCGGGTTCGTTGTGAGAAGCGGTGACCATCACTGCGGGCCTCTCGCTGACCCGGCTCTCTCGGAACAGCGCGGGCGTCGTAATCACGCCGTAGTCTAGGACCTTGACCCCACTCGACATGGCGGCAGCGGCGACTGCCTTACTGATTGCCGGTCCCGTGCTCCGCGTGTCCCGCGCGATGAGGATTTCATTCGAGCCGGCTGTTCGGACGAAATTGCCTGCGAGGCGCGCAGCATCCTCGAGAGTCAGGTCGACGTTGAGGATGCCCCTTATCCCGCTCAGTGAAGCTATCAACCCGTTCGCCCGCATTGTTAGGCAAAGCCCAACATAAGGTAAACGATTCTTGAGCTTGGTTCTTTTGTTGAGCTCCGCTCAACAAAAGAAAGGATTTGCGGGTCAGAGGGTTCCGTGTCAGGAGGAACACCGAAATCGGCGAGTACAGGCTGAACGACGTCTTTGCAGGCCTCGAATCATCTTCCTCCCTGATGAAGGTCTTCGGGTCCAGGTCCGAGATGACGAAGATCATGGAGCACCTCAAGTTGCGAGTCGAGCCCAACGATTCCGGGCTCTGGTTTGACAGGGACACAAGCACGGTCTGTATCGGATCCAAGCATCTCAGGGGCGCGAAGGCCGACTTCCTCTACCTGGACGTGATTCACGTTCTCGTGCACGTCTGCCAGTTCCTTGAGGGCAGGGACCTGTACGACCAGGCTTTCGAGTATGTCGAGCGACCGACCGAGCTGGAGGCCTACAGGTACACGGTGGCAGAGGCTAGGAAGGTCGGCCTGGACGAGGGCCAAATCCTCCGGTACCTCAGAATGGACGCTGCCGACGACTCTGAGCTCGGCAAGCTGATGGACAAGATCGGCGTGAAGGCTCGGCGTTGAAGACGCCCGTTTACTGACGCAAACGTCCCTAGAGTTTCTTGGCCGGAATTCCCGGTCTGACCAGGTCCTTCATGTTGAGCATCGCGTCGATTTCCTTGTCCCCATAGCCGAGCCCCTTCAGGGCCGTCCTGATTGGGACGCCCTTGGCCAGTTCCTTGCCCAGCACAGCCGCTTTGTCATAGCCGATCTTCGGGGAAATCACGGTGATCAGGGCCGGGCTGCTTTCAGCGTACTTTCTCGCCCTCTCCCGATTCGGAACGACGCCGTCTATCACCAGCGAGGAGACCTTCCTCAGGGCCTCCGCGAGCAGTTTGGACTGCAGAACGATGTTGTATCCCATCAGGGGCACCCCCATCGTCAATTCGAACTCTCCAAGAGAGGCAGCGATGGTGTTCGCGCCGTCGAGCCCGGTCACCTCCGCGCACGCCAGCAGGGCGCTCTCGAGGGTGACGGGGTTGGTCTTCCCCGGCATTATGCTGCTTCCCGCGACCTCCTCCTGCGTCGGGATATCGATCTCTCCCAGTCCGGTCAGGGGCCCGGAGAACATCAGCCTTAGGTCCTGGCACAGCCTGTACAGGTCGATGCTGACGCTCCTGAGCGTGCCGCTCAAGGACGAAACGTCCGTGAGAAGCCTCGTAGGCCTGAACTTGTCTTTCGCACTCGTAAACTGCAGCCCGCTCAGCACCGCTATCTCCTTGGCGACCATCCCACCAAACTTCGGGTCGGCGTTCAGACCCGTGCCGACTGCCGTCCCCCCTATGGGGAGCTCCAGCAGGTACTGCATGGCCTTCTCGACCAGGTCTGCGTCTCGCCTGAATGCATCGGCATAGGCGCCGAACTCCTGTCCCATTGTCACCGGCAGGGCGTCACGAAGGTGCGTCCTGCCAGATTTGAAGACCGACGAGGTCTTCCTCGAAAGGGTGATCAGACTCTTCGTCATCGTCTCCAGCGCCGGCAACAGATCCCGACTGACGGCATAGGCGGCCGCAATTCTGACGGCGGTCGGTCCTACATCATTGGATGACTGGCTCATGTTGACGTGATCGTTGGGGTGCACGTTCTTGCCCATCTCTGCGGTCGCGAGCTCGGCCAGAAGCTCGTTGGCATTCATGTTAATGCCAGTCCCGGACCCCGTCTGGTAAACGTCCACCGAGACCATGGCGTCGTGGTCTCCCTTCATCAGTTCCTCGGCCTTGGCCTGGATCACTTGGCCTATTCCCCTGTCGAGCAGTCCCAAAGCGACGTTTGACTTCGCGGCAGAGAACTTGATTGCTCCCACAGCCCAGATTATCTCTCGCGGGAAGCGTGTGCCCGTGTTTAGAAACACTCTTCTTGAACCTTCTACGTACTTCATGAGTTCCGCCGCGAGCCCCAGTGTTCTTAAGCCTTAGCGATGAGAAAGACTCGCATCTACAGGCTCCTCATCCCCTCCGGGGTGACGTCGACCGTGGTCCGACCACCCCAGCACGCGGCAAATGCTTTTGACGGAGAAAGCAACGGACAATTCCAGGCTCACTTGGCAGAATATCGCTGGTGCGAGAAGTGCATGATGCGGACGGAACACGAGGTGGTTGGAGACTCGAGAGACTACAACCCTCGGGGCAGGGGACTCTACAAGTGCAAGCGGTGCGGCAGGGTGAAGTCGATGCGCCACCTCCGGCCAAGCTCGGAAATCGGGTACTAGTTACTACAAGGTTAGATGGTTTTCTCACAAACATGCTAATACACGATTAAATATCCTGAGCTTTTTGCTCCCAACGTTGTCCAGTTCTGAGCAGACGAAAGCTCAGCCGGTACAGCCGAAGGTCTTCGTGAGGGAAAGCACTGGATTAGTCAAGAACGCATCGTTCTTTGACACAATCGCACTCAATCTCAGCAACATGTCGATTGGCGCGCTTCTGGGGGTCTTTGGGCTCTATGGTTACCTTATTCCAAGCATCGTTGGATTGAATTTCACATACACTTGCATCTTTGGATTCGTGGTCGCTGTCCCTCAGATTGTCATCTACACTATGATGACACGGCGCTTCCCAAGGACGGGTGGAGACTACATCTGGATTTCCCGGACTTTCGGCGGCTTCTGGGGAAGCTCGCTTTCCTTCATGGGTTACACTCTTGAAACGACGGCCTATCTGGCGCTCATTGTTCTGAGCGCGGTCTTCGCCATAGGAGCAGTGGGTTTCATCCAATCGAACTTCACCAACAACACGCTCCTCGGTCTGTCCCTTCCCGGCAACTCAGGAGGGACTCCTCTTCCCCAATTTGAAGTGGGGGCGGCCATCTTTGCCATCCTTATAGCGGTCAACGTCTTCAAACCCAAGATAGGTTTCAAACTCGTCTCCGCCCTTACCATCATCGGCATCGCGACCCTTCTCATCGCGATCTTCACCCTTCTGTCGGCGGGACACAGCGCTGTCGTCAACTATGTCAACTCCGCAGGATGGCAAGTCAGTCCTTACGTCCCTGCCCCATATCACGACATCGCAGCAGTCAACACGAGTCTGAACTATGACACCATCGTCAGTACCTTCCAATCATCGTCGAATTGGTTGACACCTGCTCTCTTCCTACTGCCGCTAATATTCGCGTTCGCCTACCCGTGGGTCAACGCGGCACCGGCTGTCGCGTCAGAGATCAAAGGAAGAACCGCTATCAGATGGAACATTCCGATTTCTGCAGTCATTGCATTCGTTCTCTTAACATCATCGTTCGCGACACTGTACTATGTGGGCGGCATATCTTTTATCAATCAAGCATTCGCGTCTTGGTCCATCTCAGTCTACTACACGTTCAACTTCTGGACGCTTGCCATGGGAGTAGCGGGCAATACTTACCTCGCTTGGTTGATTGGACTCGGCTGGATCGTCTGGAACGTAGGCATCCTCGCCTATGGCATAATCGTGATCTCAAGATATTTGCTGGCTCAATCGTTCGACAGGTTCCTGCCTGCGAAGATCTCGTATGTCAGTCCTAGGTTCGGCTCCCCAATGGTAGCTCAGGTAATCAGCCTCATCGTCACGGTCACTCTCGTCGGACTTGCAGCCTTCTATTACGGAACTGTTTCTGCACTCTTCGGCGCAATCATAGCAGCAATGATCTACTTCATTTTCATCGGATTGACTGCGACCGTTCATGCACTGAAGAAGGAGACCGGTTCGGCCAGAGTCATCTTGAGCGTAGCTGGATTGCTGAACATCGTCGTCTTCGGTTACGTCGTCTGGGAGTTTGTGGCGAACCAGGCCGTATGGAGTCTCACTACCTTGACCTCCGGCTTCGTGATATTTTCCTTCCTATTCGGCGCTGCAATCTACCTCAGTTCTAAGACCTACTACAAGCGCAAGGGGATTGACATATCGCTGGCGTACAAGGAACTTCCGCCAGAGTAATGATGAAGGCAAGAAGGGCAAACAGAGACCTCGACTTTTCAGCGGCTGCCAAGCAGTCTGTTCTTTCATGCGGTCTCCCGAGGATGTTTTGAGGAAGACTAAGAAGGGCCCACTGTCGCACTGATGATGTTGGAATTCGAGAGGGTCGTCCGCAGAAGACGGATGGTCAGGCACTTTACCAGACAGCCCGTCGCCACGACCGCCATCGCCAGGATTCTGGAGCTGGCTCAGCACGCCCCAAGCGCAGGCTTCAGTCAAGGAAGCGCATACGTCGTCGTGACCAAGAAGGAAATGAAGAAGCAAGTCGCCCAGCTACAGGGAGAGTCTGAATACAGAGGAGCAGGTTTTCACGGGTGGATCTCGGAAGCACCAGTCGACATCATCGCCTGTGTCAGCGAGAAGCTCTACCACGACCGTTACAATGAGCCTGACAAGCTAGATAATGGAAAGGAGATTGGCTGGCCCACACCGTACTGGTTCTTCGACATCGGGGCGGGCTGCATGATCTTACTTCTTGCCGCTGTCGACGCAGGGCTCGCAGCCGCCTTCTCTGGGGTGACCGACCCGCCTGAAATGAAGAGGTTGGTGGGGATTCCTGGACATTTCCATCCGGTCGGCGTCATATCCATCGGGCATCCAGCCAAGGACAAGAAATCTCCGTCGCTGAAGAGGGGCAGACGGCCTTCCAACCAAGTCGTCCATTACGAGCGTTGGTAGAGCGCGGGGGACCGAATGGTGTGGAAGCCGGCGGAGGGCTAAATGCTTTTCCGTGTGAAGCCCTTTCTCCAACTAGGGTCTATCCTTGGCTTGAGACTAGACAGTTAGGCTCTATCTTCCCTCTCAAGGGTTCGAACCTGCGATTTTGATGGTGTTGGACTGGAGAATTCCCTCAAGAGAATGTGAAAGACAGATAGAGATTCCCGATGAAATCAGTGCGCGGCATCGTTAGGGTGACATTGCCTTTGTCCCACCCAGGAAAGTTGGAGAAACTGGTGACTGAGAAACCAGAATTGCTTGTGGTGACCGAAGTGACAGTGGGTTGGTTCTCCCAGATAGGAATGGATGTGGTATATGTGAAGTCTATCGTCAAAGATTGTCCCGAAGCCTCGAAAACACACACACCTGGGATTAACCCTCCAAAAACAGCATATGTTTCAGTGAGGCATGACGGACTGTCCACGCCCACACCATACATGGAAGACGATGTAACACCTGTAATGACAATCAACGGGGTCTCTGTTTCTGGGCTAATGGTCAGAATCACTTCGTCCCCCAGTTTTGGCTCCCAACTGAGAGGAACAGTCGTTGGCGCATTCGAATTGAGCACTCGGATTGCCGCTTCGTCAGTGGATATGCTCATCACTTTACCCAGTGTATCAAATAGGACACCTTGATTTGGAACATACGTCATCCGAATCTCCACGTCCTGACCGAACTGTAGATTCGAGGATTGACTTGGGGACAACGACAGGGAGGTCGGTGCTCCAAATTCGATGTTCGAGATGGAGAAGTGCCCTCCTTCAGAATCTACCAAAGAGACAGTGCCAGATTCCTGAATGGATGGTGGCGAAGATGAAGTGATGGTAGTTGCGGTCCCAGTCTTAGTCGAAGACTTGGCACCTCCTCCACCAGTAAGCACCATTGCGCTCAAGGCAACCACGATTAGAATGACTACAACCAACCCAATTGCGATAATATGTCCTATTCCTGCTCTTTCGTTTCTAGGAATCGTATGCCTCTGCCTTCCCCTTTGAGGACTCTCTGTCCCTCAAGACTGACCGTCTCATAATGAGGCAGATTATTTACGACTTAGGGGAAAGCCCCAGTGTCTCATCCAAAGCGCCCTTCAATGACGGCTCAACTGGGCCAAGACTACAGTCGGATTTGAACCAGATTCATTCATCACCGACATAATCCAGAGAACCTACAAAAGGGTCAGGTTCCGCTTTGTCGTTGATTAGCCTGTAAAGGAAGACAGAACCGTCCCACATTATCTCTATGCAGTATTGAACATCTTTTGCTATCCAGCCCCCATACAATCTTACGGCAGGATGGGGGGCTTCCTGTGGCTGGTTTATTTGTCGCCTGCTTCCTGTCATTTCACCCCGCATCTTCTCAGCAAGGGCTATCGCTTCAGGGAGAAGCTTGACGCAAGCTCTTAGGAACACACGAAGTGCTGAGACTTCATTCACTGGGATACCTTTGCCTTGTGAATGCTCACTCCATTCGACAGCCCAACCTTTTACCACAAGCTTACCGTCATACCAGTTAGCCAAGCAGTTCTCCAGCAGCACTCCTACGACTTCTTGTAGTATTCCAATGGCGAGAACTCTCTGTCCATTTTCCACTCTTCCCAACCACGAAGCGAACCAGAAATCTCCTTACTCTCAGGCTGGTCACTTCTGAAGACTATTCCCTCCATGTTGACTGGCTTACTTGGAGTTCCCACTGTAATTTGGTAGATAATTGGAAAGTCATTCCAATCTTGTTGCTTTGGGTTCCTTATGTCAATGGGCAATATTGCTCTGTCTAAGAGTCTAGGATACAGTGGTGGAAAATCAAAGGCAAGACTCACCTTCTGAGACCCATACTCCTGTAAGTCAAACGGGACTACTTGGGCGAAATTCACTGGTCTAGCCGAATAGACGTGGGTATCCAGCATGTCCTTCACTTGTGGATTAGTGACCACGCTGTGAGCATACCTAATTCTCATTTTGATGTCGGTTACAGATGCTCTTGCATTTCCCAGATTCCGAACAATCACATCCAAGGTTACCCTCAGGGAGGTTTTGTCCATCGGATTCAATACTGGGTTTGATAGCTCGTAGTATCCCAAGCTGGGAGCAAGTGCGACTTGGGGTATCTCCCTCTTGAATCTGACCCAACTCAGGTAAAGAGAGACTGCACTGACGGCTATCGCAACAAATGAAAGAAAGATGCCTACGTCCAAGCTGTCCATACACATGGATTGGAAAGGGGGAGATTTATCCTGAAGGGACAACGTCACTGCTTGACTTCAAGGGCTAGCAGTCTGTGGCGTGGCTGGTAGTTCTTTTAGGCAAGTATGAGGATTCCGGGCCTGATTGAGTTCCCCCCAAAGAGGACAGAGAAGCTGGAAAGAGCGTCTATTCGACATTTTGGTTGTTGGCCTCATCGTAGGTGTGGTAAGCGGGGTGATTTCGGGATACGTTGTCTTCTACCAGACATCTGCCCCCCACGTCTCTTCGTTCACCTACTCCTATCACGAACCAATCACCTCAACAAGCAACAAGACTGATTACTACTACATCGACATTGAAATCTTGAATTCAGGACTGACGACTGAAAACAACCTTACTGTGTATTTCCCAACTCCAGTTGGAGTGCGAATCGTCAACTATTCGGTTTCTCCCAACATTCGGGATTGTTATCTAAAGTATGGCGACCCAACTATCAGTGGTATCTTTCGTTATACAAATTGTCCTCTACCTCCTTCATCGCCCCTGACCATACAGTTAGGGATGGTGGGGCCTCCGACTGCTGTCTCTGTTGGTTGTAGTGCCACTATAGGCTTGGGAGCACCAGTATCAACTACAAGCGGTAATGGATGCTCTCAGACAATCACTCCGCTGTTCACCCTGACGATAATTGGACAAACTAGTGGCTACAGACAGATAACACAGCCCACTTTTGGAACTCGTTCTGAATTCGGTTAGTCTGAAGCACCGGGGTGGAACAGACTACCTGCAGAACCTTGTTCCCGCTTGCATATCCTGCAAACGCAGCAAGGGAGCATTGAAGACTAGGCAGTTTAGCTATTGAGGAGGCTGACTTGCCTAGAGTCATTCGAAAATACAAAGGTTCATGCGAAATCAAATTTAGCACAGGAGTCGTCCTCAATTCGTCATTCGAGCTAGCTCTTTCGGAGGACTGTAGGCAGACTGTGACCTGTCCTATTGAACCGGTTTCTGAGGAGGGTAAGAGAATACTAAACGAGAAGTCTCACTTGGAAGCAAGCCTCAGTGGAAGGACTGAGGATGGAGGTGCCGTCTCGTTATCCCGAATGGTGCTCAAGGATAGGAATGTCCAGTTTGACAAAGGGGCATTGTCTGCTAGTCTCTTCTTTTGGGTAGCCTCACCTGTTGAGATTTCATACGGTCAGATTGAGGAAAGACCCGCAACTGTCACGTTTGGGCTGCTCAACTTTGTCTTCGGAGGCTGCGATTGGACAGCAATCGAGAACAAACGAATTCGAAATAAGTTCTCCGCAACTCTTGGGACAACACAATTCACTTTCACCCATTTGGAGGATTATGACGAGACAGTAAAGCGATTGGAAAGTGAGGGAGGCGTGGGCCTGACTTCGACAATCACCGTTCAAACAACTGGAACTCAGGTCAAGACAATAGAACCTTTGGTTCGAGATTCACTGATGCTCATGTCTCTTGCATCAGCCAACTTCGTTAATTGGTTGTATGAGGATACGGTTATTGATGGGAGACTCGTTCTAACCAGACTTCCTCCCAAGAAGGTATTCTCTTACTACAATTTCACTTCTGTTTTGGATTGCCGAAACATTCCGAATTGTGTCTTGAAGGAATTCATGGAATCAACGATTGGGAACTACCAACAACTCAAAACGAAACTTGGGCTGGGCATCGCCATAGAACTCTACCTAGCATCACTTAGAGCCGACTACCTGAACACCCGTTACCTTCTCCTCTGCACAGTCTTGGAATGCTTGGGCAGTTACGTTCCTGCATACCTGAGGGAGAATGGGAAGGAATTGCCTGTCGGTTCGATTAGTTCTACTAGAGAGAAAATCCAAAGAATCCTAGGCGAACACCTAGACAGAGTGAACGATGCCCTTGTTGCAGATTTGGTCAAGGAATTGGCATACAACAGCCCCCAGACTAAGGACAAAATCGGGGCGTTGCTAGACGAGTTTCATGTTCCTTCTGAAGAAGGAGAACTACAATATACGAAGATTCGGGCCAGAATAGTTCACACCGGAGACTTCCCCAAGGGAATCAATCCTCTTCCTGAAACCCTCAAACTCACGAATCTGGTCGACAGAATCATGCTGACAATTCTGGGGTATAGAGGGGTGTACTTGGATGCTGCCAATGGTTACACAGCAGTTCCCCTCCCCCCACCTAAGCCTCAATCAAGTCAGTAACAGAGTCACGGGTGGGGATAGATTTGTTTGCATGTGAAATCCTTTCTCTAAGTAGTTTCTTTGTCAGATTTTGATGGTGTTGGAAGACTAGTTGAAGGGTGCTAGGTGAACGGAATGTCATTATTGAAGCGAGTTACACCAATCCACCAAATCAGTACCGCGATAAAGACCCCGATAATGAATCCAAGTGTGGCATTGCTTACCAGTAGGATGCCGACGTAGATTCCCACAACAGTCTTCAAACTATACAGGGCATATGCAACCCCATGAATCCATGCAGGTATGCTCCAACGTTGGTAATAGGCCAGTAATCCAAGGATTCCGATGAGGCATCCGATTACTAGCCAAATTTGCCCGACTACGAAAAGGCTATTCCAGTCTACTACTAGGATGTAGGCTACAGGCAGGAGATTCGGTAGAATGCCTATTCTAGAGATATAGTGCTTCTCAGCAAACCATCCAATCAACAACGATAGGACTATCACAACCAAGTCTGCGTAAGTAGTCATGATGGCCTAAGCAGCAAGGTGGAACCACTGCTTCTTAAGATTCAGTCCCAATCTCAGGTTCTTAGTTCCAAACTAGACAAGAAGAGGCAGTGGGCTGAGAGGTAGACTTCGTTAAAATACGTGCAGCGCAACCAAGCCACGCGGATGCCGAGATACGGCAGCATAACCAAGGAAGATGCGACCCTCAATACCGTGCAGGGCTGTCGCAAGATAGACATCGGCCCACTCGGAGCGTGTGAGAACTGCTACATCTTTCGACCTTGGTTCAACCGAATGAAGACCAGAAGGACGGGGCGGGACATGAACTTCGTAGACTATCGCAAGTCGGAAAATGTGCTTAGGGAACTTAGGCCATGGACGAAAGACCCCACGCTGAAACGAATCTTCCTTAACGACATGGGCGACACGTTCCACGAGGACATACCCTTCGAGACCATCGAGACGTGGCACAAGGAGATAATCGAAGCTTTCCCCAACTTCCAGTTCAGGCTCTGCACGAAGCGCATAGGCAGGGCAGTGGTCTTCTATCGGGAGAGGGGTAGTGTGCCAGAGAATGTCTGGATGGGAACCACGGTAGCTGCAAAGAAGACTCTTAGGCGTCTCGACCAGCTAAGGCAGATTCCAGCGAGGATAAGGTGGGTCTCCTTCGAACCTCTGCTAGAAGACTTGGGTGACTTCTCGCTCCGTGGTATTCACTGGGCTGTCGTGGGCGGGGAGTCAGACGACGAGAATCCAAGGCCGATGAAGCCAGAGTGGGCGGTAGGAATCAGCGATGTGTGCAAACGGGATAGAGTGCGTTACTTCTTCAAGCAGATGGGAGGAAAGGGCAGACAGGGAGCAGGAGGCAACATCTGTCCGTGCTGCAATAAGGTGCATCAACAAATTCCTGAATAGAGAAGTCTGTTTCTATCCTCAAGAGCGAAAAGAGCCTGCAATTCGCGTTTGAACCAGCGATTTTGGTGGTGTCGTGACCCTTTAGTAAGAACCACCATACCCTGCCGTCGTGAGGAAGGCACTCAATCCCGGAGATGTAATCGGATACTTCGACATGTGTGCCGAAGAGGGAACCAGTCTTCGAAGGGGCATGAACTTCCGTCTTCGAGGAAGAAGGACAGTCATACTCATGAGTACAAGACCGGGTGCGCCTTACAAAGATAGGGTCGAAGAAGAGGGAAAGGTGCTGATATACGAAGGACACGACAATCCTAAACCGCCCAACGGGAAGACACCAAAGGAGGTCGACCAAGAACCCAGGAACCCTGATGGAAGTCGGACTCAGAATGGAATGTTCTATGATGCCGCAATCGCCTGCAAGAATGGAAGCTCTCAGCCCGAAGTCGTCAGAGTATACGAGAAAATTAAGACAGGAATATGGGTCTACAACGGGTTATTCTCGTTGCTTGATGCTTGGCTAGAACCGTCAGGTGGAAGACAAGTCTTCAAGTTTCGCTTGAGGCTGAAGGAGAACGAAAGTCTGTTCCAGCCTGAAGCAAGGAATCTCGAACACACAAGGTTGATTCCTTCAATCGTGAAACTCGAAGTGTGGAAGAGAGATGAGGGTGCCTGTGTGAAGTGTCGTAGCAAGGATAACCTCCATTTCGACCACATAATTCCTTATTCAAGAGGTGGCACTTCCCTAGATGCGAAGAACATCCAATTGCTGTGCGCTAGGCACAATCTAGAGAAGCATGACCGTATCGAGTGACATCACTGTCGTCAGCCTCTTCATTCGACTATTCCAACTATTAACACCGGAATGTCGATATCTGCGCTTCCTCTCATTTCCAGATCGGTTTTGAACTGCTCGAAAAAGGAAACCCCCGTGGACATCCGATCAGCCATCTCTTTCATTGGAACTATCTCGATCCCGGCGTCTATGATTCCCTGCTTGTTGAAGATCGTCATCTTAGCAGAGACGTTATACACCATGAAAGCATACTTGCCGAACTGGACTTCAACGCCCAACCTGTGCCTTACGAAGTCCATGTCTCTGAACCCCCTGTGAGTCAACGTCTTTCCTCCCGGAAGGCTTACAGAAGTTCCAACGTTGATCTTGGAGTTTCGCCACCCAATATCGTTGAACTCCTCTTTGAAGAGCCGGTTCAATTGGATCGGCGCATAGAGATTCCTACCCGGCATGGTCTTCTCTTTGCTTACCTTCGTTATGGCTTTGGATGCGTCAATCTTCTGTATTACTTCGTAGACTTCGGCAAGCTCTGGCTGGAAGTGTTCGCCAATGAATTGCTTTCCGTTCTTATGGGAATACGTGCTGACTACTCTCATCTGGTTAGCCACTCTTTGGGTATCTGGGACACCTTCTCCTTTCCTGTGGGAACATGCTTTTCCGTGCCAAGTGGACGGTATCTCAGTTTGCCGCTTTTGGCTTGATTCACCCGATCAAGGGCAATATCGATGTATTCCTTCACTTTGTCTACTCCTGTGGCTCTACGGCCATGAATGAGAGAAGCCACGACTGTCGATCCAACTCCAACATACGGATCGAGAACGATGTCCTTTGGATTGGTCAAAGCCAAGACTAATCTCTCTACAAGTTCAATCGGGAATTGAGCAGGATGGATGGTCTTCTCCGGATGATTCGACTTCACGTTAGGAATATCCCAAACCAATGAATCCCAATCCTCTTTGAGCCTCCAAATGTCGCCGGGATTCTTACCATGTGGGTTCGCTGAGGGAAGTCCACGCTTCGGCCCCTTGTAGTATGTCTTGCCGGGATACTTCTGTGGGACTCTGACATTATCGAGATTGAACAGATATTCGTCGCCTTTCGAGAACCACAGAATAGTCTCATACCTTCCAGAGAAACGCCTCGATGCGTGGAGTCCATGCTCAAAGAACCAGACTATCCTGTTCCTCAGATGGAAGTCAGCGATCTCTCGGATCAGTCCGTAAAAGAAAATGTCAAGAGGATAAACTTCCCTGTTCTCGATGTAGTTCCCCACCTGCCAGCAAAGGCTCCCCCCCTTTTTGAGAACGCGAGAGCATTCGACGAGAACCTTTCGTTGGCACTCCAGATATTCAACGAACTCTTGCCGTTTCTCGTAAGGCTTCCCGATGTTGTACGGTGGTGATGTCACTATCAATTGGAAAGTCTCATCGGGAACTGTCCTAAGGAAGTCGATCACGTCGCTACTTGAGAGGAGAACATCGAACTCAGGAGTATACTTATCGCTGAGGATGATCTTGGAATCTGAGATGTCTATCTCTGGTTCCAGATGACCCCAATGGGTAGAATCACCCGCGTCTGATTGTCTATCCGTCGTCTCTTCTTCCATTCTCCTTGGCCTTCGACTGAACCGCTTGCTTGATAAGTCCTCTTCACCTGATTCCTTGAAGCGCTCTGAATCGGTGTCTTCCGCATGTTCAAGGCAATTAATTCATTCCAGCCTCTTCACTTTCATGACCTTGCGACCATCCTCGCTGGTCACTTCCCAGTCCAACACGTCACCTGCCTTCAGCTTCATTTCCTGCACGATTTCTTCAGGTATGGTAGCCCTCAAAGAAATGGAGTTAGACGATGCCTTCGCCACGGCGGACTTGCGTCCCATCGCCTAGGAATCTACCTGAATTACCTATAGCCTTTTATATCTTCTACCTGAGAGGTAATTCAGGTGATAAAGGTGAACTCCGAGGTCTCGCTTCTCCCCATTCTGTCCAGAGAACTGGAATGCTCAATCAGGGAAGACAACCAAGTGGAAGAGAAAGCAAAAGCTCGACTTATGGAAGAGTATTCGAAACTAAGGGAGGGCGTCCATGTCTCTGACCTTACTCTTTGTCTTCGTCAGTCCCTCTACCGCAAACTACGTCCCATTCCACCCACGCAGAAGCAGATAGGCTACTTCTTGGACGGGTCAAGACGACACCAAGCCCTTCAGAACCTGTATGGAGAAGGTGTCGTCGAGAAGAAAGGTGAGTTCGAAGGTGTCGAGTATTCAATTGACATCTATGATGGGTTCCCAATCGAGTTCAAGACTACTAGGGCAAAGACAGCAATCAACGACCACTGGGTTAGACAACTAGTCTACTATATGCTCGCCACTGGGTCGAGGAAGGGGATTCTTCAGGTTCAGAGAATAATGCCGAGCAAGAGCAACGGCCAGAATCTATTCCCCGCATATCTGATTCAGCTTGACGAGAAACAAGCCCAAGACTGGCTTGAGGATTTTATCCATAGGCGTGACCTGTTCGTAAATGCCCTTCAGCTTAGGGAGCCTTCTCTAGTCCCAATTTATCGCGGGGAGAATGATTGGGTGTGTAGAGAGTGCCCATACAGAATTGAATGTGACGAGATTGAAGATGCTTGAGACAGAAAGAACTCGTGGTCGTTTCGCTAGAAGCCTCCCCTGCCGGAGAACCTTTTGTTATCGTCTCTCTGGTAGACCCGAAGTCATTCAAGGCCAATGCAACAGCGTCTCACCGTTTCCAAGGTGCATTTTTCTCCCCAGCACGTCGCTTGGAGAGCGAAGCAGCCTCTATAATTCGAGTCAGCTTGACGGACTACGAAGACTCTGGCTTGAAGGTCGGAGACGTAGTGGCCATAGGATTCGAGAAGGTGGGCACCGCTCCCCTGTTCGACGGCAAGCAAGACAAGTTAGTGACCTAGAGCCTTGAAAGTGACCGAGACGATAGACTGATTTCTTGGGCGTTGGACGCTCTGCCACCAAGAGGAGGAGAGCCTAGAAAATGTCTGAGCATCGGCAAGAACTGGCTTCACTGGAGTCAAATGTCGACGGAGCCATGCTGTTCACCTCGGATACTCTGAGACTCTTCGGGGTCTGGGGCCTGACCGTCGCGGTGCTGGCTCTCCACAGAGGGTTCGTGGGGGCGATGAAAGTTTTCGGTCTGCCCGCCATCTTGTTCCTTGAGGTTGCGCTACTCGTGTTCCAGCCCATTGCCGTGCCAACTATGGTCACCGTCTTCGCCTCTTGGTCAGTGGGCGGCATAGAACTCGCGAGCAATTGGTTCGTCTTGATAATTACGTCCTTCCTGTTCGTCTATGGGCTGACATTCAAGAGGTTAGGGTTGCATTGAGGTTCTTGCCATCAACCGATTCTTTGCAACGTCCTGAATCTGGTCAATCAACCGAAGACTTCACAGAACCAGTGAAACATCAGTTTATGTCCTTAAACGAATCCAGAGACCTATGTGTAGGCCCGGTATCCGAGACACCTAGCTAGTTTCAAGGAATAATGTGTGGTTAGTCTCTGTGTGGGCGGGTTTTGAAGAATATGACTCTTTAGGAAATGATTGTTTCCTTAAACCTTTATATGGCGCGAAGCCCATGAAATTAGTGTCTCATGCCTTTCAAGGACGTTGAAGAGAAGCGTAGGTGGTATCGCAAATACCAAAGAGAGTATTACGGCAAAAGAAGGGAGACACTAAGGCTCAGGAAGAAGCTAGAGACCGAGACAAGACACCTCGAAAGAAAGAGGGTTGCCTTGGAGCATTACTCAGGTGGGTCTGTGGTCTGTGCCAACCCCTACGGGTTGCATGAGAAACCTTTCACAGATGTAAGGGCACTCTCGCTAGACCCCATTGAGTTTGCTCCGGACAAGTCACGAATCATGTCTAGTGAAGAACTACACAGGTTGTTGAGTAATCCGACCATCCCAAGAGTCAAACCCCTGTTTTCGAAGGCGAGAGACAGCTATCGGTTTCATCTTTGGCTCGTCAAGAATGGCTACCCCGAAGGCTTCCACGTTCTATGTCAGAATTGCAAGGCCATCAAGAAGGCCGATGCCGAAGAAGGATTGAGGAATAAACAGCGAGAAGCACTGAAGAATATGTGGTTCTAGGTGACGACTGGGTCATATAAAGTCAGGAGAGTCTTAAGGACACAATTCTGTCCTAGCTCACATTCTCTAATGACAAAGAATTGCCATTTCGACTCCTTATAGACATAAAACTCATCTTATCTCCTTAACAAACAAGTAAATAATGCAGAAAGAGTAGGAACACTTAAATAGGCGTTTGCAGTAGGATTATTGACGTCTATGAATAGCAAAAGTTACTCAAGTTTTACCGTAAAGAGAGAGGTTACAGAGAAGATTAAGAGATTCCTTGGCTACACGAGTGTGACCGATTTTGTCGAGAAGGCAATCCAAGAGAAATTGGAGAGAGAAGCTGTCAGTCGACACGGATTCGATTCAACCTCGTCCACAGACAAGAAATCAGGAGTAGGGACTTGAGTGCCTTCAAGCCAATCCCTCCATCCGGCTATGTCGTCTTGCAGGTCTATCCAAACGTAGGCAAGTGCAGGAACTGTGGGGCAGACATCTATTTCGCCAAATGCCAACGCACCTCGGATGGGGTCGTGAAACCCCTCCCCTTCAACAGGTCAGATAACAAGTTCCACCTACCAGAATGTCCTGCCGCACCGCCTAAGGGAAAGGCAATTCCTTCCGCTTTCCCTCGGCCAAGTCAAGACGCAACGACAGAAACTCGTGGTCTGAACGCTGGCAAACTAATCGCGCTCCGTGATGCATTGAAACGAGACCTCTTGCTGCTTGACCAAGTCCTCCAAGATTCAGGTGGTAGTTGATGTCTGGAGATTTCTTCCCGATATACAACATCCGCGTGGGCAAGACGGGGCAGGATATCGTAGCAGAGTTGCTTGACTCAAGCCTCCCAGACTGGAGAAACAAGTCTCTGAATGAAGGCAAGACAGGTCTTGGGCCAGATTTTGAGATTTCCTCCACTGGAATGATATTGAAGAAAGCTGTCATCGAAGTCAAGTTCTGGATTAAGACAGGTAGACTTCCCATTGGTTACACTCTCTTCAAAGAACAAGTATTGGACAGATTTGCTTCACTGAAGGCGCTTGGCTACAAACAATTGCTCGTGCTAATTGGGAGACGGCCTCGGAACTGGGACGAGGTTGTCAAATGGGCCAGACAGAACGACATCGAGTGCATCCTTATGTCCTTAGAAAGTGCCATCCTAGAAAGTATTGGGCGTTTCGCAGAGAACGCGTCAAAGGAGGCTTTTGACAGGGTTAGTCTGTCTCTAGCCTCAACGCTTGCAGGAGACTTCAGGGCCACCTTCACTGCAAAGATTCAAAGGTTCCTCGGAATCCAAAGTGCCCCAAATCGCAATCCTCTGGTTAGGGTATTCACAATATCATCAAGGGGATGTAGCTCAATGGGTAATTGGTTGATGCGAAGTGTTGTTTCAGGTCTGCGTTCTTTGAAGCGAACCCTTTCTGCGGTCAAATGGAGAAAGAATGTCGGAGCAAACGGAGCTAAACTAGGTCTGCCTAGTCAGAATAGTGTTGGAAGAGCAAGCGTTGGGAGGAGTTTATGTCCTTAGCAAGAGGTCACCGGATAGAGGAATTGGCCAATTGGGCAAAGCATAACCTCACGGTTGCGGAGTTGAGAACTTCGGTGAGCTATTATTCAAACCAGCTATATTCCAGCCAAAAGCCTCTGGGAGCGATGAAGCTCATCCTAGAGGCCATGAAGAGATACCGAGTAACAGAGACCACAGCAGAAGACTATTCGATTACTGTTCTCATGGAACTCGTGGAGGCGAATCAGAACCAAAACAACGCGGGATTACAGCCTGCATATTGCGGCCAAGTGAAATGACGCAAGAAACTTGCTCTTTGGGAGGTATTCTTACTCTGGGACTTGGTATTCCGAAAGGGTCGCTCTTGGACTTCGAGACTACGGGAAGACCCCAGAAAGATACTGAGCATGAAGTAATCGCCCTAGGCTATTTTGACGGGAACCAAATTGTTGTGGTGCAAAGAAGAACATCAGAGAAGGATTTGTTCTATCGGGATTTGGTGACGAGAATTGGTCTATTGCCGAAACCCTTCTATTCATACAACGCCAGTTTCGAGCAGGAAATTATGCGAACCGAACTGGGAATCAAGACAGATGGAGATGAGATTACTGACTTGATGGAACCATGGAAAGCGAAGGCCGAAGGCAAGGGCGTAAAGTGGCCGAAACTAGACGACCTAATCAGCGAGCCTTCCGAATACTTTGGAGAACAGGCAATCCACAACGAAGATGTCCCCAAGCTCTGGAAAGAATACCTCTCAAGTGGAAATCCATGGATTCTTGATTCGATAATGAGTCATTGTCTAAGCGACGTTCTGAGAGAACTAATCCTCTTGATTGGATACCCTGCTCTCGAAGGCGACAAGGGGCAGCCTCATCTTCCTCCGTCTAACTCAGAATCCCTGAATTTGTGGTAGACGCTAGATTATTCCTTTGTCTGCCCTCGTTCACCTCATCAGTGCGTCTGGAAAGCAGGTCATGGACGAGCTTCTTCATTTCTTGAAGTTCTGTCTTCATCGCTTCCGATTCGATTGAACCCTTCGAGAGTTCGGCTTGATTCAGAGGTGTCCCGCACCTCCCACAATATCTCACTCCGGGGGTGTTCTTCTCGTTGCACTTGACGCAGTTCACTAGTGAGAACTCAGGCTTGACAGGAGCGACGGGCTGACCGGTGTGGATTCCAATGAGCTTGTCATCCAAGTCTCCTCCATTCAAGTGAATGTAGACCGAGGGCATCTTGCTGTCCATAGTCCACCCATACATCACCCTCATCTCGGCATCTGTAAGGAATCGGGCATTGCTCGTGGCACTTCCATGCCTCAGGAGATGGTTGTGGACGCGCTTCTTTATTCCAGCCTTTACAGCCAAATTCTTTAGAATCTTGTTCCATGAGACCCAACTCATCCTCTCATTCTGTCGATTGCGGGCCTCAGTGAGCCAAAGAGGAGCCTCAGGATGGTCTTTCAGAGGATGGGTCTCAAGGTAGTGGGCGAGCATGGGCGACGATGAAACGAGCCTGATTATGCGCTCTCCCGTCTTACCGCTTACTCTTGCCCTGACTCCCCTATCATCGAAGGCAAAGTCGGCGATGTCCATCTTGAGCAGTTCTGACGCTCTTAGGCCAGCCTCGAAACCCACGGCCAGCATCGCCCTGTCGCGGGCACTCTTGGAGACCTGAATCATCGCCTTCACCTCTTCAGCCGAAAGGAACTGGGGCTTCGTCATCTCGTTCAGTTTGATGTTCTTCCTTAGCCACCTAACCTCCTCTGGATATGGGGTGTCCCTGTCCACGTTGCCGTTACGAACAAACTTGTAGAACCTCTTGACGAAGAACGTGTAGTCTGTTACGGTGTGAGGTGAATAGCCCAGTCCGTTCAGCCAGACCATCAGACGCTCTATGTCCTTGCGATTGGCATCCTCGAACCTGCAATCGAGATGCTCGGCTACTACCTTCAGGGTGAAGATGTACTTCGTCAGTCGGCCTTTTCCTACGTTCTGGGCTTCCAGATGAGTAGCGAAGCTTCTGATAAGCTCCTTGTCCTTCGGGTCTATGGATGACCTGTCGAGGACGGCATATGCTGACCTTAGGTGGCGGTCAAAATGGTAGATGTCCTTTCTGTCCTTAATTCTGTCGGATAGGAGTGGCTCTTGCATGATTGGTGTGGAAGCCGGCGGAGGGCTTTGCTCCCTCGACCCCGCGCTTACGAGGCGCCTGAGCCCTGAAAGGAGTGCTCTGCTGGACTGAGCTACGCCGGCGCGATCTCGACCCGCGCTGTCAGCCGTTAAAGCCATTTTCCCGAGCACAAGGGTTTTTAGAATTCCCGAATGCGGCGTCAGAACCGTGCGGGGGTCGCCCAGCATGGTCAACGGCGTGGGACTGAGGCTCCCATCCCTTAGGGGTTCGTGGGTTCGAATCCCACCCCCCGCACCAAGTTCCGTCTAGTCCAGGCCTGTCAGTCGACCTCTGAAACGCGTGTGTCAGATGCTCTAGACGGTCAATTCCTTCCGGCCAGTCGCAAGGTTCTCGAGTAGCTTGTAACTCCTCAGCGCATCCTTCTCTTCGACCACAACAATTGCGTGCGGGCTGCAGGTGATGTATTCGATGAGGTTCACTCCGCTCCTTGCCAGATGGGTGCTGATCGTCGCGACCACGCCCGGGGTGTTGAGAACGGAATCTGACAAAGAGATGACTATCTCTGCCAGGTCAGTCGTTATGTTTAGGATGCGCTTCTTCGGAACTATCGCCGTCAATTTCTCCAGATTCTTGTAGTCGGTAACGACCTTCACCGTTTCGATGCCTGAGACTATGTGAAGGGTTTCGCCTCTCGAGTAGTCTACCTGTGCCGAGAATCTCGCCAGGGCGCGCGGGATCTTTGGGTCGTTAGCGAGAGCTACGACGACGATCTTGTTCTTCAGGGTCAGTTTCAGAACGAGTTTCGTCATGGATTCGTGGTTGCCGATTTTTTCTTGGGGAGCGTACCTCTTGACTAGGCTGATGTTAGGCCAGCCATCCGTGGTCCCGGCTTTGCTTTTTTCGCCCCACGGCATCTGTACCTTGTAAACATCAATGGGAAATGTCACGTTCTTGAGATTCTGCGAATCGAGCCTGACCATCTCATATGCAATCTTGTTTCTGACTTGGTCATACACCTGTTCCGATATGCACACCTCACCGCCTTCAGCAAGGGGTTCGATTCTGGAGGCAATGTTGACGGCGTCTCCATACACGTCGCCCTTCTGATGGATCACGTCGCCGATGTGTATCCCGATCCTTACCAGCAGTTTTCGAGTGGCCCGCTTGTTGTAACCGTGGAGAACTCTCTGGATCTCTATTCCGCATTCAGTTGCGTTCAGCGCGCTGTCGAACTCGACAAGGAAAGCGTCGCCCATTGTCTTGATTTCATGGCCTCCGTAATGTCCAAAGATCGGTCTGACAAGTTCCCACTGTTTCTTTAGAAGCTTGAGGGAGAGTGATTCGTCGCGCTGGCTAAGTGCTGTGTATCCCACTATATCGGTGAACATAATCGCCGCTAATCGACGATCAGAGCGCGCCAAGTTGAACAGGGAGACCGCCCAAGGTTCAGGTTAAAACAATTTTCTCAACGTGAAGAACGTAATTGGAATCGCACCGAGATGCGGGTGCAAACCCGTTTCGACGAGGCCAATCGGCTTACGGCCGTACCATTCGTCCGAAGTCTAGGACCGCCTTCTCCTGCTGTCTCTCCACAAAACTGGGTTTGATCTGCCTCAAGGCCCTGATCGCTTCGTCTGCATCGACCCCTCTTTCCTTAATCATGTACGCCGCGAGGACGCACCCTGTCCTTCCCTCTCCTGCGAGGCAGTGGACCAGGGTGGTCTTTCCGTTCTTGACACTGTCTTGAACGAAGGTGGTCGCCTCCTCGAGACTGGCGGCGTCGGGCGCCTGATGATCCTTCATCGGAATGTGACGGACATCGAACGCAAGCCCATCGAGCCACCGACTCGGAATTGAGGTCTCTGTGAGCGTCAGTATGCTCTTGATTCCTTGGCCACGGAGCCATTCCAGCTGGTTCCTTGAGGCCGGGTATCCCGAGCCCGCGAGCCTGTCCTTCTCGATCCACACGAATCCCGCCGGCTGGTCGGAAACCCTCGCTCTGAGCTTCCTGAGGAAGAGTCCTCCGGTGCCCAAGATTCATCGCCGTGTCGATTCTGAGGGATGGAAGTGAAACCTTCAGCCCTCGAGGACTTCGAGCTTCCCGTACTTGCCCACGTTGAGTCGAAGCTCGCTCCTGAAGCTGTTCGTGTAACCGTTGGTGATCCTGACCTTGGAACCCTGCTTGACCATGTCAATCTGATCGTCCCAGAGCGACAGCTTGATCTGTCCGCTCTCGTCCTTCAGCATGCAGTCGGCCACTCTGGCCGAGTCCCCGGTCCTCAGGTTCACCGTGCGGGGGTCGGCCATCTCGGCTATCTCGCCTTCAGCGTCGACCCTTCTCATACCATCTCGCAGGTCCTTTACGTTCATGTATGTCGTCGGTCGGCCGAGGGTCATATATAACATTGAAGCGTCTGGACCTTGTCTCGAAACCGTTTAATCAGAAAGCTCTCGCGGGTCGCCAAGAATGCAGCCTGGCTTAGCTGATGTCGGACTCCTGCTTTCGTTCATCATACCCTTTCTGCTAGTGGTTCTGGCGATGCCGAGGTTCCTCAGGTACCTCGTGAGGTCGGGCAGGGTCGTGGACGACGTCCACAAGCACCCCCCGACCAAGGTTCCCTTCCCGGTCGGCCCCCTGCTCTTCCTCGGTGCGCTCGCTGGCGAGATCTTCGCGTATCTTGCGTTCGGTTCGCTCACCCCGCTGGCAGTAATCGGGGGTGCGGCTGTCGCATTCACAATCGGCCTTGCCGATGACCTGTTCGTTCTCGGCGGGAAGACGAAACCCCTGCTGCTTCTGCTCGCTGCGGTCCCTCTCGTAGTATTGGCGATGTTTCAAAAGGACCTCTACGTATCTAACCTGACCTTTCCGCTCCTGGGGCACATCGGAGAACACTTCACCATCTACATCCTGCTGGTCATCGTCGCCTTCCCTGTCGTTGCAAACGCGTTCAACATGATGGATTCCTTCAACGGCCAGATATCGGGGTTCACCCTGCTGACCTCCCTGGCCCTTCTCTTCGGGGTCGTCCTGCACGCGATCGCCGATCCGAGCTTCTCACTCGCTCGGGTGGCCTCGGTGCTGCCCCTCACTGCGGTATCCGCAGGCTTCTTCGTCTTCAACAGGTATCCGTCCAAGGCCTTCGATGGAGACAGCGGGAGCTTGATGCTCGGGACCATGTTCGCATCCCTGGCGATAACGGGAGGCGTGGAAATCGCGGCAATGATAGCCATCGTCCCCGCGATCCTCAACTCCTTCTACACCCTTTCCAGCGCTCGAGGCTTTGTGGAGAGGAGGAGGATGGCGGCGAGGCCTACTCGTCTCGGCGAGGATGGCAAGATGTATGCCTCTTTGGAGCCTTCCTCACCGAACACCCTCATCAGGCTGATTCTGCTGTCTGGACCGCTGGACGAGAGAGACCTGGTGAAAAGCATCTTCATCCTCACAGCAGTAGCGTGTCTCCTGTCGGGGGCGATATCCATCCTGACTTGGGTGTACTAAGATGACACTCGCTCATCTTATCGGAATCGAGGTGGTCGCCTTCCTCTTGATAATCGGTGAGACGTACCTGTTCTTCATGGCGATTGTCCCGCTGGGCCCCATCCCTCACAGCCTGGCCGTGTACACTGCGATTACTCTGCTCAAGGTCGGCCTCACCTTTGGGCTGGGCGTCCTCTGGCTGGCGGTGATGGTCTTGCTGACCCGCCTCTACGTTAGGTCCAGGCTCAGGACCCGGACTCCCACTCCTTCATCTTGACGTCGAACTCCTTCCTCGTATAGACCACCCTCGCAGGGACCCCCATGACCACCTTTTCGCTCGGCACGTCCTTCGTCACCACAGCCCCCATGGCTACGACGGCCCTCTTCCCGATTCTGACTCCCGCCTTGATTACGGCCCTCGCGCAGATTACAGCGCCGTCCTCGATCGTGACCCCGATCATCCTCTTGCTTGGAGGGTAAGGGTCGTTGGTGAGGACGACTGCTGGTCCGATGAAGACGTTCTTCCCGATCCTCGACATGGGAGGGATGTAGGCACTCCCCTCGATCTTCGTCCCGCTGCCAACCACCACGCCATAGTCCACGTGTGCGAGCGACCCTATCTTCACGTCGTCACCGATGACCGTCTTCGAACCGACGTACGCATAGTTCCAGATCTTGACGTTCTTGCCAATCTTGGCGTCGGCAGCGACCGTGTTGACCGGTTTCTTCATCTTCTCAACTCAGGTAGATCGGCGTCCCCGTAGAGCTCGAAGCAAGGACCGCCTCTGCGACCCTCGTCGTCTTCAGTCCATCATCCCCAGTCACGAGCGCCTTCCGGCCTTCCGTCAATGCTGCCACCCATTCCTTGAGCTCGAGTGTCAGCGGTTCCTGGAAAGGCCTGCTCGGAACCGTGGTCATGTTCCTCTCATGTACACTGGTCTGCTGGGTCACAAAATCGACATCAATGACGGCCCCGGAAAAGACTGCGGACAGGGTCCTGACTCTGTTGGGCGTTATCCAGTTGGTCACCAAGAATGCCGTCTTCCTGCCCGAGAATCCCAGCAGTATAGTCGCGAAGTCTTCGTGTTGGAGAGGAGGATAGAACGCCCCTACCCTGGCGAAGACCACCTTCGGCTCCTCCGCGAAGAGCCACCTTGCCGTGTCTATGTCGTGTACTGACGCATCCTTCACTATTCCGACATCGCCTATCCCCTCGCCCCTCCTGTTCTCCCTATGGAACTCCAGCAGAATTGGGTCTCCCATGCTCTTGTCAGAAATCGTCTTCTTGAGCTCAGTGATGGGAGGATTGAACCTCTCTATGAACCCGACTGTCAGCGTCCTATTGGAGGACTTTGCTGCATCAAGCAGCTTCTCTCCCTCACTTGAGGTCGTCGTCATCGGCTTTTCCACGAAAGTGTGAAGGCCAGCGGCGAGCGTCTTGGAGGCCATCAAGAAGTGCGTGGACGCAGGTGTGCAGATGTTCGCAGCGTCGAGCCGCTCATTCCTCAGCATCTCCTCTAGGGAGGCGTATCCAGGTACCCCGTACTTCTTTGAGAATTCTGCCAGCCTGCTCTTGTCAATGTCGCAGACTGCGGCGAGGCATCCTAGCTCGCTGAGGACTCTAACGTGATTCTTCCCCCAGCCCCCCGTTCCCACGACTCCAATCTTGGTCATTTCTTAAGGCGCCCCTGTGTAGCGCGATATAGAGTTATTCAGAGCTATTCGATTCATTCTCTCTTCAGGGCCGCAGTGGCGAAGACCACGGTCATCTCAATGCTTCTGTGCCCCTTCTTCGCCTGCCTGGCGGCTTCCTGGTCTTCCTTCGAGCAGGCTATCAGGACGTTGTGCTTAAGCGGGTCAACGACTTCAGAGCCTCCCCTTAATTCCGAGCCGGGAATTATGTTGACATCCGTGACGTAGTCCCTTAACCTCTGCTGGATGCTTTCGGCCACCTGTTGCCTCTCGCCGCGCATCTCGTACCTGTCGAGGCTCCAAACTAGGTCGATCTTAGTTCTGCTCGCCTTCAGTTCCTTCTCCTTGAGCAGCTCTCTGGTCTCATCTACCACGTATCTGACGTAGTTCTCGAGGCCCTTCAGTGTGGCCCCCGCAAGATAAGAGATCGACTCTCCGGTCTCTTCGCTTGCCTGAATCGCCTTCAGTTCATACAAATACTTCGTGAAATCGTCGATGTAGACATCAGACACCTTCTGTAGGGAGACCTTGGCTTCCCTCGCTCTCCTCGCCAGCTCGATTTCCGTCACTGAGGCGATCGCGACTTCAAGGACCGCGGCTGCATACTCCAGTTCCGCTGAAAAGACATTCTGGGAGTTCTCAGTGAACCCGAGTGCTTGGAGCTGGCTCCTTTCGGGTGACCCCGCGGTCGAAACCACCGCCGGCTTCGTGTCCCGCGGCTTCAGTGGCATGTACGCATATGTCAGCGTCGAGCCAACCTTCAGCCCCGTCTGCTTTTCGACCAGCATGATGTTCTCAGAGTTGCCACCCGGTCCTGTCGGGAGAACGTTTGCGAGAGTTACGCCCTTTGAGAGGTACTTCGAGAGGTCCCTCAACTTGGAGTTCGCTTCAATCAGCGACTCGTCTGAAGGCCGGCGGAGCTTAGGGGTGAAGAAGATCACCTGAGCTTCCTCGAGCACCTGCCCGAGGGGTTTCAGGTTCAGCAGCGGCTCTCCGGCCATCAGCACGTCGAGCCTCGGGTTCTTCCTCAGGAATGCTGGGTCCAGCTCCATGGCCATCTGTAGCGTCTCGTCTACTACGGTGACCTGTGCCTTGTCCACGAGTTCGGCCGCGAGTCGATAACCCTCGCTGGTCAGCCCGTACATCGCGACCTTGATCTTTGGCAAGAGCTTGACGATAGCTGCCCATTCGACCATAATTAAACTTCGAAGGGGCTGATTCGATCTTTGGATAACAGCAGACTGGTCTCCAGGTGAGTTCTCAACAGGGATAGGAGCTACGGCCCTCGGCGACTTCCCTCACTCCAAACCACTTTCCTCTCACCTTGCCCACGAGGTACAGCGAACCTGTTATGCACACGATCCCCTTCTCTCCGGCAAGACCTAGGGCCTTCTCCATCGCTGACATAGGGTTCGGGTCGACCAATGAGGGGACATCTGTCAGCTTTCCTGCAAGGTTCTTCAGCAACTCTGGGTCAATCGGCTTCTTGCCCCTGACGGTAGGGTTGGCGAAGACAAAGTGCCGGGCATTTCGGGCCAAGAGCCAGATCATCCTTCGCGCGTCCTTGCCTTCCAGGAACCCGAGGACGAAGGTCACCTTCCTCTTCCCGAAGACATCGTTTAGGACATTCACGAGAACTCCGACCTTCTGGACGTTGTGTGCCACATCCAGTATCACGGGCGGCTTCTCTTGGACCAGCTCGAATCGCCCCGGCAGGCGCGCGCGCGCCAGCCCCGCTCTAATTGCGCGTTCGTCGACCTTCCCGCTGGTTCCTATCATCTCATCTGCTGCCGTGATTGCCACAGCGGCATTCATCGCCTGATGTCTGCCTACCATCCTCAATTTCACCTTCTCGAGCCGCCTGTCTTCGGACCTGTAGTCGAATTCTGTTCCGTCGAGACCGACCCTCGTTACCCTAACCTTGAAGTCGCGTCCCAAGATGGAGAGCCTGGAACCCCTCAGTTCAGCTTCGGCTGAAATGATTTCGAGCGCTCCCTTCTGTCTGACCGCTGTAACGGAAGGCACGTTCTGCTTTATGATCCCTGCCTTCTGGTGTGCTATGACGTCGATCGTCCCGCCGAGCAGATCTGAGTGGTCCATTCCCACGCTCGTTATCACTGAAACCTCCGGCCTCAATACGTTCGTCAGGTCCTCTCGCCCGCCTACCCCTGCTTCCACAACTCCGCAGTCAACCCTCTCCTTCGCAAAGCTGAGCAGGGGGAGGAGCTTCGTGACTTCGCTCCATGTCACGGGCCCGAACCGCAAGTACTCCTTCGGCGTCATGTCTGCGAGGACCGGTTTCACCCTCTCGATTAGCCCGGCGTAGTCCCCGCAGCTGATGTATCTCCCGTCGATGATAATGTTCTCAGTCGCCGACTGGACATAGGGCTTGACATGCACCCCAACCCGCAGGCCCGAGGCGCGTAGGATCTCGCCGGTCATCAGGGCAACCGACCCTTTGCCAGAAGTCCCAGCCACGTGGACCGACCGGAACTTATCCTGGGGGTTTCCGAACCGGTCTAGCATAAGTCTCCACCTTGCTGAGCCCGAGGCGGGAAGGAATGATTCGATGTACTCGATGGCTTTCAGGTAGGAAGAATATGCATCGTCGGCCATGCGGATCAATCAGTCCAAGCCGGCCCTTTTCGGATAAGTCTTGCACCGTCTCCTCCGGTCGAGGTGACTACTGCCGGTCCACGCGGGCCACTCTTTTCCGACGTAGACGTCTGATTTCCCTCCAGTCATGCCTGTGACCGATGCTTCGAATCTCCTCTTCGTCAACAATTGACTAGGACGAATTCTGCAGAACATCGGTTAAATAACTTCGACGAGGTGCTCGTAAACCACCTGGGACATTCGATGGTCAATGGCAGGGTGTGGGTGGACGTTCTTACTCCGAAGCAGGTTCTCTTCTTCAAGCCCCTGATTGACGAGCTTCGAAGTGAAGGCATGGAAGTCCTTACCACGTCGAGGAAGTACAGGGAGGTAGTTCCCCTTGCAGAAAGGGTCGGGCTCGATCTGCGTTACGTGGGTGAACGGGGAGGCAAGGACCCGGTCGAGCAGCTCGAAGCCGCCACGAAGAGGCAGGCCGAGATCATTCCAATAGTCAAGGGGTTCGCGCCTCATGTAGCAGTCTCTGTCGCATCCGCGGTCTGCGCCCGCGTCGCCTTCGGGCTGGGTGCAAAGCACATTGCCGTCAATGACTCTCCCCATTCCGAAGTCGCCGGAAGGCTCTCGCTGCCCTTGAGCTACCACCTGATGTGTCCGTGGGTGATCCCGATCAACGCTTGGTCCCCGTTCGGTATCGGCCGGCGGCAAGTCACTAGATACCACGCTCTCGACCCGGCGGCATGGCTCAAGAGGAAGGCCTACGGGGGCCCCATCCCAAAGCTCGATTCTCGAAAGAAGACGATCACAATCAGGGTGCAGGAAAGCGACGCCCCGTACCTCGCCGGGAGGAACCGGGACTGGACTGACGTTGTGTTGCAGAGGGTCGCCGAGGTCTTTTCAGAGTGCAACCTGGTCGCGCTCTGCCGGTACGGCTACCAAGTCGAGGAGGTCAGGAGGACGTTTGGCTCAAAGTACATCATCCCCGAAGAAATCGTCGACGGGCGGGGGCTCCTTTCTGCAACTGACCTCTTCATCGGCATGGGCGGGACGATGAACGCCGAAGCGGCCCTAATGGGTGTGCCTGCCATCTCAGCATTCCAAGGCTCCCTCTGGACGGACGCATACCTGCAGAAGGTCGGACTCCTCGCAAGGATCAGCGGGCCTGATGCCCTCTTGAGACAGGCGCGACTCTTCTTGGACGGGGCTTTCAAGGAGAAGTTTGGCAAGAAGGCCAGACGGGTCCTCGATTCGATGGAGGACCCTGTGGTCAAGATATCGAGCTTCATCCGAAAGACCATCGAACAAGGCTAAATCACCTTCGAAAGACCACACCTGAACGTAGCCCGGTGGTGTAGAGGTCAAGCATGCTGGCCTTTGGAGCCGGCGACCCTGGTTCGAATCCAGGCCGGGCTACTCTAATTTGGGGTCTTTCGATTCCGGACGTGTCTGAGGCCCTTCCTCTGAACCTCTGGAGAGACCGGATTGCCCAGGGCAGCGTCGGAGATACCATCCCCCTGAAGGGGGCCTTCGCCCGGGTCCGAAGAGAAAGATTGTCTCAGTGTCTAGGAAGAGACAATCGAGGTTGTGAGATGCGTGGTCTGTGTTTGGGATCCTAGTCTTGGTAAGTGCCTGAGTCTGTCTTCATAGGCCAAACCAATGGCCTGAATCCACAGAGATATCCGAAAGAGAACGGGACCAGAATCATCGGGAATTCAGGGAGAATGCTAACGGATTAGGCTTAAGATGTATTAACAATCGTCAGGCGGTTGATTCAAGAAGATGGTTTTTTCATGATGAAAGAGGTGCGCTTCCACGGGAGAGGCGGCCAAGGGGTCGTCTCAGCTGCACAGATGTTAGCGGACGCCGCAGTTCTTGAGGGAAAATACGTCCAAGCCTTTCCGGAGTTCGGTGCGGAGCGATCGGGGGCGCCTATCGCGGCCTACGCCCGTTTCAGCGACGCGCCGATTGAGATACACTCATTCATCCGCAACCCTGATGTCGTGGTGGTCGTCGACAAGTCGATGGCATACTTCAAGAGTACGACTGCGGGCTTGGCGGTGGGAGGGTACCACATCTGCAACTATGAAGGCTCTCCCAGTGAACTCCGCGCGAGGCTGGGCCTGGACTCGTCTGTGAAGGTCCTGGCACTGGACGCCACCGGCATCGCGATGAAGAGCCTTGGGAAGGACTTCCCGAACACTCCGATGCTGGGAGCGCTTCTGAAGGCCACCGAGCTGGTAGGCTTCGAGTCGTTATCGAAAGTCCTAGGAGAGAGGTTCAAGGGGGCTTTGGGGGCTGGGAACGCGGCGGCCCTGAAGCTGGGGTACGAAGGGGTCAAGGCCGAATGAGTGGGAAGGAGCTCGAAGAAGCCGCGGTCGTGAAGGGGGGCACGTCCTCTGCCTACGTGGTCTCAGGTTGGAGGGTGAAGCGACCCGTAATCAACGAGGCGAAATGCACGAACTGTCTGATTTGCTGGATATACTGTCCGGAGCCAGCTATCGTGAGACACGAAGGGGCGAAGATCACGATAGACTACGACCACTGCAAGGGGTGCGGGATTTGCGAGGCCGAGTGTCCCCTAATGGCGATCAGCATGGTGAGGGAGCCATGACTCAGATGGAGGCGGCAAAGGTGGTCGCCCTCCAGGGCGACGAGGCAGTGGCAGAGGCCGTCAGGCAGTGTGACGTGGACGTGGTCGCCGCCTATCCCATCACCCCTCAGACAATAATTGTGGAGAAGCTCGCGGAGTTCGTGGCCACGGGCAGGTTCAACGGGGAGTTCGTGACCGTTGAATCGGAACATAGCGCTCTCTCGGCGTGCCTGGGAGCTTCGGCGACGGGCGCTCGAGTCTTCACAGCTACCTCAAGCCAGGGCCTCGCGTACATGCACGAGATGCTGTACAATGTGTCCGGGATGAGGCTCCCAATCGTGATGGCCGTGGCCAACAGGGCCTTGAGTGCCCCGCTGGTCCTTAACGCTGACCATAGCGACATGATGGGCTCCAGGGACTCCGGATGGATCCAGGTCTACGCGGAGAACGTGGAGGAAATCTATGACCGGACGATACAGCTCTTCCGGCTGTCAGAGGACCCAAGGGTGATGCTCCCGTCCGCGATCAACTTCGAAGGTTTCATCCTTTCACACGACAAGGAGAGAGTGCGTCTGCTCGAGGACGGGCCCATCAGGAGGTTTCTGAGAAGGCCGACGACTAAGCACCGCCTGGACCCCAAGGAGCCGTTCACCTTCGGCGCGATAGCGACACCTGACACCTACTATGAGTTCAGGATGCAACAGGCCGAGGCTATGAGGAACGCCCTTGTGGTCTTCGAGGAAACGGAAAGGGAATTCGAGGCCTTCAGCGGCAGGAGGTACGGGGCTGTGGATGCCTACAATACCGAAGGAGCAGACCGCGTCGTCGTCGTGAACGGATGCACCGCAGGGACGATGCGAGTAGCCGCCAGAGCCATGAACGCTGGTGGTGAGAACGTGGGCGTGTTGGCCATCAAGCTCTATCGACCCTTTCCGACCGAGGAAGTCGTTTCTCGACTCAGACAGGCGAAGTCGGTCGTGACCATGGACAGGAGCATCAGCCTTGGAGCCCCCTCGGGTCCCATCGCGGAGGACGTCAGGTCGGCTCTGAAGGAAGCGGGGATCAATCAACCAGTGATGAGCCTGGTCTACGGGATTGGGGGCCGAGACGTGACGGTCGAAGATGGGAAAAAGATATTCGCCCTCGCCAAGGACGAGACTTCGTTCGGCAAGGCTTCCGTGATGTACGGAGTGAAGGGCTAGATGTACGAGCCGGTCAAGGGCCTAAAGGAGCTCCCTATGGACGAGCCCCTTTCTCCCGGCCACCGTCTCTGCCCCGGATGCGGGGCCTCAATCGTCGTGAGACAGGTCCTTCTTGCCGCTCCGAAAGACACCGTAGTGGCCAACGCGACCGGTTGCCTGGAGGTGTCTACGGCCCTGTACCCGTATTCGGCCTGGAACAGACCCTGGATCCACTCTGCGTTCGAGAATGCGCCAGCCGTGGCGTCGGGAATCGAAGCCGGCTTCAGGGCTCTGACCAAGCGTGGTGAAGCCGAGGAGCATCCAATCGTGGTCTTCGGAGGAGACGGCGGAACCTATGATATAGGATTCCAGGCGCTCTCTGGCGCATTTGAAAGAGGGCAGAGGTTCCTCTACGTGTGTTACGACAACGAAGCCTACATGAACACCGGAATACAGAGGTCAGGAGGGACGCCACGAGGGGCGTGGACGACCACCACCCAGGTGGGTTCCGCCCGGGCAGGGAAGACAGAGGCCAGGAAGGACATAATGTCCATAGTTGTGGCCCATCGCGTCCCCTACGCCGCCACAGCCTCGATTTCTCACTGGCGGGACTTGATGAACAAGGTGAGGAAGGCGCTTTCGAAGGACGGACCGACTTTCATGCTAGTGACGGCGCCCTGCACAAGGGGCTGGCGGTTCGACTCGGCAAAGACCATCAAGATGTCCAAGCTGGCGGTCGAGACCCGATTCTTCCCGTTGTATGAGGTTGAGGATGGGGTCTATAAGATAACGGTCCCCGTCACGAGCCCCAAGCCGATGGAGGAGTACATGAAGGCCCAAGGCCGATACTCACACCTATTCCTCCAGCAGAACGCAGCCGAGCTTGAAATTGTGAAGAAGGATGTCGAGGACAACTACAAACGCCTCGAGAAACTCTCGCAGTTGACGAGCCAGATCTACGGTCCCTAAGCCGGACAAAGCCATTTTCCAAGGTCGAGACCTCCGGTGGGTCAGATGGAAGTGCTGAAGCTATACTCTGACGCTCCCTCTCTCCGGGAATCCTTAATGGCAACCGAGGCTGTCTTGTGCAAAGAGATGCCTCTCTCGGCGAAGCTGACGAAACCCTCTGGCAAGGAGGCGGTTCTCTACCGCAATCTGCCTGGCGGCAGGGTCCAATGCACCGCATGCGCGAGGGTGTGCCAGATTGGGGAAGGCCAGGCCGGCTTCTGCGGCGTAAGAGGGGTCGTCGGGGGAAGATTGTACCTCCTCGTCTACGGCAGGGTGGTGGCAGAGCACATCGACCCTATCGAGAAGAAGCCGGTTGTCCACTACAGACCAGGCTCAAAGGTCTTCTCAATTGCGACGAGCGGATGCTCATGGACATGCTCCTACTGCCAGAACAGCGATATCAGCCAGCTGCGGAAGATCGAGGGCATCGAAGCCACGCCTGAAGAAATCGTCGAGAACGCGGTGGGCTACGACTGCGAGGGGATTGCCTACACATACAACCAACCAACGGTATTCATGGAGTACGCGCGCGACGTCGGGGTGCTGGCGAGGTCAAAAGGCCTATTCAACATCTTCGTCTCCAATGGATATGACACCCCGGAGACGGTCGGGCTGATGAGGGAGTTCCTGGACTGCGTGACGGTCGACTTCAAGGCAAGTGGCGAGCCCGGCTTCGCGAGAAAGTACATCGCGATCCCAAACGCGGACCCGATCTTCCAGAGTCTGCTCGAGATCAAGGGTCGCACAAGCGTGCGCATCGAGATAACCGACCTGATTGTCCCGCGCGTGGGAGAATCGCTTGAGGCAGCGGAGAAGCTCTGTCGATGGGTCTACGACAACCTCGGTCCGGATATCCCGGTCCACTTCCTGCAGTTCCACCCCGACTACAGGATGATGGACTTCCCCCGGACTCCGGTGGAGGTCCTCGAGAAGCACCTCAAGATAGGGAAGAAAGCAGGCCTCAACTACGTCTACATCGGAAACGTCCCCGGCCACCCGGCCGAAAGCACCTACTGCCCAGAATGCGGGAAGGTTCTGATCAAACGGTACGGCTACGAAATCCTCGAGTACAACCTAGACGAAAGGAACAGGTGCAACGCTTGCGGTCACAAAACACCCATCATCGGTCCCCTGAGTCCCTCTTACAAGGAGGACAGATTCGTCTCCGTGATCAGCTGACCATCTGTGCATCAAGCTTCTGCTTGACGAACTTCTCGGCGTCCAAGAGCGCCTTGCAACCGTCGGCGGCCGCCGTTATCGCCTGCCTGTACCGGAAGTCATGAACGTCTCCCGCCACGAAGACTCCAGGGACGCTGCTCTCGGTCCCGTTCCTGACTGCGACGTATCCTTTCTGGTCAAGCTCGACCTGCCCCTTGAAGATCTCGGTGTTGGGGTCGTAGCCTATAGCGACGAAGAGGCCCTCGACCTCCATCATCTCGTCCTGCCCTGTCTTCAGGTTCTTCGTCCTGACCCCCTGCACGCGCTTCTCTCCAAGCACGTCTGTAACGACTGTGTCCCAAACGAAGCTGATCTTGGGATTTGAGCGTGCCTCCTTCTTCAGCGCTGCACTCGCCTTCAGCTCGTCCCTTCTGTGAATCACCTGCACGGAGCTCGCGAACTTCGCTAGGAAGGTGGCCTCCTCCATCGCGGTGTCGCCTCCACCCACGACTGCGACCTTCTTCCCCCTGAAGAAGAAGCCGTCGCAGACCGCGCAGTTGGAGACTCCCTTGCCCATCAACCGCATCTCGGAATCGAGGTTGAGCCTCCTAGGGTTCGCACCAGTCGCGATTATCACGGACAGGGTCCTGACGACCCCGCTGTCGGTCTGTATCTCGAATGGATAGACGCTGAAGTTGACTTTCACGACATCTTCTTGGATCAGTTTGGCGCCGAGTCTCTCAGCCTGGGACTTCATCTTCATTATCAGGTCAGGCCCCATCACTGGGTCTGGGAATCCCGGGAAATTCTCCACGTCGCTTGTCAGCATCAGCTGACCGCCATATTTGGTTCCCATGTACACTAGCGGGTCAAGGTCAGCCCTGCAAGCGTAGATGGCGGCCGTGAGCCCAGCAGGCCCTGAACCGATGATCACAATCTTTTTCGTGTCCACACCCATTTCTGAACCTCAGACCGCCCCTCTTCCTCATAAATTTGCCCCCTCACGGGACGATTCAGCTACAGCAGTTTTGCTTCTCTCTGGACCACGTGCAGCTCATCAGATAGCTGATTGAGTGCTCGCTCGAGCCTCCTCGAGTACTGGGGCAGGAGCCGGTCGAAGACCTCCTTTCTCATCCTCTTTGTGTAGTACTGCTCGTAGAGGTTGAGCTTGTCTTTGGTCGCCCTGTCCACCTCTCTCTCGGTCGTGTGGATTTGGTTCAACAGGTCGAAGAACCTCTGGGTCGTCGACTTCTGCCGGACCTCGTTCAGCCTCTGGAGGGCCCTGCCCCTGAAGGTGTCGAGACGCACCCTGATTTCGTCGAAGTACGCCCTGCCGAGCTCATTGGGGTTTGCCGCAGCCATGTCGGGCCATAGTCCGTTGATCAGGCTCGTCTTCTCGTCAAACGCCTTGATCATTGCGGAGGCCCTCTCGGTCGACGACTCCTCCTCTGTCTCTTCCTCCTGGGTCGTCGAGGTCCTTGAGAAGAAGAGTCCAACCAGAAGGAGAACGAATATCAGGGAAGCCGTCGGTGTGCTTTGGCCCACCGCCCAGCCCACAGACAGGCCGTAGGTCATCGCGAAGCTCCCAGTCTCCCAGGGGGCAGGGTCGACGTTTGAGAATGGCAAAGGAGGTCCCTGGACGACCTTAACACCGACTGGCAGAGAGAATCCAACGACATACGAGTCTACGAAGGCAGGTATGGGGGATGTCGTCGGTAGATTCAATGTGATTTGACCCCCTGAAGCGCTGTAGTACTTCTGAGGGAGGAGATACTGGTAGACCAGAGTGTAATTCGTCTTCGGATTCACTGCCCCTATTCCGACTGCCGAGAGGGTGATACCGTAGTTGTTGAGTGTGACACTTGTCGGGTTCAGCAGGTGAGGCACGGCTGGAGGCATCACAGTGACGCTCCCACTGGCTGACACCAGCGGCGATATGTACAATGTTGTCAATGCAGTCGTCCCCAAATTCTCGAACGATATCTGGTCCGTGACCACTGGGTTCATTTTCGAGTCGACTGATATCGTTCTTTTTGCCTGGTAGACCACCAGCGGATGAAAATCCTGCCCTGCAGTCTTATTGATCGTCTTCAACTGCGTCACGGCGGCAGGCGCTGAGACATTCTTCAGTGTGTCTGAATAGGTAACGCTGGTCGCCGTGACCGTTGTGACGAAATTGGTCGGGGACGTCACGAAATGGGTCGAGGTCGGTAACCCCACGACCTCTTTGAGGCTGCCAACGGTCAGGTTCACTGAGGGCCTGATGAGCACCCGGAGCTGCAGGCTCCCGTTGGTGGCCGTCGAGACCACGCCGTTGAGCAGTACCCTCAGCATGAAGCTCGTGTTGGCCCCCGCGGCCAGCGACTGCCCGCCGAGGACATTGTACGGGCCTCCCGCAGTGATTTCGGAGCCAAGTTCGAAGCCACCACCAGCGAGATTGTACGAAACCACTTCGGACGAGAGGTTGCCCAGCCCCACGGAGACATCGGGCACAGTGACCGCGGCAGCACCACTGTTGGTGAATCTGACGGTCTCGTTGGCAATCGCATACCCGTACCTGTTAAGAATGTACTGGCTGGTCACCTGCACCTGGGGGTTCGCCTGGGCGTGCGTCACAGGCTGCATCGGCACAACAAGCGCCAGCAACAGGATGAAGAAGGCAGCAGAAGCTAATCGCTTCAAACGAATGCCTCCACGCCGCTATGTTCTTATTTTAAGCGTTTTTTGGGTGGTCCGAATGCAAGGAACGCGTTCGCGCCATCCGCTACTCCCAAATCTCGATGAGACCCTTCTGTCAGAGATGCTGGCCAAGGCCGGCGCAGGCTCTGTAGATGAACTCTTTTCCGATATACCTCCAAGAATCAGGCTCAACCGGAAGCTGAGGTTACCTGAGGGGGACACCGAGTACGGCGTCAGGCGCGAGATCCAGAGCAAGCTCGCCACCAATCGGACCCCGCCGGGGGCGCTCTGCTTCCTGGGCGGCGGAGTCTGGCCCCACTACGTTCCCGCCGTCGTCGAGTCCATCATGGCGAGGCAGGAGTTCTACACGAGCTACACACCATACCAGGCCGAGATCAGCCAAGGAATGCTACAGGCGCTCTTCGAATACCAGAGCATGATGTGTGACCTCCTCGGGATGGAAGCGTGTAACAGTTCATTGTACGACTGGGCGTCAGCTGCGGGGGAGGCGGTAAGGATGGCAGCGAGGGTGACCGGCAGGAAGAGAGCCCTGATCGGTGCAAACATCGGCCCCCAGAGGCGTGCGGTAATCCAGACGTACGTCGAGCCAGCAGGAATAGAACTCGAGCCGGTGAGGTTCGACATGTCGAAGGGAACCCTGGACGCAACAGAACTCAGAGCCAAGGCCTCCGATGCCGTGGCCTGCCTCTACATTGAGAGTCCAAACTACTTCGGCGTCATCGAAGAAGAGGCGCGAGAACTAGTCTCCCTAATTCATGCAGAGGGGGGGCTGGCTGTGGTCGGGGTCGATCCCATCTCCCTCTCTCTCGTCAAGGAACCGGGAGCCTACGATGCCGATATCGTGGTGGGCGAGGGACAGCCACTCGGGATTCCGATGAACTACGGTGGACCCCACCTAGGCATTTTCGCGGTCAGAGACATGAAACTGGCAAGGAGCATGCCTGGACGGCTGATTGGAATCACTACTCCAGTCGGAGATCCTGACCAGATTGCCTTCGCCATGGTCCTGCAGGCGAGGGAGCAGCACATCCGACGGGAGGCCGCAAGTTCGAACGTCTGCACTAACCAGGCCCTGATGGCGGTAGCCGCCGCGAGCTATCTCTCGCTCCTGGGCAAGGAGGGGTTTCGCAGGCTTGGGGAGACGATACTATCGAACTCGCATTTTGCCGCCAAGAGGCTTTCGCGGGTCAAGGGAGTCATTTCGCCCTATTTCACGGGTTCATTCTTCAAGGAGTTCGTCGTGTCCTACGGCAAGGCGAAGGCGGCGTCAGTCTTCCGACAAATGGCCAAGTCTGACGTGATGGGCGGATACCCAATCGACAGAAGCTTCGGACTCGGCGTCGAAGCCGCATCGTTCTGCGTGACCGAAGTTCACACCCGAGCCGACATCGAGCGCCTCGCGACCACTCTAGAGGAGGCCCTGTGATATGCCGAAGGGCTTCCGACAGGCTCGCTGGCACGAGCCCCTCCTGAACGAGCTGAGCAGGTCCGGGAGGATAGGAATGCTCCCGCCCTCCGACCAGAGCATAGAGAAGGAAGTCCCGGACCCGGCACTTCTCGTCCCAGCTTCCATGAGGCGCGGATCTCTCAAGCTTCCAGAACTCTCGGAGTTGCAGGTCCTGAGGCACTTCAACCGTCTTTCACAGATGAACTTCTCGGTTGAGCTCGGAATGTATCCCCTCGGCAGTTGCACGATGAAGTACAACCCGAAGGTCTCGGAGATGCTTGCTTCTGCCGACTCGATGAAGCAGGCCCATCCTCTCCAGCCGCAGGAGACGGTCCAAGGTATCCTTTCGATACTCTACGACCTGGAACGCATTCTCAGCGAGATTACCGGGATGTCAAGGTTCTCACTCTCGACGGCTGCAGGGGCGCAAGGCGAGTTCGCGGGCGTCCTGATAATCCGGAAGTACCTGCGAGAGCACGGTGGAGGACGCAGGGACGAAATCATCGTGCCCGACTCAGCCCACGGCACCAACCCTGCGAGCGCCGCGATGGCCGGGTTCAAAGTGATTAAAGTCCCGTCTGACTCCAGCGGGCAGGTCAGGGTGAAGGCAGTCCAGCAAGTGATCTCAGAAAGGACTGCGGGTATGATGTTCACCGTCCCCAATACGCTAGGCCTATTCGAGAGTGAGGTGGCCGAGGTGTCTGAAGCCGTCCACGACGCCGGAGGCCTGATGTACTACGACGGCGCCAACATGAACGCCCTTCTTGGTAAGGCGCGACCTGGAGACATGGGTTTCGACGTAGCCCATCTGAACCTGCACAAGACATTCGCGACTCCTCACGGGGGCGGGGGCCCAGGCGCTGGTCCCGTAGGCGTGACCGAGAAGTTAGTGGATTATCTCCCGGTCCCTGTCTTATCGCTCGACGCAGGCAACTATTCACTAGACTACAGTCTGAAGCATTCGATTGGCCCACTCAAGGGCTTCGTGGGGAACTCTGCCATTCTACTTCGGGCTTACGTGTACATTCGCCTTCTGGGAGCTTCGGGGCTCTCCAACGTCTCCTCTCTCGCCGTCCTCGCAGCGAACTATCTCTGGAAGAGCCTCGACCCAGATGCATTCCGGGTCACACAGGGAGTGGGCCTTCGCAGAAAGCATGAAGTGGTCGTCTCTGTGAAGAGCGAGCTACCGGGGGGTGCGCTCAAGGTGGCGAAGGCGATCCTTGACTACGGCATGCACGCGCCGACTGTCTACTTCCCCCTGATCGTCAGCGAGGCATTGATGATTGAACCGACCGAGTCCGAACCGATGGAGATGTTGGACGAGTACGCAGAGTCAATGAACAAGATCAGCAGGTCGCTGAGGGACGGAACCCTCGGTGAAGTGCCGAAGAACACCAGCGTCGGCAGGTTGGACGAGGTCAAAGCATCCCATCCGCTGACCCTAAAAGTCCATTGGTAAGGCCAAAGGTCATATATCCTGCCATAGTCCGCGAGGTGCCAACGTGGAGAACGACCTAGAGAAGCGCGTTTCAGAGCATCTGAAAAATCTAGTCGATGAGGAGACAACGAGGAAGTTTGGCGAGCTCAATATAGTGGCCGATGTTTCTGAAGTCTCCCCAGGGTCAGTAAGGGTCAAGTTCCAGCCACTCTCCGCCTACAGCCCCTTCGCCGTCGACACAGGCAGAGACATCAGGGATACAGTACTTGCCGTCGAAGGGGTCAAGACCGTGCGCGTAGAATGCGTTGGGCACATGATGGACGAGCTCGTTGACCGGATCGTCAACAGGGACGAAATCAAACCGAAGGTCAAGAAGTAGACTCATCGCCGCCCCGCAGGGCGGAGTAAAACAAAATTGGATTAAGGGTCAACTATATTGACTCACCTGTTTGTAAATCAACTGGCTCGCACATCGTCTGCGCCCAAGAAATGTCCACGAATGATTTCGCTGAAATCACCGCCGTCGGAATAGGGAGTGCGGGTAGCAGGATTGTCTCCCTACTGAGCAGGCAGTCCCTGCTCGTCAATAGGTTCGGCTACGTGTCGTGCGAGAGGGACGACCTCTCGAATGCCGGGACCGGAGAGAAGATTCTCGTCGAGTCGCCCGTCGACCAAAAGCTCACGCCGGCAATGGTCCGGGGCCTAGCTCTCGGGTCCCACGCGAAGATAAGGGACCTCGTCGAGAACTCCAAGGTGGTCTTCGTTGTGGCAGGGCTGGGAGGCGCCACGGGGAGCGGCTTGTCACCGCTGGTAGCCTCGATAGCAAGGGACACTGGGGCCACCACGGTGGGCGTCGCTGTAATGCCTTTCGAGTTCGAAAGCAAATTGAAGTTCTACGCTGGCATATCACTGAAGCGCCTCCGCACGGCTTCGAGAGGGGTGATAGTCATCGACAACGACACGTTGATGAGGTCCTCTCCAGAGGATTCCACCCTCACCAGTCTGTACGACTCGGCCAACAAGGAGGCGGTCAACGCTCTAGGCTCACTCCTATCGAAGTCTTCCGAGACTTCGGTCTCGGTCGGCCTGAACAAACTGCTGGGGACCGTCCTCCAAGACGGATACTCACTGCTGGGCGTCTCAGACAGCGCGTCGATTGACAAGGCCGAGGAAGCACTGGCTGGGGCCGTCATTTCGATAAGCAAACTCGCGGAAGCCAAGGAGGTCAGCCGGGCGGTGGTAGTGCTCTGCGGTAACGCCTCACTGTCAGGTCAGGAGGTGGGTCTGGTCGTGAAGAGACTCGGCTCAATGATAAACAACCAAACGGTCGACGTGGAGTACGGCGTGAACTACTCAGGAACGGCTCAGTTGCAGGTCAGCCTCCTAGCGTCTGGGTTCACGTCCACGAAATACGACGAGTACGATCCTCTTGGCAAGGTCTTCGCCGGGAGGACGATTGACGACGAAATGGACTCCACGCTTCCACTTGGCCTGGAGTTCCTTGAGTCATGCGACTAACCGAGCATGATCCGAACCTTACCAAGGTCTTTCTCCTCGATCTTCTTGAAGACGGGTTTCGGCTCGCCAATCTTCTGCCCTGCCTCGACTCTCAATTCTGACGTCGAAGCCCACCCTTCCTCCCAGAGCGGCCTGTCGAAGCCCAACTGGCTCCAGAATTCCTCAGAGCTAAACGGCAGGAACGGGTTCAGCAGGGTAGCGAGGCCGGCGACAAGATTGCAGGAGTAATACACCGTTGTGGGTTCTTCTTCAGTGTTCTCCCAAGGTGCCTTATGCTGGAAGTAACGGTTGCAGCTTCCTGAGAAGTCGAGGACCCTCTTGAGAGCCCTGTCGTAGTGTCCCTCCTCTATCAGCCGGCCGGTCTCACTGACCGCTTCTTCGAGCTCCCTCAGGACCGCTTCCTCCTCCTTACCCACTCTGCCCGGCTCTGGGACGACCCCGCCATGTTTGTTCTTCACGAAGACCAAGGCTCTGTATACGAAGTTTCCGATGCTCGCGACCAGCTCGTTGTTGATTTTGTCAGCGAACTCCTGGAGTTCGAAGTTGGCGTCCGCTTGGCTGCAGGGTATTATCCTGGTCAGATAGAACCTCAGGTAATCCGGCGGGAAGCTCTCTAGGAAGTCCCTGACTGTAATCATCCAGTGCTTGCTCCTCGATATCTTCTTCCCCAACAAGAGCAGATGTCCTCTTGTCGGAATCTGGTCTGGGAGTTTGTACTCCCCTTCGCCCATCCTCATGCTGGGGAGGAACAGGTAGTGGTGGTACACGATGTCCTTCCCGATGAAGTGGTAGACCTTCGAATCGTTCCAGTACTTCCGACCAGCGGCGCCGCTCTTTCCTGCGGCCTTCAGAGCAGCAGTGATGTAGCAGAGATGGTTGTCGAACCAGCCGTAGAAGACCTTGCCCTCGGCCTCCTCAAGCGGGACGGGAACCCCCCAGGGGATATCCCGCGTGATGTCCCAGTCTTGCAGACCATCCTTGATCCAGTTGAGCACGTAGTTCTTGGCGTCAGGCTGCAACTCCTCGTTCTCTCTCAGCCATTCTTCGAGCTTCCTGGAGAAGGCTGACAGCTTGAAGAAGTAGTGAGTGCTCTTCCTCATCGAGGGGGTCTTTCCACAGATTGCGCAGTGCGGACTCAGAATCTGGCCGGGCTGCAGTGTCCTTCCGCAGTTGTCGCACCCGTCCGAGTACTGGTCTTCTGCGCCACAATAGGGGCACTTCCCCCTGACATACCTGTCTGGAAGGAATTTCTTGTCGTATTCGCAGAAGAACTGGTCGACCTCGGAGACGAAAATGAACCCGTTTTCGTTGAGTTTCGTGAAGAACCTCTGCACGAGCTGGATGTTTTCGGGAGAGCTGGTCCTATCGAAAGCATCATAGATGATTCCCAGCCTCTCCAGGTCTTCCTTGAATCTCCTGTTCCACTCCTCGACGTATTCTGATGGCTTCTTGCCCTTCTTCTCCGCCGCGATTAGGATCGGCGTCCCGAAGTCGTCGGACGCACAGACCTGGATGGCCTTGACGCCGCTTAGCTTGAGGTATCTGTATAGGATGTCAGGGGGGAGATGAGTGCTTGCAACGTGCCCGAGGTGGAGGTCATCATACGCGTACGGAAGCGCCGCAGTGATTATGACCTTCTTGTCGCTGAGTTCATCCACCGAGCCAAATCCGCCATCCCGCGGATTTAACCTTTCTGAGACCTAAAGCTTCCAGCTCTTGGCGTATTCCTTCTGCTCTTCGGTCTGGGTCCCGATGGTGATTCCCATCGACTTCAGCGCCGCCCTTGCTACCTCGTTCTCTGTCTCTACGGGCACGCCATACACCTTCGACTCCATCTTCTCGTGGTTCTTGTGCAGGTCAATGGCAGCCATGAACTGATTCGCGAATGACATCTGCATCACTTCCGGAGGGTGCCCCTCTGCCGCAACAAGGTTGGCTATCCTTCCCTTTCCAATTAGGTATACCTTCTTTCCGTTCCTAAGGGCAACCTCGTCGACATTGGTCCTCACTTCCTTCACGCTCTTGGCCCTCAACAGCAGCGTCTTCACGTCAATCTCCACGTCGAAGTGGCCTGCGTTGGCTAGTATCGCGCCACCCTTCATCTTCTCGATTGCTTCGTAGGGGACGACGTTCCTCTGACCGGTCGTCGTTATGAAGAGTTGCCCGATTGGCGCTGCGGCGTAGATGCTTGAAACTCCGAAACCATCGAGATGCGCCTCGACGGCCTTGATTGGATCCACCTCGACGACGGTCACGTTCGAGCCCATCCCCCTCGCTCTCATCGCGACCCCCTTCCCCACCCAGCCGTAGCCCACCACGACCACGCGCATCCCTGCGAGCAGGAGGGCGGTTGCCCTCATTATTCCGTCAAGGCTGCTCTGTCCGGTCCCGTATCTGTTGTCGAAGAGGAACTTTGTCTGGGCGTTGTTGACCGCTATCACCGGATATCGAAGCTTTCCCTCAGCCTCGAGCGCCTTCAACCTGACGACGCCCGTCGTCGTCTCCTCGGACCCTCCCACTACACTCTTTGAGCGGGATTTATGGGCTGCCACGTGCAGGTCTGCCCCATCATCGATCAGCTGATCCGGTCTTGTCCTGAGCACCTCTTGGAGGGCCCAATCGTATTCCTTGGGTGTCTGTCCTCTCCAGGCCCACACGTCGGTCCTAGTCAAAAGGTACGCCGCGATGTCGTCCTGGGTCGACAAGGGGTTAGCGCCGGCGAGCTTGACTTCGGCACCCGCGTCCAACAGTACATCTATCAGAACGGAGGTCTCCTTCGTTACATGGAGGCAAACGCCCAGCTTCACTCCTTTGAGCGGGCGGGATTTGGAGTACTTCCCCGCAAGCGTAGTGAGCGCTCCCATGTGCGCTTTCGCCCACAGGAAATTCTTCTCTCCAACGCCGCTCAGGCCCGGGTCAGTGACTTTGGTCATGCCTGAGTCCCACCCACTACTTCGGGCGTTTTAGTGTTGCCTCGTTTCCTCTGCACTGCTTCCAGCACTCCACCGCGCGGAGGACCTCTTTGTGGCTGCATTCCAATGAAACCCCGCCGTCCAGCCGGATGCGACCACGATCGGAGGGCACGCTTCATCTCAATTTCGCAGACCAGCGCGACTTGTGGTATTCTCGTCATCCCCACGCCTTCCCGCCCGTTTCCTTGTCGGCCCGTTCGCCGTTATCACTCTGAAACGGAAACTCCTATGCAGAGTCGTACTTTGCCAGGGAGTGGACTTCGTACCCCCTCAGCTTCTCCCTCCCTTTGAGGTGGGCGAGTTCGGCGACGAAGGCGAATCCTAGGACCTTTCCCCCAAGCTTCTCGACCAGTGCCCCCGCTGCCCTCGCGGTGCCCCCAGTCGCTAGGAGGTCGTCGACAATCAGGACTCTGTCTCCCTTCGAGATTGCGTCCGAGTGGATCTCCAGGCGCTGCCTCCCATACTCGAGTTCGTAGTTCACGCCCAGCTTCTCTCCCGGAAGCTTTCCCAGCTTCCTGGCTGGCACGAATCCGATTCCGAGCCTGTCCGCGATGGGCGCGCCTGCAATGAATCCCCTCGCTTCGATTCCCACTATCTTGTCGACCTTCTTGTCCTTCCACTTCGAGACGAAGGCGTCGGTCACCTTCCTAGCTAGTGGGCCGTTCTTCCAGAGTGTCGTCAGGTCCTTGAACTTGACCCCCTTCCTTGGGTAGTCCTGAATCGTCCTGATGTTCCGCCTTATCTCCTGTTCGAGGGTGGCCATCAGGCGCTCAGCTTCGAGTTTTCCAGCGTAGAGCCGCAAGAGCAGGTGCGCTCTTGGGGGAGCCGTTCTGCGATCTCGATTATCAGGCCCTTGAGCCTCTCCATGTTCCTCTCAAAGACTCTAATCACTTCGTGGTGAGAGACCGGCTGCACTTTCGGGTCGCCTTCGAGGCCGGCGTCGTAGTCCGTCACCACGGAGACGTTCAGGTAGCAGAGTTCCTGCTCCCTTGCGAGGACGACTTCAGGATACTGGGTCATGTTGATGACGTCCCACCCCTGTCCCCCGAAGAACCTGCTCTCGGCCTTCGTCGAGAACCTAGGTCCCTGGATCACGACTACAGTACCACTGCCGTGGGACTTTATGCCCAACTTCTTGGCCGCTTCGACCGCGATCTTCCTCATCTGGGGGCAGTAGGGTTCGGCCGTGCTCACGTGCGTCGTCTCGGGCCCGTCGTAGAACGTGTCATCCCTCCCTGTGGTGAAGTTCACAAACTGGTCGCAGAAAACGAGGTCCCCCGGTCCGACCTCGGCCCTGAGGCTTCCGACCGCGTTCGGCGCTATGATCCTCGTGACTCCGAGCTGCTTGAAAGCGTAGATGTTGGCCTTGTAGGGGACGGCGTGCGGGGGGAATTCGTGGTGGACCCCGTGTCTAGGCAGGAAGGCGAGCTGCCTCCCGCCGACAGCCGAAATCGTGACCTTCCCACTGGGGGGCCCATACGGCGTACGCATCGCAATCGTCCTGCCCGAGTCCTTAAGGAAGCTGTAGAATCCCGACCCGCCAAAGACGCCAATCTCCGCCCTCGGCTTCACGTTTCCAGCCACGACGAATTCGGTATTAATTCTTTGACGGCGCCAATACGCTCTTGCATTCAGATCCATCACCTCTCAGGTCCTCCGCAGACTCAACGAATCGAGGGGTTTTGTCGCATCCCCGTTGTCGGGGGGATCGCCTTCTTCTTACTCGTTCCCATTGTCCTTCTTCAATGACAAGGTCCAGAAGAGTTGAAATACCCAAGGCGAAGGATTTGCCTGATGCCCCGTTCTTACGACGAGCTCCTTTCAAGGGCCAGGTCTGGCACCGACAAAGAAGCCAAGAAGTCGGGGGCCCTCCGCCTTGAGCTCCCCGAGCCTGACGTCATTTGGGTAGGTAACAAGACGATATTCCGTAACTACGCCGAGTTCCCGAAGCTGATCAGGAGGGACTCCGCAAGAATCCTCATGTACTTGGCAAAGGAGCTCGCGACCGCGGCCTCGATTGACGGCGAGAGAGCGATATTCATCGGACGCAAGGACCGCGCCTCTTTCTCTCAGTTGCTCCAGCGCTATGTGAAGGACGGCGTCCTCTGTCCAGTCTGCGGCAGCCCGGACACCCATCTTGAGAAGGAAAAGAGGATGTGGTTCATGGTCTGCGAGGCATGCGGCGCACGGTCAATCGCCAAGGTGGCCTAGAGTGAAAGCCAGGAGGTTCGCGGTCAAGACGACCGAATACAGGGGGAGCGTCCTGGTCAACGTCTGCGACGAAGAGCTCGTGGGCAAGACTGTTGCAGAGGGCAAGCTAACGGTCCATCTCTCGAAGGAGTTCTACTCCGGCGAGGTGGTTGACAAAGGAGAGGCGCTCAGGCTCATCAGGACCTGTTCGATTGTGAACCTCGCCGGCGATAGGTCCGTCTCGCTCGCGGTCGACAACGAGGTAGGCGCCCGGGAGGCCATTCGCGAGATTGAGGAAGTACCTTTCCTGATGATCTACAAGTTCTCGGGTTAGCCTGTCTCGCGGAACCTTTTCAGCAGTTCCTTCTGCGCATTACTGAGGTCCTTCGGGATTTCCACTCCGACCCTGACGTACTCGTCCCCCTTGCCCCAGCTTCCGTACTTGGGAAGGCCTTTTCCTTTCACTCTGAATACGGTACCTGGCTGGGTGCCGTGCGGGACGCTCATCTTCACGTCTCCGTAGAGGGTCGGAATCGTCAGCTCGGTCCCCAGCATCGCCCCGACGACCCCGACTTTGGTTTCAAGGTAGATGTCGCTCTCACGGCGGGTGAAGAGTCTATGGGGAGCCACGTTCAGCGCGACATACAGGTCGCCCGGCGGGACCCCGTTTTCACCGGCGTTGCCCTCTCCTCTCAGCCGCAAAGTAAGCCCGTCCTCGACCCCAGCAGGTATGACGACCCGGATCTTGCGGGTCCTCTCGACTGACCCTCTTCCTCTGCAATCCTGGCACGGAGATTCGATGGTGTATCCTCTGCCTCCGCATTTGTTGCACGCCATCACTCTCACGAGCCTGGTGAATCCTGTCGACTGGACTCTCTGGACCTGCCCGGTCCCGCCACAGGTGGCGCAACTCTGCGGAGAGGTGCCGGGCTTGGCGCCGCTCCCATTGCAAGTTGCACACACCTCGTCCCTCGGAACCTCAATCTCCCTACTCGACTCTTTCACGATGTCTTCCAAGTTGACTTGGAGGTGGTAGGTCAGGTCCTCGCCCTTGCTCGGTTGCTGGTCCGGTCCTCCGCCGAAGAACTGGGCGAAGACATCATTGAACCCACCAAACCCCGGGCCGCGGAAGAATTCACCGAAGTCGACCCCTCTGAAGATATCCTCTTGACTGTACTTCTGATAGACTCCTTCTCTTCCGTGCGTGTCGTACTGGCTCCTCTTCTCGTCGTCCGACAGGACAGCGTAGGCCTCGGAGATCTCCTTGAATCGCTCTTCCGCTTCGGGCGACTTATTCCTGTCTGGGTGGAACTCTAGGGCCAGCTTCCTGTAGGCGTTCTTGATGTGCTCCTTCGTGGCTCCTCTCTGGACACCCAGCACCTCGTAGTAGTCTCTTCCCGCCATCCCGCACCGCCTCTACTTTCCTTCGTCGACAACCTTGTAGTCTGCGTCGCTCACTTTGGAGCCCTCGGCCGGTCCGCCGGGGGCGGCGCTCTGGCTTTGCGCCTGTTGCGCGGCGCTCTGGCTTTGCGCCTGTTGGTATACCGCTGTCCCGACCTCCTGAAGCACTCGCTTGAGGGCCTCGTTCTTCTCTCTAATTTGGGCAGAGTCCTTGCCCTCGAGGGCGCTCCTTAGTTCCTTGGCGGCGGCATCGACACGGTCGAGGTTCTGCTTGTCGACCTTCCCCTCGAGGTCGCGTTTTGTCCTCTCGGCCGTGTATAGAATCGAGTCCGCCTCGTTCCTCAGCTCGGCCTCCTCCTTCTTCTTCTTGTCTTGTTCGGCGAATGAATCTGCATCCTTTATCAGCCTCTCCTTCTCCTCCTTCGAGAGCTTCGTCGAAGCCGTGATCGTGATCTTCGCCTCCTTACCAGTTCCCATGTCTTTGGCGGAGACTATCAGGAGGCCGTTCGCGTCGATGTCGAAGGTCACCTCGATCTGGGGGACTCCCCTCGGCGAGGGCGGTATTCCGGCTAGGTTGAACATCCCCAGCGAGACGTTGTCCGAGGCCATGGCCCTCTCTCCTTGGACCACATGAATCGTCACGGCAGTCTGGAAGTCGGCCGCAGTAGTGAAGACTTTGCTCCTCTTCGTAGGGACAGTCGCGTTCTTCTCGATCAGGTGCTCCGTTATCCCCCCAAGCGTCTCGACCCCGAGCGAAAGCGGAGTGACGTCGAGGAGCAGTATGTCCTTGATCTCTCCGGCGAGGACCGCCCCTTGAATAGCTGCACCGATTGCTACCGCCTCCATCGGGTCGACTCCCCTCTCAGCGGGTTTGCCAGCCACATCCTCGACGAACTTCCTGACGAGGGGCATCCTGGTCATCCCGCCTATCAGGATCACCTTGTCTATCTGGGTCGGTGAAAGCTTCGCGTCGTTCATCACCCTTCTCATCGTCTGTTCCGTCCGGCTCACGATAGGCCTCGCCACCTCCTCAAGCTTCGTCCTGGTCAGCGTGAAGTGCAGGTTCTTGGGCCCGGTCGAGTCACTCGCGATGAACGGTAGGTCGATGTCGGTCGAGGTGAGGTTCGACAGCTCGATCTTCGCCCTTTCGGCGGCCTCCTTGAGCCTAGCCATGGCCGTCCGGTCGTTCCTCAGGTCAATCCCAGTCTTAGAACGGAAGTCTTGGAGGAGGACTTCGATGACTGCGTTGTCCACGTCGGCACCCCCGGTCTGGGTGTCTCCAGAAGTCGCGAGGACTTGGAAGACCCCTTGCCCGAACTCCATTATGGTCGCGTCGTGGGTGCCTCCCCCGAAGCTGAAGACGAGGATCTTCATCTCTTTCTCAGCCTTGTCCAGTCCGTAGGCCAGAGACGCGGCCGTCGGTTCGTTGATGATTCTAACCACCTCCAGCCCCGCTATCTCGCCGGCGTCTTTGGTCGACTGGCGCTGGTTGTCGTTGAAGTGCGCGGGAACTGTGATGACCGCCTTCTTCACCGGATATCCGAGGAAGACCTCGGCGTCGTGTTTTATCTTCTGAAGGATGTATGAGCTGATTTGTTCGGGCGAGTATTGTTTCCCAAAGACGCTGACCTTGTAGTCCGTTCCCATCTTCCGCTTTATCTCAAAGATTGTGCCTTCGGGGTTGGTTACGACCTGGCGCCTCGCAGGGTCGCCGACGAGGAGCTGACCGTCCTGAGTGAACGCGACCACGGAGGGGAACATCTTCCCCGATGGCGTGGCTCCCTCGGCGCTGGGTATCACGACCGGTCTCCCGCCCTCTATGACCGCCGCAGCCGAATTCGTTGTACCGAGGTCGATGCCCAGAATCTTCTCTCTCGCGCTACTCATCTGCCTTCTCCTCCTCAACGGGTTCCTTCATCCCCAATTCAACCTTTACCATGCTCGGCCTGATCACGTGCCCCCTGAAAGTGTAGCCCGTCCGCAGCTCTTCCACCACGACATCAGGGCCTTGCGAGGAGCCCTGGACCTTCGCGACCGCCTCGTGTCTGGACGGGTCGAACGGCTTCCCCACCGAGTCGATTCTCCGCAGCCCGGCAGATTCCAGTGCCGAGTACATGTTCTTCCGCACCATCTCAATCCCTTCCTGAAGATCTGTCCTGCTGGCGTCGTCGCTCGCGTGCTTCACTGCGAGGTCCAGCTCGTCCAGCACGCTGAGCAGCCTGAGAACGAGACCCTTCGAGGAATTCTCCTCGATCTCTCCCATCTCCTTCTCGGTTCTCTTTCTGTAGTTCTCGAAGTCCGCTTGCATATACTTCAGCCGGTTCAGGAGTTCCGTGTCGCTCCCCTTCCCCTCCGCGAGCTGTGCCTTCAGCGCGTCCTCTCCATCCTGGGGGTTCTCCCTTCCAGAAAGATCATCGTCTTCTTCCGACAAACCAGCAACACCTCCCGATTCCCGAGTTGTCTCCGGATGCACCGTCTCTAATCTATAAGTTTTCACCAGAATAGGCGACCTATATCGATGGGGTAGTGAGACATCTATAAGGCCATCTGGCCTTATAGATGCGAGAGTCGCCTCCTGCCGTCATGGGGTCAAGATTGACTACATGGAACGTGTGCGCGCGCACAGTCACAACCAGAGGTGAAGTGCTCCGTTGAGCCACCCTCAGGATGGAGCAGAAACAGATGAGCAAGATGCGGCCCAAGCGGATGAAGAAGACATGATCCAGGAGGACGAACCCAGGAAGACGACGGAGAGGCTCCAGAGGTTCGAGCGCGAAGGTAGGCACGTGAGGAAGGACGCTGACCAGCGCAAGGTGATGGAGGAGGTCTTCGACCGCGTGACCCTGCTGGCAGTGGAGGAGCTGATTTCGAGGAAGGACTTGGGCGACCTCAGAGGCGTCGTAAACTCAGGGAAGGAAGCGAGGGTCTACTACGGGGTGGGGGTCGACGACCGTCCCGTCGCCGTGAAGATCTACATGACCGCGACCTCTGAATTCAGAAAGCGCCTAGGCTACATCGCTGGGGACAGAAGGTTCGCCAACATCCCTTCGAACTCCAGAGGCATCATCTACCTCTGGACCCGCAAGGAGTTCAAGAACCTCCAGCTTGCCGAGACGGCAGGCATAAGGGTCCCAAAGCCGCTAGCCTTCTATCGGAACATCATCGTGATGGAGTACATCGGCACCCCACCAGGACGCGCACCCACCTTTGCCGAATCAGATGTCGATGAACAGGACTATGACTGGACGTTCGAGACGATTGGCCGTCTGTACCGGGGGGCTAAGCTCGTCCACGCAGACCTGTCCGAGTACAACGTCTTCAAGTCGGAGTCTGAGAGGGTCCTCTTCGACATGGGGTCCGCGGTCCTTCTGTCTCACCCTCAGGCCGATGAATTTCTGAAGCGGGACGTCTCGAACATGGTGAGGTTCTTTAGGAAGCGAGGTATCTTCAAGAGAGACACGGATTCTTGGTTGGAGGACCTTAGATGAGCTTCGAACAGGCGGTCAGGGTGCCCTTGGAGAGGATAGGGGCCGTCATTGGAAGGGAAGGTGCCACGAAGCGGTCCCTTGAGACAGACCTCGGCGTCAAGCTCTCGGTGGACAGCAGGGAAGGGTTGGTCACGATCAAGTCGGGTTCGGTCGACCAGGGTGACCCGTTCATCGCCGTGAGGGTCATCGAAGCCATCGGACGTGGCTTCTCGCCTCAGCGCGCCAGACGCCTCCTTGAGGAGGGGGTGGCGTTCGAGGTGATAGACCTGAGGGACTTCGCCGGGCGGAGCGCAAATTCACTAGACAGAATCAGGGGGCGCGTCATCGGGCTAAAGGGCAAGTCCAGGCGGGTGATCGAGGAACTGACCCAGTGCCACCTTTCGGTCTATGGGAGGACGGTCGCGATCATAGGAGAAGCCTCGGAAGTCCAGCTTGCGTCAGAGGCCGTCAGGAAGTTGGCGTCGGGGAGTCAGCACAAGACCGTGTACAATGAGCTTCAGAAGGCGAGGACCAAGCGCAAGATGGAGAGGATGATCCTCTGGGAGGGCTCGTCGCCGGAGGCAATCGCCGAGAAGCTCCGGAAAATGGAGGACTAGCATATATCCAATTCCCGTGAGACCCATGGTGCGGGAATTCCGTTCGAAGACTTGATGAATTATCATTGTGGTCGGTAACCGGATGCGACATCGGTGACCTGGAGACACGGCGCGTTGATGCCAGTGGGAGTGGTGGTGTCTGAGTAGCAAGACTGCATTTGCCGAAATCTCACCCTCAGAATTCTTCTATCGTAACCGCGACTTGGCCGGTTTCACCAATCCTGCGCGCGCTCTCTACATGGCCGTCCGCGAGCTGGTTGAGAACTCGATGGACGCGGCTGAGTTGGCCGGGACACCCCCGGACGTCTACGTCCGGATCATTCCTGAGAGCACGAACCCGGAGCTTCCAGACCCGAAACCCTACAGACTGACCGTAATTGACAACGGTCCAGGCGTGGCCCCCCAGCACGTGCCCAGCGCCTTTGGGAAGGTCTTCTACGGTTCCAAGTACGTCCTGCGCCAGTCGAGAGGTATGTTCGGCCTCGGAGGTACGATGGCTATACTCTACGGACAGATTACCACCAACAGGCCTGTCGTCGTGACTACCTCTCCCGACGGCCGTCGCAAGTACGCATTCCAGATGATGATTGATATCGGCGAGAACAGGCCAATTGTCCTCAAGCGTTTCGCGAGCGACGCGAACGGAACGACTGGCACCAGGGTCGACCTGACGCTCGAAGGAGACTATCTCCGCGCGTCTCAGAAGATCTCCGACTACTTCAAACAGACCGCACTCGTTGCCAGCTACGCGAACCTGACCTTCGTCGATCCGACGGGTCAGGTCACCTACTATGAGCGTGCGACCACCTCCATGCCCCCAGCGCCGAAGGAGACGCTTCCTCATCCCTACGGTATCGATGTCGAGGCGTTCAAGCGCATCGTCAAGCTCTCGGAGGAGCACGACATGAAGTCCTTCATGGTCGCTCATTTTCACAGAGTGGGCGAGAAGATTGCCACGAAGTTTTTGGAGTTCGCCGGGGTCAGCGCCCGACTTCCGCCAAAGCGGCTGAACAACAACCAGGTGGTTTCGATTGTCGATGCACTTCAGCGCTTTCCGGACTTCCTCCAGCCTGACGCGACGGTGCTCTCCCCAGTTGGAGAGGAGATCCTGCTCGCTGGTGTCAACAAGGAGCTCCAGCCAGAGTTCGCGACGGTCGTCACAAGACCTCCCTCATCATATTCCGGCTTCCCCTTCCTCGTGGAAGTCGCGGTCGCCTATGGCGGCAAGATCCTCCAGCCTGGCATGAGGCTCTTCAGGTTCGCAAATCGGATCCCGTTGCTCTATGACGAGGGCAGCGACGTCAGCTTCGAGGTCTTGAACGAGCAAGTGGACTGGAGGAGGTACCATGTCCCGCAGGACGCGCCGGTAGGAGTGATCACCCACATCTGCAGCACCCGCATACCCTACAAGACCGTCGGCAAAGAATACATCGCGGACAGACCCGAGATAGAAAGGGAGATCAAGAACGCGGCGAGGGAAGCCCTGCGGAGACTCGGGATTTTCCTGTCGAGGAAGGGGAGCAAAGATGCGGTCCAGAGGAAGATTAACATTTATGGCAAGTACCTTCCATTGATCGCGAAGTTCTCGACGGAACTCGCAGGCGAGAAGAGGCTGCCGAGGTACCGCAAGCTCATCGCCGAAGCCGAGGGCACTTCGCCCGGTCAGGTCCAGGACGGAGGGCCCGAGGAGGAGACTGATTCGGCCCATGAGCAAGTGGATACAGACGCCCTTGGTTCGACGGAGATAGAGATTGAGCAAAAGAAAATCGACGAGTACGGCGGAAGCTAGGAAGAGCAGCGCCCAGGCGCTCCTGAAAGACCTGGGCGAAAGCGTCTACTCCGACCTGGACGAAGGGAGGTTCCCCAGTCTCACCTTCGCCAGTAGGTCCGTCCGCAACATCGTATACGACAAGAAGTTGCAACAATTCGTGCTTGGCCCTACGACCGTGAAGAGGTCTTCGAGTAACATCAAGCACATCAGGCCGTTCACGCAGTTGCTCTGGCTCGCCTACTTCGCAAAGAAGCTAGTCGACGAAAAGCGGACGTCCACCCTCAGAGACGTCTTCTATTCAGCGCAGGCGTTCGACGTAGAGTTCGTCGACCAAGCCGAGTCGGACGAGCTGATCACGGACCTAGAGGTGGTGATGCAGATGGCGAGGGAGGGGATGAACATCTACCCTGAAGAGAGGAGCGCCATTTTTGGGGACCTCACGATCGAGTACACGGTCCCCGGCTACGAAGGGAAGAAGGCAGACATGTCGGCCAACCCTGACGGCGTCATGATAGGTCCCGCACTCACTACCGCCGAGTTCGTTGACACGGACGCCGAGATGGTCCTCGCAATCGAGAAGGGCGGCCTCTTTACGAGGTTCGTCGAAGAAAGAGTTCACAAGAAGTACAAAGCGCTCCTGATCAACACCGCAGGGCAGCCTCCCCGCTCGACGCGTTTTCTCCTTAGACGGCTTAACCAAGAGCTGGGGCTGCCGGTGGGTATACTCTGCGACGCAGACCCGTGGGGAGCGCACATCGCGATGGTCTGCAAGAGCGGTTCGGCTAATGCCGCCCATCTCAGGGAACTGACGACGCCTGACGCCGTATGGCTGGGGGTCTGGGCATCTGACATCGTGAAGTATAAGCTCCCGTCGGACAAGCTGACAGAGATCGATATCAAGAGGCTCTACGAGTTGAAGGCAGACCCGCGTTACACCGACAGGATGTGGCACAACGAGCTGGACACCTTCCTGAAGATCAAGAAGAAGAGCGAACAGGAGGCTTTCGCCAGGTACGGGCTGAGCTACATCGTTGACAAATACCTCCCAGAGAAGCTCGAGCTGATGAAAGGCCGCTAGTTGGCTGCTGAGAGAGCGGCAACCGAACGCAGCTCGGCGATACTCTCAAGGGTCCCCACAAGTAACTCTGAATCCAAGAACTTCTAAATACCCATAGGACTCTGCCCAGAACAGACGACATTGACCTTCACCGCTCAGCAGTCGAGGGTTGACGCCCTCATCAGACTTGTAGGGATGATCGTCGTCATCTTCGGGGCACTGTGGCTCTACTATACGTATTCTGCCCCCTCCGCCATGGCTTCCGAGATAGTAACAATCAACTACGCTCTGGGCCTCCTACTCCTGATAGTCGGACTCTTCGCGGCCTTCGCGAAGTTCAAGTGACCGAAATGGTCGTAAAGATCGCCATAGCTGGCGCAGGGAACTGCGCCTCGGTCTTCTTGCAGGGCCTCGCCTTCTACTCCAATCATGGTACGAAGGGACTTTGGCATCCAACCGTCGCAGGCCTGAGACCCAAAGACCTGTCAGTCGTCGCCGCCTTTGACATCGACCCACGGAAGGTGGGTCTGAATCTCTCGAAGGCCGCCCTTGCCCCTCCAAACGTCGCAAAAAAGTACCAAACCCCGCTTCGGACTTCAGTGAGAGTCAGCCCTGGAATCAGCAAGGGCGACCTAGCTCCACATCTCAGAGGGACGAGGATCGAGAAGTCAAGTCCAGACCAGATTGCGAAGGCGCTCGAGGACTCGGGTGCTGATGTCTTCGTCAACCTGATTTCGTCGGGTTCGGACGCGTCGTCCGAGGAGTACGCAGGCGCCGCCCTCCACGCAGGCTGCGCATTCGTGAACTGCACTCCGTCCCTGGTCACGAGGAACAATAGGCTGGCCGCTGGTTTCCTGAAGGACAGACTCCCCCTGATTGGCGATGACCTAATGAGCCAGTTTGGAGGCACAGTCTTCCACAAAGGGCTGCTGGGTCTGTTAGTGAAACGTGGAATCAGGGTCTCCAAGAGCTATCAGCTGGACGTCGGAGGGGGGTCCGAGACTCTCAATACGATTGATGAAACGATCAGGATGGCAAAGCGTAATCTGAAAACCTCGTCGGTCGCGAGCGAGGTCCCATACTCATTCGAAACAGTCACCGGCACGACCGACTACGTGGACTACATGGGCAACGACAGGACCAGCTACTTCTGGTTCGAAGGCAGCGGTTTCATGAATTCGGGCTTTTCGGTCGATGTGTATCTGCGCTCCTCAGACGGGGCCAACGCAGGCAACATCCTTCTCGATGTTCTCAGAGCGACGTATCGCGCGATGAAGACTGGGAAACTGGGCACGGTAAACGAGATTTGCGCCTACGGCTTCAAATCCCCTCCAAAGCCGATGCACTTCGACGAAGCCGCCGCGAAGTTCTCTGCTCTTTACCTCAAGTGAGAGCTCCTGACCTCTGCAAGTCACTCGTCTTCCATGCGCGGGTTCGGATGGGTTTCAGACGTTCCCGACAACAGGGACCATGCCTACTTCGCCTCTCCTGTCGTGCTCGAAAGGCTCCCGATGCGGAAGGATCTGAGGAATCGATGCCCTCCTGCGTACGATCAGAAGGGATTGAACAGCTGCTCAGTGAACGCTGTCGCGGCGGCGGTCGAATTCGACCTAATGATGGAAAGGGGGGAGCGGGTCATATTCCCTTCCCGCCTCTTCCTCTACTACAACACTAGGCAGATTGAGGGAACCGTGAGGTCAAACGTAGGTGTCTCGATACGAGATGCGATCAAGTCGGTAGCTCGCCAAGGTGACTGCCCCGAGAATCTCTGGCCATACATCGAGCGCAAATTTCGGATCAGACCCCCACAGAAGTGCTACGACAGGGCTCTCAGGTACAGGGCCGTCGAGTACCAGAGGATTCACAGGAGTCTGGACGACTTCCGGTCATGTCTCGCCTCCGGGTCTCCATTCGTCTTCGGATTCCTGGCCCACCGGAACTTCCACAATGTGGTCAGGAAGACCGGACGCTTGGAGATGCCGTTGCCGGGCGAGAGGCTCCTGGGTCAACACGCCGTGATGGCTGTGGGCTATGAAGACTCGGGGCGGAGATTCATAGTTAGGAACTCTTGGGGTCGGAAGTTTGGAAAGAAAGGCTACTTCACGATGCCATGCGAGTACCTGCTGAAGGAAGATCTTTCTAACGACTTTTGGACGATAAGGGTCGTCAGCTGATTCGGTCAGTTAGTTCTATCGTGACTCCACCTGACAGGGGAATTCTTCGCAGCTTTCCAGTCCTATTCGAGGCTTAGATACAGGAACACGGAGTACGCGATTATTGTGAGGATGTCAGCGTACGGGAAGAAGAGCGAACCGTACAGTATGGGTTCGATATGATTCACCACTAGTGGGTGCGATAGGACCGAATGAACAAACAAGGCGCCGAGCACGATAATCAACCCGAGGGAGAAGTTCGCCCTCGTTTCTACGTACACTTTGATGTAGACGGCGACAAGCGAGGCGAGCAACACAATCTCAATGGTCGACAACACCACATGCAGCTCGAGCGCCTCATAGAGCGATAGCGCATAGGTGTAGGCAGGAGGGGGACAATAGAAGCCATATGGACACACGGGCGGTGGAATCGTCTTTGCCAGGACCAGTCCGAGCAGGACGGCAAGGACCAAGATGACCGGAACCCAAACCTTGCTGATTTGCGTCCCCTTCTCCGAAGGCTGTTCAGCTGCCTGACCTGGCTCAGCCGGGGCCGCACTCATCGGTCAATCCTCCTCTTCGAGAGGCGCGTCTTCTCTATGATGGCCTCCAGATTGGCCCAATGCGATTCCATGATATCGGTGACGAAGTAAACCCTTCCGTACTTCTCGCCCTCCGTGATTAGTATGCGATTCTTCTCGAGCACAGAAAGGTGGTGCCTTACGGTGGTGTAGTCCAGCTTGAGCTGTTCAGCGAGCTGCTGCGCGTTCAACGGTCGCGCCTTCAGCGCGAAGAGTATGAGAATCCTAGACTGAGCCCCGACGCTCCCCGCGAAGAGCCACCACAAGAGGCGGTCGAAGGCGTCCATGTCAAGCGGTCTCTGAATCCCCTCCAATAATTGTATTGAGCGCGACAGACCGAGGTCTCCCTTCGCGTTGGGGCGTCCTGTCGGGCCTCCTGGCTTCAACGAGCTGTTCCAGCCCGCCCAACCCTACGGCTGAGGCCTTGCCCCGAGCGTCACCGTCACGTTCGTCGGAGCCCCATCCCTTATAATTCCCAAGACCACAGTCTGTCCAGCAACTGTGTTCTCTTCGAGGTAGCTTGAGAGTGCGTCCATACTAATCAGTTTCGTCCCGTTCACCGAAACGATGATGTCTCCACCGATAAGACACTGATTGCCATTCGTGCATTCAGAGTCGACAATGTCAACTGTCGTGGTCCCGCCTTTGATGTCGGCCTTAGCCGCCGGACTTCCGCTAGCAACCCGTTCGACAAGGACCCCATACGTGATGTTTGTCTTTGATGCCTGTGCCAGCTGATAGGTCATGTCTACGCCGCTGATTCCCAGATAAGAATGATCCGTGTAGCTGCCTGTGGCTATGAGGTAGGGCAGCTCTTTGATTATCGTTTGGGCGGGAATCGCGAATCCCAGGCCCTCTGAGCCGCTTATGGTCGCCGTTGTAATGCCGATGACGTCACCGTTCGTGTCAAGGAGCGGCCCTCCCGAATTCCCCGGGTTGATCGGGGCAGTGAATTGGATTATGCCAGAAATGGAGTAGTCACCAGCCGTCGCCTCCTGGATTGTCCTTCCGAGCTGGCTAATCAGACCCGATGTGAAGGTGCCAGTAAGTCCAAAAGGCGCCCCAATAGCGTAGACCGACTGCCCCACTTGTAGACTAGACGATTCAACGATTGTCAGGGGAAAGAACTCAGAGGCAGGGGCACTGACGTCAACGACAGCCAGGTCTGCGTAGACATCACTGCCGATGACCTTCCCAGGATAAGCGTCGCCGTTGGAGAATGTGACCGTTATGTTAGTGATTCCATCGACGACGTGGAAGTTGGTGATGACGTAGGGAGTGTAATCATAGTCAGTGACAAAACCTGACCCTTCGACCTCAGTGTAGCTTGTGTAAGTTTGCCCCCATGGGAAAGTGCAGCACTCTGTCGTCGCGTTAAACCCCACTATCGTGACGACGCTCTTCGCGGTGTTGTTGTAAATGGCCAGGGCAGAGCCGTCGATTGGTATCGTCAATGGTTTGATTACTGTTACCGTTGATGTTTTTGAGACGTGCTGGTCGAGGACTGAATTGTAGTAGACCACGGTCGCGCCCAAAACGAGACACATTACTGCGAAGACTGCGAAAGCCACGGCGGTCCTGCTCATCCGTTGTTGTCCTTGGGTTTCCATCTTTGCTGACACCAATTCAGCTGGGGTATTTACTTGATTTCCCAGAACCTTCCCAAATTGATAGCAAATCGATGCGGAATCATCGACACAGGATTTCACGGAAGAAACGAAAGATAGTACTCGTGCAAACTCCGAGGCCAAACCTAGTTCTTTTAACGGGAGGGTTTCAGGAGCGGTCGCATGGCCTCAATCAGGGTGAGAGATGACGGGTCGACGCCAATCGTGGAGAAGGGTCGAGAATCGCCGTTCAAGCAGGGCGAATACTACGTGTTCGAGGTCGCAGACGAAGTGGCGAGGTACTGGAACAAGATGGCCCCTGGGAGGAGAGAGGAGCTCTGGAAGCAATCAAGAAAGGAAGGCAAAGACGTCCGACAGCTTGTGGAAGCATTCGTCTACAAGCCGGCGCGCACAAAGTGATTGCTGGGTCCAGGCGCAGCGAGACGACCTGAGCCTACTCTGACGAAACTGGTTTCTGTCAAGTCTATTCAGGCGGCGCTGGTCGGACTCGAACCGACGACCATTCCCCAGTGGTTTCCCACCTACAGGTATCTGCCAGCTGGCTAACAGCCTGCTGCTCTACCACGCTGAGCTACAGCGCCGCACGCGGTCGGTTCCGGAATGGGCTCAAAAACGTTGTTAGTGAGTCTAGATCCAAGTAGGCCCGCGAAGCACATTGATTGATGTGGGCCCGGAGCGATTTGGACGCTCGACCGACCGGTGTCTTCGGGTTCCCGTATGAGCCGGTCGCTCTGACCGAACTCCCCGCCTTTTGGCTCTGAGCTACGGGCCCACGTTTCATCGGTTCGAAACATGCTGGCTTTAAGCAGTAGCGACCAAAGCCTAATTAGACCCCAAAACCAATGCCGCCTGCAAGCAGTGAGCAAGGACCTAGACGAAGGATTCCAGGACATTCTCGCCGAACTAGATCGTGAAGAGGCTCGCGTAAAGATACGGATGGAAATGCGCCGCTTCGGGAAGCCCACGACCGTCATTGAGGGCCTAAGGATGAGCGACAAGGACATGCACGAACTCAGCTCGAAGATGAAGCGCTCCCTCGCCACGGGCGGGACCGTCAAGGACGGAATCATGATACTTCAGGGTGACCACAGGGAGTCAGCGGCCAAGATGCTCGTGCAGCACGGGTTTTCCGAGAGCTCGATAGAGGTCTTGTGAGAGGGCGCTCCGACCCGTCTCAATTCGTTTTCCTGTTCACGTTTATAACCGATATCTGGGGGCGCTCGCTGCAGGGACTAAAGAGTCGCATTGTCGAAGCCCATAGTCACCTTCGAGGACTTCATCAGGAGAATCCTGAAGGTCATCCTCTGGGTCGTCCTGCTGGCCCTTCTGATCGGTGTCCCAATATGCTATGCGTTGGATGTGTTCTTCCACTTTGACCTGTTCGCCCTAGCACCGGTGAACTCCCTCGACTCCTTGGCATCCCTGCAAAACCTCCTCTCTACCGAGCCCTACAAAACGCTCTTTGCCCTGATCGTCTTCCCCGGATTCAGCTTTGTCGCCGTCTATGGCACGATCTTCATGGGCTGGGTCGAAAGGAAGTTCACTGCGAAGATCCAGCTCAGGACGGGCCCCATGTACGCGGGCAAAGTGGAGGGTATACTCCAGAACGTCGCAGACTTCTTCAAGCTCTTCTTCAAGGAGATGATAATTCCCGACGGCGTCGACAAGGCGACCTTTGTGGCGATTCCCTTCGCCCTGATGGCCGTCGCCGGGGCCCTTGTCGCCCTACTTCCACTTTCGCCCACGACATACATCGCCAACCCAGCCGTCGGGGCGATTCTCGCATTTGCGATACTCGGCTTCACGCCTCTCATAGTCCTCCTCGCAGGATGGGCGAGCAACAGCAAGTACTCGTTCCTGGGAGGCCTGAGAGCGCTTCACCAGATGGTGGCATATGAAATCCCGTTGGTCCTCTCGCTGGTCGGGACGGTACTCCTCGCCGGCGCCCTGAACCTTGCGCCGCTTTTCCCCGGAGGCCCCAGCATCGTCACCGCCCAGAATAAGGTCTGGTTCATAGTCCTGCAGCCCCTTGGCGCAATCGTCTTCTACATAGGCGCCCTCGCCGAGCTCGAGAGAATTCCATTCGACCTCCCTGAAGCCGACAGTGAAATCGTGGCTGGTTGGCAGACCGAGTACACAAGCATGTTCTTCGGCACCTTCCAGCTGGTCAACTTCTCCAGGATGTACGTTCTCGCGGGTCTCTTCACTACCTTCTTTCTCGGCGGCTGGCTCGGTCCCGCCCCTGTCCCGCCTGAAGTCTGGTTCATACTCAAGACCACCATAATGATGGTCGCTCTGATGTTGCCTCGCAGCATATTGCCTAGGTTCAGGATCGACCTTCTTCTAAGGTCAGGATGGGTCCGGCTCCTGGCTCTCGCCTTCCTGAACATCCTTCTCACAATGGTCATAGTCTCCCTTGGAGTGGTCTAATTGGGCACGCTCTCTGACATCAAAGGCATCTTCGTAGCCACTTGGAGTGGCATCCGACACCTCTTCCACCCAAGGATGACCCTGCGGTATCCCGAGCAGAAACTTGACCTTGAGGGGACTGGTTACAAGTACGATGCACGGCAGGGCGTCGGTCTTCCCGGATTCAAGGGGCGCCACATCCTGTTTTTTGACAAGTGCACAGGATGTCAGCTTTGCGCGATAGCGTGCGACGGGGTGGCGGTCGCAATCGACATGCAAAAGGTCCAGAAAGGCAAGCCGCAGAACAAGAGGGACATCTGGCCGGCGGTAGACTATGGCAGGTGCGTCTTTTGCGGGTTATGCGTCGATTCTTCAACATCGGTCGTTACAAACCCTGGACTAGTTGCAATCTCCGAGCTTTCCGTCGGAGACAGGGTGCTGACCCACGGGGGTGACTATAAGCCCATCACAAGGGTTTGGGATATGCGATACACCGGACCGATGTACAAGATCTACATCTACGGAAAACCTGACCCTCTGATTTGTACCGCCGACCATCAGATTCTAGCCGTCTCCAGACCGATCTCGACGAAAGAGGACAGGAGGCTCCTCCGTGTCACTGCACCACTCGCGATGATGAAACC
>JBEKIO010000011.1:0-70187 GCA_050011715.1 Nitrososphaerales archaeon | reverse complement strand
TTCAGAGGTTCCTGCTGCTTCAGAGGTTCCTGCTGCTTCAGAGGTTCCTGCTGCTTCAGAGGTTCCTGCTGCTTCAGAGGTTCCTGCTGCTTCAGAGGTTCCTGCTGCTTCAGAGGTTCCTGCTGCTCTTCCTTCTCCTTCTGAGGCTCCCCTTGTTCTTCCTCGAGAGCTGGCGGCTGTGAGACTGGAGGCTTGGCCGCCTCGCCAATAGTCTGGGGAATTGACCCATGAAGCGGTAGGGCAGATTCGGAGAGCATGCCTTTAATGACGTTGATCCACTTTCGCAGCTCACCGCTCTTCGAGATGCCCTGATAGTCTATCGTGAGGCCCGAGACCCTGTTCTGGAGGAGGACCAGGTCGAGCTTCAGCCCCTCGCTGCGGACATTGATCATAGTCGGCTCCGCGTTCTCTTGAAGTCCATCCTCCGACCTCTTCAGAGGTTGCGGCTGCGAGACTGGAGGCTTGGCCGCCTCACCAAGAATTTGGGGAATCGATCCCTCGGGTGACGGAGTGGAGTCCGAGAGCATGCTGTAGATGATCCCGAGCCACTCTTGCAGCTCACCGCTCTTCGAGATGCCCTGATAGTCTATCGTGAGGCCCGAGACCCTGTTCTGGAGGAGGACCAGGTCGAGCTTCAGCCCCTCACTTCGGAGGTTTATCATAGTCGGCTTCGCTTCCTCTTGAGGTTCTTCATTTCGCGCGTCTTCCACTATCAGACTCTCGCTCGACACCATGCTACTACGAACGACAGCCCAGCGGTATCTTTGCGTTTTGTCCAAAAAAGGTGGATGACCTACGACGACTTCTGTAATACGAAGGTTATCATGGATTTGCACTCCATATTACGTAAATCTAAGGGGAAGTGCAAAAGGACTTTTGATGCAGGTGGAATGATGGTCGAGATGACAAAGACGGATAGGGAGCGTCCATGACTCAAGGCAGTGGTTTCGCCATGACGCCTCCCAAGACTCCGACTAGCAAGGAAATCAAAGAGAAAGAGAGTCTATCCGATGCGATAGAGGAAATACTCAGACTCTGGGTAGAAAGCAAAGATGGAGTTGTGGCTAAGAGAACGATAAATGCTATTGCAGAGAAGCACAAAGTCAACCCAAACCAACTTGGGTCTGCTTGGGAGGACTTCCTAAGCGAAGTGGCAGTATCGAGTTGGCGAAGGAAGGGGCGTCTGACTAGTCTTCGCTCACCAAGGAATCGCACTTCCTCTCTGTAATTAGCCCCTTTTCGAGAGCGCTCTTTGAGATGATGTCGCCAGTCCTAGTCGTACTCCCTATCTCCCCTTTCGGCGCTGTGCGTCAGATACTTGCTCCACTAGCGTTCGATTAGATACCCAAGACGTCCCGGAGGTCCTTGAACATCTCCCTTATTGTGACTTCGGCGACTCCTGCCGCTTCGGCCAAGTCCTTCTGAGTCTTGTCCTCGCCTTCGAGGATGCATGCCGCATAGAGAGCTGCTGCCGCAAGGCTCACGGGGTCCTTGCCGGCTGAAATCCCACTCTCCTCAGCTCTCTTCAGGATCACCAAAGCCCTCGTGCTCGTCTTCTCCGAGAGGCCTACCTTTGAGGCGATCCCTGAGACCGACCGAGTCTCGGAGTCAACTTTGAGAGGGGCTCGGGAACGCCCTGGAGATTTCCGGATCCTAGACGAGAGCAATGCTTTGAGCGCGAATGACCCGGATTTCGTCGGGCTTTCGCTATATGGAGCTGTCGCTACACCATACACCATGAACGCGGCCCCAACCAGTATGGTGGCATCCATAAGACCCGAGTAGTAAGATCCCATTCGTTGAAAAGAAACTTTCTCAAGACGTTGCGTTTCTATTGACCCTGCAATCGCTAGAACGATTAGCACGAGACCCAAGACGACGCACCAGTCCCACTTATCCACCTCTGCTTCAAGTGTCGAATATCAGATAAGTCTTCATGTCGTAGAGGCATAATCCGCATTGCAGGGGTACGTGATACAGTCGGTTCCGCGGAAGAGTGCGGATAGCATATATCCTGACAGCTTCGAGCAGTGCGCCGACGATGTCGTTCGATGACGTAACCCGCTTGGCCCAGCAGAAGGGCTTCTTCTTCAAGTCAGCAGACAGCTACCCGAACTCTCCGGCCGGCTTCTGGGACTATGGGCCCCTCGGCGTATCGATGAGGAACAACCTGGTGGAGCTGTGGAGACGGATGATAGTCAAGAGGGACGGGATGCTTGAGATCGACGGGTCGCAGATCCTGCCCAAAGCGGTGTTCGAGGCCTCTGGCCATCTTTCCAGCTTCACGGATCCTTTCGTCCGATGCTCAAAGTGCGGTTCCGTCTTCAGGCCCGATAAACTCATAGCGGAAAAGATTCGCAAGCAGGTGCCTGAGAAGCTCCAGGATTCTGAATACGACTCTATGATGGCAAAGGCAGGAGTGAAGTGCGTGAAGTGCGGCACGGCGCTTTCGGGGACGAGTCGCTTCAACATGATGTTCAGGGTCGGCATCGGTCCCACTCAGGAGGACGCCTATCTCAGACCTGAGACTTGTCAGAGCATATTCGTAGACTTCCCGTTGCTGTTCAAGACGCAGAGGGTCAAGCTTCCGGTGGGGGTGGCACAGGTGGGGCGCAGCTTCAGAAACGAAATCGCTCCCCGGCAGGGGCTCATCAGGCTAAGGGAGCTCATCCAGGCCGAGGTCGAGGTCTTCTTCAACCCGAAGCGGACGGACGCTGACAGGTTTGGACCGGTTCAGAGCGACGAGCTGAGGCTGCTGGGCCCAGACGGCACTTCATGCAGGGTCACCGTCTCAGAAGCAATCGAGAAGAGCCTAGTGCCGAACAAGCTTGTCGGCTACTATCTCGCTCTGATGCTCCGGTTCTACACTGGCGCGGGGCTGCCTGAGGAGAAGCTCCGGTTCAGGATTCTTTCCCAGGAAGACAGGGCCTTCTACTCGAAGGCCGCCTATGACTTGGAGGTGGACCTTTCGGTGGGGTGGCTAGAGCTCGTCGCCTGCAACTACCGAAGCGATTACGACCTGGAGCGCCACTCGAGCGTGAGCGGGAAGGACTTCACCGTCGACGACGGGGGCGAGAAGGTCCTTCCACACGTCTTCGAGCTTTCGATGGGCATCGACAGGAGCCTCTATGCGGTCCTCGAGACGTCGCTGAGGTCCGAAGGGGAGAGGCGCCTCCTGGCGCTCAAGCCGTACGTCGCACCGATGAAGGCAGGGGTCTTTCCTCTGGTCAGCAAGGACGGCCTTCAGGAAGTTGCACTAGAGGTATTCAGGGAGTTGCAGGAGACGCTTGACGTCTTCTATGACGAGTCGGGCTCGATAGGAAGGAGATATGCCAGGGCAGACGAAGTAGGTGTCCCGTACTGCATAACAATTGACTACGACACTCTGAAGGACAGGACGGTTACCCTAAGGAACCGCGACGACCGCGCGCAGGAAAGGGTTCTGATTTCGTCATTGACGGAGAGGCTGATGGCCGCGACACAGTACCCTAGACTATCGGGATTATAACGAGGAAGACCGCGAGGGAGACCGCCGCTCCTACGACGCTGGCCAAGAGGTTGACCACGTTATTCTCGATGTATCGGACTCCCCCGACCACTCGTGTGCTCTCTCCGCAGTGCCTTATCGCCTCGGTAGGCTTGTTGCAGATGACGCAGTATCCTCTTCTCTGAATGGCAGCTCCCAGTACGCTGTCGAAGGAGGCTCCAAGGACACCGCCTATGACGCAGATTGGAACGGCCTCGAGCGGAGTCGGCATCAGGCCGAGGATGAACGCCATGGAACCAATGAAGAGTGAAGCGAAGACTGCGCCCAGGACGCCCAGTGGGGTGACCCCTCCAGAGGTCCCCGCTGCGACAGTCCTGGTCAGGTTCGTGATCAGCCTTGGCTTCCTGTGGCTCAGAAGACCCAGCTCTGTCGCCACCGTGTCCGCGGCCGAGGTGGAGATGGCCCCCATGAAAAGAACAGAAAGGTCCGTTGCGGGCCCTGTGAACTTGAGCAGGGCCATCGCTGAGGCGACCCCGCCGTTTGCCAAGATGTTGGGCCAGCTGCGCGCGCCGCCTTTCTCCTGCGCGCTCCCGAGCCTCCTCTTGTATCCGTACTTGTAGAGAGTGAAGGTCACCCCCAAAGTGAAAAAGACTGCCACTATGACGAACCACGAGACCCCTCCTCCATAGATGACCGAGAAACCCACGACCGTGCTCGCGAGGAAGCCCCTTCCGTCGATGGTGTGGAGAAGGACAGCTGTCAGCGAGAATGCAACCACGATGAAGAACTCGAGGGTGGCAGAGACTATTGGCAGCACGGCCCATTTTCGCGTTCCTGGTTGTGGTAAAAAGGCTTGCAGACTCGCATCTATCTGCCGTCATGCACGAAAGCCCTCGTCTGACACCTTGAGTGCCCGGAGCGCCCTACGGGTTCAGCTCGATTTGGCTGGGGGACGCGACGAAGACTCCGGCCGTCGTGGCAGGGTGACGGCTCTTAGGGCCGAAATGAGGACCTCCTCTGAGGATGAGCTCGATAACGCCAGTACAATGCCCTCTCGCCTCGCCAGGTCTAATCCAAGCGGGTCAAGGTCCTTCGGGCCGTGTATCACGACGACCCGCGGCTTCAGCTGGGATACCCTGATGGCCACTAGGGGGCTGCGTCCGATCCCGACCTTAGTGAATATCAGCGCTCTTTCGGTCGTTGCCCCGAAGATCCTGTAGAAGTCGAGACCAGACAGTGCGTAGATCGTCTTTATGCTGTCTACGACGGTGTAACCGTACAGCTTCACCTGTCTCTCGTCACCCACGAGCACCCTCGCGTCGACCGCCTTCAGGACTGTTGAGGCTTCGACGGGTCCCTGGAATTCGCCTATCGAAAGGATTGCCTCGTCTTTTTCGCTGGAGACCAGTTTTGGTATCACCCGATCCCGCCCTTCATCAAGCTTGACGAGGGCCTCGACATACTTCTTCACAAACTGCACGCCAGGCGACGGCCTCCTTCCGCTCTCGTAGTCGCTCAGGACCGAAGGTGAGATGGCTAGAGCCTTCGCAAGCGTCACCTGTTTTATCTTGAGCCTGGCCCTCCAGGCTTTCATTGCTCTCCCCGGGTCCGGGCTGGCTACGACGCTGCCCGCGATCTTTGCGAGCGCGTCGGTCTCGCTGGGTTCCAACCGAATTAGGCATTTGGCGAATGAGGCTTTAAGCCTTTGACGATGATGAATGGCCACATAAGAGCCCCGGGCAATCTGCTCTGGAGGCGGTCAAGCTGGCTTGGACCATCACACAGTTCGTAACAGGACGTTGACCTTCGAGATTCCTCTGACATCGAGGGTTCTAGCGTCGTCTTATCTTCCTGTACGCCCCAGCGCACAGCCTTACGAGGTTCGCCAAGAACTTGTTTTGTCTCTCCAAGTTACGAGAAAGAACAGTCTCTTCTGATGCGAGTCCGTGTCTGAGCTCGTGAACATCTGTTCTCTTGGAGAAGTGGAGGTAAATTGGAATCCCGAGCAGGATCGCTGCCGACCCGATTACCTTGTCCAAGAGGGAAGTGGAGTAGAGCAGGTAGACGCTGATTGCGACTCCCAGCCACGGAAGAATGTTTTGTCCGCGAAGGCCGTGCTCGTCATTCTTTTTCAAAACGGACAGGGAAAGGCAAACGAGGAGGTAGCAGACCCCGAGGTTGAAGACTGCGAATGATATGAGTGCTGAAATCCCGGAGAATGGCATAAGTGCCAAAGCAATCACGCCCTCGATAATTACCGCGACATAGGGCGTCTGATACCGCGCGTGGATCTTGCCTAGCCCCTTCGGGAGCAATCCATCGCTGGACATTGCATAGATCAGACGGGCCGTCCCCATGACCTCCGTTTCATCCGTGCCCGTAACAGAGGCGAGAGCGCCGACACCCGTGATGACGGCGCCCGCCGAACCGAGGAGGGCCGTGCTGACAAGGATGAGGGGTATGGGGCTCTTCGCGAGCGCGGTCGAACTGACTACACCGAAGACCGCGGCGTTTGTTACAACGTAGAAGAATATCACTATCGCCATGCCGGTTATCATTGCTTTGGGGATGTTCTTCTTAGGGTCCACGACCTCGCTGGCGGGAAGCACCCCAAGCTCGAATCCGGCATAGGCCCAGAATATCAGCACCAAGACAGTGCCGAAGTTAGTCAGACCTGCGGGCGCGAGGGGTGTGTAATTTCCGAGCAGTGCAGGTCTGAGCACGATAGACCCGATGCCCAGGAAGATAATGAGTAGGAGAGGAGCGAGCTTTGCGAGAGTCAGGACGTCGTTGAGTCGTCCTGCCGCCTTGACCCCGACAATGTTGACCGTGGTAAGCACTATGATGAAAATGATCCTGATTAGCAGCTGTTCTCCGTAGGACAAAGGAACGAAGTACTGGAGGTAATTCGTGAACACTATCGCAAAGACGGGGAGCGCGATGATTTCCGCGATGCTCATGCTCCATCCCGCAATGAACCCGAAGAAATCGTCAAAGGCCTCTGATACAAAGGCGAATGAGCCTCCAACATTCGGGACATAGTAGCTGCAGTATCCGAATACCATCGCCAATACCATTGAAATCGCCCCACCGATGATCCAGACGACCAATGCAAAGGGCCCGATCAAGCCTGCAACGAGGCCGGGAACAATGTAGATGTCGCTCCCGATGATGGCCCCCACGACTATGTTCATCAGGTCAAAGTAGGACAGGTTCCGCTTGAGTTCCAATGACGCGGTCTGTGGGTAGGTTTCTCCACTATTTTGACTTGAGGGGTCATACGGCCAGAGTTTTGGAGGCCTCAATCTGTCTATGCTGAGTCAGCTCTGGACAGGTTCCTCGTCGCATGTCAAGGGTTGCACGGAAATGGGCCCAGATCGCTGAAGGAAGGTTCGAGCCCGGCCAAGAACGTGTATTACTCGCCAGTGCCAAGGTGGTATCCGAATGGCGAAGTGTTATTGCGGGTTCACATGCGAGACGGAAAATGAACTCGAGTCGCACGTAATCAAGGTCCACGGAGCAAGAGATGGTGACTGGAAGGGGTGGGTGAGCAAGTGACTAAGCTTGTCTCCGTTGGGTTTGCATCAGGTAGACTGCAGTTCCTCCCTCGCATGCTGAGACTTGGTCGACGCCTAGCACTAGGCGATAGGGTTCTGGGTCCCATAATCAAGGACGCTGGTTGATGGCAAGAAGGCGCTCAGGAACCGCTTAAGCCAGATGATACGGGAGCAAATGCCTCAAGGGTATGTGGCGGGCTGAACTGGGACTCAGCCGCGCATTCAGGTCTTCCTCGCCAATCTCGACACCTGGACTTTCACCAGCTCCAGCGCCTCCTTCAGTGAGTCGCGCTCCCGCACTAATCCCAGTTCCCTAATGAGCCTGTCTCCTAACAACCGATTTTTTCCCGTCGCAAGGGCGCTCGGACTCATGCCTGTTTTGGTGGCCCGTCCTTCGCGCGCGGCCAGCTGTCCCAGGGCATTGAGCATCTCGGTCCCAAGATACGAGTAGCACTCTGCGTGCTCGATCCTTTGGTTCAACTCACGAGCCTTTGAGCTGACGGACTTCAGTCTTGTGGCCGACCACATCGGCCTGATTGCTTTTCCACCTTCGTGTCCCCCACCAAGCACATCGTAAAGCACCGCTACGCCGTCAAGCCTTGACCTGCAGCTCATCCTTGATGAATTCTCCAGACCCGCACTCATAGTGAATGATTCGAAACTCTTCGGCGCTGTCCTTGACAAATCTTTGAGCTGGCTGAGGAGATGGCTGGGAGATGGGGGGACCTCTCTAGAATAGAGCAAAGTGTAGGCGCAGTCATACGCAGCAGAGAGCAACCAATAGTCTGCGTCGATCGCAGACCCCTTGGAGAGCGCCCCCTCGACCCTGCCGAGCGATTTCAACGCTGAAGTGAGTCTCTGGCCGGAGCTCCTCATCGTCGAGTTGGCGAGCACGGCTGCATTCGAAGCCAGACTGGTGGACAAGATTAGCGAGGTATCTCTGACGGTCTTGGCGTGTGCCAGCGAGACCGAGTGTTCGGGGTTCGAAGGCATCAGAACCTCCTTCTCGGACACGAAAAAGAGGTCAAGGAAGACGTCGCCTATCCTGACTGTCGAATTGGGGCGCCTGTCGTTTGTAACCACCAGGACGTCGAGCTCGCATGAGGGGCGTTCGAGCCCTCGGGCATGACATCCGATGACGGCGAGGGCGGATCCCCTGTAAGTGTCCAGAATCGGGTGGAGAAGCTGTGCAGCTGGTCCCTGAGCACCTTTCATGATGCTTTCGCTTTCGCCTTCACCATGGACTTCATAAAGGCGGGATTGTAACTATTCGTTTGCAGGGAGCAAACGGTTCGAAGAGTCCGATTTCTTGCAAATCTTGCATGTGAACTTGAATAATGTAAGATTCGTCCACAACGCATATATATGTGACTGCGCTGACCTTACTTGTAAAGATTTCGCTAGTGGTAGAAATGTCGGTCGACAAAGACTTCTCGAGATTGATGAAGCTGCAGAAGGCATTAGACAAGTGCCCCCGATGTGGCAAGGGACCGATGCTAGTCGATACCGCGGGGGGAGAGCTCTTCTGCGGGGCTTGTGGCTTTGTCGTTAAGGAGAAGATCGAAGAAGTCGGTCCAGAATGGAGGGCATTCTCAAAGGAGGAGAAGGACGACAGGAGCAGGGGAGGCATCCCGACTTCCATCGCGATGCATGACATGGGGCTCGCGACCGTCATCGGGGGGGTAAACAAGGACGCCTCTGGGAAATCGCTCTCAGCTTCAATGAAGGCCACGGTGGAGAGGCTCAGAACGTGGGATTCCCGCAGCCAGGTACACGAACCGGTCGACAGGAACCTAAGACAGGCATTCAGCGAGCTCGATAGGCTCTCAGACAAGCTTTCGGTCTCTGACGCCGTGGTCGAGAAGGCGGCCTACGTCTACAGGAAGGCACTAGAACGGGGGCTGGTCAGGGGAAGGTCGATATCTGCTATCATTGCCGCGTCTCTCTACGCAGCCTGCAGGGACACCCAGACGCCGCGGACACTAAAGGACTTGGCTGCCGTAAGCAACGTCAAGAAGAAGGATATTGCAAGGTGTTACAGACTGCTTCTAAAGGAGATGGACATCAAGATGCCGGTCGTCGATCCGACGAAATGTGTCTCAAGGATTGCCTCGAAGGCAGGCCTCTCCGAGAAGACTAAGAGGAGAGCTTTGGAGATTCTGAAGAGGGCAGAGGAGACTCGGATTTCAGCAGGCAAAGACCCTATGGGTCTGGCGGCTGCCGCCCTCTATGTAGCATGCACCCTCGAAGGTGAGGACAAGACTCAGAAAGACGTGGCTGAAGCAGCAGGGGTCACTGAGGTCACGATAAGGAACAGGTACAAGGGACTTCGGTCGGCTCTGGGCATCTAAGCAAACGCTATGCATGCATAAGCGATGCGGAAACTGACACGCGCACATAATCAGTTGTGAAGTCCCGGCATCCACATACCTTTACAGACTCTAATCGCTGAACTCCGGTAAGAGCTCAGTATCCTTGACGCCTCGTGGCTGCACTCAAGAAGTGACCACGTCTTCCCCCGGTGCAGTCATCTATGGAGCTTCTACTGATAGGTGGCAAAACGGCTGCTCTCTCGCAATAGGCACTTCCTACGTACCTCCCGTTCGTAGGCAAAGTATGTTGAATTCGTCCCCTCTTGACCCGCAGCCAAACCCAGACGTTCGCCACGATTCCGGCCAGGGCCAGGAGTACCAGTCCGATTATCAACGACTGTCCTGCCTGTGCATTCATATCGAGTGAAACCAGGACCTGCTCCCCGGCCACAACGTTCGCGCTGGCTGAGTCTGAAACGCTCCCGATGCTTACAGACGCAGAGTACTCACCAGCTGGAAGGGCGAATGTTACGGCACCCGTGCCGTTGGTCGTCGAGGTCACGGTGGTGTTCTTCTGGGTCCTGATGGTTACCTTCAGTCCAGACTTTGCTTGTCCATCCTCAGTGGCCTGCACAACGAGCAGGCCTACGCTGACTTCTACACTGCTCAGGCTGTATGCGCGGGCCAGATACAGACTCTGATTTGAGTAGTTCGCGGTTCCCACGGAGACCTGCAATGTAGCGTTGACAGGATAATGAGACGAGAGCACGTACAGGGTGCTGTCTGTCTCGGCCGAGCCCAGGATTGTGGGACCGACAGCCTTGACCTGCACGTAGGGAAGGGCAATGTTCCACGGTGCCCCAACCACCGCCGCAGCGGACAGGCCCAGACTGAGGGTTTCGAAGGAGTATACCTCGACCCCACCAACCCTGGACATCGTCAGAAGCCCCGTCAGCCAAGATTCGGCGAAGGTTGTCAAGTTGCTATGCATTTCGAACCTCTGCGACTGGACCGTCTGCAGAGATACGCATGCTCCCAACCAGACCCATCCACCTGAAGCAGTTCTCAGCACGCTTGTCTCCTGGACCGAAAGACCCGAGCCGCTTCTGAAGTATCCCCGCAACGTGTACCTTCCTTCTCGAAATGGAAGACGGTCCATGACCGGAAGGACACTGCCGGAGACAGACGAATTCGTCGTGAAGGAGACTGGGTTCACATTGGCGGCGTCCAAGTCTTGCGACACTACCTCTCCCCCCGTCCCTACTGAGAAGGAATAGGGATGGTACAGCTCCAGCCAGAAGCTGAACGGGTCTGCAACGTGAGTCGGGGCCGAAATGGTGGCGTTGCTGTCTGTGACCTGGACTGCGAGCTTGCCGATTCCCAGTGAAGGCGGTACCTGAAACAAGGCGTCGTAGAGTCTCCCTGAGGCGGTCGTACAGGCCTGCACATCGTACTCGTCTTGCGGGGGAAGTGAGAACCCCACTGCCAGTTGTCCTCCGGGCTGGAAGGCAACATCCGTGAGGATGGGAGCCGATTGCTGCTCGTGGCCGACGAGTCTTATCGGCACGGTCGATGTAGTGCCAGTGAGGCCAGTCACCGTAAGACTCCAATTCCCGTCTTCATCACTAGGGCCAAACGTGTACAGCAGCGTTGGTTGGTCTGATGGGGCGCTTCGAATGGGTACGGGAATGGTCCCGTCGGGAGAATAAAGCGATACAAATACGCTGAAGTTGTATTCGTCCTGGACCCAGATGCTGTCTCCGTTCGTGAAGATCGGGGTCCCCTGGCTCAGCGGTGCGATATCTGCCGGTCCGAAACCGAGCCCGATTCTGGGCGGCGACGCTCCGTCCACTCTCGCTCCTTCGACGACGCTCGGCGCGATTGCGGCGAGTGCGATCAGCACTGCCACCAGGATACTAAGTTTCACGCGTCGACCACCAGAGAGTGACCGTCATCGCTATGCTAGGTGCAACGAGAACAATCAAGGTTCCAGCCATCATAGATTGGACAAAGTAAACCAAGCCAGACACAAGTAGCGTCGCTCCGGCCAACATGGCGATCACGAAGTTCCGGCGGACCAGGGACTGCGACCTGCCAGCCCCTGAGGCGTAGAAGGCCAGTGAGACATAGATCAAACCCAGGGCTGCTAGGCCAATTGAATTCGGAACCAGACCGACTTCCCCCAGTCTCCCGCCTGCTCTTATCATCGACTCTCCAAATCCCTTGAGGCCCAGTGCTGCCACCGATTCTCTGCCTGTGGCTTGGGCTGCGAAGATTAGGGTTCCTGCTTGAACAGCTACGGCTGGTAGAATCGATATGAGCAACCCTCCCTCCTTGATGTCCATTGAAGATTTGTAGATCAAGAACGATGGCACGACAAGAGTAACGCTAGGAAGCCATGTCAGGAACAAGGTCATCGCCGCACTGGAGTAGTACCCCGTCCCGAGCACTAGGTTACCCACGGCCATAATAGGCAGAGCAAGCATCTCGATAGAAAAGAGATCAAGGACAATCGCGTAGCTCGCGCGCCTTAGTCTCTGTATAGAGAAGATCGCAATGACCTTCAGAACTTGTGCTCCCAGAATGGAATATTCGAGCAGGGTTCCAGGGAAGAGATTCCCCAGCCTGAGAAACCCCAGGAGGAACTGCGCGTAGAGAATTGCCAGGGCGCCTCCTGTCGAAACGGAAAGAACTCGGTGCGTGGTGTTCTCCTTCATTGGATTAACACTGCCTGCACCAATCTTCCCACATCCTCGCTGCCAACGAAGACAATAGTCCGGTCTCCCAAATACCCTTCTGATTTTTCCTCAGCCACGACGATTGATGGTATTGTGGCGACCAGAGATGCAATCTCTCTGTTGCCAAGCTCCTTCATTCCCGTGACCACCATCTGAGGATTATGAGACTCCAGTACGCGACTCTCTGGAGAACCCGCTGTCCACATCTCCATTGTTGCGTCAGCAAGTCGAGTTAGGCTTCCGGCATCCAGGACCGCTACTGTACCCCGGCGCCTGCTTATGAGGACCATCCCGGCACCTGCCTCCAGGAGGCACCTGCCCATCCTGCTGGTCGCCTCCGAGACCAAGTCCATCCACCTTGGCAATTCAAGCCCTCTCTCCTCGAGTTCCAGGAACCAGACATGAACTGCTTCAGGGACGTTCGCCTCCCTTAATTTGACAACGACGAGCTCATCGTCAGCTTCTGCAATTCGTTTCCAGAGAATGTCGTGCGCCTCGCTGACTCCCGCGTAGGGCTCAGCAGCATAGAACTCCTGCCCCAACCCCCTCATTCCTGAAGGCTCTTCACCAAGCGCTATGGCGCTGAGGCCGACGACCGATGGGTGCGCGAGGAGGCCCAAGGGAAGCGAGTCTAGACGCAAAGGCGTCTTCTCCGCCACCTCGGCTCTAGTAAAGAGCCCCAATGCGTCTGGCAGTTCGACTCTTGCTGTGAACCCCTCGAATCTCCCAGCGAACTTGGTCTCCAACCGCAACGAGTAGGACTCGTCCTTGGATGGACTTAGAGTCGCAAGCACGCCCTTCGGGGGGACTATCGCGGCCAACTTGACAATTCCCCACACCCCCGTTTCCGTTTGGAGCCTTACAACCGTTTCAGCAGCGTCTCCCTTGAAGACTCGCACTGACTCAGGGGTGAAATGGACTTCAAGGAGACGGGTAGGTGCGGCCCTTAGAAACAACATCGAAGTGAATGCCACAATACAGAGCACAAGCGCGAGTGCGAGCAACATCGTCAAGTCGGTCAGCGCGGAGACCACTGTGGTTAGAACGATTGCCTTGATGAAGTCCCTCCCTCGAGGGGTCAACCTCAGCGTGGGGGCTTCACTTTCTCCATGATTTCTCGAATGATAGCGGTGGCGTCCGGAGCTGAGCCCTTGAGAATCGCTGATTGCTCTATGCTGATTCGATGGGCGAGCACGGGGACGGCGAGGGCTTTGACGTCGTCGGGTATCACGTAGTCCCGACCGTCAAGAAAGGCAAATGCACGCGCCGCCTGGACAAGGTGCACCATCGCCCTGGGACTTGCTCCGAGGTTGACCCTCTCCTCGGTCCTCGTCAGTTTGGCCAGAGATGAAAGATAATCAAGGATTTCATCTGAAACTCTGACAGATTTCACCTTGCTGAAGACTTCGGCGATTTGTTCATTGGACATTATTGGCTCGATCGGACTAAGGTCAATGTCGCGAAGGTTTCGCTTCAGAATTTCAGATTCGACTAATCCGTCAGGATAGTCGAATACAACCCTCAGCATGAACCGGTCAAGCTGCCCTTCAGGAAGCGGGTAGACTCCGTGGAATTCGAACGGGTTCTCTGTCGCGACGACCATGAACGGGCTTGGCAGCAATTCGGTATGCCCCTCGATTGTGACCTGGCATTCCTGCATCCCCTCGAGGAGGGCGCTCTGCACCTTCGGCGGTGCCCTGTTTATCTCATCCGCCAGAAGGACATTTGAGAAGATCGGTCCCCTCCTAAAGTCGAACTCCCGGTTCTTTAGGTTGAAAACAAATCCACCCACTATGTCTAGAGGCATCATATCCGGGGTGAACTGAACCCGCTTGAATTCTAGACCCAGGCAACTGCTGAACGCCCGCGCAAGCAGAGTCTTCGAGATTCCTGGCACTCCCTCCAGCAGCACGTGGCCACGCGCGAGGAAGGCGACAAGGACAAGTCTAGTTTCTCGTTCCCTCCCCACGACGACCTTCCCGACTTCCTTCAGGAGCCTCTCGCTAGTTTCCGCGACCAATCCTGTCTTTCATCCTGATTTTCAATGCGAGTCTGACCACTTCACTTAAAGACCCTGCTGGCCTATCCCCGTTCCCGTACTTGTAGGCCTCATACTCTGCTAGCGTCGCCATGACGTTAGGCCAGTCGATTCTTGCGTCAATCCCCTTGATGCGAGCCAGTGCTTCCCTCCATGTAAAGCCGTCCTTCAGGTCTGGATAGGCGCGCATTACGGACTTCTCCAGTAATCCGAAGGCCACGTTAGGGTCGTCAACCCTAGGTAGGGACACCCTCCTGCTGGCGACAATCCCAAGCATCAGGATTGCGTATACAGCGCCGTCTAGGGCGAGCACTATCAGTGGCGTCGGGCCGAGGCTAGCCGCCATGATAGCTCACCGCGACTTCAGTCTCATATGCGATGACAGAGCAGAAGTCATACTCAAGAGCTTTCAACGCGGTCATTGGCTTCAGAACCAGCCAGATGTCATTTTCGCCATGATAGCTCGAGATGACGAGTGATTGAACGACCGTTGTGATGCCAGCTTCCTGGCCAGCGCTGGGGCCGGTGAGTTGGAGATACAACGACTCGTTGAGGCCGTAGTTCGTCCCTGACGGCACCATGACTGCAACTCTCTCCCAAGATTCCACTGTTCCGGACCCATCAGTGTTTTCAAGCTCAAAGAATGCAGCATGATGGGATGCAGCAGTGACATTGATAGCCAATTCAGTCGTCAGCCCGCCTATCGAGACGAAGGTCGAGTCGAACTGGAACCTGGCGTCTCCTGCGCTTATGGAGTAGTTGCCAGGAGAAAGACGTTCAAAGAGCTCCCCACTGGCGTTCGTGTACAGCACGACCTGTCTGATGATCTCCTGCCCTTCTTTGGCAATGACAACTGGAAGACGTACGATCGGAACCGTCAGGTTTTGAACCTCTGCTGGACCGGTGCCTGACACCGCCGCTACAGGGCCGATTGAGTTTGCGACAACAAAGACTGCGCCCAGCTGAGACGATGGTTCTGAACTCTGAGGATTTCCAGGTTGAGACCCACCTAGGTTCCAAGTCAGAAGCTCAGCATTGAATTGGCTCAATTCAGCCGAGAGGATTACTGTGGACGCGACAAGCATGGCCAAGAGTAGCACGGTTGACCTCCTAGACCCTCCCCAGACCCGCATCTGTACCCAATCCGGAAATCCTCGTAGTAAATGTTGCCCTAGGGCGATTCCGTACCACCAGGCCAATAGATGTCCCCTAGGCCAGAAGGAAGTGGAAGCATACTCAGAACTACTCAGAGGGGAAGAGCTAGTCACCAAGAGGACGTACCCCTCCAATTTCGACAGAGTTCCTCCCGAGTCGCTTGTATTTGTCGGGAAGGCACGCGCCCTAAGAAGGCATCTAGATGTCAGTCTTCCCTGACGAGTCGTTTCTTCTTCTTCTGTTCCAAGATCGCTCTTGGAAACTGGGCCGGAAAGCTCTTAGACAGGATTCTGACGTAGATGTCGGTTTCCTCGTCGTTCATGAACTGGAACATGTATCTGCCGTTATACGGAGAAGGCTCACCCTCCCTGCGCAGGAACTCGATGTGGATTAGTGGGTCCCCCTCCTTGATCGTGATCGGAGTCCTCTCGTTGCTCAGGTTCACCAGCTCGAGGGCCAACCTCCCAACGAATCCGCTGTGAACCTTGACTGAATTTAGGAACGAGAGTCCGAGCCGTCCGAATCTGCTTTTGGAGGTCAGGTGGGCGACACAGTCAGGAGGAGTAAAGACGATTTCACGGGAGACCATGTTCCTATGCTCCAGATAGTTCAGCGTCCTGTTCTCCCTGACGGTCAACACGTAGCCGTCGCCGTCGAAGGCCCGGGGGTCTGACGGGTAGATCACTCTGTATTTCGACACGAGATCCTTCAGTATCGAAGCGCCTAGGACTGTCATTCTTATCGCGTCCTTCCCCCGGGTGGGCGACTTATGAACTTCAAGCGGAGACGGCGGGCGGTGCTCGCTTCCTGTCCAGAAGCTTGACTGCCCCGATGTATGCGACCCCGAGCAGGCATGCTATTCCGAAGACCTCGAACAGGTCCACCGCGACAATCTGTTGGAGGAGATACCCTGGGGTCGACGTCCAGGGGATGCCGTACGCCCCCTGTCCATAAAAGGCGAAGACACTGGGGAGGTAATCAATGCCCCAGTGTGCCAAGACCGCGACGTGGAATCCGTATCTGATGTAGAGGTATGCGAGCACGACGCCCCCGTAGACCGCTTCCGGCAACTTCCCGATGTCCCACCCCCCACCGCCGCACGCCACGTGGCAGGCACCGAAGGTTCCAGCACTGAAGGCACCAGCAGCCCAGATCACAATCAGAGTGACTGCATTGTTGTCGACGCCTTCGTAGGCGGCGGAAGGGCGCCACAGTGTATTCAAGACTGAAGTCCCTGGACGTGATAGAGTGACGAGCAAGGCAGCGACTCCGATCAGGAGGACTCTGAACCCGAATTCTTCTCGGAGAGGCGCGAGGGCCAACCCGATGAAAGTCCGCAGATCGTCACCACCGCTGAAGGGATTCCCGATTGGCGCCCCGAAGGCCGAGACCACTAGATCCAGCAACCCTGCGGTGAAGACCAGGAACCCGATCGCTACAAGCGTCAGCAATGCCCGGTTGGAAAAGAACTCTCTGTAGCCGTTCCTGAGTCCCGAGACGACGGCGGAGGGCAGACTTTTCCCTTGGGAAACCGTCAGGCCAAACATCGCCACGTATATGGCGACAACTACGATGAACGCCACTCCGTACATGACTTGGAAGGGCAGGAGGACGGCGATAGGGCCGAGCCAAAGGAACGGCTGTCCGAGGGTGCTGGCTGTCGAATTGGACAGACGCGTAAAGAGAACCGTGTACACGCCGACCGGGAAGGAGAGAACTACCAGAAGCGCCGTAAGCGAAAGCAGAACCAGAAAGAGCGCTGCAAGGACCGACCCGACGGGATTCGGTACCGGCTCCACGCTGGGCTCCAAACCTAGGGCTCTCCACGACTCTCGTCTGGCGTCCACTCAAGAAAGGCGGTTCCTCTGTATCCACAGTTCGTGCAGTGGTAGGTCATCGGGACTAGCCAGCCTCCGAACTTGTTTGCGTTTCTGACGGGATGAAGGCAGCGGGGACAGAGCTTCTGCGCGGGCTTCAGTGGGCTCTTCCTCGCGAGTCTAGGTCGGCCATCGTCCGGGTCGCTTTCAGGATTCACGTTGGTATCGATGCTTCCTCAGAGCCTTAAAACCGTTCCAAGGAAATGCCCACTTCATCGGGCGTGTCTCGGCGAGAAGGCTTTGAGCAGGGTGACTCGAATGAGGATTCTCATGCCTTCCATTCACCCACGATGAGGATTCAGTATTGTGAGTTCTGCAGCTTGACTTTGTCTTTATCAGGCCGCGAGATGCATCGGATCTTCTGAAGCGCTTCCCGCTCTTGTTGCCAGAACACTCCTCATCCCACCCCCTCCAGATTGGTTTGACTGCTAGACTGATCGTTGTAGACCGCGATGGAGATCTTCAGGTTCTTCAGTGCCTGACCACTTCTCCGACCGCTTTCCGCTACTGTTCATCTGGCAGGGCGAGGAAGGTCAGAAGACCCTCCACGTGTTGGATGCTCAATTGTCGCTTGCGGTCGATTTGGTCGCCGTCTGGTTGGATGAATTAACTCAAGGTCGCGTCGGCTTGTTCGGCTATTCGGTTAGAATCATGATGAAGAGGGAGAAGAAATACAGACTGCTGCTAACCTGCACCAGTCTGCTGCCAGGTCCGAGCGTGATGGAGTAAGAGACATACTTGCCGTCCATAACTAGGTCAATCGCGCTTCCGAACTGAAGCCCGAACATGAAGTTGGCGAATAGGCACAGGGCGAATGCAAGGCAAATCAAAATCACCTTCTCGAGCTTCCTCGTCCTCATTGACGTCAGGGCGAATCCTAGTCCGAAGGCGAGTCCCACGGGAATTCCCACCAGGTAGACATAATTTGAATGCAAAATCAGATCAACGAGGTCAGGCGCTGCGACCAAAGAGACCTGAAGACTCTGTCCAGAAGGCGCCGAAAAGCCGTAGATCCATGGGACGAAGATTGCAACCAAATTTATCAAATCCCCTATCAGCGCAAGTAGTTCGCGGACGCGCATGTTGGCGAGCAGCCAGTCCCAAGGTCTTGGTCTTCTTTCGGGGTCCGACCCCATGTCACGGCCACACTTGCTCAGAGTCTATTAACGATGGACCCTCACCTAGCCGACCGTCGCACCGCGGTTTGCGCTTGTTCATGGCGATGTTTCTCTTACTGATGCTCGTCATTTCCTCGCAAGTTGCGAATGGACTGACTGTACTTGCCAACGCGCGCGCTGCTGCTGGCCAGATGGTGCCCGTCGGGTAAAGATCTTCATCACTCTTAAATATGAATGAGTGTAAGTGACGGATATGAAAATTAGCCATACGGGCATTGCTAACGCAACAGCAGTATTACTTATCATAGTCATTCTAGTTATCGGAGCAGGAGCGACCTACTACTACACTTCGAGCACAATTCATCCCACTACCGTTACCGCTACTTCTAGTACCACTAGCAGCTCCAGCAGTACCACCAGCACCTCCAGTCTGAACGTAGATCCTCATCCGACCCAGCTCGTGGAAGACACGTTCGGCGGTGGCCCGCAGTACGTCGACCCCGCAGTCGACTACGAGACGGCTGGATCCAACGTGATTCAGAATGTCAACGAACAACTGCTCTTCTTCAAGGGTTCCGACGCGACGACAGTCGTCCCCTGGTTGGCAAAGAACTACACCGTGAGCGCGGACGGTAAGACCTACACGTTCAACCTCAGACAGGGCATAAAGTTCAGTGACGGCACTCAATTCAACGCATCAGCAGTCTACTTCAGCATAATGAGGGCTATCATAATCGACGACCCGTCGGGTCCCGCATGGGCGGTCGACCAAATCCTCCGCGGTGCATACAATTACAGCGCCTCATACGGCGGCGCCAATGACAACTATTCTCAAGCTGGAGTCGACGCGCTAATTGCAGCGGCTCCGGTAACGATAGATGGGCTGTACACAGTCAGCTTCCACCTGTTGAAAGCGTACGCTGCGTTCCCATTCATCATGGCATTCTCAATCACAGCAATTACCGACCCATCAGCGCTCATAAAGAACTGGGTGTCTCCAACCAGCTCCTCGACAGGAACGCTACCAGCCAATGCAGGTGGTGACGGTCTGCCGAGGGGCGGAGTGACCGCAGGCGACTACTCGGACGCAGCCAACCAATGGCAAGCGACTCACACGGTCGGCACTGGGCCCTACGAACTTCAGACCTGGGACCAGACGACCGGTGACGTCACCCTCGTTGCCAACCCCAACTACTGGGGCGGTCCTGACGGCACTATCCACCCAACAATCCAGACCATTCTGATCAAGCAAGTCAACGACGCGAACACAAGAGAGCTTGACTTTAAGGCGGGCACATCGGACATCAACACGATACCCATCGCAACTGGTCAGATCTTCGACTTCATCAACCAGACAGCATGGACCACGTCGCACACCATCCAGAGCATCTTCCCGGGAGTCTCGATAAAGGGAACATTTCCAGAGTTAGAGACGGACTTCATGGGGATGGACCAGCATCGAGAGGACAGCTCCGGCAACGTCTTGGCATTCCAGCCGTTCCAAGACCCCAAGGTCAGGGAAGCGATGGCGATGCTGTTCGACGACGCAACTTACATCAACGAGGTTGAGAAAGGATTCTCCCCAACGGCATTTCAGATTATTCCACCTGGAATGTTCGGATTCAGCTCGAGCCTAGCTGCTACACCATTCAACACAACAACGGCCAAGGCGCTTCTGGTGGCGGCCGGTCCCAGCGACGGGTTCGGACCGAACAATCCACAGACAATCAACATATACTACAACACGGGAAGCACTGCAAGGCAAGACGCTGCAATCATACTGGCCTCTAACATCAACTCCATAGCTACTGCAACTGGCCTGTTTGCCAACATCGTGACCCTTCCGTGGCCTCAATACCTGGCCGCTGTCGAACACCACCACGCTGATGTCTGGTCGCTCGGGTGGATCGTGGACTACGTGGACCCTGACGACTTCCTCGTGCCGTTCGTCTCTGGAACCGCAGGGACCTACGCCATCTGGAGCGGGTTCGACAACGCGACCCTCGACAGCTGGGTAACACAGCAGGCAGCGACCTTGAACACCGCGACTCGTCTCACAATAATCAACAACATCCAGACTGCCGTCAATAACCAGCACTTGTACATCTGGACACTCAACGGTGTGGACCTGAACGAAGCCCGCACCTGGATTCAACAGAAGCCTAACGCCTACATCACCTCCAACATTGGAGGAACTTACCTCACATCGCTCTACGGTTACTACTACTCGTCAATAGAACCGCTGACATAGGATAGCGAGAGGCAGCGATCCTCTCGCATCCCTTTCTTTATTTATGACATTGTGCGAGGAGATGGAGTGAATTGCGCTGAGACTCTATGAGTACATAATCAGGAGACTCTTACTACTGATCTTTGTGATTCTTGGCGTCACACTGGTAGTCTTTTTCCTCTCACACGTCATTTCCGATCCGATTCAACTATACCTTAGCCCTAAGAACGCGGGCAACCCTGCGGCAATTGCGGCGTTACGCCACGCCTACGGCCTGGACCAGCCACTCCCGATTCAATACGTTAAGTACCTGCAGGGGCTCTTTACGGGCGACTGGGGCTACTCAAAGCTGGCCGGGCAGGCGGTATACCCCGCCATCGCCGGGAGGTTCCCGACGACACTGGAACTCGCAATCGCCGCAGTGATTCTGACGATAGCGATTGGAATCCCGCTCGGCATCGTCTCGGGCGTCAGCAATGGTAAGATGGCCGACCATCTGAGTAGGATCTTCGCCATAGTCGGCGTCTCGCTTCCGGTCTTCTGGCTGGGGCTTATACTCAAGATAGTCTTCTTCTACGATTTCAAAGTCTGGGGCTTGCCCAGCCTCCCTAGCGGAGGATCCTACGACGTCCTACTCGCAGATAGCCTGGGTTGGCATCCGGCGATCACGCGCATTCCGATCTTGGATGCGATACTCAGTGGCAATCCAACGATGCTCGTGGACACCTCGGCCCACCTTATCCTCCCCGCGATTACCCTTGCGTTCATCAGCATAGGGAACATCACCCGCATAATGCGTTCCAGCATGCTGGAAGTCCTGAGACAGGACTACATCACCCTGGCCAGGTCCAAGGGTCTGTCGGAGAGGGTCGTCATCTACAGGCACGCGCTCAGGAACGCTATGGTCCCGACACTCACTGTTTCCGGACTCATCTTCGCAGGGCTGCTCGGGGGAGCGCCTATCACCGAATTCATTTTCCAGTGGCCGGGTATAGGCCAGCTTTCAATCAATGGGATTCTGGGCGGCGATCTGTCCCTAGTCTTGGGGTACGTGTTTGTCACGACCATCATTATAGTCGTCGCCAATCTGATCGTCGACCTTCTCTATGCATACATGGACCCGAGGGTGAGACTCTGAAGACGGGAGAAGTGGAAACGGACAGGATAGCGCGAAGAAGAAGTCCGATGGTGGCGGAGCTCAGGTACGCCCTGCACCTGTTGACTCTGAACAAGCTGGTGCTGGTTGGGATCGGAATAGCAGTGACGCTCACGCTAGTGGCGATGGTTGGTCCCTTCTTCGTGCCCTCAGACACTCCCATTAAACTCAACTTCGCTACTGGGGAGGCTGCCCAGCTGGGCAACCCTCAGATTAGCTGGGCGCATCCGCTCGGCGTCGACACATATGGCCGGGACATGCTCAATCTGATAATCCTGGCACTCGGCTTGGACATGGGGGCGGCCGGACTTGTCGTGGGAATTGGACTCCTGATCGGCGTCCTCTCTGGGGCATTTGCGGGCTACATAGGTGGGAAGATTGACGAACTCATAATGAGGGTGACCGACATATTTCTTGCGCTGCCTCTGTTCATCTGGGCGATGGCCATCGCGGCTGTTCTAAGCCGGAACCTCAACAGTCTGATTCTTGCGTTAGCTACGGTGTCCTGGCCGGGTTATACGAGAATAATCAGGGGGCAGGTACTCATTGAGAAGGGCAAGCCCTACGTCGAGGGCCTTCAGGCCCTGGGTGTCTCTAGGGCTAGGATCCTAATAAGGCACGTTATCCCGAACAGCATCTTCCCGCTCCTGGTCCAGGCCACTCTGGACATCGGAGGGGTGATACTGACCATAGCCGCGCTGACATTCCTGGGCCTCGCCCTCAACCCGCTCATCCCGGAGCTGGGAGCCCTGGTCTCTGCTGGACAGACGTACATACAGATCAACCCGTACCTAATCACATTCCCCGGTTTGGCAATAGTACTCGTCTCATTGAGTTTCAACCTGGTCGGCGACGGCCTAAGGGACATACTCGACCCACGCCTAAGAAGATGACCAGATTGAGTCAGTCGAGCGAAATCGAGGCTGCTGGGGCTGTGGAGTCTGGCGAGAAGCCTGTGCTTGAGATCAAGGACCTTAGGGTGAACTTCCAGACCTACGCCGGCGTTGTAAAGGCGCTGGACGGCGTCATGCTGCGCGTCGGTAAGGGCGAGGCTCTCGGACTTGTAGGCGAGTCCGGCTGCGGTAAATCAGTGACTGCAGCGACTGTTGAAGGTCTACTACCTGACAACGCGTCGGTCGTGGGTGGGCAGATCCTTCTCAACGGCGTCGACCTCCTCAAGAAGACAAAGAAACAAATGAGAGATGTCAGAGTAAACGACGTAGCGATAGTCTTCCAGGACCCGATGACCTTTCTCAACCCGGTCCTCACAATTGGGACGCAAATAAGCGAGGTATTTGACATGGAGGAAGAGGTCGTTGACCGAGAAGCGGCGAAGATTCTGCAGGAGGAGGGGCACGCCTCAACGAACGAAACGAGTCAGAATGCCAGCGTAGGGGCGAAAAGAGGCAAGCCGAAGCGAGCCCTCAGGAAGAAGGCGCTCAGGCGCCTTTCGGTGGAAGCCATGACGAAGGTCGGCCTCACCGACCCGGAGAGGCTTTTCGACGAGTATCCCCACGAGCTCTCCGGGGGAATGCGCCAAAGGGCCATGATTGCCATGGCGATAGCCAGGAACCCTGTGGTCTTCATGGCAGATGAGATCACGACGGCGTTGGACGTAACTATGCAGGCCCAGATCCTCGACTTACTTCGGACTCTAAGGCGCGAGTTCGAGTCCTCGATTCTGATCATAACGCACGACATGGGGGTAGTCGCAAGCATATGCGACAGGGTCGCAGTCATGTACGCGGGAAGCGTCGTGGAGACAGCAGAAATTCATGAAATATTCAACAAGCCGCTCCACCCCTACACCCAAGGCCTCCTGAAGGCAATTCCGCACGTCGTCAAGGAGAATGAAACTCTGGACTCGGTGCCGGGCTCGGTTCCTGACTTGATATATCCTCCTTCAGGATGCCGGTTCCACCCGCGCTGTTCGTACGCCTGGGACCTGTGCCAGCAGCAAAAACCGCCGCACATTGAGACTCAACCGGGACACTGGGTCGAGTGCCACTTATACAAGGAGGAAAAGAAGAGTGACAGATGAGTATCTGCACGTCGCCAATCTGACGAAATGGTTCCCGATCAGAGGAGGGCTTCTCGGTAGGGTCAAGGCGAACGTGAAAGCAGTCAACGGAGTCAGCTTCTCGATACGGAAGGGAGAGACCTTCGGCCTCGTCGGCGAGTCAGGATCGGGCAAGTCGACAATCGGGCGGTGCATCCTTAGGCTGATAGACCCCACCAGCGGAAGTATAGAGCTGGACGGCGTGGACATTGCAAAGCTCAAGCTGAAGAGGCTGAAGCCATACCGTCGAAGGATGCAGATAGTCTTTCAGGACCCATACGCTTCCCTTGACCCAAGGCAGACCGTAAAGGGGGCGCTCGTAGAGGCGATGAAGGCGAGCGGTGCAGTCAAGGAAGGTTCTATGGCTGCGGAAGCTGCCAAGGAGCTTATCAAGAAGGTCGGCCTCAACGAAGACCACCTTAACAGGTTCCCCCACGAATTCTCGGGCGGTCAGAGGCAGAGGATTGCAGTCGCACGCGCGATAGCTACAAACCCTGAGCTTCTGATTCTCGACGAGCCCACATCTTTCTTGGATGTTTCGGTCCAGGCTCAGATACTGAATCTTCTCAAGAGCCTCCAGAAGGAGTTCAACCTAACGTACCTCTTCATCTCGCACAACCTAGCGGTCGTTGAACACATGAGCGACCGCATTGGCGTGATGTACTTGGGGAAGCTGATGGAGGTAGGGGAGAAGAGGACCGTCTATGAACACCCAACACACCCGTACACGTATGCTCTGATGAACGCGATTCCCATCCCTGACCCCAACGCCCCCAAGACAGAAGCACTGCTCACGGGAGAGGTTCCAAGCGCTCTGAATCCCCCAAATGCCTGCGTATTCAATACGAGGTGCCCGTATGCGAAACCAGAGTGTTTCGAGAAGGAGCCTCTCCTCAGAGAGGTCAAGGACGACCAATGGGCTGCCTGTCACTTTGCCGACCAGTTTAGGTTCGAAACGAGGATCGGGATGTCAAAGTGAACATCAGCTTCCACGCAAGGCTTATTGCGTCATAACCACATCAGTGACCTTCCATGTCAGCGGGCAAAGAGAAGAAGAAGAGCGCGAACCTGGATTGGAGAGATTATGTTGCGCTTTTCATCGCGTCTCTGGAGACTGTGTTCCTTCCTCTTGTGATACTGATTGGCATCTTAATTGCTGTCTTTGTCGTGATAAGATAGTTTACTCTAGACCTCGGGCATAGCGGGTCCACAAAGCCTTCGAGGTCAGTGACTCGATGACACCTAATCCTTTCCATGGAGGCTCTTGCAAGGACGAGAGGATGGCCTTGATCAGCTCAGAAGCGCGAATCCTCGCCGCCACCTCGATTGGATCTAGAACGACACTCAGGTCGGTGCAAGCCGACTGCCGGCCCGTAAGCAGAAGGCCGAAAATAGGACTGGGGTGTTCGAGCTCCTGAAGCTGCGTAATCCTCACCAAGAACGTCGCAGGTTCAGTCACGTCGAACTCGACCATGCCCTTCGTTTCATTCCTCACGAACTTGAATTCAAGCTGTCGGAGACACGTCTCAGTCACCGAGACGAGTTCGGACACGAGATATGACGACTTCAATGGCATCCAGTCTGCTCGGAAGTCGTAATCAACTCTGGGAACTGCATGGTCACACCAGGTCCTAGCGAGAGAGGGCGAAATAATGCTTTCATAACTACAGCAATAGCCGCAGTAGTTTCTTGTGGAGACTAGAGGCCCGAGGCATGAGAGGACTAGCGATGTCAGCTGGTCGAGAGAATGCGACCGCCGCCCCGTCACTCATACTGAAATGAGCGCCCCCAGGAATCATCCTTACCCAACGTGTTTCGGATTGGTTTAACTGCTGGACTGATTGTTGAAGACAGAGATGGCCTGATCGGCTGTGGCACCCTCATGGACGACAGCACGGACCGCCCTGATCATCCCAACCGGGTTCGATGACTGAAAGATGTTCCTTCCCATATCGACGCCTGCGGCTCCCATTGATACCGCCTTCGACGCGAGATCCAGTGCATCTCTTTCGGGCAGCTTCTTCCCTCCTGCGATGACCACAGGAACGGGGCATGAATCGACGACCTTCTGAAAATCCTCACAGTAGTACGTCTTCACGACCTGAGCGCCAAGCTCAGCAGCTATGCGGCAAGCTAGCCCGAGGTACCTGGCGTCTCTGTTCATCTCCCTCCCCACGGCAGTCACCGCGAGCACAGGCATTCCGAATCTTTCTCCCTCGTCGACGAGATGAGAGAGGTTCATCAGCGAATCCTTTTCGTGTTCTGAACCGACAAAAACGGAAACGGCGACCGCGGACGCGTTGAGCCTGACTGCCTCCTCAATGGAAGTGGTGATTCCCTCATTTGACATGTCCTTCAGAACGCTCGTACCTCCTGAAACCCTTAGGACCACTGGGACGTCCTGCTCCGGATCGACCGATGTCCTGAGGATTCCCCTGGTAAGCATCAGCGAGTCTACATAGGGAAGGAGCGGTGTTATCGTCTTTCTCGGATTCTCCAGCCCAGTCGTAGGCCCCTGGAAGTATCCGTGATCCACCGCCAGCATGACAGTCTTCCCCGATTTCACAATTCTGGAGAGCCTGTTGTTCTTCCCCCAGTCCATTCTTAACCCCTCACCCTACGGGCCAACGAGAGCTGGGCTGGCATTTTAAGTGTGACTAGGCCTCGGTCATCTAGGGGGTAATGACGACCTTCATTCCAGCCCCGGAGGTGGCCGTCTCAACTCCCTTTGCGAATTCTTCTATCGGGAAGGTGTGAGTTATGACGGACCTGAACTTCTCACTGTCAGCTGCTATGAGGCTGAGCGCTGTTGCGGTTTCGGTGTTGGTCGCGCCGTAGCTGGGCATCAGCGAAATCTCCGAGTTGTAGACGTCGCTGAGGTCGTAGTCGAGGACCGAGCGCTTTGCAGGGACCCCAAAGAGACAGACTCGGCCTCCCGCCCTGATGGACTTCAGGGCCTGAAGGACTGCCTTTGGGCTTCCCGAGGCCACGATCGCGAGGTCGGCGCCTCTGCCTGCCGTTCTCTCCCTGACTTCTCTGGTGACATCCTGCCTTCCGGCGTCGACGACACATTCGACTTGCGACTTGGCGAATTGCAATCTTGGTTTGCTCACATCGCTGATTATCACCGTGGCGCCCTTCGAGTGAAGCAGAATGGAGTGGAGAATCCCAACGGGACCGGCACCCACGACTAGGACAGTGTCACCTTCCTTCACATTACATCTGTCCAAGGCCCTGACGCAGCACCCGACGGGCTCGACCAGGCTGGCTTCTTCGAATCCGAGGGAGGGGGGCAGACTGAGGATTCCCCCTTTGCTTACGTTCCACTGGGGGACCCTGAAAAACTCCGAAAAGCCGCCGGGGTGGATGTTGCTGCTCCTGAACTTCTTGCAAGCAGTCTGGTTCCCGTGAAGGCAGTAGTAGCACTCGTTGCACGGGACGTGGTGGTGGGCGAAGACCCTGTCTCCCTCCCGAATATTGACGACGCCTTCACCCACTGAGGCTACGACCCCGACCGCTTCATGGCCGAGGATTGGCAACGCTGCGGTGTATTCGCCTCGAATCTTCTCGATGTCAGTACCGCAGAGGCCGCACGCCTTCATCTCAACCAGGAGCTCGCCTGCGCCGATTTCGGGAACGGGAACTTCCGAAACCTCGGCGCCGATTGTGCCTGGAGTTCCAGGCCTCTTCAAGAGGACGGCTTTCACTCGCTACCACTACGCCGCGCGTCGAGCCGAGGATATAAGCGAACCAGGGTCCGCGGGTGTCCAGAAGGGGCAGCTCTCGACCGTGGCAGACCCCTCTACGGCTCTGTTGGAAAGCGATGCGGCTGCAATTCGCGCAACACGACTCTAGCTTAAAATCCAGGGGTTGCGCGTCGTGGGAAGAGGGATCCCATAATTGGGGCTGCCGGAAAAGATCAAGAAGATTGAGGATGACATCCACAGAACACAGGTCAACAAGAAGACCGAGCACCACATCGGACTGCTGAGGGCGAAGCTTTCAAGACTGAAGGCCGAGCAGGAGGAACAGCAAGCCCGGCGCGTAGGAAGCAGGACGGGGTACGACGTCAAGAAGTCGGGGGACGCGACTGTGGTGCTGATCGGGCTCCCGAGCGTAGGTAAGTCCACCCTGCTCAACCGGCTCACTAATGCGAAGTCAAAGGTTGCACCCTACCAGTTCACCACTCTGGAGGTCGTACCTGGGGTGATGGAGTACAACGGGGCGCGCATCCAGGTCCTCGACCTGCCTGGGATAGTCAAGGGCGCATCCTCGGGCAAGGGTCTTGGCAAGCGGGTGCTCGCCGTGGCCAGGAGCGCGGACCTAGTCCTATTCATCCTCGACGTCTTCCAGCCCGAGGCTCGGGGCATCCTTGAGAAGGAGCTCAGAAGCGCCGGGATCAGGGTGGATGAAAGGCCTCCCAACGTCGTGATCGAAAGGACGGGCTCAGGCGGCCTTGCCGTGTCGGCGCAGGTGAAGCTCACCAAGATCAGCGAGGCGCTGATCAAGGACATCCTGAGAGTCTATGATGTCAACAGCGGTAGGGTGCTCGTCAGGGATGATATTGACGACGAGCAGCTCCTCGACGTGTTGGCCGGGAACAGGACTTATGTTCCCTCTCTCACGGTCATGAACAAGATCGACCTCGTGAATTCGGGTTTCACCAGTGAGCTGACCCGGAAGCTCCCCTACAGGTTCATCCCGATCTCGGCCGAGGCCGACCTCAACCTCGAGACGGTGAGGAAGGAGATCTACGGGCGACTCGATTTCGTGAGGATCTACATGCGACGGCGGACAGGAGAGACGGACTTCGAGGAGCCGATGATAGTCAAGAACGGCACCACCATACTGGAGGTCTGCGACAAGGTCCACAGGAACATGAAGAGTGACTTCAGGTACGCACAGGTCTGGGGCAAGAGCGTCCGGTTCGGCGGGCAGAGGGTCGGGATGAACCACAGGCTGATGGACCAGGATGTCTTGACCATAGTGACCAGATAGCGGGAGAAGCAAGGCTAACTAGGGCTGCGCTGCCCGTGACGAAGCCTTCATCAGGACAGCTGCGAGGGCTTGATGTAGTCACCATACCTGGAGCGGGCGTCGAGGAGCCTGGCGCGCTGTTCCCCGATGATGTCATAGAGCCTCGTGGGGACATGGTCCATGCCCCTGAACGCGTGCTCTACCCTGTCCAGCTTCGCCAGCCTTTCCGCGACCCTGAGCGTGAACTGCACTTCGTAGTCCTCAAGGGCGTAGCCCTTCCCAAGGACATCGGCGAAGAGCCTCCTTAGGTCGGCATAGAGGGGCATCCTCCCGGTCGGCGTTTCGATGACGCCCACATCATCATGGATCCTGAGCTCCATCCACTTGAACCAGACGCGCTTGTCCGTCTTGTCGTTGAGGAACTTCTCCTCCTTGCTCCTGAGGAAGTAGTTCACTCCGAAGATCCTCGGAGGCTGCTCGAGGCTCTGGCCGAACCTGATGTTGCCCTCGACGTACCTTCCCACTGGTATGGATAAGAAATCGAGATTGGACATGGGGTTGAACTCACGAACACCCTCCTTCCCCAAGGTGGCGGCCGTGGTCTCGGATTCTAGGCATGCGCCGAAGGTGATGATACCGTGATCCCATCCTAGTGACTCTTCGACTGGGACACAGGTGTCGGAGTCGCGGCCTCCGTAGACGATGGCACCTACCCGCACGCCAGCGGCGTCGTCCATGACCGGATCTAGGTTGCTGAACAGGTCCAGTGAGACTGTGAAGCGGGCGTTCAGGTGAGAGACGGGTATTTCCTTCCCTTTCTCATCCTTCTTCCCCGGCCACCATTCGCCGCTGAAGTTCTTCCCCCTGGGCGGCTGCGGTCCGCCCATGCCGTCCCAGAAGACGCCATCGTCGGGGGTCACAAGCACGTTCGAGAATATGATCTCCCCAGGATTGTGGAGGACCTTCCACTGAACGGAGTCGTCCTTCGGATTGATCCCCTGGATGATGCCGAACACGCCCTTCTCGACGTTGACGGCCCGCACGCGTCCGTCCACCCTGCGGAGGTAGGCGATGTCGTCGCCGACTATTTTCTCTCCTTCGAGCATGGCTGTGGAGGTCTTTCCACACATTGACGGGAATGCGCCCGTGAAGTAGGTCCTTCTCCCTGCGGGGCCATTGACGCCCATTACCAGCATGTGCTCAGTGAGCCATCCCTCCTTGGACGCTCTTTTGATGGCCAGCCTCATGGCGAGCTTCTTCAGTCCGATGGAGTTGCCTCCGTATTGCGTGTTGACTGTATAGACGATCTCTCCATCGAGGTCGATGTAGATCCTCCTCTTGTCCAGGTTCTTGCACGTCTTGCGCTCGTCGAGCTCTCCTTCTGAATGCACGAACTTGAAGGGCCTGGCGGCTGCTCCCTGACGAAGGAACTCCTCGTACCCCTGACGGTAGAGGATGTTCTCGCTGTGGACGACAAAGCTGGAGTCGGTCAGCTGGACACATGGGATTGAGAAGACCGAGCCGATGGGACCAAGGCAGTAGAAGGCGACGAACATGCGGCGGCCTGCCATGATGCCACCAAGGAGAGACCGAACCTCCTTGATCCTCTCCAGCCTGTCCCCGGTTCGGATGCCCGGGCCTAGGCTTGCCCCTCCAGGGACCAGTACCAGAGTATGCTCGCGGTCCCTCCCCTGATCGTAATAGCTCTCGAAGTGGGCCGTATGACCCTCGACCTTGAGTCGAGACTCCTCCCCGTCGACGACAGCCGAGTTCCTGACAAACTGCAGGTCTTCGGGTGTGCTGGCGGAGACGTAGACGCTGGCTGGGTTGCAGAGCTCGACGTACTCTGAGACGAACTTCAGGACGGCGTCGCTGCGGATCGCCTCGAGACGGGCGAAGTCCCTGGGAGAAAGGCGGCCTTTGAGAAACCCCAACGCGCTGCTCTCGATGGCTGCCAAGAATTCCCCGAAGTTCGAATCGCCGTGGAGGCTATTTTAGGGTTCAGACTCATGATCACTCAGTCTGGCAATACATTACCAGGACCACAGGGCGCCAAGAATCCCGTCCACGGGAGGCTGCCGATAATCTGACGAAACATCCAGAACCAGAAACTGGAGCCTGGTCGCGGCACGCTTTTATACCGGAAACGGCTCCTGGGGTTTTGTACTTTTGGCCTTATCTGCGGGCATGGAAATGATCAGCGATGTGCTCCAGTTCATAGGCGTTTTCGTTTCGTTTTCGATTGCATACGTGGCCTATCACGGAGTCAGAAGGATTCACAGTTCGTCACTGCTCAGACTCACCGCTGCATTCGTTTTCCTTGGCTTCGGCTTCGCAGTGGAAGGGTTTGTGGGACTAAGCCAAGTCATATCTAACTTGCCGTTCTCGACGATGGCAGTGGTCGCAGGCCTCCTCTTCGAAACGACAGGGTACTTCTTCCTTGCATTCTCCCACGCGTTAGATGTTATGATGTCCAAGAGGATGGGTGTCGCGCTTCTGATCTTCCCTGTAATCAGCCTCTCGGGTGCGCAGCTGGTCGACATACTGAGCACCCTGTCGTTCTATTTCGTACTCTACGGGGTTGTCGAGACGGTTTATTCTTATGCGAGGACGAGAAAACCCGACACCCTGCTCATTGCGGTCGGACTGGCTATGATCAGCCTCGGGACCTTCGTCCAGTGGTTATCACTATTGTACCTAAACGTTGATGTTCTTTTACTCTTGCAGATTATTATGAAAGAGATCGGTTTGCTTATCCTGTTCACACCTGTCTTGAATTTCGCCGTTGGAAGAGTGAGGCTAGATGGTACAATATAGGACACAGGTAAGGATAATCGCTGATGTACTCAGCACCGCAAAAGACATGAACACAGAGGGCAACGGCGTGGGAGTCACTACTCTACTGCGTAAGGGAAACATGTCTTACTCCAGAATGTCCAAGCTTCTTTCGGAGCTGGTGGGCTCTGGTCTCCTAACGGAGCTAAACGGCGACAAGATCTCAAAGTACATGATCTCCGAGAAGGGCACTCAGTTCCTGACAGTCTACCGCCAGTTCGAGGACTTCGCCCAGTCCTTCGGGCTCAGACTCTGAGACCCCCAACAACTCTTCCACATACTCACATCCCCTGATCAGTTTATGCTCAGCCACTGTCGCCCCCGGATCTATTGTTGGAAGTTTTGCGCTGACAAGTCCGAGGCATGGCCTAGGATTCTTGGCTTGAACTCCTGAAGGAATGCTCCCAAGGCGGCGAGAACTGGGTCGTTGTCAGCCTTCTTGAGATTCACACTGAAATCCTGGTCTCTAATCTTCATTTTGATTTTAGGGTGGAAGAGTATCTTGGTGAATACGACGGTCTGATAGTGGATCTTTCCAGCGAGGTTGTCCGCGATTGTTTCATTCGTGCGTGGGAATTGGGTACTCAGAAGTGCAACGCCGTCCACCCAATTGACGCTGGGTTCGACATTGGTCGGAGAGGCGGACGTCTGCGTAACTATGTCTTGGAAGAACGTAGTCTGGTCTTGCTCTATTACTTCGTGGACAACCAACTCCGTTGTCGGCGCGTACGTGATTTTGATGAATTTCGTCCGAGGACCCTGGGGTTTGGTCTCATCCTCTGTGAAGGCCACTGGAGGGGTGATTAGGGTGGTTGCACCATCATAGATGAAAATGCAAGCCAGAACAAAGAAGACCGCAACGTAGAAGAAGAGAACGACAGCGGCAATTCCTATCTGATGAAAGGGAAAGCGGAAGACCCCTATCAGAAATGATATCACCAAGAGGCAGAATCCGATAGTCAGATCGAAGAAGTCCAACAGCCATCCACAGGAGCCTTCTCCGGCCGATTTATCGTTGTCGGAAGGCACTATTCCGTCCATTGTTTCCTTACCTTTCACGGGTTGCTCCGCTTATTCGAGCGCACGCCTGCAAAAATGTCGGGACGCGAGTGTGATTGCCTTGGAGAAGCCCGTTCACTCCAATGAGACAGTGAGCGGAGGGGAATTAGCAAGCCAAATCATCAAGGTCCAGGGGATACCAGATTCCATCAACCTTGTCAAGCAGCCCTCCCACAAGCGCGCGCAATAGCGCTCTCCAAGAGTTTGCGAAGTCGTTTGACGCCACGCCGCAACTCAGCGCTGGGGAGTCGGCCATAACAGCTCGTTTCAAGGCCAATTCGTGAGACTTGTTCAGACAGGAAGATCGTGCCGACGAAACCTTGTAGAACCTCTCACGCACACAAGACGCGACAACGACAGCTACTGAGGGCGATGCACAGCAGACGCGTTAGAACCGGAAATAATGACAACAACGAGATAAGGCGGCAACGGGACCAACACATGGAGAACATCCAGAATGGCTTCAGCGACGCTCGGAGCCGCGCTTCGTACGGACGAACTCACATCGCGTCAGGAATGCCGTAGATTCTTCGACATTTCGCAGAGCTTGACAACAAACCAAGACATCCTTCACTCGAAAATGACGACCCAGACCGCGATGTTCTGGACGTAACAACTTGACTGGCGACACAAGTGCCGACGCCACCAGTGACTACGTTGCCGACAAAGCTAATTCTCTCCATATGCTCGTACCACAATCATACATGACTTATCAAGAAGAACCTGAGGTGGCTATTCTCCCCGACCGTCGTCGTCGGCCTACAAGTCCTCGGCTCTCTTGATCTCTTGAATCTGGACCGACCTGTTGTCCTGTGCGTTCTTGTGTTCCTGTGACTCCGACGAATGGCCTGGGGTCCTTGGCTTGGACCCTTTAAGGAATGATGCCAGGCTGACGAGGTTCGGGTCATCGACAGCCTTCCTGAGTCTCACACTCGAATCTTTATCACCCAGCTTCACGCTGACTTCGCTGTGGAAAGGCATCCTGGTGAATACGACGGTCTGATAGTGGATCCTTCCAGCGAGATTGTCCGCGATTATCGCATTTGTGTGTGGGAATTGGGTGGTCAATAGGGCAAAACCATCCACCCAGTTTACGTTGGGTTGGATATAGATCGGAGAGGGCGGCATCTGCCTGATTATGTCTTGGAAGAATGTTGTCTGATCTTGCTCTATCACTTCGTGAACGACTAGCTCTGTTATGGGAGCGTATCTCACCTTGATGAATTTGGTCCGAGGACCCTGAGGTCCGGTCTCATCCTTTGAGACGACCACTCGAGGGGTGGTCAGGGTGGTCGCACCCTCATAGATGAAGATGCAAGCCAGAACAAAGAAGAGAACAGCAGCGCCAAGTTCTATTTGGTAGATACGCGGGCCGTAGAACCCGAACAGCAATGATATCACCAAGAGGCAAAATCCGATGATCAGATCGAAGAGGTCCAACAGCCATCCACAGGAGCCTTCTCCGGACGATTTATCATTGTCGGAGAAGAGGAAGCACCACGCATGGCTCGGCGTCTCCGCGACGAGCGTCGCTGAGACCCTGTTGTTTGATGCTAAGCAGGTACAGGCTGATTGTGTCTTTTGTGACGTGTCAGAAGGATTCGTTGACTCTTGCGCGATGGCGCGCGCAAAGCCTGGCATTGAGGTAGCGAAGGCTGGGACCTGTCTTGACACGATAGGCCTAAGGTGCCGCATCGGGTACGTCGAGATACTGACTTCGTTCATCAATCTCGCGCTGAGGTTGGGGGAGAGGGTGAGGGACGCGAGGAAGATAGCGGTAATGGTGCGGTCATCGCACGCAAGGCCGGGAGTAGAATCTGCCAAGGTCTAGCAATTAAATAGCAAGCTGCACTCTCGGTTGGGAACATGGCAATCCTGAGTTGCGTTAGAAGTTGTACCAGAGGTGAGGTCTGACACTTGAAGTACACTGCGAAGGCAGAAGCCATATCCAGGCTTGTGACCAATCTGCGTTCATCAGGATATACAGTGGTGGGCCCGAAGCTGATCGATGGCGCGGTCTGCCTCGCAGAAGTCAGCTCAGTCGATGAGCTAGCAAAAGGTGTTGTGGATGTTCAAGCTCCGGGGAGCTACAGGACAGTGATGTCAGGAAACCGTATCTTCTCAGCCGTGAATGGACCTTACTCCATCAAGACGTACCTGCATCCGGGCGCAGTCGGAACCGTCAGATTAGGAAGCGGAGGGAATCCATTCAACGCCGAACCAGCCTTCCACGTCGACAAAAGATACGCTTTCTTGGGATTGCGTCCCTGTGAACTTCAGGCTGTTCGGGTCCTAGACAGCGCCCTGATGGTGGATGGATTTGAGGACCCGGTCTACGTCGCCCTCCGGAAGAAATCGGTCTTGATAGCTGTCAATTGCGGGAGAGCGGGGGAGAACTGTTTCTGTGCTTCGATGGGGACTGGTCCAAAGGCCGAGGACGGCTTTGACCTGGCCATTACAGAGTTACCCGACAGGCTCCTTCTGGAGGTGGGCGAAGAGTGGATCCATTTGCTCGACGGCATTGAACTGAGTCCGGCAACTGCCGATGACATCCAGGCTGAGCAGCAGATGGTAAGCGAGGTAACCGCAAACATGCACAAGAGGATTGACAGGAAAGATCCGGCAGGACTCATGTATGCGGGACTCGAAAGCGCGGTATGGGATGAAGTCGCTGAGAGGTGCCTGAGCTGCGGCAACTGCACGATGGTCTGCCCCACCTGTTTCTGCAGCACCACAAGGGATGTCACGGACCTGAACAGCGGGAGCGTGACACGGGTCAGGCTGTGGGATTCCTGTCTCTCGAAGGAGTTCACCTATGCGGCCGGGGGTAACCCGCGGCGTGAAAGGAAAGCTCGGTACAGACAGTTCGTGATGCACAAGTTTTCTTACTGGCCTGACCAATTCAAGCATCTATACGGTTGTGTCGGCTGCGGAAGGTGCATCACATGGTGTCCCGTGGGAATCGACATTTCTGACACAGTAAACAGGGTGCTGAAAGAGCAAAACGAGGGGAGGTCAGTGCAGGAGGTGGCAAAGGTTGGCTGAAGCGGAGGCCCTGACATACACCAGAGCGGTCATCAAGGAGATTCACCTGGAGACTCCGGACACGTGGACCTTTTCATTCGAACTAGAGGACGGTCGGGGGCCTGCGGATTTTCTCCCAGGACAGTTCAACATGCTGTATGTCCATGGTGTCGGTGAGATTCCGATCTCCGTCGCTTCCTCCAAGAGCGAGAGGCGCCTGAAGCATACCATCAGGGCGGTGGGCGCGGTAACCAAGCTCTTTTCGAAGATGAACTTGGGAGATGTAGTGGGGTTAAGGGGCCCCTTCGGCACACACTGGCCACTAGACGGCTGCTACGGGAGGACGCTGTTCATTGTTGCCGGCGGATGTGGTCTGCCTCCACTCCGGCCCGTCATAGTTGACGCCATTGGCCAGCCGGAGAGATTCAAGGCAATCAAGATACTGTATGGCGCCAGAACACCCAAGGACCTGATCTACACGGCTGAATACATGGGTTGGGGTAAAGCCCGAGGAGCCAGAGTCTTCGTCAGCGTTGACAAGGGGGAGGATGATTGGCCCAAGTCACTCGAAAGGGAGGGCCAGCCAACGTGCATGACTGCCGTTGGGGTCGTGACGTCTCTCTTCAGACAGGTGGGCGACTTGCCTGGAGATGCCATGGCATTCGTGTGCGGTCCCGAGATCATGATGAAGTTCACTGTGCTTGAACTCCTGAAGCGGGGACTGCCCGAAAACAACATCATGATTTCGCTGGAACGCAACATGAACTGCGGTAGAGGAACTTGCGGTCACTGCCAGATGGGTCCATTGTTCATCTGTAGAGACGGACCCATCTTCACCTACTCCCAGGCCAAGTCGTACTTCGCCAAGGAGGGAGTTTGAGATTGACCAAGCCGAGGCTCGGTGTCTTCAAGTTCTCCTCGTGCGACGGCTGCCAGTTGTCGATTCTGGACTTGGAGGAGGAATTGCTGACACTAGTTGACAGCATCGACATCCGTGACTTCCTTGAAGCTTCTAGCGACTCGAAGGGAGGTCCGTACGACATTGCCTTGGTCGAAGGTTCCATCTCCACGCCCGAGGAAGTGAAGAGGATAAGGAAGATCAGGGAAGAGTCGAGAATACTCGTCACCATCGGTGCTTGCGCCACCGCAGGGGGGCTGCAGGCCCTGCGCAACTGGAACAGCTTGGACCGGTTCAAGGAGACAGTTTATCCCAGACCAGAGCTCCTGCAGTCTCTCGACAAGGCACTCTCAATCGCTGCTTACGTCTCGGTCGATTACGAACTGCGGGGATGCCCCATTAGTAAGGATCAGTTAGTCCAGCTATTCACTGCGACGCTGCATGGCACTAGGCCCCGGCTGCCGACTAACGCTGTCTGCTTTGAGTGCAAGCGGAGGGCGAACGTCTGCGTTGTGGTAGCGAGCGGGGTTCCCTGCCTGGGGCCAGTAACCATGGACGGCTGTGGGAGTATCTGTCCCTCCTACGGAAGAGGTTGCTACGGGTGCTTCGGTCCCGCCGACGTAGTCAACCTGAAGTCGTACGCGACCTGGCTCGAGACCCACGGCATTGCCCCATCAACGATTGACCTGCTAGTGCGAGGCATCAATTCGTATTCCAAGGAGTTCAGAGAGTGGCTAGAATCGCGATGAACAGGCGAATCGTCGTCGACACGGGTCCGCTGGCACGGGTAGAGGGAGAGGGTTCTCTCACCATCGAAGCAGAAGGGGAGAAAGTTCTGGCAGTTCGGTTGAACATCTTCGAGCCGCCTAGGTACTACGAGGCCTTCCTCAAGGGAAGGAAGGTGGAAGAGGTTGTCGACATGGTGTCAAGAATCTGTGGAATCTGCCCCGTAGCCTACCAAGTCAGCGCTCTAAATGCTCTGGAGGCACTCTTCGGGGTCGATGTCGACGAGGAAGTGCGGCGGGTGCGCCGGCTTCTCTATCTCGGTGAGTGGATCGAGAGCCATGCCCTTCACATCTTCATGTTGGCTACACCTGACTACCTGAAGGTGCCAGACGTCAGTGCGATAGCAAAGAACAGCGCCGATCTTGTTAGGAATGCCCTTGTCGTGAAGAAGTTGGGCAACAGGATGATGGCCACGATTGGTGGCAGGGAGGTGCATCCAGTCTCCTTGAAGCTTGGGGGCATCCACAAGGCTCCGTCAAAGGAGTCGCTGCAAGAGCTAAGTCTGAAGTTACAGAGCTCACTGGGGTTCGCCAAGGAGACCGTCAAGCTCGCAGCATCTTTCGAAAAACCCGCGCTGGAGAGAGACGTCGCATTCGTTTGTTTGAAGGATCCTGCCCGCTACGCAATTGACGAAGGTGACATTGTCTCGAATCGGGGCCTTCACATCCCTCCGTCTGGTTTTGAAGACAACTTCGCAGAGCACCAGGCGGACTATTCCAGCGCGCTTCGCTCGCTGACGAAGAGCGGTGACTCCTACATGGTAGGGCCGCTGGCGAGGACCAACCTGAACTACTCACGGCTCCATCCGACCGCTCTGGCATCAGCGGAAGAGGTCGGTTTCAGGCCACCGGTGACCAACCCATTTGAGAGCATTGTCGCGAGGGCCATCGAATTGGTCCACACCATCGAGGAGATTATGGTGGAAGTAAAGGAGTATGCCAAGCCAGTTCATCCTTCCGCCAAATACGAGTACTGCGCGGGCAGAGCTTTTGGAGTCAGCGAGGCACCTAGAGGAATTCTGTATCACAGATATGACGTCGACAGCAAGGGAAACATTACGGGGGCGAAGATAGTCCCGCCAACCGCCCAAAACCTGATTCGCATCGAAGAGGATGTCCGGCAACTGGCTCCAGTCATACTTGCGGCGCCTCCAGAGGAAGCAAGGAGGCTGAGCGAGATGGCTGTCAGAAACTATGACCCTTGTATCTCATGCGCGACCCACTTCCTCAAGCTTCAGATTAAGAGAGTGTAGACACTGCTCACTCTGCGGCCAAAGCCAAATGCTCTACCGGCCAACGACAGATGTCCGATGCGCAAGATCGCCATCATTGGATTGTTCTTGGACTCGTCTTATGATGCTCACGAACGCACGCGAGAAGTCAGCGCGTCGACTCAAGGCACGACCAAGCTCCTGGGCACTCACCATTGGTTCTAGGGGGATTTCGGCTATGATCCTTGACTTGAGCCTCTGCTCCAGCACCCCACTGTCAAGCCTCCCGAAGGGAAACGTCTTGGTCTTGCCGTTCTTCATGTAGGCCATGTTCAGAGCAACCCCGGTGACCGGGATATTTTCAGTTTCTGAGAGCCGTCTCAAGCGTGAGACTACGGCCACGGCAGCCGGGGATGGAGTAGTGACTAAAATGAGAGTGGACTTCCGACCAAACAGACCGAAAGCAGACAGCAGCTCGTCTCCCATACTGGGGGGAAGGTCGACGACAAGGTAGTCGAGTTCGCCCCAGTTCGTCAGGCCAAACAGCAGAGTTATCAGATTCTGCTTCTCGCTTCCTCTCATCGGGACAGGATTGCTACCGGTGAACAGGCCAATTGACATCACTTTCAGGCCGTCGCTGCTCTTCGGTTCTAAGCCCTCCTTGCTGCTCTTCACCGGTGGACCCACACCCAGATATTCAGGGACGCTCGCGCCGTGAATGTCAAGGTCCAGCAAGCCGGTGCGGTACCCTCGCTGGGATAGAGAAATGGCCAGACCGCATGCCACCACGCTCTTTCCTACTCCTCCCTTCCCGCTACCGACCATGACGACCCTTCCGATGCTGCTCAGTCTGTCCCTGGCTCCTGCGACCTCGATGGGACGATCCTCTCTCATCGTCTAGACTCCATGACAAGTTTGGTGAGCTGGACTTCCTTACCATCCTCGGCTGAGACGTCTGAGCTCCCACACTTCGGACAGTGAACGAAGGCCGGGTACAGGTACGGAAGGAAGTGAAGGGGCAACTCCTTGCTGTCAGGTTCCCTGATGAGAAGCCCGTCAGGAACGGTCGCGAGCTGCTTCTTCGCCTCAGCCATGTCCCATTCATGACTGCATTTTCTGCACGAGAAAGAGGCCTTCTTGAGATGAACGTGCACGTGAGCACCCCCAAGGACTGGGCCGGTCACAAGTAGCTTGAGACCAAACAGCAGCGTCTTCCTGTCCAGCTGCATCAGTTCGCCTACGTCGAGGTGTATCTCCAAGACTCTCTTCGCTTCCCTTCTGTCAGCCTCAGAAAGCACAGAATCAATGATGTTCTGCGCCAAGCTCAGCTCATGCAAGTCTGTTCTCAGCGGGGACATTCCGTATTTCAATCTTGACATCTGGGGCCAAGAATCCGCAAGTGCGCGCCCCCCCTCGCTGGTTGCGGCGTTAGTTCCCGACCGCTGGAGGAATCACTAGGAGAGGAATCTGTTATTTACAAGCTAGGCGTCGAGGCCTGTGGAGACTAGGGGCAGGGGTGGAGTTTGGACTCAGACAGGCCTAGGCCCAACGAACAAGGACCTGTCGTGATAGGCCTCGGCAACTTGCTCATGGGGGACGACGGGATTGGAATTCGAGTGGCAAGAGAGCTCATGAGGCACCCACCTGAGAAGAACATCAAGATCTACGTCTACCGGGAGCTGGACCTGTCACTGATCGAAGGCCTTCAGGGTGCCTCGAGAGTAGTTGTTGTAGATGCGCTTCAAGCCGGCAAGCCGCCGGGGGCAGTCTCGAAATACTCAATTGCCAGTACGGAGGAATCTCAATTCCAGCTACCGAGTCTCCATGGGTTGGTGCTATCTGATCTCTTCGCCCTGGCCAAGTACGCTGGGCTCCTGAGCTGTCCGGTGATTTTGGTCGGAGTGGAGCCCAAGGATTGGCGACCAGGCAAGCGGATGAGCCGTGAAGTCGTTGCTTCGATTCCCAAGGTTCTGGACGAAGTCGCGCGGGAGTTGAAACGACCAGTAGCGGGGAGCAAACCGAAGGTCTAGGTGTGGACGCGCACCTGCCGAGTCCTTCCCGCGATGCGCGTAACTGCTCTCGTACCCACACATGTCAGGGGGAGGCAGAAGTCCTCGGCCGCACCAATAGTTGTAAGTGAGCAAGCCTATCTTGTATGATGACTGGACTTCAGCAAGATCTGGCCTAGCATTCTGTGAGACGGAATTACTCCGTCCGATTTCATCTCTTCGATTCGCGTAGGGTCTCGAGATATCGATAGTTGAGCATCCGAACATGATGAGTTCGTCATTTCTTTCTTCGAGGATGTCTTCATCTTGCAATCTAGGCGATTGAAGCAATCATCTGTTGCAAATCACAACTCTAAAGAACAGAGACTTGCGGCCGTCGAACTGTCTTGCTGATCATTGTGCTTCTAAAGTGGGTTCCGGCCCGCACCACCCAAGTCTCGCAGGTCGGCGGGGTCCTCAACAGGGAGGCGATGGACCTAGTTCTCTCCCCCCACGACTCGAAGGCGATTGAGGCAGCCGACTTCCTCAAACGCAGGATCGGCGGGAAGACTGTCGCCTTGACGATGGGCCCCGACGTGAAGCTCATCCCTCTGATGAAGCCCCTCTACAACGCCGAGGTTATGGGAGTCGACGAAGAGTACGTTCTCAGCGACAGAAAGATGGCGGGATCTGACACTTGGGCCACGTCGTATGCAGTCTCCCTTGGAGTGAAAAAGCTCGTGGAGATGCACGCGGCGCCCATCGATGAGATGACAGAGACAATCAGGAGGTCAGGTTACTCCGACGCCGTGAAGACCAAGGCGACAGCCCTCTACCAGGCCAACCTGCTCCCCAACAAGGTCTACACGGAGCTTCCCCCCGTCCGAGACAGCATCGTTCAGAGGTTCCTTGGAGGCACCATCACCGCTGAGCGGGCCGTCGCGGAGCTTGCCAAGGTGAAGGAGTCTCTCTCTAGGTTCATCATTGTATCCGGGATAAAGTCCACGGACGGAGAGACTGGGAGCGTCGGCCCCCAGGTCGCCGAGGGCGTTTCAGGACTGCTCGGCAAGGTCCTCCCCCATGCGACCTACGTCGAGGATCTTGACATAGACGACGCTGCCACGACAGTCGTCTCGGAGAGGAGGATCGGCCGGCTGCAGCAGAAGCTGGAGATGACGCTCCCTGCCCTGCTCACCATCTCGACAGAGTACAGGCCCCGTGAGTCCCCTGCGGCCCTCCAGCTCGAGACGCGCAACAACAACTACAGGGGGAAGATCCTCCAGGCGAAGAAGTGGACCGCCGAGGACCTCGCTGCCGATGTGCAGAAGTTGGGTCTCGCCGGCTCCCCGACCATCGTGGGGACTGGGGTTGATGTTGGCAAGCCCCCCATCCAGAAGATCCTGAACCAGAGCCTCGTGTTCCTGAAGCTAATTCCACAGGTCGAGTTTGAAGAAAAGAAGTACGGGCCGTTCAAGAGGGGGCAGCTAGCCGCAGATATCCCCAAAGGACTCACGACCCGATTCAGAGCGGATGGCTCGGTCGGGGTCTTCGACTATGGCATGCTTGCAGAGGAACTCTTCAGTTGACCGCTGAAGCGAAGGACGTCTGGGTGTACCTCCAGCGCAACAAGGGGGGGCTGACCAAGGACTCGCTCGAGGCCCTCGGCGCAGGGCGGAGTGTGGCCGACAAGATTGAACAGAAAGTCGTGGGTGTTCTCTTGGGCGAAGGAGTGGAGCCGCTAGCGAGGCAGGCAATCCAGTATGGTGCCGACGCAGTTCTCTATGTCGACTCGCCCGTCTTCGCAACCTACTTCAACCTCAGATACATAGATGCGATCTTCGCTATGGTTCAGGAAAGGCACCCCTACGCCTTCTTGTTCGCAGCCAACGAGCTGGGAAAGGACCTGGCTGCAAGGATTGCGTACAGGGCGGTCACTGGGCTCGCAACAGACGTTGTTCAACTCGACGTCGAGGACTACACCAACCCCACTCTCGGCAGCTTCAAGGATTTACTCGTCCAAATCAGGCCGGACTTTGGGACTAGGCTCGCGAGAATCTACACTCCGAGACACAGGCCGCAGATGGCTACTATTCGTCCAGGCAACTTCATCCCGCTACAGCCGGACCCGAAGAGGAAGGGGAGGCTGGAGCGGTTCAAGGTTGAAGACCGCGACTACCCGGCCAAGGTCAGGGAGGTCGTGGAGCTCCCGCCTCCTGAGCTCGACCTGTGGGGGGCTGAGGTCGTAATAAGCCTGGGTCTCGGCATACTCAAGGACGGTTCTGGTCGCCCCCGAGACCCCAGAGAGGCCTACCGTTTGGCCGAGCAACTCAGAGACGCCATTCAGAGAAGGTATCACTTGAAGGCCGTCATCGGGGCGTCTAGGGCGCTAGTCTACGCAGAGATCAAGGAGTTGGAAGGCCTAATCTCGAAAGCCAACCAAGTGGGACAGACGGGCACGACCGTGAGCCCGAAGCTCTACTTCGCTCTGGGGATTAGCGGAGCCCTCCAGCACAGGGTCGGGATGCTGCAGTCGGGGAAGATCATCGCGGTGAACACCGACCCGAGTGCGCCCATCTTCAAGGTCGCGCACTATCCGATCGTGGGTGACCTCTACGAGGAGTTCCCGAAACTAATCGAAATGGTCTGGGAGACCGGGCATGCGAGCTGAATTTGACGTAATAGTGGTAGGTGCGGGCCCTGCAGGGTCCGCCGCGGCGCTGGCTCTCGCCAGGAAGGGGGTCGATGTCCTGATGCTCGAGAAGGCGAAGATTCCTGGGGAAAGAAACATGACTGGGGGAGTGCTTTATGGAGACCTTCCAGGTGGATACGGCTGCATCAGCCTTGTGCCTGATTTCGAGTTGTCAGCCCCGCTCGAAAGACGTATGCTTTCGCACGAGGTGGTGCTCCTCGGGCCAACCGATTGTAAGAAGGGAGAGTCTCGCTACTTCAAACTGTCTGAGACCTCGTTGGCGGCTAGGCTCGGCCTCTTCAACCTAAGTTTCGGGACTGGTCACGACTACACAGTTCTGAGGCGCGACTTCGACAGATGGTTTGCCTACAAGGCAATCCAGGCCGGGGCGATGCTCTCGACTGAGACGACGGTGGAAGGTCTGATAAAGGAAGGCGGCTCGGTCGTGGGGGTAAGGACCACAAAGGAGGAGCTAAGGGCGAGACTGGTCATCGACTCTTCCGGCGTCACTTCAAGACTGGTCGAGGACGCGGGTCTTCGCGGGAGGCTGTTGCCGCAGCAACTTTACCACGGCATAAAGCGCGTGTACAAGCTCGACGCAGGTACGATAGAGAAGCGTTTCAAGGTCGCACCCGGAGAGGGACGCTCAGTGTTCTTTCTGGGGGGATTTATGGAGGGAGTGGGCGGGGGCGCCTTCGTCTACACAAACAGGGACACTCTATCCGTGGGCCTGGTCGTATCCATGGAATCCTTGCTCAAGGTGACGACGGAACACTTCGACAGAGTCGGGAAGCTCATCGACATCCAGGACGGTTTCGAGGCGCAACCCATGGTAGCAGAACTCCTCGACGGGGCTGAGCCAGTCGAATACGCCTCTCACAACATCCCTAAGGGGTTCAGGTCGATCCTTAAGACGCCCTATGCGGACGGCTTTCTCGTCGCAGGGGATGCCCTCGGATCATTCGTCAAGATCGGACCGATGATTGACGGCATGCGACAGGCAATCGCCTCTGGCGTAATGGCGGCAAGGGCGTATTTCGAGGTCAACCCCTTGGAGTCCTTCCGCGCCGGGAACCTGTCCAGATACAGGGACCTTCTCACCCCCATCTACGAGGACGTGAGTAGGTCAGGTCGGGATAGCTTCATCTCTGAGAGTTCCTTTGTTTATCGCACCCTTCCAAGGCTGGTTTTTGGGACGCGCCTGATTTCAAGCAGTTACACATTCGACCCCCGCCCCGAGAAGAAGGCTTCTGGGGACACCACACAGAGGGTCCAGAGCGAGACCAGCTTGCTGAACTACGACGAAGACAAGAACTACACGCACATCAGGGTCGACCAGAATGAGGCTTCAAAGTCGGTCAGCAAGCCATGGATTCCGGCCTGTCCCACGAACTGCTACACCCTGCTTACTCCGAAGGGAATCTTCCCGTCGTTTAAGGACCTCTTTGACCACAATCTTGCCATGCTTATTGCCGCTGACGGGAATACAATTGCCTCAAGGGCGAAGGCCTTCTCTCAGACCAAGCAGGACATAGCCGCGGGCCGACTGAAATTCGACTACGTGGCCTGCGTCGCCTGCGGAACATGCGGCGCGATAGGGCCTCCAGAGATGGTCTCTTTCGGACACGAAAGGAGCGGTCACGGGGTCCGCTACGCGTACGGCTGAGCAGCGCTCTCGACAAAGCAATAATACTGCTTCGGGGCGGCCGCGTGCTGCCAGTTCAACTTGACGTACAACTACCTCGAGCGGCTGAACAGGACTGTCAGGGACCACGAGGAGTGGCGGATCAGGGAATGCTTGAACCTGATTCCCTCCGAGAATCGCGGAAGCGACCACATGCGTTCGATGCTCACGACCGACTTCGGGAATAGGTACTCGGCCCCAGACAAGTTCTACCGCGGCACGAGGTTCGTTGACGAGCTCCAGGCCCTCTCCGAAGAGGTCGCGAGAAAGGTCTTCAACGCTAGGTACGCCGATGTCCGGCCTCTCTCCGGGCACACTGCAGACATGGCTGTCCTCCTTTCGCTTACTGAGGCGGGTGACAAGATTATGTCAGTCTCGCCAGACAATGGCGGATACCCTGGTATCACTCACCTAGGTCTCGGCAGGCTGCTAAAGCTGCAGAACCTCTACTTTCCATACGATGACAATGCAGTCAACATCAGGGCAAGGGAATCGATCTCCGTCATCAGGTCCCAGAATCCCAAGATTGTCTTCTTCGGCGCGAGCTTCATTCCGTTTCCGCATCCGACGAAACAACTTGCCAGCGCGGTGTCCGGAACATGCGTCTACGATGGTTCACACGTTCTCGGTCTTATCGCTGGGGATGCCTTCCAAGATCCGCTAAGAGAAGGGTGCTCTCTGCTGATTGGCTCGACTCACAAGAGTCTTCCCGGGCCGCAGGGGGGGATAATCCTCTCAAACAATGAGGAGGTCTTTAATGCAGTTTCAGGTAAGATTCACCCAGGTATCGTCGATAATGTTCACCTGAATAGGGTCGCGGCACTAACGGTTTCGTTGCTCGAGATGATGCAGTTCGGGAAGTCCTACGCCCAGGCCGTGATCAAGAACTCGCAGGCCCTTGCAAAGGCCTTGGTTGCGGGCGGGGTTAAGGTCAGGGGCGCACCTCTCGGTTACACGAAGTCCCATCAGGTCCTCCTCGACTATGACGCGAGCAGACTGGGGTTCTATTCTGCCAAGCTCGAACAGGCGAACATCATCACTGACAACGGGGGGCGGCTCGGGACTTCCGAGCTCACACGACTCGGTTACGACGCAGCCGAGATGGAAGAGGTCGCGGAGTTGATTTGTCTGGCCTTACTCGGCAAGAAGCCAGTCGATTTCGTGAAGAAGAGGGTCAAGAGCCTCGTCAAGCAGCACCAAGAACCGACGTACGTGCTGAAATCGGTCCCTAAGGTCCTCGAGTAGCTACCGGTGGACGATGCCGAGCGAAGTGTCGGTTAGCTTCATCGATTCTTCGCGCGTGTATCCTCCACAGAGTGCCCTGATCGCATCGATATTCTCCGGCACGACAATCGCCTCCTGGTGGACCGCCATGAACATGTACGCCTCTCCATCGACCACGCTGACCGAGTCTTTCCAGACTGTCGCCTCGTAGGTGTCGTTTCTCGGCCGGCCCATCTCCCTCGCCAAGTCCATTATCGCGGCTGTGGATTTGAAGCCAGATTTCCCGTCGACCAGCTGAATCCTCGGAGCCGCCTCGAGCGCAGCCACTAGGTCCTCATTGGTCGCCGGCCTTCTGAGGCTGAGTATCAGGCTGTGCAGATGCATGTGAGTGGTTGGAACCTTGAAGGCCATTGTGACGATGTTGAGGCCCTTCAAGACAGCCTGTACGTCAGGCCCGTGGTGTGAGGGCAGCGTCGTCGGGTCAAGCACGACGGCGTCAATTGGCCCCTTCTTCACGTCGTCAGGGTCGGTTGCCCTCCTTGCGAGGACGGCGCGTGCCTTCGTGACTCCGACGGCCCGATCAATTGCGCTGATCGTTCGGCACAGACCAGTAGTGTTGCAGGAGACCACTTGGACCATTCTCTTCCCGACGGCCTCCTCGAAATTACACTGGGCTACGAACGACACGTCAGCGAGATTGTCGCCGGCCCCTCCCTGGAAGATCGCTTTCACAGACGCCTGCTGATAGAGCGGCTTGTTGACCGCTCCCGTATTCTCAGGAGCCGCGTCCACAATCACGTCAACTCTCTGTAGAAGATCGTTAAGAGTTCCCTTCACGCTTTCCCCGGCCGCCCTGAACGTCTCGAGACTCTTCATGTCCACCGCGTACATGGGGATGCCCTTCATCTCTGCGACTGTCGCCTTGTAGTCCGGCTTGGTCTTCGTTACTCCAGCCAGTTCCATGTCGCCCTGCTTCCTCACAGCGTCAGCCACGCGACGGCCGATGGTCCCGAAGCCGTTGATGCCGACTCTTATCATCGCGATCGGGACAACTCCTCCTCGTCTTAAAGGGTTCCCGAACTCTTGACGCCCCACTTCTCTGCCGCCCTTTCTAGAGCGTCAATGAGCGGGAGCCGCTTTCCGGCCAGATACTGAACGAGAGCACCGCCTGCGGTGCTGATGTGGTCTATCTGCTCGTGTATGTTGTACTTTCGCAGTGCGGACGAGAGGTGACCTCCGCTGACGATTGTTGTGGCCAGAGAAGATGCCATGGCCCTCAGCAGATGCTCAGTTCCGTAGCTGAACTCGTCCCACTCGAAAGCCCCCGGGGGCCCACTCATGAAGACTGTTCCCGCACCCTTGATGTATCTCTCGTACTCCTCGACCGTCTTGGGACCGATGTCCAAGACCTGTGCTTGACCCAGCATTTCCTTAACGCCAATGTTCTTCCGGGCGCCATCGACCTTGATACCGACGTCGATAGGCATCAAGAACTTCCCGGGATCCTCGTCGATCAACTGTCTAGCCTTCAGTAGGAACTTCTGTTCTCCGTCAATCTTCAGGTCTCCTCTGTATCTTCCCGCCGCCTTAAGAAACACGAGCCCCACAACCCCGCAAAGGAGGACCTTGTCGGCCCTATTGTTCGCAATCAACGCGTCGATGGCCTCGAGCCTGTCGTTGACCTTCGCCCCACCGAGGACGGTCACATAGGGTCCCTTCTCGACCGATACGATTCTGTCGAGCATGCGGAGTTCCTTCCCGACAGTCCTTCCGGCGCAAGTGGGAACGAGCCCCGCGAAACCCACTATCGAAGGAGATGAGCGGTGAGCGGTCGAGAATGCGTCCAAGACGCATGCTTCAATGTGCTTCCGGATCCGACTCACGAGAAAGGTATTCTCAGCCTCGGCCGGCTCATACTCCTGGTTCTCTTCGGCCATGAGCCGCAAGTTGTCGAGGACAAGGACTTCTCCAGAAGCAAGGGAGTCGATTTCCCTCAGCGCCTCAGGTCCGAAGACGTCTGGGACGAACTTGACCGGCTTCCCGAGAATGCTCTGGAGGGCTTCTGCATGACGATCTAAGCTGATGTAGTCTGACCTGCCCACCCTTCCCTGATGTGAGGCGACAACGACCTTCGATTGCGAGAGATCTTCTATGGTCGTCGCAGCCTCCTCCAGCCTTGCATGTTCAATCAGGACGCCGGTGTCGGGGTGGACGGGCGTGTTGATATCCACCCGCAGGAAGACCCGTCTGTCCTTGAGCTCCAGGTCCTCCAGCGTCAACATCTTGATGGGCATTGGCGCCTGAGCGCCCGTTCTCTCTGAACGATTATATGCCTTGCGTCGGCTTAAGCGGTCCAGGTACAGTGGGCTCGGACCGGCGTGTTAAGTTAAGCCCTCTTGATGCGTTCGGGCTGGCATGTCGTAGTCTTAACGGGCTTCTTGACGGGTCTTCGACCTCCCCTTGAGTCGGTCGGAAGCGCGGGGTTGAAATTGACAGGCGACGGTTTCATGGTCACCAACATTGGATGAGCCACTCCTGTGCCTTAGACCCACCGGCGCCTCTGCCTAGCTATCCAGTGCCAAGGTAAATGCTGGTTATCCCGCTGAATATTGCCAGGGCGCCCAGAACGAAGGCGAGAAGCGCAATCCGCTTACTGCCTGCGACCCTGAGAAGCGTCCTGATTGAGACAACCCCAATTACGATTGTGACTAGGATCGAGACTAATATGACGGGCAAGGTCAGCGTGTTTACTACAGAACCAATGCTGGCCTTCGACAGCAGCACGGTGACGCCGGTTGCTCCTATCGACGCCGGTATCAACGCCAAGAACGACAGCCTGAACGAGTCTTCAGGCTTGATTCCCATCAACAGCATGGTGGAGACTGTGGCGCCCGACCTGCTCACTCCTGGGAAGGCGGCTATTCCTTGTGCGACGCCGATTATCATTATATCTCGGTTCCCCAGGTCCGCGAGGCCTCTGGTCGGGACGCGTCTCCCGCGCGCCAGAACGATGAGGGCGCCATCACCAATCAGCACGCACCCGAGGATGATCATCGGAATCCCGAGAGCTGGCCCTGTAAGCGAACTCGAGACGACTTTGTAGATCACCACGCCGAGTACAGCCGTTACAGCGGTTGCTATCACGAGGAATTTCAGAAGCATGCGGTCTTCCTGGTCTCCCCTTCCGACCAGGGCTCTCAGGACTCCGAGAACCTGCCTCCTGAAGTAGATTGTTGCGGCAATGAAGGTTCCCACTTCAAGGAAGAGCCCAAGGGCATAGCCCTGCTCAAAGGTCAGGCCGAAGAGGTAAGTGGACGCTATAATGACCTGAGTCTTGCTGCTGATTGGGAGCCATTCGGAGACTCCTTGGATCGCCCCGAGGAGCACTCCCAGAAGCCAGTTGGTCGCTGAACTCTACCCCCAGAAGTTCATGCGTCGCCGCCTTCGATTATTTAAGAAATCTTTTTCATGCAGGAGGACGGGAAGAATCTCGTCGATTCTGCCCGCTTGTCAAGTTTAAAGAGATATGGACCGCGTCTACGTGAGATTCAAGTGCGCAATGAGACTCTGACCAACATATTCTGTGGTGTCTTCCTCATTTGGTTCGGCGTAGCCACGGCCTTCCTCAACGGCAATCCAGTCGACAGCGTCAATCATCCTGTGTTCGCCCTCGGCACTGGAATCCTATTGATTCTGCTGAATCTCTCGCGGTCTCTGCTGAGGCTGAAGCTGAGCGTGCTGACGGTCGGCCTTGGCTTCCTTGTGATCATCGTCTACGCTCCAGTCGTCTTCTTCAAAGTCCAGCTCCCGTTCCTGCCCGCGTTGTTAGTGATAGCCGGAATCGCCCTGGTCATAGGCGCCTTCAGGACGAGGAACTATCGGTCGTTTTAGTCTTCGTGAGCCTGCTCAAGATGCTTCTTGACAGGCCTCTTCCCTATCATCTGATGCCGTGCAACCTCGTATGGACCACACACAGCTCTTCGTAGGGCGTGACAAAGGAACAGAGCGGGCACTTGAAGAGGTTGGGAGGGAGCTTCTCCACAGTCCTTCTTCGCGATGTCGCAGAATCAGACGAGTTTACCAGGAGAGAGTCACCTAGTTTCAAGAGGTTGGGAGGGAGCTTCTCCGTGGCCCTCTTTCGCGACGCCGCTACAGGGTCAGCCGAGTGCACCACGAGGGAATCGCCCACTCGCTCGACGGAATAGAGTTCGCGCCCCTTCTTCTCCGTCACAAACGCCGAAACGACGGTCTCGACCGTCGTTTCGTCCAACTGCCCCTTTCCGAAGAAATCGATGACGACCTTCTCTCGGTCCACCAAGGCGACTCCCTGACCATTCAGTGAGTCGCTGATCGCTGACGCCAGCGCCAGCTCCTCGTCCATCGTGAGCTCTCCGCAGTCAATGTGGAAAGAGACAGACTTCATGCCGTGGCATCCCCAGTTCTGATATCGTGATTGATATCAACGTCGATGTGGCAAGAAGAAGTCGACCAAGGATCTTGTTTTCGGGCGAAATACCCAGGGAACCCCTTCCACGCCTCCGCAGCCAAGGTCGGCGGGTCACCTTCTGATGATCGTGAACCCGCAGGAATCTCGCCACTGCTGCAGCGCGTCGCTTTCAATGAGCTCTCTCCACCCCTGCAATCCAGGGCCTAGCTCTGGACTAGGTCGTTCCAGCCCTTCGCTATCTGCCATGCCTGCCTGACGAACCCGCTCTGCGGGGCCCGCTCAGGTATCGGCTGCAGCCTCAGCTGGTAGACTGCCACCGTCTTCCGCCTCTTCTGGTCCCAGATTAGAACATCCTTCTCCACAAACCCCATGTCAAGGAGCTTCCGCAGCAGCTTCGTGTAGAAGTTGTGGTAGCTGTACTTCACGCCCAGCTTACCGGTCTGCAGCTCCTTCGCGAAGAACCTCATCTCCCTCTTGGTCATAGACAACGTGCTCACCTCTTTCATCCTCGCGATGGCCAGTTTCGCGGCCCTGAGGGTTTCTTTCCTGTCGCCGAAGAGTAGCGCCAGGACGTCCCCGTTGTTCAGGTTTTTCTCGTTCCAGTACAATTTGATGCTCTTCGGCAAGGATGACGGGGCGCTCTGGTACCCATCTGATAAAGTCGTTTGCCAAGTCCACCCGTCACTGTCCCACTGACACGTCGGTGCTCCGGGTCCGGTCCCGACCTGCGTACGACCGGGAGGCCTCAGGGTCCTTCTTCTCTACCGGCCCCAACAGATGGTCAATAGTCGGAAGCCGTCGTCAAGCGAGTTCCAAGCCAGAGGTGACTGGTCGCCCCGCAGGGGGACAGAAACAGACAACCTTTCCACACCTATAGTGTCCTCAGAGGGTAACCGAACTGCACCTGGGAGCAAATGACCACGGAGGCTGAACCCCCCTATTTTGCAAAGTCAGCTCGTGTTCCCGCAAGGGAACTAAATTATCACGCGAAGGATCGAGTCACCCGCCCGGGGACGCACGCACAAAACCTAGCTGCGGATGCACTCTTTTGCCACGCTGATACCATGGTTCCTTTGCCCTACATATGGCCGTCGTGGACGGAATTCGTTCGAGCGGATAGTGAACCACCTTGCGTTGCCCCACTGGCTCGGCATTATCTGCGACAGCATCCCCTCGAGTTCGTGCACTATGGCATTAGGAAGTCGAAAGAACTTCTCCACTGTACCGATTGACTATCTGCCTCTTCCGCTGGCGTTCTGCACGCAATGCGACAGCCCTCTGCCTCCGTCGTACTTCGCGCCTGAGCTCCCTTACGCATATCTCTGCAGGTTGAATGTGGAATTGTTTGATCTTGGCGAGCAATGATTCCTCGATACTAAACTTGATTGTAATCTTCTGAGACTCATCTAGGAGTTGTGGCACCTTGGTCTTGGCCGCAGGGAACTGGCCCTTGTCGTAATAGGACGACCGCATCAAGCAGATCCCCGAAATCCGCGGTCACCAATAAACAGCCAAGATGTCCGCAACCATCTGCGGCCAGAGGCATCCGAAACTATTGCAGAAACTCGACTTCCTTGATCCCTCCGAAATCGGGGTCACCCGTCAGGACCTTCCTCCAATATTTCCTCCGCCATCCTCCTCATCTCTGAGTAGTACAGAAGCTCCGACTAAGCTCACGAATCGACTACGACCCCAGTCATGGACGTCCAGCTCGTCTTCACGGGTCATCGGACCCAGCCCAGGACAAGTTCCAAATCCGCTCTTTCTCACCTTGTGCACGTCTATCTCCACCGACTCACCCTCGTGTATGTCCTCCTGTTCGACTACCTCCTCAGGTATCCTCACCATGATCGACCCTCGTATCCGCCTCGCCTTTGTAAGCACCCTAGTCATGACTTGTTGCTTCTCCGTAGAGGGAAGTAAATGCCGTATGAGGAGCTGTACTTCGTCAAATGGTATGCTAAACTGAGGTGTGTCTTGGTTATCGAGGTCGATATCAACGTCGACATAATGGGGCCGAGGCTCCTGCTCCATCCTCTACTCTAGGACCTGGCAGAACGCATCATCCCTGGACCTGCACTTCGTCTCTCTGGTCGTGCATTGGGAGCCGAACAGGGTGCGCAACGACCCCGAGACATACTAGTGCATGGAGCCGCGATGGTGCTTGCCCGCTATGCCCGAAGAGCACTCGAAGCGCTCATTGACTCGATGGGTGAGGAGTTCGTTGCGCTTTCGCACCCTCCGTGGTCGCGCTCAGGACGAACCTCAGGCCTAAATAGCGCACATGCGAGACAAAAACCCATGAAGATGGGATATGGAATGTGGATTCTGATCCTGGGCATCCTGGCCCTCATTGTAGGTGGGGCGATGGAAGCAGCGAGTTACCACAAGACCATAGGGTTGGGCGGCATCGGACTGGGGGTAATCCTAGTCATCATTGGAATCGCATGGTGGATGATGAAGGACGGCAAGGCCCCAAAGACCGCGGCGCCTCAGCCAACACAGCCAGCGAAAACTCCGTAGACGCCACGAGGCGGCGAAAAGCGCATTGAGGTGAAGATGCCCTATGCGCTTCTCATTTCGTTCCTGAACAGCCATGCACCCCAGTCTGCATGACGGGAGTCGCCGGAACGGGTACGGGCGCAGATTCAGGGGGCGAGGTTCTCCGTGACGGGACAGAGAAAGCAGACGGTCCGTGACAGAATCCCTTGACCTTCGGTCAAATCTCTTGGTTTGAGCCACGAGTCCTTCCAATACAGTATTGAAGACGAGTCCGACCACTCAATCGAGCGCTTCACGAGCCTGTGCATTATGATCGGAAGCCCTTGCGTTAAGGGCGGATGCGATTAGCCGCTTCCGAGAAACAACTTGCCGATTCTTCCTATGATCGATGGCGGAGGAGTTGGCTGAAAGTACAGGTCGAGGTTGAGTAATCCTGTGGGATAGCTGGGCCCTCGTCCAAGTCTGACCAATGGTTTGTTCAAGCACAAGGCGGCAACAGCCGAAAGGAAATGAGCTCCGTCTTCCGTCGAGCCGGTCGGCGAGCCGTGAAAAGCAAGGATCTCGCCCGTATCGACATCGCGTGCCAGCCAAACGTAGTAACCGCGACCCTCAATCGCCACCTCAGAACCGTCGATTGCAACTTCGCGCCTGTACTTACGAGTCTCTTCCGGCAGACTCGTGACCAGAGAGAGGTAAGCGTCTCTCGCCGCTACATATGACATGCCCCCTACCATGGAGGCGACATCACGATAGGAATAGCCACCACTGCAGAGTGCTGCAGCCACGACCTTCCTCTTTATGGGAACCCTGTTCCGTTGGAATGCCCGACTGGAAACTGCCCAGTCAGACAGAGCCCCGACCACGTCGAAGGGGGGGAAGACCGACATCCACCGTTAAGTTGTGCCTGATGATGCAATAGGCTGACGAGTGAAGCTAACTTAACAGGTGGGTGTACTCTGGTTAACTGGGTCTCCCTTGCGGTGCTAACCACCCAGGAAGAAGAAGAAGGCAATCGCCAGTGGGACGAAGAGCAATACCCACCTGCTTTTGCTCCAGGAGAATACCTTCGCCCCGTCTAGCATCGCAATCGGCAACATGTTGAAGAGAGCCAGCCAGATGTTGAAGAATACACCATAGAATCCTATGTCCATCCACAAGCCACCCGCAAAGACCGCTAGAGGGACGAAGACCAGCGCGACGGCCACATTGGTGAGCGGACCGGTTATCGAAATCCTACCGCTCTCCTGCTTCGTGACGTTGAGACCAGAGTAGTATGTGGCGCCGGGAGCGGCGAAGATGAAGCCGAGCAGCGAGGTCACGAGCGCAAGGAGAAGGCCCAAGGGCCACATCCTGAACTCCGCCCAATAGCCATACCTGCGTGCTGTGAATTTATGACTCAACTCGTGGAGAACGAATCCCGGACCCACGGCAATGAACGCGATCCCGAGAACCTCAAAGGGGTCAAGCTGAGTATTCGCCAAGAGGCTGAAGTGGAGGGCGATGAAGAACGCCACTCCTAAGCTCAGGTAGGCGATCAAGATGTCCCTGACCTCGACCTTGGAGAACGGGCTGCCAGGCTTGATCATCGGGGAACCGGGGTAGTTTGAGTCGGACCAGGTAATAGTCGTAGTAGGAGGTACTACTAACGTCCGCTTCTGGGTGAGGTCTCCTTTGCACCGGTGCGCCTCCGGGAGCCTGTGGTCAGCGCAAAAGGCTCCTCCACAGTAGTTGCACACGAAGGGGAGAGATTCTTCTTGGCCACAGAAATCACACTTCAACCTCTCAAAACCCCCGAAGCGACTCGCAAATGCGCAGCTCGATTCCCACCTTGGCCTCGGTTTATCAATCTTTTAGAGGAGCCTCTGGTTGCAGTCCGAATGCTCAGGACTGTGAGGCACGAAACGCCTTGCTCCGGGTCTCCACAAGCACTAAAGTGCTTCTGATGCAAGAAATGAGGGGCTCATAGTCTTGAGGGCGTGGACCGAGATGATCTTCCAGAGACTAGAGAGTTCATCGCTTCTAGGCTCAGATGATGTACAACGAGGATGACCTCCAGCATCCGCCAGCGTCTTGAAGCCTGGCCTAAGAGTGAGAGATTGAACTCAGATCGGTCCGGTAGAAACACTCCAGAGACGAATTCGTCTCTCGCCCCTTTTCATGGAGATGGAAGTCATTCCGTTGGGATATTCGTGTCATGAGCACGGTGGCAGAGACTGAATGCGAGATGCACTGGGTGGAAGTAAGATCTATTTCTCTTTAGACAACTTGCGCAGGACGTCTGGCAGTCTGACAAGAACCTGATCCTCGTTCGGGGCTTCGAGGACTACCATTTTGTATTGAGATGCCAGTTTCTTCGCTTCAGGGGTGAGAGAGGGGACCGCGCATAGAACAACGCTATTGGCATTCACGTCGTAGACCTTTATGAACAGTGAGAGGACCGTTGTCTCGTCAATAGGCGCGGGCGGGTCAGAGACCACGACGTCGCACGCCAGGGTAACCGAGACAGGACTCTTCATTCCGAGGGTGAAGCTGTGTTTCACACCCGACTTTCCCGTCGCAACCAACGAACTTGAGAGGGGACTCATCTCGGCTGATGTCTCCAGCCCCCTTACAGTGTCCTGGGGAAGGGAACCGATCGTTCTTGGACTCATCTCGGTGTCGGCCTCGCGGTTACATCCGCATCCCAGGTGCTCTCGACGGACGAAGGTGCGCATCGAGCCTTCGAAAGAGGCCTCAAACCTTCCGCGCCTGCAGTCAAAGTGACTTAAGTGTTTTTTGAGTTTAAGCAGCCTTGCTCCGCCATTAGTACGGAACTATCCTCCCGACGTTCTACTGTCTAGGCGGCGTGGTCGAAGTCGCCGACAGAAGTTGGATCTCACTGGCAGACGCACGGGACTGGCGACGAATCGAGGGTCGTTGTCTTCGTGGGCGGCAAGAACATCTCTGCGCAAGACGTTCTCTGAATATCGATTAGAGAACTCAAAGGTTTAAGACTGTCGAGCCGAGACTTGGGCGGAAGGAATTGAGCGACACCTTCGACGTCTCTCTTGGGAAGGTGGACCTCTCGAAGTACGTGGACGAGCTACAGGATGAGCTTTCCAGGATTCTTAAGGAAGTGGGTCCCGGCAAGACTGACGCAGAGAAGGAGGATGTAAAGAAGTGCCTAGATGACCTCCTGAGGAAGCAGGCTGCCAGTCTGGCGGCGGAGACCGGCGTGACAGGCGACTATCGCCTCGTCTTCATGCTGATGTCGAGTATCCTCATGACAGCTTGGAGTTGTTTTACCATTAAGCGGACGATGATCGACACGACCAGGTCGTTCGAAGAAAGACTCAGGCTCGAAGAGCTGCTCTCCAGCCTCCCCGTGGTCCTGTCGGAAGTAGTTTCAAGGTCGGCCGAACACGCAGACATGTACAAGAAGAAGTAAGCGATTCAGTACCTCCGACTGGCAATCTGTATTGGTAAGACTGCTAGTCTTTATACCAAATGACCCGTTCACGCGAGGTAGGGAAATGTTCCTACCATACGACCAGACAGTTCAGAATGCGGTCAACTTTCTTCAGAGCGTCGTCGTTCCGTACCTGGTTGTTCTCGCCATAGCCCTCACTACCACCGGCTTCGCGGTGGCTCTGCAGGGGTGGAGAAGGAAGCGGGCACTCAGAAATGCACTGAGAGCAGAACTAGACACCAACGCTGTGGTGACACTGGCGATTGTGACTTACGCTGACGCGCAGATATCCGGGGGTACCAGCGTGGCACCGATGCCCACATACAGGATGCACGCATTCCGAGAGTACGCCGATGGAGGCCTGCTGGAGAAACGTCCCAAGAGGATTGCAGAAGAGTTGAAGCAAGTCTATCTCAGTATGGCCAGCGTCAACAAAGCGGGACGAAGGCAGGAGGACCTGGCTTTCGGACCCGCAGCGGCCTTCCCCAATGCCCACCTACTAAGGCTGGACAACCTCACCTACGTGAGGGACACTGCTCATAATGTCATCGAACCGTACGTGGACAGACTGAAGGATACCAAGCTCTAGAACCGACATGGATTCGGAGTACGTCCCGTTGCCCTTCTGGAAGGAAATGTGCAATGGATTCGGCAGAATGTAGATTATGGCTTAACTACTTCACCTGAGCATGTATTGCCCGTGTACTTCGAGAAGCTGGCCCTAGAGATAAACGCGACTACGGCAGGGTGGGAGGTCATCGAGCCGCCTATGCGCGTGGGAACGTCTGGGGTTGAACACAGGTTCAACTTTCTTGCCTCTGACTCGGGGAACCTGTACGGCTTTGACCTCTATCCAGAAATCGGAGAGATACAGGTCCTCCGCACGTTCATCAAGGAGATGGACACAGGGATCTCGGGAGTTCTGGTCTGCCTGAGCGGAAGACCGAGCGAAAGGGCGCGGGAGGTCGCGGCCGAGCTCGGAGTGAGAATCCTCAGCCCCGCGGAGATAGGCAGGTTCTTCAAAGCAGAGAAGATGCCACTGGCGCAGCACCGAGAAGCACAGTTATCCGACCTGCTCTGAAGTTGAAGACCCTGTTGCTACTGAGGAACCGGAGCATCAAATGATACATCTTCATAGCCCACACACGACCGAATGCAGCCGGACCAATCTCAGATTATGAAGAGAACACTCTAGTCGAGAATCTCGTCTACGACCTTCTGATAAGAGCGAACCATCTCTGCCCCCTTCTGAGTTATCTGATACCTGTGCCTGCTACCATACTCCTCAACATTCAGCAGTCCGGTCTCCAGGAAGGCCCTGAGCTGGCTCTGCAGCACGTTCCAGGACAGATTCGCCTTGTACATTATCTGAGTTGGCTTTCCGTAACCCTGCATGACAACTCTGAGTATGTCGACCCTGATCTGAAGCAGTGACCTGCGCCCCTCAGCGAGCTCCGAACGATGGAGGGACTTCTCGGTCGCCGGGTTCAGAAGATTCTCAGACATGTGTTCAGGAATCGCACCATTCGCACAAATAGCCTTTGCCTAGAAACAACCCGAACTCAGAGTCCATATCTGGAGTGCACGCCTTCAAGGCTGAAGAGAGGACCCCCATCGCATCTGCGGCTTCACTGACTCGCACCCTAGGCATCCTCCGTTGGGGCGAGGACGAATGGTTCGGAAAGGGGGCTGAGGCGACGTCTTCCCTATAGGCCCATCTACACCGACCGGGTTGAGGCATCTGGCTCTTGCTGAGTTCTGACGAACGACCTAGTGTGCGATTCAGCCCAACTGCCCGGTTCGGCGATGGGCATGAACCCCGAAAACAGATTGAGTCTTCACAATGTCTTTAATGCCGAGGGGAGAAATTCCGATACAATGGCAGAAGAGCAAAAAGGAAAAGAGGAACCGGGCAGCTTCACTGACAATCTGAGGGATATTCAGGGCGAATACATCATGCTGACCGAGCTCCACGAGAAGGAGAAGAGCTACGGGCAGAAGCTCGCGGATATGATGAAGGTCCTGCAGTCCGAGGTTGATTCCACAATCCCGATCAGGCCCGAAGCCATCGGTGACGGATGCAAAGAAGCCTATCTGGTCTCTGAGGCAGTCGTCGTCATCGTGGACTACAGCGGGAGCAGGATCTCCAGGCCGCTCTACAAGCTCCCTGCCGCGACGATAGTATCCGTGATAGAGGAATGCACACCAGAGCTCAGACGCCTTCTGTTCGAGAGGCGGAAGTCAGAGGGCAACAGGGTCAGGTCCTTGGAAAGGGTCCTCAGGGAGCTGAGGAAGGCACAAACGACATTCAAGCAGAGCAGAAGGGACGAGGTCGAGGAGCATGAGGATTCCAAGGAAGAGGTGAAGGAAAGCGTACAAGCGGAGAAGCAGGTCCAGAAGGAACCGGCCGAATTGACACTGCAGCCGCGGCCTTCGAGAGAGGGGTTTGCATTCAAGGGAAGCTTCGGGGACAAGCGCGAAGCCTCCGGAATCTCTCCTTGAACCCATGGACTTGGCCATTAAGATAATCCCATAGGAGTTCTGGGAGGTTGTCTCCTGGCCATGCTTGAAAGTCTGAGGTCTAGGATGAAGGAAAGGCGGCAGACGGTACGAACTAGGGAGACGAAGTTCCTGATGTCATTTGATGGCGCGAAGCTGAACAAGAGACTCGTGATACTACTCTCCATATTCATCACGCTGAATTGTTTCGATGCGCTCACGACACTGGTAGCGATCAGCACGGGACGCATGGTCGAGCTGAATCCCATAGCGTCGGACCTCTTCCGCCTGAGCTTCCCAGGGTTCATGGCCGCGCTTGTGCTGAAGTACATGCCGATCATTCCGCTGGCCTACGCTACGTACGCGAAGGAGAATGCATCGCGCCCGCTCGCCATTAGGATCGTGAAGGTTAGCTCCTTCGTGGCTCTAGTCGCCGCGAACGTCCTTTACCTGGCCGTGGTCGGCTCGAACCTTAGGACTCTTGCGTCCTACTACCTCGTCACGGGCTGAAGAGAGAGCGCTGGAAACCTTCATAACCGTGAGGAGGCGACCGACGAGACGTGATTCCCGAGACCGGGACGGACGTCATTTCTGGGGTCTTTAGGTTCTACTCTCTGAGAGACGTCAGGCGGTTCCTAAAGGAATTGCTGGACACCTACCAGAGAGATTACGATAAGTCCTCCAACACGATTGGTTCACTGCTCAGGTCGGACGAAGGGAAGGCCATGGAGATCATAAGATCGAAGGGATGGTCGAAGGTCGGGGGTCTCTTCGTCAACATGGCCGACTCGGAGAAGGGGGCGATGGAGGTCGTCTTCCAGATCGTGGAGGAGATGAAACCCAGGATAGCGAAGACGGAGGCGGTGCTAAGGTCCTTCGACACCGTCGAAGGGCTCCCGATTCCAGAGGAGGCAACATTTCTGCTCTATCTCAGAAGCGGCGTCCCCGAGAGGCTGATTGTCGACACGGTTGAAACGAAGCCCCAGAAGTTCCTGCTTAACGCCAGGTTCAAGACAGAATAGGTCCGCCTATCCGTTTCTCTCTACCGAAGGAGCACGCAACCCAAACTGGATTGAGGACCGATATCACCTTTCGGTATAACCTTTAATCAACACCTTCGCAAACATGAGCGCAGAACATGCTCGAGGTAAACGTCCTCATTGAAAGAGTTGATGCGGCACGCCTTTCCGACAAGGCGAGCGAAAACTCACCTTCAAACTACAGTGTGAATGTGTCGATGTCAGAGAGAGACAGGAACCCTCAGGCTCTCATTCTCGTCTTCGCCCTCGAGCTGACCGACCAACCCCAGCTGGCGAGGCTTGCGGTGTCTGGCGTCGCAACCCTGACCGGAACCAAGGATGAGATCCAGGCCGCACTTGAAGCGCCCGAAGACAAGACCCCGCCACCGGTCCTCACGACCATTTATGAGAGAATCTACGGACTGCTCTACCTCGTGACAGGGTCGTTAAAAGTGCCCCATCCTCTCCCGACCATGCTGAAAGCGTCCGGCACTGAGAAGTAGAAGCCCACAAGCCATTGGATGCACTAGAGCATCATCTTCCGAACCTGGTTTTGGAATATGCACGAGGTTCTGGAAAACGCACATAAAGCCTATTAGGAATGCTATGACTTATCACAAACATGGACACAAACGCGATAGACGGACTCCCGCCACCTGAAGACCTGCTGGGTCAGGTGAGAAGGTCGCCCATGGAGATGGTCTGCGATATTCTCGGCGTCGTGTCGGAGGGTCCAACCAAGCCGACGCACATCCTCTACAGGGCTAATATGAGCTGGAGGGTACTTTCGTCTTACTTGGACTTCCTCCTGAAGCGCGGTTTGATTGAAAGAGAGGACCAGGGCGGAAAGCGAAGCCTCTACACCCTCACGATTAAGGGAAGGTCGATCCTGCAACTCTACAATGGGCTGCGGCTGAGCCTGAAGGGGACCGTCAACGTAGGAAAGGACGGCGGTGTGAGCCAAATCCTCGAAGACGCATCTATGCTGGAACCGCGAAAGACTTCGCTCTGGATGTAAGAAGCCGATTGAGAGCCTTCTCCTGCTCGCTGAGGAGGTCTCTCGTCTCTTTATAGTTCTCGAACATCCTTGTGTAGGTCCTTCCCCGTTCCGTTGTCTGGTAGTATCGGCCTGCCGGCTGGTACCCGAGCAACTCGTTCAGGACAAGCTCTTCAATGTATTGGTTGAGCTGCTTCAGGTTAAGGGACGACTGATACATTATCCGAGTCTTCCTCTGTCCGCCGACTGCGGCCTTCAGTATCGCATACGCGATTTCTCCAGAGTCCCTGCGCCTGTGCCCGTCCAAATGAGGTCTAGTGCCCGGAATTCGAATTAAGATTTTTCGCCATTTCGCAGACTTTGTCAGCCGTAGACTAGGCGACTCGGTCGGTTCATATCGTGAATTGTCATGGTCAGATGGCAGTCCGGATGGAGATATCGGCTCGGACTATCCGACACGCTCAATCGAGACTTCGCAGAAGGCGTCCCCCTTGGCGACGCACTTCTCCTCAATCACCCGGTGGTCCGCACCGATGAGCTCTTCGGCGACCCCTTGGATTAGGCCCGAGAGCATGTAGCAGACTGGCTCGTCTGCTCCCTCGATGTAGAGGCAGAAGACGCAATTCCGCATCAGCAGCCGGGCCTGCCCGCGGGATAGGTCGCCTCCATTCAGAACGAGCTCCCCCCATCCTGACTCTCTCGAAAAACGCTGAAGCGAATCCAGGATTTCCTGCCCTGTCGTTCCCTGCGCCTTTGCAACGTTCCCCAGATACCTCCCGTAGCTGTAGCCCATCCTCTGCATGATCACAGCAGCCCCAGAGGCGAAGGTGCTTGTCAGCTCCTTCGTAAGTGACGCCCACCCGACGGATCCCATCGTAAAGACTCGGATTCCGTCAGATTTCTTCTTGATTGTTCCGTGCTGGGAGTCGATGTCAAAAGGGTCGTCTAATGAGAACTCCTTCTTGGTGCTTCTAAACACTGGCTGTTCCTCCCATGCCTTGACTTCTGGTGTCTTTATACCCCTTTTCGAGATAGTTTTGTGTGTTTTCCAATTCTGCTAGCCTCGGAATGGCTTTCTGGCCACCACCACGTGAAACGGGGGGAAGCTGGAGAACCTGATGCGGCGCACGGAGATGTCGCTCAGGCCGACTTCGCGGAGAGCCTTCGAGTACTCCCCGCCGTTGCCCGCGTCGATGATCCCGATCCTCCCTCCCTGCCTGAGGACCCTCGCGATCTCCTTGAAAGCTACGGCCCTGTCCTTCTTCTTGATCAACCTATGGAGCGAAAGGGCCGAGACTATCACGTCGATGGACGAGTCCCTCAACGGGAGGCTCACGGTGTCGGCCTTCACAGGGGCGACTCTTTCCTCCACACCCTCTTGTGCCGCGTTGGCCCAAATCGAGGAGGGATCGTTTCCAGTAAGGTGGCTCTTCTGCCAGAGGTCCACCCCGACCGAGCATCCACCCTCGAGGCGTTTGCCCGCCAGGACCATCCCAAGGCCCCTCCCGCAACCGAGATCAAGGACCACCTCGTTGCCGCCCCAAGGAATGTCTGCGACCAGCTTCGACATCTCCTTGACCTTCCCGTGCAGGCTGCTCCTGTATAGGGCGGCAGCGACTGCGAAGACCAGAAGACCGATTCCCGCCCCTACGACCAGACCAAAGCGGCCCAGACCAGCCGCGGTCTGGCGCATGTAGACAGCGATGTCGAACCCAACCACGATGGAAAGGCCTCCTGCAATCAAGAGTTCGATGATGGACATGGGTTCGTCGATCCCATATCCGGTTTTGCCCTTGGTCGTAGCACGTGAGGTTAGAGTCTCGTCGGCATCTGCCTCTATGCTCGTTCCTACCATCTTCAGACCCCATTTGCGACGAATTTTACTCACAACGATTCGCCCGGTCTGAGCACCCTAAAGCGCAAAGTGCATTATGAAATGGGCCATGGCAATGGCTATCAGGCTGACTATCACCAGCATGATTGCGTGCTTGAAGCCGTCCGAGAGCCCGCTCTCGCCCATCTTCCCCGCGACTATGCCGATGACAAAGGAATCGAAGACGGCGGTGGTAAGGAGCAAGTCGATAGTGGCACCCGCGACCTTCGGAGTCGAGGAGCTAGTCGCTGCCCCCAACGCGGGCGCGGACAGGAGATAGACCATGATGAATGTAGTAACGACGACCATGATCCCCGCGATATAGGTGATGTAGACGAAGGGCTTCAGTGCAGACCTCCTATCGGACTCCATCTCGTTGATGTTTCGTGTGAACTCCGCCATCTCCGAGAAGCTCCTGATCGTCCCTCCACCCACGTCGACGACCTCGATCAGAAGGGTGCCAATCGCCCTGGTGACCCAGCTTCCCACCGCATCTGTAAACGTTGAGATGACCTTCGATAGAGAAACTCCCCACGAAAGCTGAGCCCCCATCTTCCTCACATGCTTAGAGAGAATTCCGTAGTGTCTGCCACCGAGCCTCTCTATCGCCACCTCGGGCGAGAGGCCTGTCTTCCTGCCCTCGGCCACGTCGCGGATGAACTCGGGCAGCATCTTTTCGAGAGAGGTGCGCTCTCTCGAGAACCCGATCGCCTTGATGGCTGGTATTGAAGCCCCAATTATCAGCGTACCCGACACGCACTCGAAAAGGTAGAGCGGCAGGTAAAGAGACGGGGCAGTAATGAAGTGGGTGAGGAAGAAGAAGACCATTGCCAGCGGGATGGAGTAGATGAAGTACTTGTAAGGCCTGTAGTCGACGTACGGCCACTTCGGCTGCACCGCGTCGATTAGCCAGATGAACATAGCTGAGATTACAGGAACCATGACGAACGCGAAGAGGTACAAGTTGTTAAGCCCTGAAAGGTTGTTGCTCAGCAAGGTCTGGATCATGTACAGAGTGTAGAGAACCATCCCCAGTATGACGGTCACAGTGAGGTAGGCTTCAGCCAAGGTACCCGTGGTATCCGCAGATCTCTTCACCGCGGTGGTCTTGGTCTCCATGGTGTCGCGAAGCTTCATCCCGACGTATGCGATGAAGTCACCTCCGCTCTTCAAGATGGCCGTGTAGCCATAGAGGAACTCCGAGAACTTCTTGCTAGGACACCAACGTGCGATCCTTTCGATTGCAGAAATGGGGTCCTGGCCGAAGACGTCGACTTCGACGAGTATCCTTTTTGCCTCCTTGGCTGACGCTGGAAATAGCTTCATCTGAGTGATCCTCCTGAGCGTCGTGAGAGGAGATACCCCTCCGCCCGCCAGGACAGACATGTATCCGATGACGAACGGAAGCTCGCCGTTAATTGAAGAAGCCCGGTTTGAAGCGCTGATCTTCGGGGAATTGATGACAATTGTGAAAATCATGATGGCAGCAGGAACGGCGATGATTACTCCAAGGAACCACAGGGCACCGAACCTGACGACCGCAATGTAGGTCCCGACCGCAGACGCAATCAACGTAATGAACGCTGAAAAGAAGGCAACAGAAATGAGGCCTTCAGGGGTTATCCTTAGGTTCGACTTCAGGATGTCGTCCCTTAGCATGGGGACGGAACGGGTGAACCTGGTCGCTGGTCGGGAGAAGAGCCTGAAGGCGAAAGAAGTGAATCTGTCGAAGAAGGTCAGCGGGACCTTCTTCTTCTCTCGGCTAGGAAGGACTACCTTGAAGCTCACTGTCGCTGACCGCCAGGTTTGTAATCTCTGACTATCTCTGCGACCGCAATTCCCTTCGCCTCTAGCTCGCCCGCTGCGGTGTTAAACACATCCAGGGGCCTGGAGATGTAGAGTTCCAGGATGGGAGACAGCTCCTTGAAGTTCCTGATGCCCTTCTGCTGGACCCACCTTAGGATGAGCGCACGCCTGTCGATCTCCTTGAGCATCTCCTCCATCGGCATTCCTGTGTCCCTCGATATCTTCTCGAGCTTGGGGCTCTTGTCATAACTGGCCTTGAAGGTGTCCGTCCTCGGGTCCCACCTGAATACCTTGTTCAGCTCCTGATCAGTGATGATCTCGTCGATCGAAACGATCCTCCTGACTGCCTTGAAGCCACCCCCTGGAGTTGGGACAGAGATCCTTCTCACCACAAAGGTGAGGTCGAGGAATGGAATGAAGGCCTTGGGGACGTTCATCGGCTCTGAAACGAGCCTCTGGAGCGCTGACGCTGCGTCGTCCGCATGGAGCGTGCACAGGCCCCCGTGGCCCGTGCTGATCGCTTGGAAGAGGACATATGCCTCTTCGCCTCTGACCTCTCCAACCACCAGGATATCAGGCCTCATTCTCATGGCCGCCTTGACGAGGTCGAACAGGCCCACTTCACCAGATTTCTCCTCCGTGGCTGCATAGCTCTCTCTCGAGACCAGGGAAGTCCAATTGAGGTGCGGGATGTTTATCTCTTGGACTTCTTCAATCGTGACGAGCTTTGTGGTCAGCCGGGTAAGAGTCAGGATCGCGTTGAGGAGGGTGGTCTTACCTGCACCCGTCGCTCCCACGACTACAGCTGTGGCCCTGTTCTGCATCATGTACCAGGCATACGCGGCCATATGGTGATCAAGCAGGCCCACGTTGAGCATGTCGACTATGGTCATCGGGTCTTCCCTGAACTTCCTTATCGTGGCCGAGCTTCCCTGAGGCGAGACCTCGCGTCTGAACGTTGCGACAAGCCTGTGCCTCCCCGGAAGGGTTCCCTGAACGATGGGGAACGCGGTCGAAACGTGTTTCCCCGCCATGTGGGAGAGCCTCGTGACAGTGTTGTCCAGCTGCTCCTCGTCGCTCAGTATGACGTTCGTCTCCAAGCTCTCGTGGTTCTTGTGATAGATGAAGATGGGCTTGCCCAGAGAGTCGATCGAAAGGTCTTCGATGTTCGGGTCGCGCATCATCCCGTCCAGGACCCCGAAACCTACAAGGTCCCTCTCGGCGAAGTAGATGATCTTGGACCAAGAGGCGGCTGGGACCCTGATCGAGTACTTCAGTAGGATCTTCCTGGCCTGGTCTGCGAAGTACTGCCGCGGGTTCACTTGCTCCCTTGGGACTGTCAGTTCTGCCTCGAGGGCGTCGAGGAGATAAGAGTAAATCGCAGCCTCAGTCTTTGTCAGAGGGACTTCGTCGAGGAAGTATCTCTGCGCCTGGAGGGGACTCTGGGCGATCACGGCGTAAGCGAACGGGCTGTTGACCGGATACCTCTCCACTACCTTCCACGACGGAGGAATCGCTGTTCCTGTGAAAGGAAACCTCACCTGGACGTTCTTTAGGAACCTGAAGCGCTGGGCCAGTTCGGCGTCCGCCTGCTCCGCACTCATTTCTACCGCTGGTGCTCTCTCTACTGGTTTCTGCAGCTGGACGGTCTGCTGGCGCTGGACGGGGATGCTGGATGTCATCGGTCTCTGTTGGGGTGACGAGGTTCCTGTGGGACGTGGCGGGCTTGGCTCTGTGGGTTTAGGCGAAGGTAGTACTACTGACGATGCAGCTGGCGTCAGTGGAGAAGACCCCGGCTTGAAGGGAGATGTTGGTGCCGATATAGGGGATGCTGCCTTGGGAAGAGATGCTGGACTGAGAGGCGATTGGAGTACGGGCACCGTTCTCTGAACTGCCGAGGTTGGGTTATCCTTAGACTCCGTCTTCTGGTTCTTCCGCAACCTGCGGAAGAAATGAGCGAGAAGTCCATCATGTTCATCTCCGTCGGGTTCTTGGGCAGGCATTCTCAGCTGTCTATCCTCCATTTCTTCTCCTGCCTATAACCCATATGGATTCCCCGTCCATTCTATAAAAGCAAAATTGCCACTGCCGGACCCAAATCGCGATGCCTTCGCTTCATTTGGGTAACTCAATACCTTTGCGCGTGCGCGCGTGCTGGAGAGAATACCTTCACCGCTGGGGAGCGTCCAAGTGACACGGCTCGATGAACTGGAGGCGAAGGCCGCAGTCCCTGTTGACGTGGTTGACGTTCCGGAACTGTTGTCTGCCGCTACGACAAGGCATGTCACGGGCGAATCCACGTGGTAGGAATCCTGACTCAGGTCAACTACCACTTGTGGTGATCTTGAAGTTAGCAGTCGCGCTGTCGGCCGGTACAGTTCCGATGTCGCTGCCTGACACGACGACTGCATACGTGCCGACGGCAAACCCGTTTGGCACAGTGAACGTGCACGCGAAGGTGCCTGTGGCTGAGGTCGTCTTTGTGGTGCAAGTCTGCCCGCTCGGGGTCACGCCGTTGAATGTCATGGTGCCGATTGCGGTAAGCACGGAGAACCCCGAACCCGTTACGGTGACCGCGGTACCTTGTGGTCCCTTGGTAGGCGATAGAGTGATCGTAGGCGTCGTTACCGTAAACGTGGCAGTCGCGGTGTCAGCAGGTACGGTTCCGACGTCGCTGCCTGACAGGATGACCGCATACGGGCCTAGTACAATCGACGGCACTGTGAACGTGCACGTGAAGGTGCCTGTGGGGGAGGTCGTCTTTGTGGTGCAGGTCTGCCCGCTCGGAGTCGCACCGTTGAATGTCATGGTACCGATTGCGGTAAGAACGGAGAACCCTGAACCCGTTGCAGTGACGGAGGTGCCGACCGGCCCCTGGATGGGAGACAGTGTGATCGTGGGCGTCGTTACCGTGAAGGTCGTGGAGGCGGTGTCACCCGGTACGGTCCAGACATCGCTGCCTGATAGGATGACCGTGTATGTACCTGACGCGAATGATGACGACACTGTGAATGTGCATGTGAACGTACCCGTGACCGAGGTGGTTTGGGAATCGCATGTCTGCGTGGTCGGAGCCACTCCGTCGAGTGTGATCGAACCTAACGCCATGCCGACGGAGAACCCTGAACCCGTTACGGTGACGGAAGTGTCGACTGGGGCCTGGGTGACAGACAGTGTGATCGTGGGCGTCGTTAACTTGAATGTGGCAGTGGCGGCGTCAGCGGGTACGGTCCCGACGTCGCTGCCTGACAGGACGACCGTGTATGTGCCTGCTGCTATCGACGGTGCCGTGAACGTGCACGTGAAGGTGCCTGTGGCTGAGGTCGTCTGGGATGTGCAAGTCTGCCCGCTCGGGGTCACGCCGTTGAATGTCATGGTGCCGATTGCGGTAAGAACGGAGAACCCTGAGCCCTGCACGGTTACTGAGACACCTTCAGGACCTTGATTCGGGGTCAGCGTTATCACAGAAGAAGTCACTGTAAACGTCGCGGAGGCGGTGTCGGCAGGCACGGCTCCGACGTCGCTGCCTGATAGGACGACCGTGTACGGGCCTGGTGTGATTGAGGGCACCGTGAACGTGCACGTGAAGGTGCCTGTGGCTGAGGTCGTCTTTGTGGTACAGGTCTGGGTGGCCGGGGTCACACCGTTGAAGGTGATCGTGCCGATCGTGGTAAGGACGGAGAATCCTGAACCCGTTATCGTGACGGAGGTGCCGACTGGGCTTTGCGTGGGAGACAGAGCAATCGTGGGCGTTGTTATCGTGAAGGTCGCGGAGGCAGTGTCAGCCGGTACGGTCCCGACGTCGCTGCCTGATATGTATACCATGTACGTGCCGACAGTGTCCGCCGGCACCGTGAACGTGCACGTGAACGTGCCTGTGGCTGAGGTCGTCTGGGCGGTACAGGTCTGGGTGGCCGGGGTCACACCGTTGAATGTCATGGTACCGATTGTTGTGAGAACGGAGAACCCTGAGCCCGTTACGGTGACGGAAGTACCGACCGGGCCTTGGGTGGCAGACAGAGCAATCGTGGGCGTTGTTATCGTGAAGGTCGCGGAAGCGGTGTCCGACTTGGCGTCCGTCGCCGTGACCGTATGAGCACCAGCTGCAGAGGAGGGTACGACGAAGGTGGCAGAGAAGGTACCCGCGGCAGACGTGGTGATGGTAGCCGGAACGGTCGTCACTGCCGTTCCGTCGAACTTCATCGTGATTGTGGAAGAGGAAGCGAAGCTAGCACCCGTGACCGTTACGGTCGTGCCGACCGGGCCCTGTATGGGAGACAGGTTGATTGTGGAAGTGGTGACAGTGAATGTAGCAGTCGCAGTGTCGGCCGGTACAGTCCCGATGTCGCTGCCTGACACGACGACCGCGTACGGGCCTGATGCGATGGATGGCACCGTGAATGTGCACGTGAACGTGCCTGTGGCTGAGGTCGTCTGGGCGGTACAGGTCTGGGTGGCCGGGGTCACACCGTTGAATGTCATGGTACCGATTGTTGTGAGGACGGAGAACCCTGAGCCCGTTACGGTGACGGAAGTGCCAGCGAGGCCCTGAGTGGGAGATAGGGAAATCGCAGGCGTCGTTACCGTGAATGTCGCGGAGGCGGCGTCAGCAGGTACTAACCCGATGTCGCTGCCTGACACGACGACCGCGTACGGGCCTGATGCGATGGATGGCACCGTGAACGTGCACGTGAACGTGCCTGTGGCTGAGGTCGTCTTTGTGGTGCAGGTCTGGGTGGCCGGGGTCACACCGTTGAATGTCATGGTACCGATTGTTGTGAGGACGGAGAACCCTGAGCCCGTTACGGTGACAGGAGTGCCGGCTGGGCCCTGAGTGGGAGACAGAACGATCGTGGGAGTGGTGACCGTGAATGTGGCAGTCGCGGTGTCGGCGGGCACGGTCCCGACGTCATTTCCGGAGACGGTGACGGTGTGAGCTCCAAGCGTCTCAGTGGGCACCGTGAACGTGCACGTGAAGGTGCCAGTGGATGAGGTCGTTTGGGCGGTGCAGGTCTGGGTCGCTATGGTGCCTCCGGCGATGGAGATCGAGCCTATTACCGTGTTGACGGAGAACCCTGTGCCGGTCACCGTGACGATTGTGCCGATAGGCCCCTGGGTGAGTGACAGAGCGATTGCGGGAGTGGTGACCGTGAATGTGGCGGACGCGGTGTTCGAGCTGGCGTCCGTCGCCGTGACTGTCTTGGCACCAGCGGCGGAGGAGGGCACTACGAAGGTGGCGGTGAAGGCGCCCAAGGCGGACGTAGTGACGGTAGCAGGGATGGTCGTCACTGTCGCTCCGTTGAACTTTATCGTGATTGTGGAAGAGGAAGCGAAGCTAGCACCCGCGACCGTTACGGTGACCCCGACAGGGCCCTGAGTGGGAGACAGAACGATCGTGGGAGTGGTGACCGTGAATGTGGCAGTCGCGGTGTCGGCGGGCACGGTCCCGACGTCATTTCCGGAGACGGTGACGGTGTGAGCTCCAAGCGTCTCAG
>JBEKIO010000010.1:0-72802 GCA_050011715.1 Nitrososphaerales archaeon | reverse complement strand
CCTGCCCAGTACGAGAGGAACAGCGGGGCGTTGCCTCTGGCGTACCGGTCGTCCGAGAGGGCGCAGCCGGGCAGCTAAGCAATCGTGGATAACCGCTGAAAGCATCTAAGCGGGAAGCCACTCCCGACAAGAGTGAGCCGTTCGTCTGAACTTCTCCCGCAAGGGGGAGGGGAGGATGGAGGAGAGATCCAGTAGAAGACTGGTTTGAAGTGGTCCCAGTGTACGCAAGAAGCTCGCAAGAGCGACTTGTTCAGCTGGCGGACTAACTACCTCTCAACGCAGGATGAGTGATTCCCGGCGGAGGCGCAATGAACCCTATGCACGGCAACGGTTGCCCTGGGAATCTCCTCGGATGAAAGCCTTAAACGGATTTATCGAATAGAAGGGCTTGCCTTGAAAGGCCCGATCACCAAGACGTTCAAAGTTTCTCAGACGTTCAACGCACCGAAGGACTTCGTCTTCAACTGGTGCACGGACTTCAGGGAGGATGACTACAAGATGACCGGCTCAGCCGCGAGAAGGCGATTCCTGGAGCGGACAAAGGACAGGATAATCTGGGTCGTGAACTACAAGGACGGCAAGCGGTCGCTGGAAGGGGTCAGGGCAGTCTGGCTCAAGCCTCCGAATTCATGGCACTTCGACACCTGCGGAGACGGAAGGGAGGTGGGCGACTACAGCCTGACCGGGCTCAAGAACGGGAAGACCAGACTCGATATGGTGTTCAGGGTGACCTACGATGACCCGAGCCAAGTCGAAAGCCGGGCGAAGTGGACGAAGGTAGCCAAGCGGAACTGGTCCACCTTCGCCAAGTTCCTCGAGAAGGACTACGAGAAATCCAGCGGCGCCCGGAAAAGCGAGTAGATCGGGCCGTCCGTCCGTCGAGGGATTCATCTCTCGGCGGCGCCGGAATAGAGCCTTCCTGACTTGATTACGTGGACGACGTTCTCTGGCGCCAAGGATTCGAGGTCGTCGACCGGGTTACCTTTCACGACGATCACGTCCGCGCGGCACCCCTTCCGAAGCGACCCGCGGTCCGGAAGACTAAGGCACGCCGCCGCTCTCGACGTCGCGGCCTCGAGCGCCTCTCTGTTGCCGAGATACTTCGCTTCCTCGACTATCTCGAGGTAGTTGCGCCCGTGAGGCCTCTTCGAGTCCCCGACTATGTCGGAACCCGACACGACCTTCACCCTGCGCTCCTTTACGGCAACCATGTCGTAGGTGAAGTGCCTCTTCACCATCTCCTCCCTCGCTTTGCTGGAGTGAGATTGACCCATGTAGGCAGCCACGTATGTGGTCAGGGTCGGAACGTAGTAGATGTCCTTCTCCGCTATCGCCTTCACCGTCCGGGGCGTCAGTCCGAGACCGTGCTCTATCGAGTCGACGCCCGCTTCAATGACCGTGAGCAGGGCGTCTTCTCCGTAAGCGTGGGCGGCGACTTTCAGTCCCGCCCTGTGAGACTCGTCGACTATCGCTCTGACTTCTTCTAGCGTGAAGTTCTCCCTGACCTTGCCACCGCGGGAAAAAGCCCCAGATGCGTAGAGCTTCACGACGCTGCCTCCGTCCCTGACGACCTTCCTGACCGCCCTGCGGCAGTCCCAGGGTCCGTCGCAGAAGTAGGTGTACGAGGCGAGCCGTTGGGCTATCCCGAGCGGGAAGCCTGGAGGGTCGTCGTCACCCCCCGTCTGCGAGAGCGCCCTCGAGCACGAGACCACCGTCGGACCGTCGACCGCCCCTTCTTCGACCGCCTGCGCGAGGTGCACGCCTCCCTTCGTGCCGAGCTCGCGGACGGTCGTGAAGCCCGCCCGCAGGAGCGTCCCGAGGTCATGCGCGGCCCTGAGAACGGCCAGCGTGTCGGGGACGCTCGCCCAGGATACCACTCCCTCTCCCTTCGACGAGTAGAAATGCAAGTGTGCGTCGATCAGTCCGGGAAGGATGGTCGCGTCGTCGCGTTTGATCACCTTCGAGCCACGCCCTTCTTCGACCGAGCCCCTCTCGCCGAACCCGGTGATGACGCCGGCGTCGGTGTCGATGGTCAGGACCGCGGTTCGGTGCAGCTCCTTCCCGTCGAACGCCCTTCCCTTCAGCACCAAGGTCGGCAATGCGCTGCTTCCCGGGTCCGACCGGGGACGAGTGGCAGAAGAACGTTACTGACAGGCGTATCAGGTTGCGCTCTGGTAGAGTGCGCCCATGATGCTCGTCAGGTCCCCTTCCAAGGCCGAGAATGATATGCTCGAGACAAGGTGGACCTGAAGAAACGCGTTCCCCTTAGTGCAGACCCCGTTGGCTACGGCTATGCCCTCGACGTCCTCGCCGTATCCATAGCACTTCCCGTACAGCCGGAAGGAGACCAGGTCCGACGTGATGTTCGTATAGCCAGTGAGGCCCCTGACGCCAGTCACGAACCTGTCGAAGTAGGCCCGCGAAGCGTTGGTGGAGGGATACACCAATACGGTGACGTTCGCCCCCGAGCCGTCTGCGGACTGGAGTAATGCCCAGTCGCTGCTGCCAGAAGCTGTGGGCTTTGAGGACTCGTGGACGAACCCGGATGGGTTGGTCTGCACGGCCGAGGCGAGTACGGCGTCAGCGCCAGCGGAAATGGATGTGCTCGTGGCTGTCGTCGTCGCTGATGGTCTGCTGGTGGCAACTAGCGCGACGACACCCGCAATGATCAGAACGGCCACTACGATGCCCGATCCGACGCGTTCACTTATGCCGACTCCGTGGCGAACTTCTGGCGATGTCAATCGTCCTTCGAGAGCTTCTGTCGTCCCATCTGAATTTAATGCCCTCGGCTCGGATTCGCTGCGCTTCCCGCCCCAAGCCAGCAACGACCCCCCCCCAATTCTCGAACTGGGGAATTGATACACCATAAATAACGACACTACCCCCCTCCCGACAAATGGACTCTGACGCCGGGGAAGGGCGTACCAGGCTCTACAAGTGGCTGACCGTACTCGTACTAGTCATCATCGCGGTAGTCGCCGTTCTCGCAGTCGCCTGGGTGATACTCCAGTGGTCCATCGCGGAGTCGGTCTACTCCGCCAAGGCGGGCCTCAACTGGTTCAGCATCACCTTCTATCACGATTACACCTTCTTGGCGGCGGGCCTCTTCGCGCTGCTGCTCGTGTACCCCAAACCCGGGGGGAGCGACCTCTGGAAGCTATGGACCGTGCTCTCCAGATACATGAGGCCCTACGAGGCCGAACAGGGAGGGATGCGGGTCAGCGAGAAGATGAACGTCTGGCTCTGGGCCCTGTGGCAGACGCTCAAGTGGGCGATAGTCTTCTACGCCTTCGTGGTTTCTGGCGGCTTCCCGCTCCTAGGCTCGACGATGAACCCCATCATGATGATGACTATGGGCATGGGGAGCTGGGCGCAGGTCCCACGGGTCTTCGCACTTCCGCTAGCCCCGGCCTCCGGAGTCGGGCTCGTCAGCCTGGTGCCCTCGATGTCCATCCAGTACGCCGTCATCTCCTACGCGCTCTCCGCCGTTCTCCTGGTCCTTGCCGCTCGAATGTTCCTCCGCCTGCTGGCCAACCTTGCCACGCGCAGGAGCGACGTCTGGATCAGGAACCTGCTCGCCCTGATTGCTGCTATCCTCCTTGAGACCATACTGGGAGCCCCCTATTGGCTGATGAACATAGCCACGCCCTACGTCTACGGGATGGTCTGGGCCGCCCTCCTTCTCACCGCTGTGGGGATAGCCTTTTTCTCGAGGAGGAACGCGCCGGCGCCGAGGCTGAATCTCTTCAAGGTGGTCGCGGTCGTGTTCGCGGCGCTGTTTATCGGCCAGGCGGCCGTCGGCGCTTTCTACTACTTCAACTGGAACAACAACTACCTCGCGTACTCTTGGTCCCCACAGACCCAGAAGCAGATCACCGTGACAAGATGGTCAGCTGGTCTGGACGGCATCAAAGTCAGCAGTCTCACCAGCCTCCCGACGAGCAACCCGACGACGACCCTTGACTTGGTCCGGCAGTGGGACCAACAGGCCGCGTCGGTCACCAACACGAAGGAAATCGGCGCCTACAACTGGATGGGTCTGGCCAGCTCTGAGATCGTCTTCTACAACGGCACCGAGTACTGGGTCTCACCCACGACTCCCACCTTCCCTTCGACCGACTGGATCAGTGAGCATCTCATCTACACTCACGCTGCGAAGGTCCTCGTAATCAACACCCACAACGGGTCCGTGATACCCGCGACCAGCGCCTTCGGGATCGCCTCCGAACCCCTCATCTACTACGGCGAGGGGAGCGGCTTCAACCAGAGCGTTTACGTTCACATACCGGGATACGATGAAGTCCAGAACGTTTCGTACAGCGGGGCGCCAGACTACGTGCTGAGCGGCTGGCAGAAGTCGATGTGGTTCACATTCGCCGAGGTGCAGCTCGGCTTCGCCTTCTCCGGCAAGTCGATAGACATGCTGTGGAACAGGAACATTTTCACCAGGGTCGGAGACGTGCTGATCCCCGGCCTCACCATGGACCCCTCGGCGTACATGGTGTCTGACGGGAAGAACCTCTACTACGCGGTGCAGGTCTACATCAACTACCCCCTGCAGTCGGGCTTTTCCGCGAGCCCCTACCTGCGGTTCTTCGGCGTGGTCTTGGTCAACATCCAAGACGGCTCGATGCAGGGCTACACGGTCTCCAACCTCCTGGGGACCAACTCCTCTGACTTCATCACGCAGTTCTACCAGAACTACTATAGCAGCTGGTCCGCCCCTCCATCCTGGCTGGTTCCCCAGCTCAGGTATCCCGAGCAACTGCTCGGCAGGCCCAACGTCCCCGGCCAGCTGGACTACGACTTCGTCTACCACGTGAGTGACCCGTTCGTCTTCAGGGGGGGCACCCAGTTCTATGAGCGGGCTGGGAACAGCACCGTGCAGTACATACCCTTCGCCGTCGGGAGCGAGACGTACTTCGTCGGCATGCAACTAGCTCAGTACCAGGGAGTTGTCAGCAAGAACCTTGGAGCGCTCTACATAGCCTACGGCGGGGACAGACTGGGGCAGATCGACCTCTACCAGAACCCATCGGCGTCGGCGCTGATCATCGGCCCCACTGCCGCAGAGAACGCACTCAACACCAATCAGCGGGTGAGGACGCAACTGACCCTACTCCCCAACTACAGGTTCGGCTCCTACCTCCTCTACTCCGTCGGAGGGCACCTTACCTATTTTGTTGCCGTGTACACCAACCCCGGCACCACAGGTGTAGTCACTCAGATACCTTTCATGACGGCAATCAACCCATCAACGGCTGCCGTGGGGGTGGGCCTCAACGCCGCGGCGGCCTATGAGGACCTCGGAGGGAGCAACTCCACGAACACGACGACGACGAGCAGAGATGCCTTGGTCCTTCAGATAACGACTTTGGTCACCTCAGAGAACTACCACTTGGTCAACGCGACGTCCGTCAATCCCACGGTCTACGTGCCCGAGGGCAGTGTGTCTCTCAGTGCAGTCGGGGCGAGCGCGACGAAAGCTCTGGTGGCCAGCCTCATCGCTGACTACGGAAACAGGAGCGTCGATAAGGCTGTCTACGCATGGACCGACGGTTCCGGCAACCTCAACTTCGGCTTGCTCAGCGTTCCTACCCCAGGGGTTACGTACATGTACTACGTTACAGTCAAGTCGTAACGAGTCGAACACTAGTGACTGGCCAGGAGGATGACGACCACGATGACTACCGCTATCAGCCCGATTACTATCAGCCGCAGTGCCCCGTTCCGCTCCAGAATCATGAAGGTCGCATTTATCTGCGCGAACGGGTTGCTCGAGTTGAGCAGTTTCACTAGCTCTAGGGCCTCCTCATAGACGAACTTGCCCCCGTCGACCGCGATGACGCTGTCGCCTTTCAGCACGAAAGTGTGTCCCTTGACCGCCAGGGGAAGGTGTGACCTCCTGTTGACCCACTCGCGGAACTGCTCTTCGCTCAAGGTTTCACCGCCATCCGTCCCGTAGATGCTTTTCTTTTCTCCTTTTCCTTCGACCGCGGTTCACGCTGGACGTCTTCGGACGACCGGTTCGACTCTTTGGGCGCCTACGCTGCACAAGCAGGCTTGGGTTCAGTTTCTGCCGGGGCTCGACCGATTCCGTATCCTGCCTGTCATTCTACCCACCTTGTATTCCGCGTCATGAGGATTGTCGAGCCTGTGGTCGACCCTCAGTGCGATATAGACGCGCTTTGCTCCCATGCTCAACATTGCGTCGTGCGCCCTTTCAAGAGTCGTGATCACCTTGCCTAGGTCATCGGTTTCGATTATCGTCGACATCGCGGTTGGTTGTATCTTCACACCCTCTACTCCCGTCATCGCTTCGAATGCCTTCTTGACAAAGTCTCCAACGCTCGTGCCTTCACCGACTGGAAAGATGGTCAAGTCTGCGATTATCGCCGGCTTCTTGCTTGCCATTGTGGATCATTGAATTGGTCCGCGTATATCTACCCTGCCCTGAGGGGATTCTGTTCAACCAAGGTACATCAGCTAAGCTTTCTTTGCGACCATTACGATGTGAAATGAGTCGGAATCGAGCCTGTCAAGGCGCTGGACGCTTCCATAACTGCGAAGATACCTCCATCCTACCTTCTCCAAAGTAGTTCTCAGGTCCTTTCGCGAATGGATGGTTGATTCCATCTTGATTGAAAGTAGATGCTTCAAGTCCCCATCGCGTAGTTCTCGATAGAACTTCCAGTCCCCCTTGATGTGCTTGCTCTTGGGGTCATAACTGGCTTGAAGATGCCTTTGAAGTCTTCCGTGAGGGAAAGATTGGATTATGGAAAACGGGTAGTAATGCTCATGCTTCAAGAAAGAGTTCCTGTTCGCGGTCTCGATCACGAGCAAAGACCCTTCGCGTCCGATTTCGTACAGCGAACGCAGAAGCTCAATCTCCTCTTTCAAAGTCGGACGGACTATCGAAGTGTCCATACAGATGATTGCGTCAAAATCAGTCTCCCCGTTTGCTCGCAGTATCTCCTGAATCTGCTCAGTGTCTCGCTCGTAGAAACGCAGGACACTGCGCTCGCTCAGACCTTCTTGTCTTGCGAGCTTTCGTGCTGTCTTCAGAAAGTAAAGAGAGAAGTCAAAACCGACGACTTCGTAACCGAGTTTTGCCAGATTGATTGAGTGTCGTCCGATTCCACACGAGACATCCAGGATTTTCGGCCTGCTTCCGACTTTTGCTCGGAGGTTAAAGTTACTGAATATCTTTGCCAATCCTCTTGCTTCCGATGGTGCTGAAGAAAGGCCAGCTTTCAATACGGGTTGATAGATGCGAGCGTTCTGAACGTACAGAACGTCATGCCAATCGCCCAAAGTCTTGTCCCTCAAAGAGTGCCGACTTGATTTAGCTATTCAGAGAGGAAGAGCGTTCAGCTACCCCTCGAAACTCCGGCAGCATGAGGCGGCCAGCCTCCTTCGTTCTTCATGTACCTCGACCGGACAGAATCCCCTGAGGGGACTTGCGCCAAGTGCGAGAGAACTCGAGTCTATGGCTGGTCCGGGCTAATCTGTGCACCAGTCACGGGTCGACTTGGAGATCAAGCTCCACTTAGCGGTGCCGGAGTCTCTTCCTGCTTCCTGGCCAGCTCCTTGGCCTGCTCCACCTCGTGGATGTACTTCTTGCCGCGCAGCAGCGAGGCTGCCGCTGCCACAAGCGAGAGAGCCGCTCCTATGTAGAAGGAGAGCTGGAGGGACGACATGAAGGCCGGGGCTATCGCGTTAGGGAAGAAGGTCTGATTCGTGAGATAGGTTACGGTTGAGCTCGGGATCAAATTGTAGACTGAAGGGAACTGCGTTTGCACAGTTGACAGAATCGCCCCCATCGGGTTGGAGCCGAGAAAGGCAGCGAAGAGAGCGCTCGTGGGCGGAATCGAGTTGAGCAACGCCAGCGCCTGCTGCGGCACTTGGGCCGGCGGCGTCGTCAGCGCTTTTGTGAGGGCGCTCGGCAGGCTGCTGGAAAGGCCCGTGATTATCACCGTGAAGAAGATGGCCAGGCTTACCGTCTGACCGGTGTTCTGCAGCGTTGCGCGCATCCCGGATGCCGCGCCTCTGTGTTCAGGAGGGACGGAGTTCATGATGGACGCTATGTTTGGAGAGGCAAACATCCCTCCTCCAAGCCCCATGACGAACAGGATCACCGCAAACGGCAGATAGTCGAAGTCGTAGGGCAGGAATGAGAGGGCGATGAATGTCGCGGCGGTGATGAGCATCCCTAGAGTGGCGAAGAGCCTGGCTCCGTGCTTGTCCGACAAGTAACCGCTCAGCGGACCCATTACGACGAATCCGAGCATCATGGGAAGCATGAAGATGCCAGCCCACAAGGGAGTGGATGTGTAGAGGTATCCATGAAGAGGAAGCCATATCCCCTGGAGCAGGATGATGAGCATTATCATGACGCCTCCTCGTCCTATTGAAGAGAGCAGCCCTGCGATGTTCGCGGCGCTGAACATGCGAATCCTGAACAGTTCGAGGCGGAACATGGGATCCGCTACCCTGCTTTCTATGAACGGAAAGACTGCAAGAAGCGCAAGGCCAGCCAACAGCGAGGCTATCACCCATGGATCACCCCAACCCATCGGCGAAGTTCCCCAAGGAATCAGGCCGTAAGTCACGCCGACCAGGACGAGAGTCAAGCCACCCCCGAAGGCCGCGTTTCCCCAGACGTCCAGCTTCTGGTTCTTTCTTATCATGCCAGTCTCCTTGAGTTTCGCATACGACCAGACTGTGCCCAAAGCTCCGACGGGTACGCTCACGAGGAATATGAGGCGCCAGTTGAAGACTACGAGGATTCCTCCGAGTACCAATCCGACGAGGGAGCCCGCGAGAGCGGCTACCATGTTGGTCCCGAGCGCCATTCCCCTTTCATTTGCCGGAAACGCGTCCGTCAGTATCGCTGCGCTGTTGGCGAAGAGGAAGGCGCCGCCTATGCCTTGGATTATCCTGAAGACGATGAGCTCGGTCGCGCCTAGGTCACCCGGACTAGGCGTTATGGTGCACAGCAATGACCCCACCGTGAAGATCGCGAAGCCCAGGTTGAACAGTCTGACCCTCCCGACCATGTCAGAGATGCGTCCGAAGGTCACAAGGAGAGTCGAAGTCACTACGCTGTATCCAAAGAGGACCCAGAGAAGGTACTGAAAGGGCGGCAGAACAGAATTGCCATAGATGCCTCGGAAGATGGCCGGCAGCGATATCATGACGATTGTGCCGTCGACGGATGCCATCAGCGTTCCAATGGTGGTGTTTGAGAGAGCGATCCACTTGTACTGGACCATGGTCGAAGGTCGGGCCCGACCGTACGCGTATTAATTATTTTGAACCGTGTGGCACTCTCAAGAGGCACTGGTCCGGCTACAATCGACAGCCATTAAAGCGACCCAGTTGTTCGGCAACGGGACCAGCCCTTGCTGTCGACACGTGGCTATGCTGCCAAAGGTCCCTCTCTCCCCCTCGAGCCGTTCGACTTCGAGCGGCGCGAACCAGGGCCGCGCGACGTGCTCGTTGACATCCAATACTGCGGCGTCTGTCACAGCGACATCCACCAGGCGCGGAACGAGTGGGGGGGCTCGAACTATCCCATGGTCCCCGGCCATGAAATCGTCGGCACAGCTGCAGCAGTGGGCGACAGGGTGAGGAAGTTCAAGGTTGGGAGCAGGGTTGGGGTGGGCACATTCGTCGATTCCTGTCGCAGGTGCGGCCCGTGCAGAGCGGGAGAAGAGCAGTACTGCGAGGACGGAGCCACTTTCACCTACAACTGCTACGAGCGCGACGGAAAGACGCTGGCGCAGGGCGGCTACTCGACTTGCATCACCGTGGACGAGGCGTACGCCTTCGACGTTCCGACGAGCATCCCTCTCGAACGCGCTGCACCGCTGCTGTGCGCCGGCACTACGACCTACTCTCCTCTCCGCCACTTCGGTGTCAAGAAAGACGACCGGATAGCGGTGGTGGGGCTCGGCGGCCTCGGTCACATGACGGTGAAGCTCGCAAAGGCGCTGGGCGCGAACGTGACCGTGCTGAGCCATTCGCCCAACAAGCGTGAGGATGCAACACGCCTCGGCGCAGACGACTTCATTGCCACCGGCGATTCCGGGGTGTTCAAGAAGAACGCCTCCCGCTTCGACTTCGTCATGGACACGGTTTCGGCAAGGCACGACTTCAACGCGTACCTGAACCTGCTCCGGTTCGAGGGGACGATGATGCTTGTTGGGGTCCCAGACCCCGCGCCCCTTGCGCCGTGGGCCCTGCAGGGCCGTCGCCGACGCCTGATAGGGTCGAACGTCGGTGGGACCAAGGACACGCAGGAGATGCTGGACTTCTGTGCCAGGCATGGCATCGCCGCAGACGTGGAAGTCATTCCGATCGGGCGAATCGGGGAGGCCTTCGACCGGACAGTCAGGAGCGACGTCCGCTACCGTTTCGTCATCGACATCGCGAGCCTCAAGTCCTGAGGTAGCGATGAGGCGTCGGAGTGCTTATGGTGAAACTCAGGCGTAGGACGAGATTTGAGATAGACCCTCTGCCTCCGTTCAACTTCGGGCTGACCGTGAAGAAGCCCGCGGGCTGGGACCTGTTCACGTCCAAGGAGGTCTACGAGGATAGAACTCTCTGGACCGGCATCCGCTTCGAAGGAAGGCCGATCGGGCTCAAGATTCAGTCACGCGGCACCATAGAGAGTCCGCGCGTGCTGTTCGGAGTCTACGCCGGGCGGGAGGTCTCCAGGAAAGAAGCAGACAGGCTTCGCGAAATCCTGGCCCTCTGTCTGGGCGCGGAGCAAGACCTGAAGGGCTTCTACGATTTCGCCATGAAGGACAAAATCCTGAGGCACGTAGTGGAGGACCTCTATGGGATGCACGACACCCAAGCTGCTTCTCTCTTCAACTCGGTCGTCCTCAGCATCTGCCTCCAGATGGCGAGGCTCGCCAGGAGTCAGGAGATGATGGAGGCGATCGACAAGAAGTACGGCGAGGTGATTGAGTTCGACCGGAAGCGGGTAACGCTTCAGCCCACCGCAGAGAGGATCGCGAAGCTCGACCCGAAGGCCTTCGCGAGGGAGTGCAAGCTGGGCTACAGGGCAAAGTACATCGTCGCATCGGCGAAGATGATTGTCGAAGGGTTTCCTGACGTGCGGCGGATAATGGCGATGCCGCCGGACGAGGCGAAGGAGAAGCTGATGGAGCTGCCGGGCGTAGGCGATTACGCAGCCGACATCATCAACCCGCACGCCGGGTTCCCTATCGATGCATGGTCGGTCGACGTCTTCGGCCTCCTTTTCTTCGGCAAGGAGCCCGAGAATCGGAGGGAGGCTATCGAGGAGGTCAAGCGGGAGGGGGTAAGGCGCTGGGGGAGGTGGAGCTGGATGGCCTTCTTCTACGTCGCCCAAGACCTTCGGAACCTGTCGAAGCGGCTAGGTATTCGGCTACGGCTTGATTGAGGTCCCCGAACTATGCCGATTACGGGAGGAAGGAATCGCAGGACGAGAGCTCCACCCCAACGGGCCCAACGAGTGGTTGCGTCTCCGGCCCAACTTCTATAGGGGAGGAGTCGCAACGAGTCCTCGGCGAGACGGAGGGTGGTCTGATCTTGATTGAGGTCAAAGCGGTTCACGTGGTCTATGCAACCTGGTGCCCGCACTGCCATCCGACGACGGTCGAACCCATGAAGAAGGCCTCGGAGGAACTTGGCGTGCCATTCTTCCCATACGACATCGACATTCCCGAGCAGGAGAAGAAGGCTGATGAACTCGTCCGTGAATTTGGCGACTGGTCAGAGGACTACCTGATTCCTCAAGTCTTCGTGGAGATGAATGACGGGAAAATGCGTCACGTTCTTACCGGGAACCCTCAAGGTGTGGAATTGACGAGAAGGGCTGTCAACAATCTGCTGAATGGCCCACTGTTCGCGAAGGCTGGTAGGCAGGTCAAACGATGAGGCGCCGACCGGTAGGCTCCAATTCGCCGCGTTGACTACGGCGTAGGCATCCTGCTCTGCTAGGTCGCCCTGGACGATTCGGAAGAGTCGCCCGCCAGCTCAGGAGCGTGCATCGAGACGGTACGTGTACTCTTCCCCTCGACTCATTCTTAGTAGTACCTCGCCGCAAGGTACTCTGTCAGTTCCAGCAGGAGAGACCTCGCCCTACTCTCGGGGACCGAAATGAGAGTGTCTTTGGCCTCTCTCGTATAGCGCAGCACCCTTTCGTGGGCATAATCCACAGAACCGTGTTTCTCGAGTAACCCTCTCAGTCTTGATATCTCGCCTTCGCTGTATGGACCCGATCGGTTTAGGAGGCTGAAGATGAAACTCCTATCGTCATTCGAGCTGTGGCTAGCGCAGTGAATCAGAACAAAGCTCTTCTTTCCTCCTCTCAGGTCTGTGAAGACAGGTTTGCCGAGTGCGAACTCATCCCCGATCAGATCTAGCGTGTCGTCCTGGACCTGGTACGCCATGCCAAGAGCCTCGCCGAACCTGCTGGCCAACGATGCCTGTTCGTCAGAAGCGCCACCGACCATTGCCCCGCTAGCGCAAGGCGCGCTCAGCAGGGTTGAAGTCTTCAGCCTGATCATTTCCTCGTAGTCCTGTTCCGTGCCTTCCTTCCCTCTGGCCATCTCAAGGTCCAGGAACTCTCCCCAGGTGGTCGCCCTGCACGCTTCACCCACCAGGTCGAAGACCCTTGCCAGCCTGCCGCTCTCCAGGTTGCCGTACTTTGCGACCATCTTGGGAACGTTGAACAGCAGAAGGTCCGATGCGAGTATCGCATCCGAGAGGCCGTACTTGGCCACGATGGATTCCGTTCCCCTCCTCATGTCGGAGTGATCGATGATGTCGTCCTGCACAAGGGCGCTTGCGTGGGCCAGCTCGTATGCGACTGCAAGCGGGATTGCAGGTCTGTAATCCCCAGAGAACACTTCGCACCACAGTAGCGCCAGAGTGGCTCTCACCCGCTTGCCGCTGCCAGACAGCGCGTCGGCCGCAGCGCTCTCGATCGTCGTCGAGTGAGGAGGAGGGTACAGCTCTTCGATTTGCGAATTCACGGCATCCAGGTATTCCTTCAACCATGGTATGCTCTCCTGCGCGGACATCCCAAGCACGTGCCGCAAGGTCACATAATACGTCTATTCCCTGCGATGAAGGCATGTGGTGCTTTGGACCCGACAAGACGACGCCTAGTTCTGACTTCGAAAACTACAGGTGTCCTAGCGTTTGGGTTTCGCGAGTACCATTCTTGGGTTTGACTTGTGAAATCACAAGTCCGGTGGTCCAACTCGGTAGGCTCCGTATCCTCAGCTAGGCGCCGCCAGAGGTTCATTGACGCCTGCTCCGGTGGCTCGCCTTTTCCTCTTGGCAGAGAGGTTTAAGGCACTACCCCGTCGCGAGATGCTCGGTTGGTCGACCTAGGTTTCCTGTCGGTCGGCAAGAAAGAACGGGCTATCTTCGATGGAATGCTGGAACACCTCGCCATAGTCAGCAGGACGGTAGACGCATTCGCGGCCAGCGTCGAGAAGGTCGGCAAAGGAGACACTGCTTCTGCCGAGGAACTGACAAGAAGCGTCTTCGAGGGCGAGACCGCGGCCGACACGATCCACCGCGAGCTGAGCCTCAAGGTCGCTCAGGGCGCCTTCTTCGGAGGAGTCCGAGAGGACATTCTGAACCTCCTCGAGAAGATCGATGACATCGCCGACAGCGCCAAGGATGCCGCTCGTTTCCTCTCCTCAGATTCGAGACTCGGGACTGACGCCAGAGCGATGCTAGGCTCAGAGAACATGAGACTCTTCTTGGATGACCTGAAATCGTCGGTCGTGGCCTTGACAGACTTGGTCCGCGCTTTCTACGGTGGCAGGGCCGAAGTCCTCTCCAGGGTCCACAGCGTGGAAGAGTTTGAAGAGTGGGCCGACTCTCGCAAGGACACCCTCCTGAAGCAGCTCTTCGCAAACAGTCAGGGGATGGATCCCGTCACCGTCATTCAGCTCCGTGACTTCATATTCGTGGCCGACGACATCGCGGACAACGCGGAAGACGCGGGAGACGTGATCATCATCTTAGTGGCCAAGGGCTATGGATAGCCTCCTGCTCGGCCTCGCCGCGACGCTCGCCTTCCTCTTCGGTTGGAACAACAGCTCCTTCCTCATCGGCAACATCAGGGGCTCCGGGACCCTGTCCTACAGGGTCGCGGTCGTGGTGTCCATCATCGGTCTGTGCTTGGGCGTCCTGCTGGAAGGCTCCAAGATGGCCACCAGTCTCGCTGGGTCTCTCGCCCCGTCAACCACTGGGACTGTCCTGCTCGTTACTCTCTTGGTATCGGTCACCTTCACGCTCGCGCTGACTCTCCTGAGTCTACCTGTCTCCTTCAGCGTCGTCATGGTGGGGGCGTTCCTAGGAGCGACGCTATCGTCTCATATCCAAGTCGACCTCATTCGGTCAGAGGAGGTGATCGCGTTCTGGTTCCTGGCCCCAGTCGCGACTGCAGTGTTGACATTCGCCATTTACTCGTCTGTCACCAGACTGGTGACGCGGTTCTCCATCCTGACCGTCGACTCGCTCAACAGGACAGGGACAGTGGTCAGCGCCCTGCTGGTTTCGTACACCCTGGGGGGAAACAACATCGGCATGATCTTCGGGAGCGCCCAGACCGAAGTCCTCAAGGGGACCTCGGAAGTGGGGATCTTGTTCCTCTTGGCCATCGTCGCGGCCATCGGACTTGTCGCTCTTGGGAGGGGAGGCGTCAGCGGCACGATAGGCGACAAGATGCTCAGCCTAAGCCCGCAGGGCGTCTTCTCTGCGTTTCTGGCGAGCTCCGCCGTGGTCTGGATTGGCACCCAGCGCGCACTCCCGATTTCGATCAGCCAATGTCTCCTTGGAGGAATGCTTGGGGCCGCCTACACAAGGAGCATGACCGTTCTCAACAGGCGCCTCGTGCTGGAGACGGTCTCCCTCTGGGTAGTGGTGCCCCTGCTCTCTTTCGGGCTGGGGTATCTTCTGCTGCGCTAGGTCTAGGCGCAATGGACTCCACGCACTAAGGTGCGACTTTCACTGTCCAGAGAAGATGACCCTCACGGGGAAGCGGTATGCTTTCGTCAGCTGAGGTCGGCCATCGCCGCGCTGGAATCCCGCCGCCTCTCCGCCAGAGTCTTGGAACAGGACGAGGTCAGACGTAGTCGAACATCGGCTTCCTGTCAGGCGACTTCGGATACTCCGGGTACTTGAGCTCGGCCTTCCAGTCGGCGAGCATCCAGCCCTTGAAGAGGGTCTTCTGGTCATCAGTCGCGTCCTTGACGGGTTGGATTCTGTACTCAAAGGCAGGCCTCCTTCCGACCTGCCCGTTCAGTTCCATAAACTTCCCGTTCCTCGCGATGGTGAGGTTGAGGCTCCTACCGGGCTTCATCGTCCCAATGTAGAACGAGAGCTTGTCCGAGCCCATCCTGTACCCTCCGGCTGCCAAGATTTCGTCCTTGACGGCAACCCCCATGGCCTCGGCAGGAGACCCGGCGAGCTGCGTCGTTACCGTCGTCTTGCCGCCCTCGGAGTTCAGCTTCACGCCCAGGAAGCCCTTCTCCTCCGTACGCTCTTCCTTGGCGGTCAGTCTTAGGCCGACACATCCCAGATACAGGTCGCAGTCGATGTCCTTCCTTCCCCTCACCCTGGTGTTGAATACCTCCTCGGCCCGGGGACCGCCCAGCTCGACACAGGCCGCCTCGAACTCCTTGTCTGTGTAACCCCGGTTCTCCTTCAGAAAGACGCCGTGGTAGAGCTTCTTCATCACATCGTCGAGGCTCTTGCCGCCCCGGCTCGTGTCTCGTATCACCATGTCCAGCATCCAGCCTATGACTGTGCCCTGAGTGTAGTAGGACGAAGTGACGTTGGGCGAGTTCTCGTCAGGCTTGTAGAACTTCGTCCACGTGTCGAAGCTCGCCTCCTCGGCGCTCTGGTATCCGCTGCCCGGCAGGGACTTCATGACATTGACACTGGAGACGAGGACGTCGAGGTACTCCTCCGCCGAGTAGAGGCCCGACCGTCTCAGGATTAGGTCGTCGTAGTAGCTCGTGATGCCTTCCGCTATCCACAGGGATTTCGTGTAGGTCTCCTCAGAGTAATCGAAGGGCCCTAGCCCGACGGGCCTCAACCTCTTGACGTTCCAGGCGTGGAAGAACTCGTGCGAGAAGAGCCCCATGGATTGGTTGTACTCCTCCTTGGGGACCATCCTCAGGCGGGGCGAGAAGCACATTGTGCTGTTCAGGTGCTCCAGCCCTCCTCCGGTCGTGTCCGTGAAGTTGACCAAGAAGACGTACCGGTCGTATGGCACCTGGCCAAAGATCGGCGTGGTCTGCTCAACAATCCCCTTGATGTCATCAACGAACTTACCGAAGTCAATCGGCGCTTCTCCGAAGATGGAGACGTCGTACCTGGCACCTCCGGTGTCGAACGGACGCACCTCCTGGTTCCCGACCTCGAGCGGCGAATCGACGAGCACGTCGTAGTTTGGCGCCGCAAACTCCCATTCCGAGACCCACTGGAGCCCGGTCGAGACCACCTTCCATTCAGGCCGGGGAACCAACACGAGCCTCACTGGCATCCCCTGCATGCCTTCAGGATAGAGGAACACGCTGGCTCCGTTGATCAATGCGTGCAGACTGTCGATGTAGCTGGTGTTGACGGTGTAAGAGAGAGCGTAGACCGGGTATTCGACGCGGAGCTTCTCGGAGCCCTGAAGCGCAACAGACCAGAGGCTCTTTTCGAGCTTCGTCACCGTGAGTTCCTTGCGGCTGCCTGCGTCGAAGGCCTTCACCTCGGTGACGTGGCGTGCGAAGTCTTCGACAGCATAGTGTCCCGGCGTCCAGACAGGCATCGCCAGCCGGAGCTCGCCTGCACGTCCGCCGGTCGGGATTGGGACTTCGATTACGACGTCAAAATAGTGCGCGTTCGCTCGAAGCATCGAAACCGTGTATCGGATGAGGTCCTGAGGCAAGGCTGACCCGCGCTCAAGCGGTCGAGACTTAAGCTTTGGCGGGAAACATTCGGGACAAGATCATCACGGGCCCACTGTCCGAACGTCCCATACTCCATCTACTTCACCGCGGCAATCAGGCCTTCGGGCAACCTTCCGCACTGGGAACTAGTGATGTCCCAGCACCGGATGAGGCTTGTAGGGCTCTTCAAGCCTTTCTACTTGGTCCGGCGTCAGTTTCATGTCGACGGCTTCCACCAGCTCCTCCAACTGTCTGATTCGTGTCGGACCGACTATTGGTGCCTTGACGTCTTTCTTCCCGAGGAGCCAAGCCAAGGCAATCTGCGCCGGTTCGGCTCCCTGCTCCTTCGCGACCTCCACCAGCCTTTCCAAGACCTCGAAGTCTTCGGGCTTGAAGAACCTCTCCCGGATTATGGTGTCTTTCCGGTACCTCAGGCTCGTCGGTTTCCTGTTTCTCCTGTACTTCCCCGTCAGGAACCCCCTGGCCAGCGGACTCCAGGGTATCACCGCTATCCTTTCCTCCCTGCACATGGGGATCATCTCCCTCTCCTCTTCCCTGTAGGCCAGGTTGTAGTGGTTCTGCATCGCCTCGAACCTGACTAGTTGCATCCTGTCGCTGACGCGGAGCGCTTTCGCCAGCTGCCACGCCCACATGCTCGAAGCCCCGATGTGGTCGACCGCCTTCTCTTTTCTCACGGCCTCCGTGAGTGTTCGAAGCACCTCCTCAATGGGCGTCTCGTAATCCCAGCGGTGGATCTGGTACAGGTCTATGCGGTCTGTCCTGAGGTGCCGGAGCGACTTCGCGAGGTTGTGGAGAACGTGTTTTCTCCCCAACCCGCGCTCTCCCGGCCCCGAGCCCGTGGGAAGTCCGACCTTCGTGGCTATCACCACGTCGTCCCTCCTCCCCTCGAGCGCTCTCCCAAGAATCTCCTCGGACCTTCCGCTGGAATAGACATCGGCAGTGTCAAAGAAGTTGATGCCGAGATCGATCGCCCTGTCTATGACCTTCTTCGAGTCTTCATAGTCTAAGGACCATTCGAATCCTTTCGAAGTTGGTCCGCCGAAACTCATGCAGCCAATGCACAACCTTGAGACTTTCAGACCGGTCGTCCCGAGCACGACATACTTCATGCTTGGACGGAGATCGCGACTTTCGGTTAAACCTTCCAGAGAGCGATCCGATGCACCGAGTCTGTTTATTAGTGGCTCTCGGCCTACGATCTAGCCGGCGGAAAGCAATGCAACTAACCAAAAAGGCAATCAAACTCATTGAAGGGAAGAATTTCGGCTACCTCGCGACGGTGATGAAGGATGGCTCGCCGCAGGTCACTCCCGTGTGGGTTGACCACGAAGGAAGGGACTACATTCTCGTGAACACCGCGCTGGGGAGAATAAAGCAGAAGAACACGAAGAGGAAGCCGAAGGTCGCCATCTCCATTGCGGACGCATCAAACCAGTACGAGAAGGTGAACGTAAGAGGGGTAGTGACGGAGCAGACGGCGAAGGGGGCTGACGAACACATCGACAAGCTGGCCAAGAAGTATCTCGGAAAGGAAAAGTATCCCTATCGATCTCCCGACGAAAAGAGGGTTATTCTCAGGATAAAGCCAGAACACCTTTCGAGATGATCTTCGTCAACGCAACTACTTCCTCGACCGAGCAGCGGATTGGAGATCTGCTCTGGTGACTCCGTCTAGGCCTGTAGCGTCGGGCGATTCTAGAACGCTCGGAGGCATCTATCCAGCAATCAAGAGACGGTGCGACTGGGTCCCTCTTGACGACCCTCTGTACAAGGCCTACCACGACTCGGAGTGGGGGGTTCCGCTTCACGACGACCGGAAGCTCTTCGAGCTTCTCGTCCTTGAGGGGATGCAGGCGGGTCTAAGCTGGGGCACCATCCTGAGGAAGCGCGAGAACTTCAGGAAGGCCTTCGACGGCTTCGACCCAAGGAAGATGGCGCTGTACGGCGAGAGAAAGAAGAGGAGCCTCCTTGCCGACGCTGGTATCGTGCGGAACCGGCTCAAGATCAGGTCAGCGGTCACCAACGCGAGAGCCTTCCTCGCCGTCCAGAAGGAGTTCGGGAGCTTCGACTCGTACATATGGAGCTTCATGGGGGACAGCCCCAGAATCAACAGACGGCGGACCCTGAAGGAGATTCCGGCTGCAACCGAGGAATCCAAGAGAATCAGCGCGGACCTCCTCGGACGCGGTTTCAGGTTCGTGGGCCCAACAATCTGCTACTCGCACATGCAGGCGACCGGGATGGTCAACGACCACCTCGTCTACTGTTTTCGGCACCGCGAACTGGGCGGCTAGGGTTGCCTGAACGCAGTGGGGGCACTTGGCACCGCCTCCCGCTCCCTAGCCAACCAAGACTAATCTACGCCAGCCTCAGAGCCGAATAGGTTGCCCCATCTCGACGTCGGGACGCGCCGAATCGAGTACTCGGTCGTCAGGGGGGCGAGCAGGCGGTACACCTACTTCAGGTTCAGGCCCGACATGACCCTCGAAGTCTCCGTGCCACGGGGAAGAAGGGTCGACGTCGAAGCGATGATCAAGGAGAGGCTCTCATGGATAGACCACGAATACGCACGGGCGGCGAACGCCAAGAGGATCCTGGGCTCAGACCGGGTGATGTTCGGGGGCCAGTACCTGAGGATCGTCTACATCGAAGACGCGAAGGAGGAGCTGGTGCCGAACCCTACGGCTGACGAAGTGGTAGTCAGGGCCAGCGACAGACGAAGGATCAGAGAACTGGTCAGGCGCTGGTTCCTCAAGGAGACCTCTGCCTACATGGTGAAGAAGGTCCGCGAATCCTCTCCCTTGCTGGGGGTCAGGCCCAGCCGCGTCGACGTCAGGGAAATCAGCAAGTGGGGGTACTGCACGCGTGGAGGCAGGATTTCCTTCAGCTGGCAGCTCATCGCGCTGCCGGAGAGGCTGAGGGAGTACGTGGTCTTCCATGAACTCACGCACCTGGTCGAGTTCAACCACTCTCCCAAGTTCAAGAAGAGACTCGCGTCCGTCTGCCCCGACTTCAGGAAGAGGGAGAGAGAGCTCGCTCAGGTCGTGCCGTACGACCGTATGGCTCTCGGATAGTGTCAGCCCTGATCGTTCACGGGCGAGTTCCGCAGACCCTCAGCCCAAGGCCGGCCCACCGATGGATTTTATTCCAAGTCCCGCTGGGCGCGTGGCAATGAATCCCGAAATGCTCGCTCTGGGGGCGAAGGCCCCCGATTTTGACCTGCCCGGCGCGGACGGGAAGACGCACAAGCTCGCATCCTGCTCTGAGAAACCCATCTTGGTCGTGATCTTCTCGTGCAACCACTGTCCGTACGTCAAGGACTATGAAGACAGGATGGTGGGCATCCAGCGGGACTACGCCTCTAGGGGCGTCCAGCTCGTGGCGATCAACTCCAACGACGAGCAGGCCTTTCCCGAAGACAGCCTTGCCCAGATGGTCGTCAGGGCGAAGGAGAAAGGCTTCAACTTCCCCTACCTGAGGGACCGGGATCAGACTGCCGTCGAGCACTACGGGGCGGTCTGCACGCCCCACGTCTTCGTGTTCGACGACAAGAGGGACCTGAGGTACAGGGGCAGGATCGACGACTCCCGCGACCCCCTGAAGGTGAAGTCGCCCGACCTGCGCAACGCTCTCGACGATCTGACTGCCGGAAGGGAGGTCAGGGTCCCGGACACCAAGCCATTCGGGTGCAGCATCAAGTGGAGGGCATAGCCCTATCCGCTCCGGTCCTCCTGAATCGATCGAGCGGCCCTAGTCTACGCTAGGAACTTCGTCTCGTAGTACCTGATCAGCCTCTCCGGATTGTAGGCCTCGCCGAAGAGCCTCGTCTGGAGCTCCTTCGGAGAGTAGACCGCGCCAAACCTGTGGATCTTGACCTGCAGCCATTTCCTCAGCTGCATCAAGTCCTTCTCCCCAACCCATTTCCTGACCAGCTCGCCGTCTCCCATCTTGTGCCAGGTCATACCCAGGATTACGTTCCCCAGAGAGTATGTCGGGAAGTAGCCGAATGAGCCGCCGCTCCAGTGGATGTCCTGCAGGACCCCCTCCGCGTCGTTCTTCGGCCTGATTCCGAGGTAGTCCGCGAACGTGTCGTTCCAGACCTCCGACAGTTCGGACACCGGAAGATCCCCGTTGATCAACTTCTTCTCGATCTCGTACCTGAGCGCGATGTGGAGGTTGTAGGTCAGCTCGTCCGCGTCGACCCTTATCAGGCTCCTTCTGACCGTGTTGAAGTAGAAATAGAGCTGTTCAGGACTGTAGCGGGAGACAAACGGGAGGTTCTTCTTCAAGAGCGGGCTTACGAGCTTGCTGAACCCCCTGCTCCTTCCCACCACGTTCTCCCAGAACCGCGACTGTGATTCGTGGAATCCGAGTGACGCCCCGCCGGCCACGGGAGTGAACCTGAGCTTCTCGTCGAGCTGGAGGTCGTAGAGCGCGTGCCCGGATTCATGGACTGTGGAGAAGAGCGTCGACTTGAAATCGACCCCTTCGTACCTCGTGGTGATTCGCACATCGTCGGGCGCTATTCCGGTGGTGAACGGGTGCGTGGAGACGTCCATCCTGAACCTATCCATCGGCATCTCCAGCATGCGGAGGAGCCCCTCGTTCACGCGGACCATCGCGTCTGTGTCGTACTTGACTGACTCCAGCGAGTGCTTCGGCGGATAGACGCCCTCGGCCGTGACCTTTTCGAGGATCTTCTTGGTGCTGGGCACGAGCCGCGTGAAGACTTCGTCGGCGTCCCGCACCGTGAACTCCTCTTCGTAGAGGTCCAGCAGCGCGTTGTACGGGTGTCCCGTGTATCCGAGACAGTCTGCGATCTTTCTGGTCAGCTCCAGTATCTTCTCCAGATGCGGCTCGAACAGCTTGAACTCGGAGTTCTTCCGCGCCTTCCGCCATACCACCGTCGCCTCGGCTGTGATTCTCTCCCGCTCCTCGATCAGCTCTGGCGGGATTTTCGTGAAGAAGTCAATGTCCCTCCTGAGGACCCTGACGATTCCCTTCTCCTCATCGTCGAGGTCGCGTAGCTTCTCGGCCTTGGTTACGAGGTCGTTGAGGCCGACCGTGGCCTTCTGGAGCATCATGGCCAACTGGCCCGAAGCTGCCCCCCGCGAGCTGGCGCCCCTCTCGGGCATGTGAGTCTCCATGTCCCAATTGAGGACCGCCATCGAATGGTTCAGAGCCCAGACGGCCCTGTACTTCTCGAGAATCTCGCCGATTACGGGGTTCTTTGTCAAGACGAACCGCATTCGTTGCTGGTGTGTGCTTTTACGGTTTGTGAGTGAACGGTTCGGTTTCCCTTTCCCAGCTTAAATATCGCACGACCAGTCCGGCGAAACATGCGCGCTGAAATCTTCGAAGGCACGGACAAGCTCGGCGAAGTCTCCCTCAACGAGAAGACCTTCTCTACAGGCTCCCGCGGATACTACGCGTCGGCCAAGCTGGAAGTCAGAGGCAAGAGATACCAGGTGAATTTCCAGCTAGTAGAGATCGGAAGCAAGCCGGCGCCCAAGTAGCCCCCCGCACGCCACGCGTCATGCGTTCTAGAGACCCTGACGGAGCATTCGTGAGCCCGATCGTCTCGCCTAGGGAGAGCCTTGTTTGATATCACCGCAGGGAAGGAACCTCTCACTTGCCATCATCGCCGGCCTCGTCTTCGGTCTCGTCGCATCGGAGGTGAGCATCGAAGGGACTCCGCTGACCTACTACTTCATCCAGAGCAACTGGCTTGTCTACTCGGGCCTGTACTGGCAGCTGCTCACCTCTCTCTTCGTAGTCGTCCCGACTTCCCTGGGAGTCGCTGACGTCCTGTTCAACGCACTCGCTGTCGTCTGGCTTGACGGGCTCCTGTCACACGAGTTTCGCGAGGTGGAATACTACGCCGTGTTCATCTTTTCCGGCCTGACCGGGAACATAGCCAGCCTCCTTGGCGGTCCGAACGTAGCAAGCTTCGGAGCCTCTGGCGGGATCTTCGGGTTGCTGGCCGGGGCCGTCGCCGAGGACTTCGCGGTCGAACGACGGGTCGATCACAACCTACTCGTATGGTTCCTCGCTGTCTTCCTCTTCAGCACCTTCGCCCTCCCTTCCGTCGACTGGTTGGCACATCTCGGCGGGGCGGTCTCGGGCCTCGTCGCCGGGTATCTGCTGGGGACCGAACGTGGGAGCGAGACTCTTTAGCTCCATATGGTCGCTGCGGGCTGTGGTGCTGCACTAGTTGAGCAGATGGGGATCTGGATTCTCCACATTTTCCAGAGGGCTTCTCCTTCACGGAAACATCAGGGTCCTCGCCTTCACGAGCATGGTGACGGGGCTCTACGTTAGCATGTTGAACACCGTCCTCCAGCCGTTCGTGGTCACGGGCTTCGGCCTCTCCATGCTGGGGATTCTCCAGTCCGTCGGGAGCAGACCGAGCGGACTCGCCAGCTCCATCGTCCAGCCCTTCGCTGGGCTCTTCGCAGACTTGGTCGGCAGGAAGCAGCTGATCGTGATTGGAAGCGCGGTCGCGATTTGTTCGATGGTCTCCTTCTTCACGGTCACCATCACGCACAGTCTGCCCGTCTTGGCGCTCGCCTACATCCTGTTCGGGCTCTCCCTGATGAGCAACCCTGCCTCTCAGGCGATGGTAGCGGAATCGGTCTCCATGGACCCGGCCAAGCTCGACGTCGCGTTCAGCGTTATCTTCTTCTTCACGCAGGTCCCCGGAGCCTTTGCTGCCTTCGCGGGCGGCTTCATCGCGGATGCCTTCGGTTACTACGTCATCTTCGGGGCCGCGGCCGTCCTGGAATTCGCAAATCTGGTCTGCTTGATTTCGTTCTTGAGGGAGACCGGTGGAGACCACCGTCCAGCAGAAGGCTCGAGGGGCTCAGACTCTTTCTCAATCAAGCAGGTCATCCGATTACCCCCTGGGTTTCTCCGTTTCTTTGCACCGTTTGCAATGGACGCATTCTCGTACGGGATAGCGGGGTCGATTATCTATGGCATGTGGGTGAGACAGTTTGGATACTCCAGCGGAGACATCGGCGTGATTGTGGGCACCCTCTCTATCTCGATTGTCGTGTGCCAGTATCCAGCGACCAAATTCCTTCGCATGGTCGGAACCAGAAGGTGCCTGGCCTTCTCCGAATTCCTCACCGTGGTGGTGATGCTCGGTTGGGCGACCACGGGCTCCCTGCCGGTATTCATACTCCTCTCAGTCGTGTTCGGTCTCTCCGTCGCCACATGGGTCCCCGCCCTGCAGTCTTTCCTCATGGTCAACGCGCCCCCGGAGGAGAGAGGGAGCATGGGCGGGAAGCTGGCGGCCGTCCGCGGCCTCATTGCATTTCCGGCCCCGATCATAGGTAGTCTCCTCTTCAACTTCTACGGGTACTATCTGCCCGTTACTCTGGGCCTGATTGGCGAGGCCTTCACGACTCTGGCCATACTGAGGCTGCTCCCGAAGACGAGTGGTCAGTGAGAGGCCATGCTCTCATCATCCAAATCCCAAGGAGTGCCTGACTCCCCACCCTTTCTCCACTTCAACCTTATATCGATAGGGTACTAGAAACCGATTGGCGGAATCAAGTTGCCTGCCCTCACCTTTGCCGAGATCAAGTCTAGGGTCGCCGCGCATCTCAAAGTCGCCGTGGACGCCGATGACTTCGACATAAAGTCGGCGAAGTTGGAGGAGCTACAGGGGTTCTGGAAGATCGACGTCGAGTTCAAGAAGCCGAAGGCCATGTTCTCTGAGACAGCTCTGCTCATAATCGACGCGAGAACGGGCGAAGTGAAGGAATTCCGAAGAGGATACTAACCCTCTACTCGTCGTCAGGGTGACTGGCGCCTCAGCGCCGTCTCATCAGGTCTGCAATCACGTGGTCGAGGCGCTCGACTTCGGCGTTGAACCTCTCCATCTCGGTCTGGTCAGCGGCGATGCTCTGCCTGTGGTTCTCGAGGTTCCTCTGCAGCGAGTTGATCCCGCGGTTCATGCTGTCCATGCTGTTCTGCAGATCGCTCATCTTCTTGTCCATCTCGGACTTCTGTCTCTGAAGGTCACCGAGCTTGCTCTGGCTAGAAGCGAGTTCCTTCCGCAGGTCCGCGGCCTCGGCCTCCTGCTTCCTGATCTTGTCGTAGTACTGCTTCGCCCTCTCCTCTGTCTGTCTCTTCTTCTCTCGGGCACTGCTTAACTCGTCGCTCACGAATGCCGTCGCGTCGGATAGTTATTTAATTCTGACACGAACGGATTCTGCCAAGATAGCGGCTAAGTCGGAGGAGGGTGAACGAAGAAGCCATCATACAAGAGGAAAAATACAAGAATGGCGATGAGAACCATGATGATTCCGAACGTGGCTCTCCTGCTCACGCGTTCCACAAGACAGCCTTCACTCTTCAGTTTTTCGTTGGGGGGTCGCGATTCGGTTCCTTTCGCTGAACGGTGTTCTGAATGACCGTCACAACGGGATTGGGCTCCTCTCTCCTGATGCCCGCCGTCCGGCTCACTGCTGTTGCTCCTTCTTCTTGAACTTCCTTCGGTTGAACAGGCTGACGATTACGTACAGCACCACCATGACCGCTAGCACGCCGGGGTAGGCAAAGAATCCGAGGAGGGCCAGCACTATCACGACTGCGAGGATTAGCGGCACCGCGACCAGAAGCGCGATTCTCGAATTCACGGTGGCCTCGCTTCGTAGCGGCTACATAAGGAATCGTCGGGCGCTTTCTTGGACAGGGTCGGCGCAGAGTATTAATGCCGGTCTCCCGACCGGCGCCTATGAACTACCGCAGGCTCGGCAGCGCGGGAATCAACGTGAGCGAGCTTTCGTTGGGTGCCTGGGTCACCTACGGAGGTCAGGTCGGGGAGGAAATGGCGACTAGGTGCATGTCTGCCGCCTACGACCTTGGGGTCAACTTCTACGACAACGCCGAGGCCTATGCCGAAGGCAGCGCAGAAACCGTCATGGGTAACGTGATCAAGAAGCTCGGATGGCGACGCGAGAGCATCGTAGTCTCAAGCAAGGTCTTCTGGGGTGGCAGGGGTCCCAACGACAGGGGTCTTTCCCGCAAACACATCTACGAGGCCTGCCGCAACTCGATGAAGCGCCTCCAGCTCGACTATCTGGATCTATTCTTCTGTCACAGGCCTGACCCGAACACGCCTATTGAGGAGACCATCAGAGCGATGGACGACCTCATCCACCAGGGCAAGATCCTCTATTGGGGCACTTCGGAGTGGAGCGCTGTGGACATCATGCGAGCGAACGGCCTCGCCCGTGAACTGGGCCTCACTCCTCCACAGATGGAACAACCCCAGTACAGCATGATTCATCGGGACAGGGTCGAGAAGGAGTACCTTCCCCTCTACCGAGACATAGGGCTCGGCACGACCACCTGGAGCCCACTGGCTTCGGGCCTGCTCACAGGGAAGTACAACTCTGGCATCCCGCCGGACTCGAGGGCGACCCTCAAAGGCTACGGCTGGTTGAAGGAGCATGTAATCACCCCGCAGAACGTCGCCAAGGTGAAGCAACTCGAACCGATCGCGAAGGAGCTCGGCTGTACTATGGCGCAGCTGGCCCTGGCATGGGCGCGCAAGAACGAGAACGTGAGCACCGTGATCACCGGCGCGACCTCTCCGGAACAGGTGAAGGAGAACATGGCCTCGCTCGAATTCGTGTCGGCACTGGACGCCGATGTCCTGAAGAGGATTGACGACGTCCTCATGAACAAACCCGACCTCGACACCGGCGACTGAGAAGGACAGGACGGTTCACCCGGGCCTTCCCTCTTCACTCTGTTCGATGAAAGAGAAACTAACCAGCCGTTCCCGCCCGGACCTATGGACGCCGCCCAAGCCGTCAGGACCAAGCTCGACGTGAGGGAATTCACCTCGAAGCCAGTTCCTGCCGAAGTCAAGCTGGCAGTCCTCGAGGCAGCAAGGCTCACCCAAAGCGGGACCAACTCTCAGCACTGGCGTTTCATCCTCGTCCAGAAGCTCGAGAACCTCAAGACGATGGCTGACGACAGCACATCTGGCAAGTGGGTCGCAAGTGCCAACTTCGCTGTAATCGTCTGCACCGATCCGACCAAAAGCTACCATATGATAGACGCCGGGAGAGCCGTCCAGGACATGCAAATCACGACGTGGGACCATGGAGTCGCCTCTGGGGTCTTCACAGGAATCAATCAGGAGAAGTTCAAGAGGGATTTCGGAGTGCCAGAGGGCCTCAGCGCCACCATCGTGGTGGGGTTCGGGGATCCTCAGAAGAAACTCCACGGCAGGAAGAACAGGAAGCCGCTGTCCGAAGTAGCATTCCTTGAAAGATACGGGAACAAGCTAGACGCCCTCAGGAAATGACGTTCAGTCAGGTGCTGGACAGGTCCGAAGGTGTCTTCAGGCGTACCGCTGCTGCCTAAGCCACGAGTGTATGGCGAGAGACGCGACCGCTTCCATGGTCGTGTTCCGTTCCTCCGCCGCTCTCCTCAGGCCATCGGCCACGCGTGGATCGAGCAGGATCTCCAGCTTGACCGCGTGAAGATAGGCGACCTCGTTCTTGATGTCCTCTACCGGCCGCTGCGGCGCCATCACGAAGTGGCTGACCACATTCTCGGCTTCGGGGCTGGGAAGAGGGGCTATCGTTTCAGCCAGCTCCTTCATCTGAGAGGCGCGCTCCCTGCGCGGGAGCTCCTGGACGGTGGGTGACTCTTCTGCCCTGTGCAGGAACGTGGCGTGCCTGACCGGGAGGACGCCCTTCTTCCTCTCTGCCGGGAGGGGCGCTTGTTTGACAGAAATTCCGGGTCCCGACTCCCTCCTGATGTTGCGGACCGCCTCGACCGCGTTAATCCTGTCGTCGACATACCTCCGTGACTTGCCTATCGCCTTCGCAAGCTGTTCGACCGTCCCGTAGGCTCGAGGGTTCACCTTCATCAGCGCGATGATCGCGTCGTACTCCTCCTCCGGCTCGATGTCCCTCCTCTGGATGTTCTCCACCAAAGAGACGATGATCGCTTCTTCGTCGGTCATGGGCCTGACGACTGCAGGGATCCTCTTCATTCCGGCTATCTTTGCCGCTTCGAACCTCCTGGACCCAACGACCAGCTCGTACCGACCGCCCACGGGCCTTGCCAGCACCGGCTCCAGTATCCCCTTCTCCTTCACGGAGTCCACAAGGTCCCCGACGTCTCCCGGACTCTTCCTGACGTTGGTCTTCCCGATGAAGAGCTTGGACAGTTCGACTAGCATGACAGTGCCGGATTGCTCTCTCCAGCTCTCCTGGGCGGTAGGAAACCTAGCCAAATCTGATTTACCCGTTCCTCGCGCAGACTCTTAAAATTATCCGGCGGCTCGTCTCAGGGGTTCCCGTCATCTCTAAGGGCGACAGACAGGTGGCCGAGTCCGTGCCCCAAGCGCCGCCCGTGCAGGTGTTCGCTAGTCCAGTTTGATCTTGCTTCTGTACGCGTCGATGTCTAGGAACCCGTGGCCGCTGATGTTGACTAGGATGCACTTCTCCTCTCCTTTGGCCTCTGCCTTCTTCGCTTCATCGATGGCGGCCCTGACGGCGTGCGCCGATTCACCTGCAATCAGCCATCCCTCCGTTTCTAGGAACTGCTTCGCGGCCTCGAAGACGAGCACCTCGTCGCTCGGATAGGCGACGGCCCTGATGTAGCCCTTGTTCTTGAGCGCGCTGACAATTGGACCAGCTGCGTGGTACCTCAGGCCGTCCGACTTGATCGGGGTCATCGACGTCTCGTGGCCGAGGGTGTACATCATCAGCAGCGGAGTGTGCCCCGCTGTGTCCCCGAAGTCGTACTTGTACTCCCCCTTCACCAGGTTTGGCGCTGCCTCAGACTGTGCGGCGAGGAACTCGCACTTCCTCTTCTTCTTGAGCACCTCCCCGAGGAACGGCAGGGCGATTCCGCTGAAGTTGGACCCTCCGCCCAGGCAGCCGATCACCAGGTCAGGTGAATCGTCGGCCGATTCGAACTGTTTAATCGACTCTAGGCCTATGATGGACTGGTGGAGCATCACGTGGTTCAGGACGGAACCCAGACAGTAGACCCGGTCTGCGCCCAGGTCTGTGTACTCCATCCCCTCCGAGACCGCAATCCCGAGCGAGCCCGGATGCTTCGGGTCCTGAGCCAGCAGGCTCCTCCCGAAGGTCGTCTGGTCGCTGGGTGACGGGTACACTTTAGCCCCGTACATTTGCATGAGTATCCTCCTTTCCGTCTTCCAGTCGTACACCGCCCTGACCCAGAACACGACCGTCCGGAGCCCGAGCATCGACGCCGCGTAGGAGAGGGCCGTTCCCCACTGACCAGCCCCTGTCTCGGTGACGAGGGTCTTCTTGCCCTCCTTCATCGCATAGTATGCTTGAGGGATTGCGGTGTTGACCTTGTGGGAGCCTGTCGGGCTCAGATCTTCCCTCTTGTAGTAGATTCTGACCTTCTTGAGACCGAGCTTCTGCTCGAGGCGCTTCGCGCGATACAGAGGCCGCGGCCTGCCCGCATGGATGTACAGCTCTCTGACCTCGTCAGGTATGTCAATCCAGCTCGATGTCGACATCTCCTGCTTCAGGCACTCGCCGACCATCCGCCTCTTCAGCGCCTCCATCCTCGACTCCCCGTCGCCGGGTTCCTTGGGCGGGGGAAGCCCTCCCGGGATGTCGGGTACGATGTTGTACCACTTCCTCGGAATCTCGTCTGGGGGCAGGATGATCTGGTCGGGCTTCATGACTGGGGCACGTTCACAATCGCACATTAATCTATTGGTGCGTGCCTGCTCGTACGTGTCGCCGCGACGTGATGGCCTGAACTCGTCGCAAAGGCGGGGCTTCGGAACCCCGAGGCGACCAACAACCGAGTCGAAAGACTGAACGGGATGGTGAGGGAACGCGTGAAGATTCAACGCGGATGGAAGACTATGAATACCCCTCTCGCGGAAGGCCAGAGAATCCATTACAACTTCGTGAAGCCTCACACGGCCTTAGAGGGACAGACCCCCGCAGAGGTCGCGGGAATCGGGGTTCAATCAAAGAACAAGTGGATGGAATCACTCAAGAACGCCATTGAGATGGCCTGAGGCTGTTAAGCGGTGGGGAACTCAATACTAACCCTATTCTCAAGGCGCAAGCGACATGATACCTCCTTTTATGACCACTCGTACTGCATTTGGTAATGAAGGGGCATTCGCTTATCATCTTCTGGCAGGCACCACACGGCAAGGGCAGTCCTGAACGACCGACAGTGTTCCTGACGAGTCTTACTGAAAGGCTCGGGAACAACAACCACAGGTCGGCCGCCACCTCGTGTCCGGTTTCGTAATGTCTTGACACGGCCGACCGAGAAGGCCAATTCATAGAAGCTCCCCCTACACTCATCGCCTAATCGGGGTACTTGAGTTCATCACCCGCCGCTGGACACCCTCAGAAATCACCCATTGATTGGGCAGAACCTTCCGGGCTACTCGAAAACTTATTTGTAGGGATTGCCCGAATAATTTCGTGAACGATCAGGAAAAGGCAGCCCTGAAAGAGAAGCTCAAGAGTCAGCTCACGTCAGAACAGTACGACGTCTGCTTCTTGGGAGGCACCGAGAGAGCCTTCACAGGCAAGTATTGGAACTCTCACGACAAGGGGACGTACCACTGTGCGGTCTGCGGTGCGGGGCTCTTCGATTCTGGCACAAAGTTCGACTCAGGGACGGGGTGGCCCAGCTTCTACCAGCCCACGTCCAAGGACAAGGTGAAAAAAGAATCAGACTACAGCTTCGGCATGAAGAGGACTGAAGTGACCTGCAGTAACTGCGGCGCCCACCTCGGTCACGTCTTTGACGATGGGCCAAAGCCGACCGGGTTGAGATACTGCATCAACTCCGCGGCACTCAAGCACGAAAGGGGCATGTCCAAGTCGCGCTAGGCGGCCGACCCACCACATCCGCGACCCGAATGGTCATCCGCGTCAGCCAGAAAGGACCCGGAATCAGGTCCCTACGGCCTCTCGGGGGCGAATTCTGGGGTGTTTGACGCCGGTCCGGACCGGCCCTTGGAAGTCACTCTCCCGTCTCATGCGACCCCGCTCTCGTCGCTTTGTGGAGATTAGGCCAGGGATGGTACCATCTCGCGAACCCGGTTTCCAGACGTCCCAACGGGCTCAAAATTGCTTCACCAAAGAGGGGCCGTCTTTAGACAGTCTATCCCTTAGGAGGCTTCGAGCTGGGTTTTCCCGAATATCATGTTCTCCCGTCCGTCCAAGCGCAGCTCGGTCCGCCTCGGGCGCAGGTCAGCAAAGCCCGGACGCCCCCAACTCCGACCGAGGAGCTTGGTCACGAGTAGGAACCGCAAAGTCGACTTCTTGATTGCGCAGGTCCCTCACAGAAAACAGAGGTACGAAACGGTCGGTGACTGGATACCCGGAAGACCTGCCGAGATCCGTGTGAGCAAGATGAAGGACCAGCGGTACGTCTTCCTGGTCGCCCTCCACGAAATGATCGAGTATGAACTCTGCAAGAAGAACGGCATCTCGGACAACGAAGTCGTAGCCTTCGACATCAACTTTGAGGCAGAGAGGCGGATAAACATGCATCCGGTCGAAGCCGAACCGGGGAATGATCCCAGGGCACCGTACAGAGACGAACACGATTTCGCCACGATGATAGAGATGATGGTCGCCCAAAAGCTGGGTGTAAAGTGGTCTGCCTACGAGAAGACGCTAATGTCTCTAGCGCCAGAGAAGAAGATCATGGTCAGGCCGCTGATCAAAGACAGAGTCGGAGCAGCCAGGCTTCGCTAGTTCCTCAGAAGACTCAGCTTCAGCTCAACCTCACGTATGCGGTTGATCATAGCGAAGCATCAGACGAGATCGGTGAACTTCATCGCTCTGAGCTCCCATCGCTAGGATGCTCTCTCTCAACAGCAATCACCACCTCGAAAGCCGCTCACGGGGCCCGGAACCTTCAAGCTTGCGTCGTCGACGCTCGACAGACTCGGCTCGGAACCGTCGGTGGGTTTAAATCAGATATTGCAGATTGGAACATGAATGGCAAGCTCTCCTGATGTGGGTTCGATGATTGGTTCTGTCCCGTTCTTCAGTAGTCTGAATGCGAAGGACAAGAAGAGGCTCCTCGCGCAGGGTAAGGAGATCTCCTACAAGGCAGGAAACATGATGGTCGCCGAAGGCACGACAGGCGTCGGCTTCTTCCTCATCCTCGAGGGGAAGGCGGAGGTCCGGAAGAAGGGGAAGGTGCTGGCCACGCTCTCAAAGGGCCAGTTCTTCGGCGAGATGTCGCTTATCGACGATCTGCCCAGGTCTGCGGACGTCATAGCGCTCCAGCCCACGAAGTGCTGGGCAATCACGTCATGGTCCTTTGCCTCGCTAATCAAGGCCCGACCTGAACTCGCTTTGGGTATGCTGAAGGAAGTTGTGAAGAGGCTCCGGTCGGCACAGAGCTCTCCCACATCGTGACGGCGACCGCGGGTCCGGAACGGCTTTGCCTTGGACGGAGGTCTTAGCGAATGAAGCTTGGCGTGAGCACTTGGTCCCTTCTCGACACTGACTTGAATTCCGCGGTCAGAGCCATCGGAGACGCCGGCTTCGAACTCATCGAGCTCTGGGGGGAGGTCCCGCACGCCTACCATGATTGGACCGACAGGAAATGCCTCAAGGAGACGCTCTCCACCTATGACATGACCCTGACACTGCACGCCCCATTCACCGACCTCAATCTTGCGACCCCCTTCCAACCCATGAAGGGCGCCGTGGCGAGGACACTGACAGACTTTGTGAAGTTCGGCGAGCAGCTGCGCGCGTCGATGATCACTTTTCATCCAGGCAGTGTCCAGAACAAGGCACTCGTCCCCCAAGCAGTGGAGAACTCGGTTGCGATCCTGCGAGAGCTGGTCAAGGAAAGTAGTGGAAGGCTGACAATCTGCATCGAAAACCAGGCCAAGAGCAAGTCGAGGTATCAGTTCCCCTTGGCTTCCACCATCGAATCGCTGGAACTGATGCTGGCACAGGTAGAGGGGTCGCGCTTCACCCTCGACACAGGCCACGCACACGTCAGCGGGCACGATCCGTTGGCCCTCGCCGAACGGGTCGGCTCAAAGCTTGCAGAAATCCACCTGAGCGACACCGCTGGCGCGACCGACGACCACCTAATCCCTGGAGAGGGAACAGCGAGCCTTCAGGGACTGCTCGACAAGGTGTCGCGGTCGGATGTTTTTCTCTGTCTGGAACTCGACCCGGACAAGTACACCCAAGATCAGGTCATCTCGGCCGCTTCAGAGCTCAAGGCGAAGCTCGCGAAGGGGTTCCGCCTGCCCTCGCCTTCTCCCTGTTGAAGCTCTCCGTCGGACCCAATTCAGTTCGGCTGACTTCTGAATTACCAGTTTCGTCTACGAAATACGACCTACGGGTCTTTTGCGGGTTTCAGCCTTCTCGGAGCCGATGCAAGCACCCCCCAACCCGCCGATGTCGCGGGCCCAGAAGCTCCGCTGGTATGCCAGCCAGCTGGTGGCGGACGCCGCGGCGGATGAAAAGAACGGGAGAACGGAGACCGCGATTTCACGATATCTTCAGGCCGCAGACATCCTCCTACTCCTCGCGAAGGTCGAGGAGAGCTACACGGCCTGGAAGTACTATGCGGACACAGCGGCTCAGTGCCAGCAGAAGGCGCGGACGCTGATTGCACTCGCTCCTAGGCCCGACGCGAGTTCATAGGAACTGGTTCCATCAGAAACGGATGACAGAGTGGTTCGACACCACACTCTGTTAATATACTACGAAACTGCCGTTGCCCTATCATGACCAAGTGGGAGTGCTATCGCTGCGGTCACATGTTCGAAGGTGAAGTGACTCCCGACGAGTGCCCGAACTGTCACTACTCTCTGACCTTCTGGCTCGAGGCCTCGGAACCCAAAGCGGCCACAGTGCGGAACTTCGTGAAGACCGATTCCCTCGCCATTGACGCGAACGAATCTGTGCTGAAGGCTGCTCAGAAGATGAGAGAAAGAGGCGCCGGTAACATACTGGTACTGATCAATGGCGAGGCGAAGGGCATCCTGACCGAGCGAGACATTCTGAACCGCATCGCCGCCGACGACCTCCTCCCGTCCAGCATCCCTGTCAGAAAGATCATGTCTTCGCCCCTCATTTCGATTAGCGCGGATGCACCGCTTGCGGAGGCCGTCAAGCTGATGGCGAAGCATCGAATCAGGACGCTCTTCGTGACCGACACAGGCAAGCCCCTCGGTCTCCTCAACATGAGGTCAATCATGGGGGACCAATTCAGGGTCGCGAAGAACCTAGAGTCTTAGACGGTTGACCCGGCCTTCCGTAGGCCTGCATGAGGGATAAAGCTTGATTGTAGTGGCAGCATGAGACTGGCGGAGCGCTTTGTTCAACACCACGATTGCGCCGTTTGGGATTTAAGCCTCAGACTCGGCGTGGGCGTTGTGAAGGTATTCTGTCGACTTGTCTTAGGAGAATCCGGGCAGATCTTCTGAGGGCGGCGCGTGGGCACACCGTCGTGACTTACGGGCAGCTGATGAAGAGGCATCACCTTTCGCGAGGCCGCAAACTCTCTCAGACAATCGGGGAGATAGACAGAGCCGAGTGCAAGAATGGTGGGCCAGGGTTTGCAGCGATTATTGTCCGCAAGGACACTGGATTCCCGGGTGGCGGTTATTCCTGCGACGATGAACTCCCTCTCGCGCTCCGAAGGCCGAGGAGTCTGGCGTCTGACCCGCGGCTCTCTGCTGCCGAGGTGCGATGCTTGAAGCGGCAGCAGCGAAGGATTTGGGACTACTACGGGAATCGATGATTCAGGTGACTTTTGTGCAGGCCTTTCACAATTTGACTCCTAGCTCAGAGACGCGACTATGTCTCTGACTTCCAGCAGGATTGCGTGCAGTCTTCCAATTCAGTCGTTAGGCTAGTTTTGAATTAGTGCTCCACTTCAGTCATGGGGCCCTGCGTGGTCGGCGGTTCGATAAGCCCAGTGTGACCTCTCACCTGACCTTGAGGTCGCGAAGAGCCTTTCTGGGATTAGCCGATTCCGTTATCGACCGTCCCACGATCAGGAAGTCTGCCTCTGAAGACGCTCCCTTCCTGGCGTCGCCTCCCTGCGCTCCTACCCCCGGAGAGAAGATCAGACAGTCCTTCCCCACGACCCTCCTAGTCTCGGCGATCTTGTCGCCCGACTTCGCAGAAACGACTACCCCGTCTGCCTTCCAATCCCTCGCCCGCTTGGCGAAGACTCTGTAGAGGGGCTCGCCTCCCTCGAGGCGCAGCGCGTATCCTTCCTCCGCCCCTCTGTGGCTCATATAGACCAGGAAGAGTATCCCGCCTCCAAGAGAGTGGACCCTTTCGATCACCTTCCCGAGCCCCTCCTCTCTCCCCACGAAGGGATTCGCGATGACGGCGCTGAACCCGAAGTCAAAGAGCGAGTCGACGATGTTCAGGTTGGTCGACTCGATGTCGTTGATTTTTAGGTCCGCAATCAGGGGAAGTCCTTCCTTCCTGCAAAGGCCGATGACGCCTTGAAGTCCTTGCAGGCCGAACGGAAGGAGTAGGTGATGGTTCACCTTCACCGCCGCGATCCCATGCCTGGTGTCCTCGAGCACCTCTTCAGCTCGGCCGAGCCTTCTGTCGTATGGTCCCGAGAGGTCGAGGGCCAGGACGACCCTGCTCTTGTTCTTGGCTGCCGATTTCAGTATTGATTCTCTAAAGCCTGTCAAGGACTCACCCTGCGCGCGACCGCCGCGAGTCCGCCCTTGTTGTGGGCCGCGCCGACGATATCCTTCAGGTTGGAGAACCCCTTCCTTTCTAGATACGATATCACGCCGAAGGTGATGTCGTTGAATATCGCAAACTTCTTGATCGTTGCGCTCCCCACCTGGACTGCGTCAGCTCCTGCGAGGAAGAACTCGACGGCGTGTTCCCAAGTTGAAACACCTCCACAGCCCATGATCGGGATGTCGAACCACTCCCTTAGCTCGTAGACGCATCTCAAAGCGACCGGCCTTATCGCTCCGCCCGAGAGGCCCCCGTATCCGTTCGACAGAGACGGCTTGCCAGATTCGATATCAATCGGCATCGCCTTCACAGTATTGATTGCGGTCAGTCCGTCTGCGCCCGAGTCCACCGCGGCCTGCGCGACCTCGACCAGCTTTTCCGTGTTGGGCGAGAGCTTCACGAACACGGGCTTCTCGGTCTTCGACTTCACGGAACTCACGACCCGGCTCACCAACTCCGGGTCGTGTCCGACCTCGGTGCCGACGCCTGCCACGTGTGGACAGCTCAAGTTCAGCTCGAATGCGATGAATTCGTTGACATCCAGAATCCTCACGACGTGCGCGAACTCCTTTTCGTCCCCGCCGAATATCGACACGAAGATCGGCAATCTCTTCCCCCGGATGGAGCCCAGCTCTTCTGAGAACCTCTCCGCGCCCGGGTTGGGGAGCCCGGCGGCGTTGACCCACCCTCCCTCCACCTCGACCAGCGTCGGTTCTTTGTATCCCTCCCTGGCTACTGGTCCGATCGACTTCGTCACCGCGCCTCCTGCCCCGAATTTCAGGGCTTCCATGACCCTCAAGAGCGAACTGCCGTAGATGCCCGATGCCAATAGAGTGGGGTTTGCAAGCTGCAAACTACCCATTTGCACCCTGACCGAATCTTCGCTCACGCGGTCCTCCCCTTGATCTGCTTCACCACGGTCTCGTAATCTCCTTTCGTCATCATCTTGCCCTGATATAGAGCCTCGATCAGTTCGGTGACCTGAGCATAGGCGTTCAGCCTCACGCCTGCCCCTACCAAGTTCGCCTTCCCGCCCTCGAGACGGTCGACGAGGACCGCAGTCTCCTTCACAACACAGCCTGTCTTCCTTAGGGCTTCGACCGCGGAGATGATGCTGCCTCCAGTGGTGACTAGGTCATCGATGACTAGGGCCTTCTGGCCGGGCCGGGTAGCACCCTCGACCTGCCTGCCGAGCCCGTGCCCCTTCTCCTCCTTCCTCACATAGACCATCGGCTTCCTCATCAGAAATGCGAGCGGCGAGGAGATGGTGACGCCCGCCGTCGCGACCCCTGCGATAACGTCGAAGTTCTTCTCTCCGATCTTCTCTGCCATTTCCCTGTACGCTTCTATAGTGAGCGCGTAGACCTCAGGATAGCTGGGGATCACCCTCAGGTCTAGGTAGTAGGAGCTCTGCCTACCGCTAGTCAGCGTGAACTTTCCGAACCTCAGAGCACCGACTCTGAAGAGTGCTTCGGCAAGTGATCCCTTTCCGGCGAGGGTTCCAGATATCAAAAGGCTCGTCTCACCAGCCAGGTCCTCGGGCTGCGGCTTCTCCGAATATGAACCCGGGCCCAATTGAGTGTCGGCTCCGATGTAATCCTTGGTCAGGGTGACTGTTTTCGACGAAGGCGGTGGCGGTTTCAAGGTAAGTCTCGGGGTCAATCTCTCGGGTGGTCGCGGAGTCAACGTCCACGACGAAGACTGAATGGAGCCGGGCGCGCATCAGTTCGTCTAGCGTGACCGGGGGCTTCTTGTAATGGACGTCAGTGAGCGCCTTGATCTCAGCCGCCTCTTCGCTCGTCCTCTCTCGAAGTGGCCTCGCGAAGAAGGGAGGGATGTCAAGCACGTACGACGGCGTGGTGCCCAGCGCGAACTTCCCGGCGAAACGGCTGTACCTTGCGATCTTGCTCGCTATTCTTCCGCGGGCATACATTGATGGCTCGAGTGCGGCTTCGGGCGGGATGAACCCGGTCTCTATCTCGACGATGAGGATGCCATCCCCTCTCGTGCCCATGACGTCGCAGACCAAGGTCCTGTCCAGTTTGTGTTCGACCATGACGTGGTAACCCCGCTTGGCCAGGCCTCTGGCGCAGACCAGCTCCAACGCAGAGTGGTTGATCTTGACGAAGTTCTTCCTGTATAGTTCCACGAGAATGTCGGCAATTCCGAAGACCTGGGAACGGACTGCCTGATCATCTTCGCGACACGCCCTCGTCGCCAGCTCGTAGAGGTCTGCCCTGAACCTCCTAACGTCCAACTGGTTAACCCAGCGAAGGTTGTGGTATTAAAGAGGCCCAGAGGTTAGGTTCGTGTGGACCGACTCCTGTCCAGAATCAACTTGACTTCATCGTCATCGACCTGGTCGAAAATCCCGTAGAACTCCCCGATGGCCAGGAAGGGGCCGGGCGTCTCCAGGCAGACCACGTGGTATCCGTCGCCCGTCAGGGTCTCCACAGCGTCCTTCGGAGCCACGGGAACGGCCACCACGATCTCCTTCGGTCTTCTCTTCTTGACAGACATCACGGCTGCTCCCACCGAGCTCCCGGTCGCTATCCCGTCGTCGACTATGACCACCACCTTCCCCTCTAGGTCCGGGTATGGGGCATCCCCCCTGAACTTCTTCATCCTCTCATTGACCTCCTCCCTCTTCTTCTTGACCTGCGAGTCCAAGTACTCCTTACTCGCTCCCAACGATTCCGCCGCCTGCCTGTCCATTGTGACGTCGCCCTCCTGGGTGACTGCCCCGAGCGCATACTCGGGTTCGCCGGGTGCTTCGATCTTCCGTGTGACCACGATGTCCAGCGGCGCGCCGAGCGCCCTTGCGACCTCGCTGGCGACCACTACCCCTCCCCTCGGTATCGCGAGTATGACTAGGTCCTTGCCCTTCAATCCTATCAGAGCCGCACCCAGTCTCCTTCCGGCCTCGGCCCTGTCACGGAAAAGAGAACGGCTCAACTCCCCGCCCTAGCGCGCGCTGGTGATATTAGGTTGACTCGCCCGGCTTTCAGGAGGGATGTGGCTTTCCTCCGACGACGGCTCCGTAGCGTTCCTCCATTGCCGTCGCCCCGGTTTGCCCTCGGTTTGGCTTTCGTGAAGTCCGGGTCTCCCCGTCTCTACGCGCCACCATCCCGCTCGCGGACTGGTACCAGGCACCAAGGCTTTCCCAGGCGCCTCTTCTTCTCCGCGAATCCAACCTTTTCCTGGCCGTGCGAGTTGTTTGACAATAGCCTTGGCGAGTATATAGGCCTTCGTTCTCCGAATCGACAATCGCTTCTCCTCTACTCAAGAGTCAAGGTCAGGCTTCCGAACCGAGGGTCCCCCGCCTGTAGCGCCTAGGCCTCACCAGTGGTTCCGATCTTCTCCAAGGGACCTGTCGCCCCAAGAATCCAAATCTCCCAATTGCGGCGGAGCCTCATGTCCACCGCCCGGAGCCTTCCTTGAGGCACAACGAGAATCCTCCTTACCGAGCCTGTGCTGAAGAGGTAAGGCTGGAACCAGACGCTGGAATAGTTCTTCGAGTGGAATCTCGTCATGCTCGGCTTCGTTTCGCATTCGACCAGGACCAATTCCTCCATTCCTCTTTCCGACCTGTATCCAAGCAGGTCGGGCCTGTACGACTTCCAGGACGCCTTCCGGCCGGGAGGGAGAAGAGGTTCTTCCATGACAGCGTACCGTTGAAGCTCGAGTTCGGCCCTGATGATCGCCTTCATCGAACGATGGACTGAGGATTCCACCACACCATCCCGGCTGTCAGTGCCGGATTTCTTTCCTCGGCCCCACAAGATTACAGCCCGGGGTCATTGGTTTTCGACTGTCCCGCGCCTATCATCGCATGGCAAACCCGAGCGCAGCTTCGGGCTATATGATACGAATGTGAACAGAAAGTCTTCTCTTTGTCAGCAAGTGGAGTCAAGCCAGAATAACAACTCCGTGCGAAAGCATCGGATCAGCTCTCTCGCTGTTGGCGGAGTCGCGAACAAGAGAGGCAAACCGAATCGATACCGGTCACGCGCGAAACCGGGAATATTCCGGGTTGCCCTTTGGTTCGAGGCCCGGCCTCGTGTTCAGGAGAGTCAGGTGCGGCTCGACGGCCGCGCTTAAGGAGGGCAGAGAATTCAGGAGGGTCGAGAACCCTTCACCGAACGAAGGTAGGTGTGGAGCCTCATGCTTGACACCGAATTCGGACGGTAAAGAGATCAAGACCTGACTCGGACTCGAAGCCTGAGCGGAGCGCGGAAGGAGAATCGCACGAGGCTCGAATGAACAGACGGAAACAGCGAGGGGCGGCTTTGTTCAATGCACAATCGTTAAAGACGGACTTCTTGTCAGTGCCAGCTCGTTGAGCGACATCCTAGCGCAGAAGGGCGACACAATCTCGGTCCACTACCTCGGGAAATTCCCAGGAGGAAAGGTCTTCGACACCAGCATGAAGGCCGAGGCTGTGAAGGCTGGACTCTTCAGCCCTGCCCGCGACTACAAACCGCTGCAGGTGGTACTCGGCGCGCACCAGGTCATCAGCGGCTTCGAAGAAGCCCTTGTCGGGATGAAGGTGAACGAGACCAAGGAGGTCACGCTCCCCCCTGAGAAGGCCTACGGGAAGGTCGGCAGGCATCCGATGGCAGGAAAGACTCTCCAGTTCAGGCTACTCATCACCAACATCAAGCGCTCCTAGCGCCTGCACCGGGCCTGTTCAGCGCACTTCGAGCAAATCCTGCAAGTAATTTGACAGCGAAGCTATTTACCATCATCCCCAACACCTGACTGACTGCGGTTGGCAAAGCGAGCGTTCACAATCGACACCGGTACCGAGAAAATCCCCGTCGAGGGGCACGCCCACCAGAACGTGGCTGTAAAGTATCTGATGAAGCGCAGGCGGAGCCTAATCTTCACGAAGGACCCAGCTAAGGTCGAGAAGCTCTTCTCGGAGGTACCAACCAAGATCAGCATCATAGGTGCAAACGTGACCAAGACCTACAAGGTCACCTGGGAGAGGGTCAGCACGGGCGAGTTCGCTGGAGCCCGTTTCACCTTCACGCTTGAAGAAGCCACCTAGGACAAGCTTTTGTCCTGGCCCTTGCAGTCATCCTTGCCGGCATGAGCCCAGGCTTCAAGAGGAGCAGCTACGGGGACGCGATTGAGAAGGTCCGCTCACAGCACTCCGACTCGATCAAGTCGACCCATGCCACCGTAGAGTGTCCAAGATGCGGAACCAAGCAGGTGATTACCGACACCCCCGGAATGCGGCGTTGCGTGAAATGCGACTTCGAGTTCAAGAAGCTGACATGAGGCCCTTCTACTTGTCTTTCCTGAAGTATTCCTTCAGCGGCTCCCAGTAGTAGTCCTTCCATCCCTGTGCGTATTCCTTCGCCTGCTCTGCCGGAACGCTGGAGTGGACCATGGTCAGCTCGGTCTTGTTCCCCTTCACTTTGAGCGTCAGTTCGACTCCGCCAACGTCGATGCTAGGCAATTCCAGGCCCGGAGAGTCCAGCCACTATTTGTCCTTGCTCACGCGCCCTTCTTCCAGGCCTGCGCCCTCTTGCAAAAGTCGTCCGCCTCTTCCATGGCCTTGCTGCAGTGCTTGTAGTGGTCGACCACCTCTCTCAGCATCTCCTCGATCGGCGTAGGGGCGCCCGGACACTGCGAGTCCAGCTGCGCCCTCACCTCCATCAGGTGCTGCCAGACCTCTGGAGGTATTGTCACGGGGACTCCCTGCTTGCTCGTAGCCATGGCAGAGTGTGGGACGACGTACGTATTTCTGGGTTGAGAACCGTGTCTTCCGACTGTGTCTCAGAGCCCAATGCTGTTGATTACTCTGGGACTCCGGCATCTGAGGCAGAAACCTGCGTCGTCAGGGAGCTGAGCCCTGCACTTCAGACGGAATATGGCGTTCGGTCTACAGCTGCTTGCCGCAGTTGTTGCAGAATTTTGCGTCCCCCACGGCCGCGGTTCCGCAATTCGGGCAGAACTTCGCGGCGCCCGCAGGCGCCGGAGGCGCCTGTGCGACCACCTGGGTCGCTCCGCAGCTCGGGCAGAACTTCACATTCACCGGTATCATCGAAGCGCAGTTGGGGCAACTCTTCATCTGTCTCTGGGTCATCCCCTGAGCCATCTGGCCTCCGATTGCGGATCCGGCCCCGATGCCGGCACCGAGGCCAGCAAAGACACCCGCTCCCCCCGAAGGGTTCTTGGCGGCGTCGTCGATCGCCTTGCCGGTCTGGTACTGCATGTAGTTTACTCCGAGGACCTGCATCTCTGACCGGGTTTCTATCGCCTTCTGGACTTCGTCGGGGAGGCTGATCGTGAGCCCGGAGATCTTGTTAATCTCCATACCGTACTGTCCCAAGTTGTCCGCCCCCTGCGCGAGGACCATCTGCTCGATGTTGGGCAGGTTCGCGGCCAAGTCAGTGACCTTGAGTCCCTGCGCCTTCATCTTGCCGAGGGCGCTGTAAACGAGGATCACTATCTGCTCCTTTATCCTCCCTTCCACGTCGTCGGACGACTCCGCGCTGAACGTTCCCACGAACTGGTTGATGAAGAGCTCAGGTGAGGAGATCTTCCATCTGTACTCCCCGAAGACCCTCAGGCTGACGATGCCGAAGGTCGGATCGGTGAACTGGTACGGCTGAGTGCTCCCGAACTTGCCGTCCAGGTACCTCTTCGGGACGTAGAAGACCTCGGCCTCCTGCACGACGCCTTGGAAGAACTTCAGGAGCTTCCCAACCACCGGGGCGTTGAAGTCGGTCAGCGCGTACCTGTTGGGCTGGTCGAAGTAGGTGAGCACCTTTCCGTCCCTGTAGAAGACCGCGATCTCGTCTTCCCTGACGACGATGTTGTCGTTGAGCCTAATATTCCTCGGCACCTTCCACAGGACGCTACCCTGCTTGTACTGGTCGTCCCACGCAATAGTAGTGGAGCCAAAGACGCTGCCGCCCGTTGCCGGGACTGCGTCCGATTTCTTTCCGAACAAGTTTCACTCGCGCCTCTCTCTATTGGAGGGCAATCCCCTCGATCGTCTCCATCCTCACAGACCACTTCTGTTTCACGTCAGCCAATGACTTCGAAAGCTGCCCCAGCGACATCTGAATCGAACCCGGCGCCGTGCTGTCGTAGCTCAGGTTCTCCCCGGCCGTCGTCTCGTCGAGCTGGAAGACTGCGGTCACGAATGCGTAGTCGTATTCGTAGAGCTTGTTCAGCTTGTCCTCGTTGATTGTTATCGGCGCGACCCACCCGGCGTATCCCTGAGCCACGTGTCTGATTTCTCCGCTGAGAGTCTGCACCTGTGAAATCAGAGAGCCGACCGCTGTCAGGTCCGTGAAGTCGCTGCCTGTGGCCATCTGCTTCCTCAACTGCTCTAGGTTTGCCTTCACCTTGTCCAGCCTGTCTGCGACCTGGTTCCTCAGGAGTTCATCTGATACCCTGATGTCCTCCTTCGTGCGGTAGCCTCTGAGACCCGGTATTAGGAGCTCCAGCTTCTTCATGGCGCCCCTGTTGGCCTCGACCTGCTGCCTGATGTCTGGGTTGCCTTGAGACAAGACTCTTCAATGCATCGACCCGCCGGCATTGATATAAGGATTGACAACGTTTATCGACTTTGGGGGCGGTTTCCCGTCCATTGGACCTGAATGAGCTGAGGGTCGGTTGCAGCGGCTGGTCCTACAAGGACTGGCTAGGGCCCTTCTACCCTAGGGAGTTGGCACCCAACGAGTACCTCAAGTTCTACTCAAAGGTCTTCGACTGCGTCGAGGTCGATTCCAGCTTCTACCGAATTCCAAGCGCCTCGATGATCAACCAGTGGAGGAGCAGCACCCCGGAAGGCTTCCTCTTCTCGCCCAAGCTCCCAAAGAGTATCACCCACGAGAACAAGCTGAAGGACTCAGGCTCGACCCTGCTCTACTTCTACAGCGTCGTCAGCAAGCTCAAGGAGAAGCTCGGCCCGATCGCGATACAGCTCCCTCCCTCGGTCAAGCTCGAATCGCACATGGAGGTCATGAAGGAATTTGTCTCCAAGCTGAGCCCAGAGTTCAGGCGCGCGATTGAATTCAGGCACAAGTCCTGGTTCACTCCCGAGGTCTACGCCCTCCTGAGGGGGAACAACATCGCCATGGCCTGGTCCCTCGACCAGTACCTGGAGACCCCGCCGGAAGTGACCGCCGACTTCATCTACCTCAGGATGGTCGGCGACAGAGAGCTGACCGAGTTCAAAGGCATCCAGAATGACCGGTCCGAGGACATGAAGCGCTGGACCTCCGTCGTCCAGGAGACATCTGGGAAGTTAGAATCTGGCTACGTCTTTTTCAATAGTCACTTCGCCGGATTCGGCCCGGAGTCGGGCAACGAGTTTCGCAGGTTGCTAGGCCTGATGGAACTCGACTGGAGACCCAGGGCAGCGAGCAGCGGACGCTCTTCGAGGCCTAGCTAACTCATGTCGAACGAGCGAAGGTCTATTCTCCACGTCGACCTGGACGCGTTCTATGTTTCGGCCGAGGTCAGGGAGGACCCGAAGCTGAGGGGCCTTCCCGTGGTCGTAGGCGCCGACCCCGAGGGGGGAAGGGGCAGAGGCGTCGTAGTAGCGTGTTCATACGAAGCGAGGGAGTTCGGTCTGAGGTCCGGGATGCCGATCTCCCAGGCGTACAGGCTCTGCCCGAATGCCACCTACCTGAGGCCCAACTGGGATCTCTATGAGTGCGTGTCAGAGGAGGTCATGGCGACCCTGAAGGCCTTCGCCGACAGGTTCGAGCAGGCGAGCATCGACGAGGCCTTCCTAGATGTCTCGAGCAAGGCGCCGGACGCTGATTCGGCGAAGCGGGTCGCTCTGGAGATCAAGGGGGCAGTCAAGGATTTGCACGGACTCACGTGCTCGGTCGGCGTGGCTCCCAACAAGTCTGCTGCGAAGATTGCTTCGGACAGGAACAAGCCAGACGGCCTGACGGTCGTCCCGTTTGATGGCATTGCAGCCTATCTGGCTCCATTCGCGGTCGGCGTTGTGCCAGGAGTAGGGCCTAAGACTCAGGAGTTCCTGAAGGGGAAGGGTATCCAGACGATAGGGGAACTCCAGAAGCTCGACGGGAAGCAGCTCCTTTCCTGGTTCGGCAAGAACGGGGTCTGGCTCTGGGGGCTGGTACACGGAGAGGAGAGCGTTGAGGTGAGGCAGCAGGAGATGCCGAAGTCCCTCAGCGTCGAGAGGACCTTCAAGGACGATGTCAGCGATTTTCCGACGGTAAAGCAGGAGGCTGCGGACGCTACTTCGGAGCTCGTGCGGAGGGTGAAGGACGCAAGGCTCGCCTACAAGGTTGCTGGCATCAAAATCAGGTTCCAGGGCTTCGAGACTCACACTCGGGAAAAGACGCTCCTCAGCCACACTGACAGCGAAGAAGCTCTCCGCGAGGTCGTGGGAACGCTTCTTGATGAATTCGAGGCGCCGGGGCGGGCGTTCAGACTCGTCGGCGTGCGCGTGTCGGACCTTCAGCGTATCTCTTCAGAGCCATCAAGGCTCGACGACTGGGTCAGGACCTGAGCAGGCAAGACCGCCTCCTCGGGCAGCCTCGCGTCCTTGAAGAGGAACCAAAATGCCGTGATCGAAAAGACGTAGAGGATTGTGGCGATGTAGAAGGGCAGCGCCAGAAACCCCGCTCCGATGAGGGTTGCGCCTATGACCGAGCTGAACGAATTTGGAAGCCTCCAAAGCGATGCCGTTATGCCAGAAGCCGCGGCCCTGTCTTCCCTCGGGACCAGCCCCATCAGGAGCGACTGGCCCAATGGATTGGAGAGGTTCATGAGGACGACCCTGATTGTGTAGATGAGGCCTGCCACCGCGAAGGTCGGCGACCAGGGAACTGCGACCATGAAGACCGTCGAGAAGGCCTGTGAAACCACGATTGCCTTCACCAGTCCGAGCCTTCTCGCAAGCCTTGGCACAAGGAGCACGGCGCCGGCGGTCAGTAGGCTCGACGCCGCGAGGACTGGTCCGCTCACCGCGTCGCTGACGTTGTAGGCCGCAGAGAACCACCTCGTCATCAGGGGGACAAAGAGGCCCGCTCCGAGTGCGATTGCGACGCTGTAGGTCGCATACCGGGTCAACGTCTTCACAGTCCTCGGATCCCGTGGCAAGAGGTTCTTGCGCCGAACTGTCTTCGTCTCATGGACCCTTAGGACCAGCGGCGACACGGAGAGCCCAAGTAGCCCAACTATCACGTACAGGATGGTGTGGGCCTGCGCTGCGCTGACGCCCAGCCTCTCGATCAGCAGGACCGACGATATCGCGAATGCGCCGATTGCCCCAGATATCCATCCCAGAAAGGCGCCGAGGGAGAAGGCCGGTGTCCTCTTCGCGTCTCCTGCGCTGTCAGCGAGAAGAGCGTTGAACGAGACTGCGAAGGCCGCCTCGCCGAGGCCCTCGAGCGCCGCGATCATGACTACGAGCAGAACGTTCGTCGTGAGTGCGAACCCGATTAGGCTCGCGCCAGCCAGCACGTTCCCAAGGAACAGCATGCTCCTCTTGCCGTATCTGTCAGCGAGGATTCCCAGTGGGATGCTTGTCGCCACCAAGGTCCCTCCCATGGCGAAGATTGTGGCGCCCATCCAAAAGTCGGAGAACCCTTGGACCTTAGTGAGGAAATACGAGAGGTCCGTGTAGATAAAGCCGACGACCAAGCCAGGGAGGAAACTGAGGTAGACCAGGAGTTTGGCCTGGCTCGGGATTCCCTTGTACTCGTCGAACACCGTCCGTCCTGCCCCGCTCCCAGGTGCCCCTATAAACGGACAATCGCCAATGACGTTGAGGAAGTCCTCGGTGTTGCGCCAGCCGCTGACTTGCCCTTCTCTCCGTCTAGGAGCCTAGCAGGATTGGATTCCCGACTTTGAGGCCTGTCTCTCACTGGCCGCTGGACTTTCCTGCCGAACCTGTACAGCAGACCGTGGAGAATGATTCCAAGGATGATGATCGCGATCCCTGCTATGCTGTCTTCGAGGATCCCTGTCGCAAATCCGCCTAGCAGGGTGAAGACTCCAATCGCGATTATCAACAGCGACACAAAGCGCGAAATCGGGCTGACCCTCACTGACATTTCGGCCCAGGATTCGGTCTGCGCAATTAAACGATTGCGGGAACCGGATTCTGCTGCGTTTGCTGCACCACCAGGACGGTCTTACTCATTTGTCGTCTGAATCTTCCATTTTGGTCAGGATTTGCATGGGGTCCCCATCCGTTCCCTCCAATTGCCTGCTCCGGCAGTGTCCTCACTTGTTCCTCTTCGCTTCATCCTTGAGGAGCTGGAAGAGTCTGAACTTGTCTCCCTCGCCCGGAGAGAGGGTATAGCCACATATCCTGCATCTCACACCTTCTCCGGTCTCTTTCAATTCCAGCCTGCCACACTTAGGACACTTCATTTCATCCCGGATGGGCTCCCTCCTCATCAATTCGCCCACTCGTCCATGACGCGGGCTTTAAGCGTGCATCAGGGTCTTCTACGAAGCGCAGAACTCGCAGCGCTGGTGTCCCTGAGGGCTTCACCAGATTCTGACGATTGATTCCTTCTCGAAGAGCGTCGCGCTCTGAGAATGCTTCTTGTAGACCTCGACCGGCAAAGAGACGTCCCCGAGATACAGTCGGCCTACATACGGTCTGCACCTTGGGTTGAGAAAACCAGTCTTCGGGAACCCAAGGGTAAGCGTGGCCCTCGCTTTCGCGCACGGGTCATTGGGCTCTCCGGTCGTTGCGTCGAGGCCGGACGGGATGTCGACCGCGAGTATGGGGACTCCAGAGGCGTTGGCATTCAGGATCACGTCGCGGACCGGCCCTCGCGGGCTGCCTTTCGAGTTGTACCCCAACAATGAATCGATCAAGAGGTTGCAATCGGCAAGCGCTCCTCCTGTGCCGTGGATTGGCACACCTGCCTTCTCGACGGCCGTCAACTGCCTTGACGGGACTTGACCGAGTGACTCCCTGTCACTCAACACTACCCTGACATCGGCTCTCCAGTTGTGTAAGTGCCTCGCTGCCACGAGACCGTCTCCTCCATTGTTACCCTTCCCCACGAGCACGCCTATCCTCCTCTCGGCTACGCTTCCCCCCAGAAGAACTCTTGCGAGAGCGGCGACTGCCGTACCCGCGTTCTCCATCAGCGAAAGGACGTCGATTCCGAATCCATTGACGGCTTCCCGATCAGCCTCCCCCATCTCCTCGGACGTCAGGTAGGCCAGACCATTCTGAAGAATCAAGGCCTCACCTTGTCCGCGGACAATCTATTTCAGTCTGAGGATTGTCTCTGAGCTAGCTTAGCCCTGTCCACCGACACTTGAGCACGCCATCTTCCCCGGCGTCAACTAATTTTGTTCAAACTGGCATCTGGATTAGAGCCCGAGGGATATAGAAACCTCAGGCCACTCTCGGCCTGGCATGAGTTTTGCAGAGAAGTGGGAGAAGAGTAATCAGCAGGGTCCGGGCCTGATGGACAGGTTCCGCGGCACGGTGCGCACCCCGAAGCCGCTGAAATCACAGATAGAGCAGGCAAACAGGCAGATCCGCGTGTTGATTTCGCAGCTCGACAGCGCGGTCGACAGGATCAGGCAACGCGATTCCACCATCTTCAAGGGCGTGGTCACATCACTTGCAAAGCATGACACGCAGCACGCAGCGGTTTACGCCAACGAGCTGACTGAAGTCAGGAAGATGGGCAAGATGGTGACGCAGGCCCAGCTCGCGCTGGAACAGATTTCGCTAAGGCTAGGAACTATCACTGACCTCGGCGAGATCGCCACGACGCTCGCACCGGCCGTCGCGGTCATCAGGGGCATGAAGGACAGCCTGAAGACGGCGCTTCCGGAGGCAGACAGGGAAATCGGAGAGATCTCAGGGCTGCTCAGCAGTGTCCTCGTCGACGCAAGCGCCACAAGCGGGATCTCCCTCAACTTCGACGCAGCGAACGAGGACGCACAGAAGGTGATGGAGGAGGCTGCCGCGGTCGCGGAACAGAGGATGGTGGAGAGCTTCCCAGAAATCCCCGCGGGCGTCCTCAGTCAGCGCCAACAGGAAGACCTGAGTGCATAGATTCCCAGACACATTCGAAAGAACAGGAGATGGCCGTGGCCCTATGAGGCCACAGCCACTTCACTCGCGCGCAACAGTCCCTGCGACCTTGACAAGCTGCTGCTGACCGGGCACGACCCTATGGCTGATTCGGCCACGCAGCAAAGGGTTCTGGACTGTCCTGCCTGGAGTGCGGGAAGGTGGTCGAGGTGCCAGCCGTCTGTTTGAACCTAATTCTGAACAGGGGTCCAGATTCCCGTTCTATGGGATTGAAATATCTGAGGAGGTCTAGGCGACCCACAGATGAAGATGGATGAGAGAGGCCGGAAGTCGGTTCCCAGCGATGGGCCGGCGGCGGAGTCTGCGACCGTGTCCCACGGGGCCGGGGCCCTCCTCCTCGCAGCGCTCGTTCTGACCGCGGCCTTCATTGTGGCAGTGCCACGGGTGCCCGCGCTCATGAAGGACGGCTCGGACCTGATCTCCCGGTTGGCGTCGTCCCTTGACGGAACTACAGGGACTGATTCAACAGACAGTCTCAATTATACGATCTACTCGCCGCTGATCCAGAACGGCGCTGCAAACATCTCCTATCCGTCAAACTACGGCGTCCTCTCGGTCTACGTCCTAGGCCTGGTCAACAGCGACAGGGCCAATGACAGCGTGGGCGCAGTCACGTTGAGCGAAAATGACGTCGCCCAACAGCACGCGGACTCCATGCTCCGATACGGCTACTTCAGCCACAACGACACTCAGGGCTTCAAGCCTTACATGCGGTACACACTTCTCGGAGGAAGGGGCGCGGTCGAGGAGAACGTAGCCATCAGCTACACCAGGCTCCCGCACTTCACCTCCCTGGCGTCCATCGAGGATGCCCTGAAGTCCCTCGAGCATACGATGATGTACAACGACTCCCAGTGTTGCAACAACGGGCACAGATACAACATCCTGTCAAGTCTCCACAACCAAGTCTCAGTCGGGGTGGCGTACGACAGCACCAGGGTCTACTTCGTCGAGGACTTCGAGAACTACTGCATCGACCTCAACTTCTCGGTCTCCAGTTCCTACTACGTCACGATGATAGGCGCCCCTCTGGAGGCGGGGCCCTCCCCCAACGCCGTCTGGATTGCCTACGACAGCACTCCTTCTCCCGAAACACCGGCGCAGCTCAACAACGGCCCGCACGAATACGGAGTGGGATTGCTGGTGGGAGGCGTCCTCCCTCCGTACGATAGAGATCAGACCTTCGACAAGGGGACAACCGTCTACGCCGACACGTGGGCGTTCACCCCCAGCCTGGTCACCGTTACCTTCTCCCTGCACAATTTCATCCAGCTCTGTGGCGCCGGCGTCTACACCATATACCTGATAACCGGCAACGACACGTCGTCAGCCATCACTTCCATCTCTGTCTTCGTGGACTGACGCCGAACCTAGCTGCGCCCCATCTCAGTCCTGATGGCCTGGGCGGTAGCCTGCGTCTCCTCGGGTGAGAAGTGCCTCCTGCCCGTGAACTTCTCCCTGTCTTCCAGCTTGATCGGAATCACGTGGACGTGCACGTGGGCGACAACCTGGTTAGCAGCCTCGCCGTTGTTCTGTACGAACCGGAACCCGTCGGCGCCCACCGCGGCTACGACTGCCTTGGAGACCCTCGAGGCAACCTGAAAGAGCCCAGCGATGTCAGTCTCCTTCATATCCCAGATGGTCTCGCCGTGCTCCTTCGGGCAGACGAGCGTGTGACCCCTGGAGAAGGGGAAAGCGTCGAGGAACGCGAAGTACTTGGCATCGTCGTAGACGATGTGCGCAGGCACCTTTCTTGACAGTATCCTGCAGAAGACGCACTCCTCCGCCGGCGCGTTCGGCGAGCTGAATGATATCCGTTTCAAGACGTTCGCTCCTGCGTCCTGCGCGCGGAATCCCCTAAACCTTTGCTCTGCGACTGACATTAATACAGGAACAAGCCAGATTCTCGAAGTTGATCTGCGAAAGGTGTCATGCCGGCCAGCTCGTGGAGTACCAGGGCCAGGTGGGGAGCGGGGCCAAGACGGTGACAATCAAGGGGACCAGATGCGACAGGTGCGGGTTCATCGAGCTCGAGAATGACGAAGACATCTGGTCGGCGGTCGGCTTGTAGCGAGATCTCCGGGCGACGGCCTATCACACTTCGGTGGTGCGTGAACCCTCGAGGACCAACCTCTGGTAGGCTCTTATGAAGTCGAGCGCGAACCTGTCCGCCTCCTTTTCAGTGCCCCTGTGGCGCCCGCTTCTCGACCTCAGGTGGTGGTAGAATTCGTGAATCATGACGAACGGGTTGTAGAGGTACTCTCTCTTCGCTGCGAGTATCTCCTTCCTTCGGAGCGAGTAGACTGCTGCGACTCTCTTTGTTCGGCCTTCGACGACCCCGACCCCAAGCCTCGGCCTCTCGATCCCATACCACTTGCTCAGCAGGTCCAGCGCGTCCTCAGGCCGTGAGTCGAGAATCATGGCCACTACCGAGGTCTTCATCTCTTCTTCGGAGCCTTTCAACTAGGTGATTCGGGAGCCCCTGCCCACTTAAGGTCTTGGTGCGGCACACGTCCTTTGAGCTAATGGTCAGGATTCATTGATTCCCCGGTTCAACTGCGCCTTGTGCTTTGTAGCGCCTGATGAGCAGACGCAGACATGTTAGACTGGCTGGTCCGCGACCGGGCCGCTTCAGGGGTCCGCCCACTCTCTTCTCAGTCGGTTAGAAACGCACCCCTTCCAGCGCCGTCCATGTGCACGGTTAGTCGTCCCTCCACTTCATGATGCGCTGTGCATCCGGATTCCTTGCTTCATCAGAGACGAGTCCTCAGGGAGAGCAGTTTGGCTTGCTCTGGTCGCAGCTACTGATTCTGGGGCTGCTCGGCAGGGTGGGGCGCATCGTCGCCGGTGGGCTTGTTGACTTGCCTGTTGATTGCGTCCGCAAAGTAATGTCCAGTGACCACCACTTTCACGTTCTTCACTCCCTTCACTTGGGTCAGGCTGTCGCGTATGTCCTGTGAAATCTTGAGCGCAAAGACCGGAGGACAGAACTGGGTCGTAGCGTGGTACTCGACGTCCACGTTCCCGTCCTTGACGTCCAGCTTGTCGATCAGGTTCATCTCGACAATCGGCATCCCTATCTCCGGGTCAACCACCTTCGAGAGCTGCTTCTGTATCTCCCTGACGTCCACCTCTTCCACAGACATGTCCTTCCTTCAAAACGGCTCGTTTCCGCTATAAAAGATTGCCTCGATTTGGTGCTGTCAACTTGCCAGAAGCGGCGACCGGGAGCCGCTATCAGACTGTCCTTCCACTGAAGCCCGCGCCGCAGAGGTTAGCGTCAAGCCCTGAAGCCGGTCAGCGCGGCGCGCCACCTCTCGGCTCCGTCGAACGGGAGATACAGCCTCACCCTGTCCACCAATCCATCATATCTGCTCTTCAGTTCCTGCCCGATTTCGTCCCACAGGCCCTCCACGACGAACTCGTCCAGCATGTCGTCCGTCACCTCTCCTGCCATCTTGCCCCATTCCCCCAACACCGAGAGGCCGTGTAGCCTGTCGCTGACGTCCCCCCATCCCTGCCGCTCCATCAACCCTCGGTATGTCCTCGTCGAGGCGTAGAACGCAATCTGCCCCCTGTAGGCTTCCCTCACACTGCGTATCTCTTCCTGGGTGTCTCCGACCGCGGCGAAGACCGACGCGGCTACGCTCACATCCTTCTTCTTCCGTTTGCCCTTCTCGAGCCCCCTCGCGAGGGCTGGGTGGACGACCTCCCGGAGATACCTGACGGTGTGCAGAGGGTGGACGTGGAGCCCGTCTGTCAGCTCTCCAGACAGCCTGCACATCAGTCTGTTGACTCCTGCGATGTAGATTGGAATCCTTGGACTCTCAATTGGGCCCGGGCTGAAGAACGGAGTCATCAGGTCCAGCTTGAAGTGCGTCCCCCTGTAATCGAGTGGTCTTCCAGTCTGCCAACTCTCCCAGACCGACCTGATGGCCAGGACGACGTCCCTCATCTTCGGAACGGCGGGCTCCCACTTCATGCCGAATCTCCTCTCGATGTGGCCCTTCACTTGGCTCCCCAGCCCCAGAATCAGCCTTCCCGAGGAGAGCCGCTGGAGGTCCCAGGCCGCGTAGGCGAGCGTCGTGGGGCTTCTGGTGAACGCGAGCGCGATCGAGGTCCCGACATTGATGCTCCTTGTCTCCGCTACCGCGAGGGCCAACTGCACGAAGGGATCGTGCTTGGTCTCGTTGACCCACAGGCAATCGAAGCCATACTCTTCGGCCCGCTTCGACAACAAGCAAACGTCCGCGAGAGAGTCGGCGGAGACTTCGACATCCATCTTCATGTGCTGGTCTATTCAGAGCGCGGCTCTTAAGCTCGAACCGAAGGGCTCGCCAGGTTCGAAGGCGAAAACAAACTCCCACTCTAGGGCGCGCCTTTATTAACGGGGACCAGTTCTATTTTCTTTGCGCCAACTCCGCATGGCTCGCCCCTCCGACGACATCGAAAGGCTCGACGAGGCAGGACCTGTGTCTGTTGGACAAGAGAAAATTGGGGGTGAAGTGAATGGCAAGATGCTCGGTTTGCAAGGGTCACGCCGTGACTTCATGCTCCGATTGCGGTCTAAAGGTCTGCATGTCGCATTCAACTACAATCTTCGACGAAAAAACACGTTCTATGAAGGCCTTCTGCGGCAACTGCACCGCAAAGAGGATGCCGGTCTGGGTAGCCCGTCGAAGGTAGTCCCCAAAGACTAATCTCCATCACTTCTTCCGAGGTAGGCTGCACTTCCTCGCTTTCCCAGATTCACACTTCAGGCTGACGAGCACGAATTGAATCTCGTTTTCTCGTGAGAGGGCGTCTGCGAAACCAGAACAAGATATCGCATTCTATGCAGTGGCTCCCACTCTGATGGTTTCAGTCCACAGTGAAGTAGATGCGCCGGTTGTTCTTCCCCTTGTTGTCTGACCTCAGGCCGGTGACCCTTCCTATCTCTCTGGTGTTCCTCACGTGTACTCCTCCGTCCGCCTGCGTGTCGACGTCGCCTATCTGCACGATCCTCAGCATCTCCAGGGAAGGCGGCATCGCGTTGGCGAGCTTGACCAAGCCCGGCGTAGCCAGCGCCTCCTCCCTCTTCATGAAGAAAGTCTTGACATCCACCGCGAGTCGAACGACCTCGTTGACCCTCTCGATATAGTGGGCCAGCTTCTCCCTGTCGAACTGGTCGAGGTTCAGGTCCACCCTCGATTCGTCGGGGGCAATCTGGTTCCCTGTAATTAGCGCGCCGGTCTCTCCGTTCACCACAGCGCTCAGTATGTGGGCTGCTGTGTGCATCCTCATTATCCTGTATCTCCTCTCCCAGTCAAGGACGCAGTGGACCGCTTCGCCGGGCTTGAAATCGGGGGGCGACTCCATCACATGTACGATCTCCTCCCCCTCCTTCACCGCCTCTGCTAGGTTCGCTCCGTTGACCGTCCCCCGGTCGGAGACCAGCCCTCCGCCCCTGGGGTTGAATGCCGTCTGGTCTAGGACCACCCTGTCGCCATGCGCGGAAACGACTTTGGCGTCGAAGGTCTTCATGTACATGTCCTCCCAGAAGAGACGCCGGGTCAATGACGCGAGGTCGAGGGACGCGCTCTATAACATTGACCGACTTCAGTAACTCGTGATCTTGGTCTGTGTCAGTTCCCTTGAGATCAGCACGCTCTCTCGCATCCACTTCGTCTTGGGTATGACGAGCTTGGAGAGGGCCGAGTTCATCGCTCCTTGGAATGTCTCGTGCCTCTCGAAGGGCTCCTTCATCATCCTTCGGATGGACTCCCTTATGTTCCAGACGCCCAGCGGCATGATGAATCCGGGGTAGGTCTCCCTCAGGACGACTGCGGCGGCCTGCCTGCCCTCCCTTTCGAGCGCCTCCGCGACCGCCAGCCTGGTCGAGTAGTAGCAGCCCCCGACCCTGGCGTACCGCGTCCTACCGAAGTATTCCTCATAGTCCCCGATCATGTAGGGAGAGTTCGAGAACTGGTTCCAGGTTGTGTTGGGGAACCACGCCTCGATCCACTCGAACCTCCATTGCTCGGGGAGAAGTATCGCCACGTACTGGTTGTCGTAGACCTTGAAGCCGTAGACTCGGAACTCGTCGATGGTAGGGTTGTGCTTGACCTTCTCCAGCAGGCTCAGGCTGATGGAGCTGTCCACAGCGGTGATGCTCCACCGCGTGGGGACGATCCTCCTCCTCGCGCCGTTCCCGAACATCCCCAGGCTGAACGCCTTCTGAATCCTCGTCACCAGCACCCCCTTCGAATAGAGCTCCTCGACTGCGTCCGTCGCCTTCAGGTCGCGGTCGTAGTGCGCCGTCTCGATTCTCCTGTCCACCGACGGGTTGCTAATGCTGAACCGGTCGAGCGGCGCCGAGGGCCCGAAGGGCTGGGTGTCCTCGCTGAGAGACAGGATCTTCCTGGGCGGTTTCGTCAGTCTGAGCTCCGTGTCGACTGGTTTGGCAGCCATCGCGAGCTCCTGAAGGGTGGTCAGGAGCCTGCCCGGGTTCGCCGCCGTCTCCACCTCTGCCCTGGAGTTCCCTCTAACCAGGGAGAACCGGTAGTCGACTATCTGGTCTATCGGCCTGCCGAGCCAGTCCTCGGGGGTGTCGAGAATCGCGGTGTCCCCGAACTGGGCCGGCACCATGGGGCCGATGGAGACCTTGGGGTAGCCGAGCCTGCCGACGAAGACTCCCGGGGGAGACGACCCGTCAATCTCGTTGGTCGCCATCGAGGCGCCCTGTTTGGCCATAGCCTGCGCCTTGACGATTATCGGGCACCTCGGCTTGCCGCAGAGCAGCTTCGCCCCCCTGCACTGCAAGCACATCCAGGCGGGAGGGCTCTCCACTACTTCGATCGACCGGGCCACGTCCTCCTCCAAGCCTGTCACCGCCGCGGGCATCACGCTGGACAGCCAGGCAATCCTTCTCGGCAATGAATCCGTTCCGAAACTCGCCCTCTTCGGACTTAAACCCGTTGGTCGTCGACCGTGCTAGGATTATCACACTCTAGATGGCCGTCGCCTTGAGCGCCAGGACCTCAGAGACTTTCTCAAGGGACAGGCCAGCTTGTTTAAGCCTGCTTGGCTGCTGCACGACCTCAGCCAGCGGAACTTTGGAATGATCGGCCAGCTGAACTAGGGTGGCAACAGACTCGAGCTCGACATCTCGGTTCTCCAGGTCGGCCTTGACGGGTAGGTATTCTTCGACATCATCCAGAGTGTTTTCCGTGGATACCAGTTCGACGAGCAGATCAATCGCCCTATCCTTCGCCGATGAGTCTTCGACGTGGACACACCGCGTGTACACCTGCTTGATGTGGGCCACGCTCCAAGCGCCTTTTGTGAGCCTAGCGATCTCTGCGCTCGAGAAACTTGCTTAAGAAAACAGGTTGGCAAATAATCCTAGAGTCGGCATAGTATGCGTCAGCAGTTGACAGGGAGATGGATTCTCCTCTATGTCGTGTGCATGTTCTGAGCTTGAGAAAACTGCCTGAGAAAACTGCCTGAGAAACTGCCTGAGAAACTGGGTATAGCGTCCTTTCATGTTGACTGGGACAGGTTTCTCAAGCAACGGCGAAAGTTTCTCAAGCAACGGCAAACCCTTCTCTACCTAGTGAGCCCAACAGCCCACTAGACCTTAGACGGAGACGCTGAAGGACACGACAAGCCCCCACTGCCAGACAAGCACAGCAAGGAGAAGAAGAGGCTGGCAGAGTCTCATGAGAAGAAGAGACTCCCCATCGAGGAGCCTTAGAAACACGAAGGGGAGACGATTGCTCCGCAAACGCTCCAAGAAGGGGCGGCTGCGATACTGAAGGAAGAGGAGCGAAAGCGGAAAGAGAAGGAGGGATAAGCGACCGGCAAGAAGTCAGGTGAAATAGTGCCTGTATCCCGGTCTGGCGTGCATGAGGCTGGGTTGTGCGAACGTCATGAAAGGAGAGAGAAGGCGGACTGAACGTGAGGTCAACTCATTTGCCGCCTCATAGAAGTCGCGACGCGAGTTTCCCGTGTCCCCGGAACCTTGCCTTTGGGGGGCGGATTCAGTTTGTCTCCTGAGGGCGTTCCTCACCTGAGGTAGCGCTGCAGCGAAGGCGATGTGCGGGCAGTAGTCTGTGTTGTCGCCGACCTCGCAATAGAACTTGACCTTCCCACCGTTGACGATAGCCAGCGCGAATACACTTCCGCGAGGCTGACGCAGTCGAGCACCCTGCCGATCAGGTAGATCTAGAACTCCCTGATGAGGGAAGACGAGAATTCGACGGTTACCTCACTCCGCGCGTGACTCGAGTACCTTCCGCAGTCTGCTCGAAGTTCCAGATCTCGTCCACTTCGGCGTTCTCAAAGATTTCCGAGTCGTGGGTGACAATCACCAGTTGCTTGAGCGGACTGTTCTCGCCTCCAAGGCGAGATACGATTTCAACTAGCGAAGACTTTCGCTCGACGTCCAGGTGAACTGTCGGCTCATCGAGGAAGATGAAGTCGAGCTTGTAGCCGCCCATCACATATGCCAGAGCGAACCTGAGCGCCAAGGCGATCGATATCTTCTCCCCTCCACTGAGAGAACTTGTCTCGACACGCCCTCTCTTTCCATAGCATTCGATTGTCATCTCCTTGGTCTTCTCCTTCAGGGTCAGTTGCGAGACTCCAATCTCGAACAGGCGAGCGTACTCTGAGGCCTTGGAACCAATCTGAGCCAGAGCCCATGACCTCAGCGTCATCGATACAGAGCCGTCTCTGTAGTAGACTGTGTTCCTGATTGTCTGGAGCATCTTGACGTACTCGGCAACCTCCTGAAGGGTGAGCAGACTCTCGTTCAATTCCACCAGTTTTCCGCTGGCCTCGTCCATCCTGCTCTTCCAAGTTCCCACCTCCCGGTTCTTGTCGGGTATGTCCACCCTCTGCAGCTCTCCGAGTTGCTCCTCAAGGTCTTCGTACGCGCCCCCGTCGAAGTCTGCGGCATCCCTCGCTAGTTCTTCGATGTCCTTGACGAGCTGTCTGGATTGTTCGTCAATCGAGAGACGGGAAAGCAACCTCAAGTCGGCGGTGGGGGCCGTGCCTTCCTCGAACTCGACGACCTCCTCCGGGATTGCCGCAACCGTGCTGCCAATCGCTTCCGCCTCCGTCCTCAGGCGGATGAGGTCTCCGTCAGACGATATCTTCCGTTCTTGGAGGTAGTCCTTGGCGAGCCGAATCTCCACGGCCTTCTTCTGTAGCTCCTCAAACCTTGACTTCAGGTCCTGCTGCTCTTCCAGAGCCTCTGCCTGTTCCCGTTCCAAGTCTGGGAGGCGCCCGATCTTCTCACGCAATTCTTCGTTGTCGCGCTCAAGTTTCTCCAGGTCGGAGCGCGAAGAGAGGCTCTGCTCTCGCAGAGAGGACTCCGCTTGCTCAAGAGCCGTGGCCGCACTTTGTGCCTCCCTGAACCTGGTGTCCAGGTCCTGCTTCTCCTGACGAACCTTCTTGATCGATTCCTCATGCTCTGACAGGTGACGGTCAATGGAGTCTCTGTCAAACAACTCGTTGATCCGTTCGACGTGGCTGCCGCACAGCGGGCAGATGTTGTCCTTGAACTCGAGCTTGATGGCGCTCTCGCGATATCCCTTCAGCTCTCCCTTCGCTCCTTCGAGACGGACCAGCTCATCTTCGCAGGACCTTATTCTCGACTCGAGCGTGGAATGAGTGGCACGAATCTCTTTTCCACGGGACGCGAGGTCCAGGGCGGCCCTAGCTTCTGCAATCTTCCTGTTAATCTCAGCCGGTCTGTTCCTCAGTGCACCGAGCTCTCCCATGTCGCGAGAAAGCTGGCGGAGCCTGGCACCGTTCTCCTCTTGGTCGCAGCTCACTCGCGTGAGGGCCTCGGTTACGGGGCTCTCTCCTTCCAGGAGATGAAGGTGCGAGGTTGCTGTGTCGATGACTTTCTCCTTCTCCTTCTTCTCTTCTTCAAGCTCCGTCCGCTTGTTCCGGACGTAGCGGACCAGGAATCCCGCTTTCATCTGCAGTGTTTCGTGCTTCTCTTTCAATGGGCCCATGGCCTTGATTCGGTTCGAGAGGTCGTCTCTCCTGCCTTCGAGGGAATCCAGCTCGCCCTGCAAGGCCTGTAACCGGTCCTTGCTTGTCTGATAGGTCTGTTCGTTCTGGCCGATCTCACTCCTTACAGCGTCGATGTGGGTGTCGTCACGACCTGCATACCTGCTCCTGATGATGTCGCGGAAGGAGTCGAGAAGCCTCCCCATCTCCGCGTACGCCGTGTCAAGCCTGTCAGTGCCGCTTACGCTGTTCACGAGGTCCTTGAGGTCCTTCGGCCCCAGATTGATGATGGAATCGAGCTCGCCCTGCTGGATAATCCCTGCCACCTTCATGTACTCGTAGTCGAGCCCCAGGATCCTCGAAACCTCTCCTGAGACTCCGGGTTCCCCGAGCTGTCTCCTCTCACCAGACGCGAGCTGCCTCAGGACGGATCGGTCGGGGCCGGGCGCGACCTCTTTGAGGACCGCCCCTTCCATCTCCCCTCTGTTGTTCAGCTTCCTTTCTGCGAGGTAGTGTGCATTCCCCGCTGAGAAGTACAGCGAGACGGCGGCTCCCTGGGCTCCGTCCTTCACGAGCGTCTCGTTGTTTCCTCTCGTGTGCTTCCCGTACAAAGCGTAGGTGATCGCATCGATCACCGTGGACTTGCCGGCTCCGTTCCTGCCGACGAAGATCGTTATCCCGGGTTTTAGGGGAATCATGTTCCTTGTATGTGAGATGAAGTTGAGCAGCCTTACCTCCTCTATCATGGGTCTGGTGCACCTCCGCCAGAGCGGTCGTTCTTGGAGACCCTCGACTCCTCAAAGGTCCTTGTGACCAACTCGAGGGCGTCCTCATGGTTTCCTGCCGCCAGGAGGGGCAGGAGTTCGTTCACTGCGAACGAGGCCTTCGCTTCTGTGCCCAGCGCCTTCAAAGCCAGGGTGAACATCTCCTGCTGGATGTCAGCGGGTTTCTCTGCCAGGAGCGAGCCGCCTCCTCCCCCGGTCTCTTCTACCAGCGGGGTCCAGTCGGCGTAGAGGCAGTCCTCTCTGAACGCTCCGAGCGAGGCGTTCACCTCCCCGTTGTCGATGTCGGCCCCCTTCACCCGTAACAGGATCACCGGTTTCTTGGTGAGTGCCTTCCTGTCGATCTCTCCGACGACACCCGCGATCTCCTCTCTGAACTTCGCGTACTCGACATCGAAGCGGAATTGCCGCCGCGAGGACTTCACCTCGACCCATTCAGGCTTGGCCTCGCTACCCGAGAGGTCCACGATGTAGAATCCCTTCTTGAACTCGTGGATCCCCTCTACGTCCGTCGGGTCGAGCGACCCCGGGTAGCAGAGCGGCCCCCTCAGTTGCTCGAACCTGCTTTCTGAGTGGTCGTGGAGGTGGCCCATCGCATAGTAGTCGAAGTGCCGGGGGAGGTCGTTCGCCGTAAGCTCGCCTGCGAACCCGTGCAATTCGTACAACCCTTGGTGAATGACCGCCACCCTCTTCTTTTCGGGGTGTTGCTCCGCCGCCCGATCCGATGTCTTGAAGGCCTCCAGTAGGTCATCGATGGCGCCCTTCTTCCTCTTGTGGAAGCCCACTATCATGAGGTCCCCATCGATCACCGGGTCCCCATCCCCGACGTACGTGGCCAGGCCGAGCTTGTGGAAGAGATAGGATGACGGCGTCCCCCATACCTGGTTCGAGTCGTGCTCTCCGAAGTTGAAGTAGAACCTGATCCCCTTGTCCGCGAGCGTCTTGATCCCTTCGGCCAGCTTGACGAGAGGCCTGCCGCCTGGCTTCGGCACGTGAAATATGTCGCCGGAGTGGATCACAGCGTCGACCCGGTCCTTTACTGCAGTCTCGACGACCTCGTTGAAGGCCTCGTAGACGTCGTTCTCCCTCTCCAGGAGGTCGAACTGAGCGTAGCCGAGGTGGGTGTCCGATGTGTGGAGAATCAGTGGCACTGCTTTCACCGGTTTGGAATTACTCCAGTACCATCGAGCCCTTCGGAGTCTCCCTGGCTATCTGGCTCATCTGCTGTTCGGTTGCCCACAGGGCGGTCGCGCTGATGTCGGCGCCGGTCTTCTTCTCAGCGACGTGGTCGACCTTCACGACTGACGGTATGCTAACCCACTCGCCGAGCAAGACCGCCTCGCCCACATTCAGTGAGGGGAGGTTCCTCAGCAGGTCCTCGCTGATGGCCTCGCTCGCCTCCCTGATGTGCTCCTGATCTTCTGGGTTGGTCAGTTTCATTATGACGAAGGAGCCCATCTGGCTCAGGACGTCCTGGTCGACCCTCCTGGGCCTCTGCGACACGATTATGAGAGCCATCCCGAACTTCCTCCCCTCCCTGGCGACCTTCGACGCGATGTAGCTGGTGTCCGATTCTTCCCCCGCCGGGATGAAGGCGTGGGCCTCCTCAATAGCGCATATCACGGGAGCGCGGAACCTGACCTTCTGCCCCTCCCCCTTGTCATTTCGGGTCCTCATCGCTCTCTTCCTGTCGTCAAGGATCTCGTCGAGGTAGTAGGCGATGGCTACGTCGGCCTGCTTCTCCGTGAATTCCAGCATGTTCAGAATGTTCGCCTTGGACGGCTTAATCTGGTCGAGAACCTCGCCGACGCTCGGGTCGATGACGGACCTCATCCTCCTGATAGCGAGGTTGATGATGTCGTCTAGTCTCGCCGCCACCTTCGCGTTGGGCTTCTCACTCGCCCCTATCTTCTTGACCTCGGTGAGCAGGGCGTCCCAGAAGTTTGCGGCCGCACGCACCTCCGCTGTGAATGCCTTCGAGAGGACGGCGCGCTGCAGGTCCGCACCCGACCTCACATCTAGAAGGTCCGCCAGCTCGTCCGCGCCGACGTTCCGCGGGTTGATCTTCGCGTCTGCGTGCACCACGTTGGGGATGTCCAGCTCGGAATACTCGCCGTGATAGTCGAATACCACAATGGTGCCTTGCAGCCGCGACACTTGCTTCACAATCAGCGCCAGGAGGTTGGACTTGCCGCTGCCCGTGACCGAGAGGATGGCGAGGTGCTTGGAAGCCATCTTGTCGATGTTGACTGAGACCCTCGCATCCTTGTTGCGGAGGAGGGAGCCGATCTGGACCCACTGCCTCTCCCGGCCGCTCCTGTCAAAGATGTTCCCGATCTCTTCAGTCCTGGCCTCGTAGACCTCCATTCCTGGCTCCGGGGGAAGAGAAGGAAGGACGACCGTCCCCTTGTGCAGCTGCTCGATCAAGCCGACGACCTTCACAGAGGCGCTGTAACTCTTGTCCCTGATGTTCTTGGCGGCGACGCGCTTCGCCTCAAACGCCGTCTGGAAGTCTCCAACCCTGTCGAGGAGGTCGCTCTTCGTCGTGCTGTCCTCCGTCAGTCCGAGGATTCGGCCAGCGGGAGAGTCGACCGTGACGTACTCGCCCATGCTCACCGGCCTCTTGGCAAGGAAGTGGAAGTAGTGAGGCTTGGTCTGGCCAACGACGATTCCCAGGAGGGAACCTGAGGGTTCTACAAGACTGGTCATGCTTCTGACGTCACTCTCCGAGGACCTGCCTTCCGCCCAATTCTACGCTCAATCCAAGCAAGTTAGCGAGCTTCTCCATCTCTTCATGGCTGATTTTCCCCTTCTCGTGGGCCAGTCTCAGTACGTAGGGATAACCGTCCACGCTGTCAGGCTCTAGGAGATCCATCAGCTTCTCGACATCCTGCGCATTCGCATTTCCCGGTATCTCCAGCTTTGTGCAGGGCGAGTCTTGGGCAAGACGAATGTAGGTGATGGTCACCCCGGACCTTTTGTCCAAGAACGGAGAGGAATAACCAGTTTGGGAGGAAGCCCTGTTGTAGTAGAACATATCCCCCAGGCCGCCACGAAGTGTCAGGTTGCTAAAGGATTTCTTGCTAATGTACAGGAGCCCCTCCTGCTTCATCAGCTCCTTGGCCGTCGTGTAGAAAGAGTTCTCCCTCTTCTGCTTCTTGTCGTAGTACCTCGCCAAGATCGAGCCGTCGACGAGGAGGTAGTCGGCCTTTCCGATGCAGGACTTGGCCTGCTCGAACTCGTACTCCATACCGATACTCTCAAGGGCTAGCTCGGGACTGCTCACGTATTCCTCTCCCGATTTCACGGTAAGGGTACTCAGGTCCACGTCGAAGAGAGGAGGGACGAGGTAGAACCCATCACCGAGAATCGAGACGGCATCGACGGCGTAGATGTAGAAGCCCTGGTAGGGGATAAAGTTCCAGCTGCTGTCAATGCCTACCAGCTTTTTCGATTGGTTGTCGCAAGTCGAATCGTACTTCTTCCAAAGCTCGCTTGCTTTCCTTAGGATTGACTTGTGCTCCTCAAAGTCTATCGTTGAGAGAATCTTTTCCCGGTTATTGACTGCGTATTCCAGTGTCTCCACTAACATGGGGCAATCACTATTACCATTTTGATTCTCTTATAGAGGGTGTGGTTCCCCGTAGAGTGTTTTTCGTTCAAGACCATTCCAAAGTGGAACGCTCAGGTGCGGTCGTGTCTCACGTGTGCAGCGAAACACAGTAATACCTTGACTGCACCGGAACCTCTGAGCACGATGGCCGACATCGAGAGGATGTTCAATCCGAGGACCGTCGCCCTGATCGGAGCCACGGACAAGGAGGGGGCGGTCGGCGAGGCGACGCTCAAGAACCTCCTGATCGGAAAGGGCAAGCGCTCAATCTTCCCTGTCAACCCGAAACACGAAAGCTTGATGGGTCTCAAGTGCTATCCTACTCTTTCAGCGATTCAGGAGCACATCGACCTCGCTGTGGTCGCCACGCCTGCAAGCACCGTCCCCGCGGTCGTGGAGGAGTGCGGGAAGGCCGGGGTCGACGGCGTAGTAATCATTTCGGCAGGCTTCCGAGAGGTGGGGGAGGCGGGCGCAAAGCTCGAGGAAGATATCAAACGAGTCATGTCGAAGTACGACCTCAGGCTGTTAGGCCCGAACTGCGTCGGCTTTGCCAGGCCCTCGGCCCATCTTAACGCGACCTTCCTCAGGGACAACCCCGAACCCGGCTCGATCGCGTTCATCTCTCAAAGCGGGGCCCTCGGTTCCGCGATTCTGGACTGGGCGATGACCTCCCACGTCGGCTTCAGCCTTTTCGCCTCGCTGGGGTCGATGCTGGACCTGGACTTCGGTGACCTGATAGACTTCCTGGGGAGCGACCCGTCGACAAGGAGCATCATACTCTACGTGGAGGGAATCGGGCACGCGAAGAAGTTCATGAGCGCGGCGAGAGGGTTCGCCCGCACCAAGCCCATCATTGTCCTGAAGGCGGGAAAGTACAAGACCGGGGCCAAGGCCGTCCGGTCCCACACGGGGGCGCTCGCTGGCGATTTCGAGGTCTACGATGCGGCCTTCAAACGGGTGGGTGTCGTCCGGGTCGACGAGATTGGTGACCTCTTCAATTGCGCCAGCGTCCTGGACTCGAGGCACCTGCCCGCAGGGCCCAGGCTGGCCATAGTCACGAACGCGGGGGGTCCCGGAGTCTTGGCGTCCGATTCGGTCACCGACCAGGGCGGAGAGCTGGCAAAGCTTTCGGACGAGTCGATGCGGACCCTGAACGAGCACCTCCCTCCGTTCTGGAGCCGTGGCAACCCAGTGGACGTGCTGGGGGACACAGATGTAGCTAGGTACGCGACTACCCTCGACGTCTGTCTCTCAGACCCGAACGTCGACGGTCTCCTTGCGATCTTCACCCCCACGGGGGTCACCCCATCCACCGAGCTCGCCGACGCCGTCATTAGGTCATCGAAGGACAGACGGAAACCAATCCTCACCGTCTGGATGGGCGAGAAGGCCGTCGTCGAAGCAAGGAAGAGATTCACCGAGAACAACATTCCGACCTATCCGACGCCGGAACAGGCCGTGAAGACGTACATGTACATGTACAGGTACCGGCGGAACCTCGACCTGCTCTACGAGACGCCTGAAGAGCTCCCCGTCGACCTGATGCCTCCCAGCAGCCATCTGAAGCTCATCGCTAGGAGGGCCATAAGGGACGGGAAGCTCCTCCTGTCGCAGTCCGACGCGGACAAGTTCCTCGACGCGTACAACATCCCCAGGCTCGAAGGCGGGTTCGCCAGGACTCCGGACGAGGCTGTGATGGTCGCGCGCAGGACCGGCTATCCTGTCGTCCTGAAGGTCGTCTCTCAGGAGATTGCCCACAAGAGCGACGTGGGAGGTGTCGTGACGGGCATCACTTCGAGCGAAAGGCTCGTGGACGAGTTCGTCAAGCTCATGGAAAGGGTGAAGATCCTGAAACCCGACGCCCGGATCGACGGCGCCTACGTGCAGAGGATGGCCGGGGCGGTCGACTACGAGTTGATACTCGGTTCGAAGAAGGACGTGGACTTCGGCGCGGTGATGCTGTTCGGGTCGGGGGGCACAGGGGTCGAACTCTTCCGAGACTTTTCGATAGGGTTGCCTCCGATGAACCAGGTCTTGGCACGGAGGATGATGGAAGAGACCATAATATACAAGGCCCTTTCTCGCGGCCTCAGAAACAAGCCTCCCGTCCAGATGAAGCCTCTCGAGGAGATCATCGTCCGCCTCTCGAGCATGATCGCCGACTTCCCGGAGATAGCGGAGATGGACATCAACCCGCTGTTCGTGACCGAGGGGAAGGCGCTGGCCGCAGACGTGAGGATCCTCCTCGACCCGGGGGCGCCGGAGGAGGGCGTCCCCTACCCGCATCTTGTGATAATGCCCTACCCGACCAAGTATGTCGTCCCGTACAAGCTGGAGGACGGGACCGACGTGCTCCTCAGGCCGATCAGGCCCGAGGACGAAGCGATGGAATCAGAGTTCATCAACGCTCTGTCGGAAGAGTCGAGCAGGCTAAGGTTCTTCAGCACGATTAAGAACCTCCCCCACGGGGACCTGGTCCGCTTCTGCAACATCGACTACGACAGGGAGATGGCGATCGTGGCGGAAGTCAAGCAGGGGGGAAGGAGCCGGGAGGTCGGTGTGGGCAGGCTAATCTCCGAACCGGACCAGAGGCGTGGAGAGTTTGCGGTCGTCATAGCTGACCAGTACCAGGGCAGAGGGCTGGGCAAGAAGCTGCTGGACATGCTGATCGACATAGCCGGGGACAAGCGCCTCGAATCGATTTACGGCGTGATTCTGAAGGACAACAGGACGATGCTGGCCCTGTGCAAGGAGATGGGGTTCACTCTCACACCGCAGGAAGACGTGATGAAGGCTGAGCTGGCGCTCATCCTCCCAGCCTACTCCGGCCCTGAGACCAGCCAGATTCGGGAGAAGGAGAAACAGGAAGTGAAGGAGAAACAGGAAGTGAAGGAGAAACAGGAAGGAAGATCGGACGCCGATGCGCTCTTCCAATAAGAATGCTGAATGGCAGAACCCTGAAACCTGTCTTACACATTAGTCCGGCCAATTCTGTCGTAACCCACGGATAGAGCATGCGCCAAGGAATCTTGCATTCACTTATCTCTTCAAACGGGCCGTATTCCTAAATAACTTGAGTCTTGGAGACGACTCGCGGGCAATGAATGCCCTAAGCAAGATCTGGATGGATGGCAAGTTCGTCGACTGGGATGATGCGAAGACACATGTCCTGACACATGGCCTGCACTACAGCTACGCGGTTTTCGAAGGGATACGATGCTTCTCTACGCCGGAAGGCCCTGCGATCTTCAGGCTCAGAGAGCACACGGAACGATTCCTCAACAGCGCAAAGATCTACATGATGAAGATCGACTACTCCGCGAAGGAGCTGAACGACGCCTGCGTCGAACTGGTCAGGAAGAACGGTATCCCAGAATCGTACATCAGACCGATTGCGTTCTCGGCCTACGGAGACTTGGAGTTGAACCCGATGAAGAGCAAAACATCCGTGGCAATCGCTTCCTGGGAGTGGGGTCCTTACCTGGGCGAGGACTCTGTAGACAAGGGCGTCCGTGCGACCATTTCAAGCTGGGTCAGGGTCGACTCGCGAGCCCTTCCCCCGCAGGCTAAGTGCGCGGCCAACTACGCCAACGCTGCGCTCGCGAAGATGGAGGCTTTGAAAGCGGGATACGATGAGGCGATACTGCTGAATAGCAACGGGATGGTCGCCGAGGGGCCGTCGGAGAACATCTTCCGGGTAAAGGACGAGGTCCTCAGCACCCCTCCCGCGAGCTCGGGCATACTGAGGGGACTAACAAGGGACACGGTCATACAGCTTGCCCGCGACCTGAGGATGGACTTCTACAGAAACGACATGACGAGAGAGGAAATCTACACATCAGACGAGCTCTTCTTCAGCGGAACCGCTGCTGGAATCGCCAAGATACGGGAAGTCGACGGCAGGAAGATCGGGAACGGCGTCTTCCCGATGACCGAGAGGCTCAGCAAACTGTATGAAAGAACGACCCACGGGAAGGTCAAACGCTACTCGAAGTGGCTGACTGCGGTCAAAGACTGAACCCACGACTTCAAGCACCCTATCGCCCTTTGCAATGTGGGGCGTCGACGACTCATAATAGATTCTCAAATTGTGGCTGAGAATACTTAAATTCCATTCGCCAAGCAACTCGAATCAGAATCCAGGAGTAGATGTCTTGGCTGACCTAAGGGACAGGTTGAAGATTCATGAAAAGAACCTGAAGGGCATCAACGACTTTCTGCTCAGAAAGGACAATCAACTCGTGAATGGCCTGCTGGAAATCGTCGACAGGTACGGCGGCGTCGACGAGATCAACCGCAGAGCCAAAAAGGCAGGCAAGATTGACAACCTGATGAAAAGACTCGCGAAGGTCAAGTCTCCGTTTGTCAAGGACCTCGAATGGTTGACTGAACAACGCGACAAAGAAGCCTTCATCAGCGTTTCGGAATACAGAAGGAAGGTCCTGGGGAGGAGAGCGGATTCAATGAAGTTTGACGAGTCGTTCGCAGTCACCCTGGAGATCAGTGCGTTCAACTTCTTCCCATGGCTTGTCGAGGAAGCAAAGAGATCGATTGCGAAGCAGGAGCTAATGCCAGCGCGATACATACGCGTCCGTTCGATGAAGGAGCAGGTCGAGGACGATGACATACTGGCCTTTGCAGCAGCGATGCGAATCATTGGCGCATCATACGTTCAAACGCTTGACACGAAAGGCACGCTGCCCGGGCCAGACGGCAAACCGATCAACGTTCACCTTGGAGGGCCCGACACCATTACCGGCTACTTTGGCGGGGCAGGCGTCCCGAACGAGCACTCACTCAAATGGGTCGAGGAGTTCCTCCATTACTACACCGAGTACGGTCTCCCGCAGGTCTTGAACATGAACTCTGGCACCGTGCTTCTGGGGTACTGGCTTCACAAGCTGGGGATCGACATGCAGTTCAAAATCTCAGTCTTCTTGGGAATCGACAACCCCTATTCGATTCTCTGGACGCTGATGACCGCCAAACTGTTCAGCCGCAATGATGGCTCGAGTCCGCTCATTGGCTTCAACCTCTCGAACTCTGTCGACAACAGAACCATAGAGCTGGCTGCCTATGTCCGGAATTCCTTTGACTTTGAGAGCGTGATTCGCCTGGAGCATCACATCACTGAAGCCTACAAGAGCATAGTGAGACAACCGTACGACCGGACTGTTGAGCTTGTGAAGCTTGCGGACCACGTGAAGAACATCGGCGCCAAACACGAGGGCGGAATCCCAGAGACAGAGAAAGGAAGGGAACATCCTTCGGACATACTCGACTACTTCTTGCCGAAGAAGGACATTGTCGAGAAGGGGCTGATGCCAAAGCTCTTGGTGAACTACCTTGACAAGCATGACGCCTTGAACAGGACGGCCGAGGCTCTGACCAGACAAGGGCTGACGTTTGTCGCGGCAGAGAGATTGCACAAGAAGTAGGTTTCTGCGCGCGCTGATGTCATTGCAGCAGCCACGGCGCCTGTTGAGCCTGTAGAGTTATCTCATTGCATTGAGCTCTTTCAATGGAAGAGGGATGTGTAGCTCCTCCGAGACTTTGGTGAGCTCTTTCTTCAGATTGTCATCTATCGGGATTCCGTGGATGGACCTCTCGGCCGAGATGATGGCTTCCTTCTCCCCGGGGAGGTAGATTTCGTCTTCGGCTTCCCCTTTGCCGCTCGTCTTTATTCCCCTCACCACCTCTTCCAGGTCCCGCAAGTACTCCTCGAAAGGTCTGAAATGCGAGACATCCAGTGCTTGGACGTATTGGCCCCCCTCCGTATGGAAAGCAACTTTGACCTTGCTGCTCCATTCTGCGCCCATCAATACAGAAGAGAGCAGCTCCACGGCGACAGCCAATCCGTAACCCTTGTACCCGCCGAATGGTAACAGAGCCCCCTCTAGGGCCTCACGTGGGTTCCTCGTAGGATTGCCATGCTTGTCCAGGGCCCAGCCTTCGGGGATGTTCTCTCCCCTGCTCGCAGCCGACATGATCTTGAAGGCGGCGGATTCCGAGGTGGCCATGTCGAGGACGATCGGGCCTCTCTTTCCGTTGTATGGGAAGGTCATGCAGAGAGGGTTCGTTCCGAAAATAGGCTTCTTTCCGCCCCATGCTGCCATGAATACAGGGCTATTCGTATAGACCTGGCCGATCATCATCTTTTCGGCAATCATCATCCCATAGTACGCCAGCATGCCCACGTGCGACGTCCTCTTCACCCCGACGACGCCAATCCCGAATTCGGCGGCCTTCTTGACGGCGAGCTCGGTGGCGTACTTGCCGACTACCTGACCGAGCGCGAAGTCCCCGTCGACGAGCGCGGTGGCTTTCTTGTCGACGACTGTCCTTATCTTGGGAGTGGTGTTCACCTCCCTTAGTTCTATCCCTTTGATGTAGTACGGAATCCTTGCCACGCCGTGGCTGTCTACCCCGCGGAGGTTGGCCTGCACCAGATGGTCGGCGACGATCTCAGCATGAGCTTCCTTGACTCCCACCTTGGTGAAGGCGCTCCTCGTGAATTCTCGCAGATCTTGAGCGGAGGCGAGGCTCATGGATGCGACTTCCTCAGACGGATCCTTTTGGTGTCCCACTTCTGATGGTCTCTCCGCGTTTGCCGAATCATAATTCTAGAATGGATCGTCCTATTACTTCTCCTCTCTCAAGAGCACCCAGTGCCTCGTTCACCTGTCTCAGGCCGTAGCGACCAGTCACGGACCTCGTTGTGTCCAAGATCCGCCTCTGGACTAGGTCCAGCAACTCTGGCATGTCCTGGCGGGGTCTGGCACCGTAGGACCCTAACAATCTGATGCCCTTTCTCACGAACCTGTTGATCTCGATTGGAATCGTTGTGCTCGCAGACGAAAGGCCCACGGCTATCACGCTGCCTCCCGACTTGACGCTATTGAGAGCCGTGACGTACGTCTCGGGCCTCCCCGTCGCCTCGAAGGCGACATCGACGCCTTTGCCTTCCGTGAGCTCCAGTATTCTGTGTGCGGTTTCTTCTCGGGCCGCATTTACGACATCGGTCGCCCCCGAGAGCTTTGCTGCCTCAAGCTTCTCCTCTCTCACGTCGACGGCGATTATCTCAGCCGCTCCGAAGACTTTGGCCACCTGGATTATGCTCGAGCCGACCCCCCCGACACCTATGACGGCGACAGATTGGGAAGCTCTGAGATGGGCTTGATTCTTCACCGCTCCGTAGGCCGTAAGACCGGCACATCCCAGTACGCACGAATCTGCGATTGAAATCCCATCTGGGAGTGGGAACACTGCGTTGGAAGGTACCACAGCGTATTCGGCCATCCCGCCCATGCTGAACATCCAAATTGGCTGCCCGTTGTGATCGTATATCCGGGTCGTTCCGTCGTAAAGCACCCCCTTGAGCCTGTTGAGAAGATAGAACGTCTCGCACAGGTCTTCATGCCCGTTGATGCAATAGTGGCAGGACCCGCACGGCATTATCACTGTGCAGACCACCCTGTCGCCTCCTTTCAGACCATTACCGTGTCCGACCACTTTCTCCACGACTCCTGAGACTTCATGACCCAACACCACCGGCAGAGGGAAGGTTGTATGACCCTTGACCAAGTGGAGATCGCTATGGCAGACGCCGCAGGCGGCCACTTTGACCAAAACTTCGTTTTCTTTTGGTTCGGGCTTCGCAACATCTTCGATTGCTAGGGGTCCTCCAATTCGTCTGAGAATGGCGGCGTTCATGACCGAGCCTGGCCCATTCACGACGACTCCGAGTAAATAGACCTTCTGCCGAACAGATGAACGCATCCCTCCACCTGATATTCTGAATTCTCCGGCAAAGGTGGCTCGAAGGTTCCTGGAAGATGGGTTATTGACATCGGATGCGTAGTGTGCCTGAGACACGCAAGGATCGGATTGCCTCGTAATCGCCGTTTCGTTCGTCCAAATCCTTTTCTAGCCACACGCAACTTCGCCCGATAATGCAAGGGCACCAATCCGGGCTGGTCAAGACGACAAACCCGGCGACCGGCGAGCATCTGGAATCATACCCTGTCTTCTCTGATGACAAAGTGGCCCAGGTGGCAAGGAGGGCGCGTGCGGCATTTGAGAAATGGAGGAAGCTGTCGGTTGATGAGCGCGGCGATTATTTGCGAAAGTTGGCGGGCGCGCTTCGAGCGAAGAAGAGTGATTATGCAAGACTCATGACGCTTGAAATGGGAAAGCCGATCAGTCAATCGGAGTCCGAGATAGACAAGTGCGCTTGGACAGCGGAATACTACGCCGAGAACACGAAGAGTTGGCTGGCCGAAGAGCACGTAGAGACGGATGCCAAGTCGAGTTTCGTTGAGTTTGATCCCCTCGGAGTCATCCTCTCAGTCATGCCTTGGAACTACCCTTTCTGGCAGGTCTTGCGCTTCGCAATCCCGACCGTAGTCGCCGGGAACACGTCGATATTGAGGCACTCCACGGTCTGCCCCGGGTCAGCCCTAGCCGTTGAAGAGGCCTTCGAAAATGCCGGGTTCCCCGATGGTGTCTTCACGTCGGTGATCACGGGGCACGACATGGTCGCCAAGCTAATGGCGTCAAAGGAAATCGCGGGAGTCTCTCTCACAGGGAGCGTCGAAGCGGGCAGAAGGATAGGGGAGTTAGCCGCGCAGAACTTCAAGAAGTTTGTCTTGGAATTAGGAGGGAGCGACCCGTTTATCGTTCTGGAGGATGCTGAGGTGAAGGAAGCAGCGAAGACTGGGGCGGATGCGAGGGTACTCAACTCAGGGCAGAGCTGTATCGCGGCAAAGAGGTTCATTGTTGTAGAATCCGCGGCCGGAGAGTTCGTAGAGGAATTCGTCTCTCAAATGGGGAAGAAGAGGACCGGGGATCCGATGGACGCAGAGACGGATGTCGGTCCGCTCGTGAACGTCGAGGCGGTAGAAACTCTTGACGAGCAAGTCAGGAGCTCTGTGTCCAAGGGGGCTCGCGTGAGAGTGGGTGGGAAGCCACTCCCGGGAAAGGGGGCATTCTACCCTCCCACCGTCTTGGACAACGTTAAGCTAGACATGAAGGTGATTCGAGAAGAAGTCTTCGGCCCCGTTGCTCCTGTGTATGTTGTGCGTGACGAAGCAGAAGCAATCAACGTCGCAAACGACTCCGATTTCGGCCTTGGCTCGAGCCTGTGGACCACCGACATGGAGAGAGCTAGAAGGGTCGCGAGGGAAATCCAATCAGGGATGGTCTTCGTCAATGCCTTGACGAAGTCTGACCCGAGAATGCCGTTCGGTGGAGTCAAGAGGTCAGGAATCGGTCGCGAGCTCTCAAAATATGGTCTAAGGGAGTTTGTCAATGTGAAGTCGGTAAACATCTATGGGACCTTCATCCCACGAGCGGATTGAAGTCCAAGCGCGCGCCCCATATACTCTAGGCCTTCGAAGAGACGAGTCCCCGATGGAGGATCTTTCTCCCTCCACCGAGGCGTTACGTTCGACGTGTGTCGGCCGTAGTCCTCCTCCTGTTCTAGGCGGGATTCAGCTCAGCGGCCTACCCTGGTCTCCTGCAGGCGTTTCATCGACCACGTTTGGCCTTGCTCCGCACGGGTCAGCCGTTTC
>JBEKIO010000009.1:0-73118 GCA_050011715.1 Nitrososphaerales archaeon | reverse complement strand
CTGCTCACCACTTCTGGTCTTCTCGAGAATGTGAGGGCAGAGATAGGGGAAAGCGACCTGCGTTCAGTAGTCCTTCTTGACGACGCAGCCCATACCACTCAGCCACTCAAGAACGGGGGTGAACCGATTCTGGGAGGTCTTTCAGTAGTGAGCTTCAGAGGCGCGCCTCAGGACTTGACGAGCCTGCCGAACAACCTGCAAGCGATCGAGAATGACACCGCATGTATCTACTACACGTCAGGTTCCACCGGCATTCCCAAGGGAGTAATGAGATCCCATCGGAATGTCCTAGCTTCTGCAGAGTTTTCTGCTGACTGTAGCGATCTCACACAATCTGACCGAGTTGCCTGCCCGCATCCTCTTCATTTTGCAGCTTCTTCCTTCACAATCTTTGGTGCCTGCATGGCAGGATCGACAGTAGTGCTTTTCCCTGATAAGATCGCAATGTTTCCGAGCCAGCTCGCAAAGCTTATCGAAAGTGAGAGAGTAAGTGTTTTGGATTCGGTTCCGTCAGCGCTGATTCTGATGATTCTGTACGGAAGTCTTGAGGCCCGTGACCTTTCTCATCTGAGGAAGGTAGGCTTCGGGGGAGAGGCCTTTCCTGTTAAACACCTGAGTCGCCTGATGGCCTTGATTCCCAATTCGCGTTTTCTCCATGGTCACGCATCGACGGAAGCGGGTACAACATCAGTATATTGGGTCAAGAACGTTGACCCAAATCAGACCTCACCCATACCTATCGGGAAAGCTCCTAAGAACGTCGAGATATTTGCCGTCGATAGTGATGGACGCAAGATAGAGAAGCCTGGGGAGAAGGGAGAGCTCTATGTCAGAGGACCGATGATAATGCAGGGTTATTGGGGTGACCCGGAGCGTACCGCCCGCTCGCTCGTCAAGAACCCGCTGAGGCCTGACCTCGAGGAAAGGGTCGTCAGGACGGGCGACATGGTTACCCTCGATCAAGAAGGGAACTACGTCTATCTGGGTCGTGAAGACGACATGGTGAAGTCACGGGGAAACAGGGTAGAACTCGGAGAAGTCGAAGCGACCATGTACGCTCATCCCGCTGTCAAGGAGGTCGCCGTGGTCCCGATACCTGATGACGTGATCGGGAACCGGATAGTCGCATTCGTGAGTCTAATGGACGGGAGCTCTGTGAAGCGGGAGGACCTGCTGGCGCACTGCGCCCAAAGGCTCCCCCGCTACATGGTGCCCAGTTCCATTGAACTCCGCGATTCGCTACCGAAGAATCCTAACGGGAAGATCGACAAGGTCAGTCTCATCAAAGAAGAGGTGGCCAGAGGGAAGGGAACTACCCTATGAGTCTGCCTCACGATGAGTCGCACAAAGCTCGCGAGGAGCCTTGAGTGAGCGTAATGTCAAAGACAGACGGCACGAACTCGCCTTCAGAAATGAAGCCGGTGATCAGGGAATACATCACCAAAGAGATAGCCTCAGGTAGGCGTTCGACACCCATTGATTACGATACATCGCTTCTTGTCCAGGATATCCTCGATTCGCTCTCACTCGTCAAACTTGTAATGTTTCTGGAAAGCAATTTCAGCATAGCGGTGAGACCGGAAGAGCTGGTCCCCGAGAACTTTTCGACAATAAACGCGATATGCGCATACATCATGTCGAAGAAAGGCACTCCGAATACGGGGAAACTCTCTTGAATTCTCGCTCGACGCTGTCTCGCTAGGATGGAGGCACGGTATCTAAAGTTGCCTTCCGCGACCCAGTCTGGGTTGACAAGATTCTTCACAAGAGCGGATTCGGTCCTATACCCGATGCTTGTGGTGCCGTTGACTGGACTTCTTCCGGCAAGGCTGGCCTACAGAGTGGCGATTGCTCGGGGCGATCTGCTGTACGCGTTGGACCGAGACACTCGGAAGAGGGTTGAACAATCAATCCAAACAGGCGTGGGGGGCAAGGAACCAATCCCGAACCTTCCATCCCTTACTCGCGCCTGGTTTCGTTACTTTTCGTGCAACACGGTTGATTCCATGAGGCTTCTCGGGGATGGGAAGGCCTTGTCAAGGCTGGTGGATGTGAGAGGCTTGGACAATCTTGACGCGGCAATTGCTCGTGGAAAGGGGGTAGTCATGTTCTGCTCTCATCTCGGATCACGCGCTACTTTCGCCCTTCTCGGCGCCCGAGGCTATCCAGTCACGATGATTGGTCGAGCGACCTTCGGAGACGACGCCAACAAGCCGACCCTGGTGCGCATGTTTCACAGACTGTACCGAGGTAGGGCTGTAAGCTATCACGCAAGAGTATCGGGCATCTCGAACTACCCCGGTCTCTTCGGAGCGGCTGCAAAGGCAGCCATTGCTCTTCGCGGGAACGCGATTGTTGGGATAGCTATTGACGCAAAGCCGAAACCCCAGGACGTCTCTCGCCCCGTAGCCGTCACCTTTCTCAACAAGCACGTGTCGAAAGCGCCTGGTGCAGTGAGCATAGCTCAGCTCACAGGCGCACCTCTGATTATGATTTCGATACACCGCAAGGAGGACTGGTGCCATCAGGTGATCGAGATCTCCCCACCAGTATCAGTCGAGGGAGAGACTGCTGATGTCTTCGCTCGTTGCCTCGCCCTCGTAGAGGCTGACATTCGGCGGTACCCTGCTCAGTACGTCTGGGGCCTGGAAGGATTCTGGCGTCTTGACCCGGATGAAGCAGGGCAGGATTTTACGTGAAGGGAAGTGGACTCTTTCTTCTGGAGAGGAGACATCGCGAGGGAACTCGACGCCGAACGTGAACTCAGACGTAGCGTGGATTGTCGATGGGAAGATACGGTTGATTGGCCAATTCTCTCAAGGGAAGAGATTCATCTATGGTACTTTTCGCTCAATCCACGGCCAATGGGTTCGCTCGTGAGAGTGCTCAGTCGGGACGAATTAGCGAGGGCTCGTTCCATTCAGACAGAAACGGGGAAGAGACGCTTCGTATCCAGTCGAATAATTCTAAGATCAATTCTAGCGCGTTATCTGGGAGTCTCTCCGGGAGAAGTCTCATTTGGATACAGCTCATACGGCAAGCCCTTCCTGGCGAAACCTCCTGGACAAAGAAGAATGGAGTTCAGCTTGTCGCATTCGAAAGACTCAGCAGTATTGGGAGTCACCATCGATCAGGCGATTGGACTAGATGTCGAGGTTTCCACCCATATGCCGGAGGCCCAAGCGTTGGCCCGCAGGTTCTTCTCCGACGAGGAAAGCCAATTGATTCAGTCTTTAGCTGAGAACGCGAGGGACGAGGCATTCTTCAGGATCTGGACAGCAAGAGAAGCATTTCTGAAGGCAAAGGGGATTGGCCTGACTCAGCAATTGAGTGAAATCGTCATACCGTCGCAACGAGTTGAATTGAATCGTTTCATTCGCATGACTTCTGGCGGAAGGCAGCGCAAGAGCCTTTCTCTGTCGTATTTGGAACCTGATCCAGGATTAGTGGTAGCGCTGGTGGCGGAACGAGCTGACTCGAAACTAGCCTGCTGGCGCTGGACTTGATTAATAGTCCAGAGAATTGAATGCGGGCGAGCGCGACATGACCATCTTCGTACTTGGGCTGGATGGGGCCTCGAACGAGAACCTCGAACATGCGTTCACGAGAACCCACCTTCCCAACTTCAAGTCAATTCTAGGCGCAGGCTCGCGGCGATCCCTCGTGTCTGTGTATCCGTATGTCACAGCGCCTGCTTGGGCGAGTATGTTCTCAGGCGTGAACCCGGGGAAACATGGCGTGTTCGACATGTTTCAGCTGAAGAATGATACTTTGCACCCACCGAATCTAAGGAATTCGGACGTTCCATTTCTCTGGGACTACCTCTCATGGGCAGGCAAGAGGGTTCTCATCTTGGGAATTCCGTTCATTCATCCAGCTCCCGAGGTGAACGGTATCTTTGTGACAGGACGGTTCGTTCCCCGCATGACCTTTTTTCCCGAAGAAACCCACAGTCTCCTAGGGGCTTCGGGTTATGAATACAATGAGCCTTGGAATAAGGGCCGCGTCAAGAAGAATCGAACGGAGGAGGTAAATCGCCTAGGCAGAAACGAATTCGGGGAAAGGCTGCTAGCAGACCTCGAAAGAAGAATCACGACCAGCACGAGACTGCTCGACCGTGAACGTTGGGATGTCGCCGTTCTAGTCGAGAGTCTGCCTGATGAGGTCTTTCACCTTTGCTACGAAAACGCCGCTATGGTGGATAGAACCTGGCTACTTGTCGATAGACTCGTTGGTGAGGTGCGAGCAAGAATGAAGGATGACGACGCATTCTTCATAGTCTCAGACCACGGTTTCTCTGACGTTGACAGAGTGCTTTACATCAACTACTGGCTCCGCGCAAATGGATACCTGTATCCGAAAAGCATGAAGGTTCCCTCAGCGGTCAGTACTGTGGCAAGTGGCATCTTGGGTGCTCTACGCGGACGAGGGGGGAGGCACAGACCTCGGGTCGCGTTGGAAGGGTCTGTTGATGAGACAGAGAGAGAGTTGGGGGCCGATGACTCGCTTCATGCGGTCTTGAAGACACCTCATCCAAGAACAAGCGTCATAGCTTTGAATGACAACGAGCAAGTGAGTTGGTTGAGATTGATTGAGAGCCGGACGACAACAGAGGTCCTCAGGTCAGACCTTGAGAAACTGAGACAAAGCGGAGCCATAAAGAACGTCTTCGGCGCGACCGAATTGTACAGTGGAAAACATGTTGCAGAAGCAATAGGGCAAATCACGATCGAAGCTCAGGACGGAACGGTAATCAGCACCAGTTTGAGCCACAAAGGACTTTTCAGGAGAATATCGGGAAAGCAAGGTGGTCACAGGTTGCATGGAGTCCTGGTTTGCGAGGGAGTTGACTCACGCCATCTCCGTACTAATCCAACAGTGATGGACATTTTGCCCACGATCCTTCAGATGCTGAAGCTTCCGCTTCCGGACTACCTTGACGGCAGACCATTGGTGGACCTGATGTCGGGCTCGAGCTGACGGTCTTCGTAACTCCTCAATCGTCTCGCCAGCTAGGAACGGACGTCCAATGTGCGCGCGCGCATTTGTCCCGCCGTTTGGCCGAGTGAGTCCTCGTTGCATTGTTAGGCTGCTAGACCAAATTCCAGAAGAGGAACACAATCTCGGGCTTGTAACCGCCACAAATTCTTATACCGCCATCCCTTGTAACAAGATCATACGAATGACGGAAGACAAGGTGACTATTGAGATATCGAGGCAATTGTACGACGATATCGAAAAACACATCAGTGGCACCGGGTTTCGTTCGGTGGAAGACTTCGTGAGGTATACGCTATCAGTCGCAATTGGCAAGAGCAAGGACACGGTAGAGGCGTGTGACGAAGCGGCACAGACGGAGAGGTTGCGTGCTCTTGGGTATTTGTAGTCTCTTAGCGGCAGAGAGAGACCGTGTACGCCCGGCATCGGAAGAACGGTCTTAGCGGAGCTTAGACCATCCCTTCGTTCCCCCCGGGCCTGCCAGTAGTCAAGCAGGACACAGCATGGCTGACTCCAACTCACCAAATGACTGCGAAGCGCAGCCATTTGAGGTAAGCGTCATTTGGCTTAAGTGGTAGTTAGATTCATCCTGGCAGAATATGGGCGTCGATTCGAGAGTCTGTCAAGGCAAGAACCTTGTGTTCATTGTGGGGTGTCCACGAAGTGGTACGACGTGGTTGCTTCGGCTGCTGGCGTCCCATCCGAGAGTCAGGCCGGGGCTTGAAACAAATCTCTTCAGGCGGTACATTGGTCCTGAGTTGCGAGCTTGGCGCCGGGAAGTTGACCGCCTCAACAAGATAGCTTCAGGAAAGTTGAGAGACCGGGCATACGGCCTTCCTTATTTCCTGACCGAGATAGAGTTCCTAAATGCGCTAAGAGACCACACGTTGGCGCTGATGCGCCCACTGTTGGTGAATCTGCGGTCGGACGAACTGCTGTTGGAGAAGACTCCCGACCACGCACTCTTCCTGCCAGAAATATCGCAGGTCCTTCCCCAAGCACGAATCATTCACATAATCAGGGACCCTAGAGACGTCGTCGCGTCAGTGCTCTCTCTTTCCAGGGACATCGGACTTGATTGGGCTCCGAAAAACCCTCGTGTCGCGGCACGCATGTGGGTTGCCAGTGTCAAATCAGTGCGAGAAGGGGCGAAGTCATTAACGAAACAGCAGTTCTTCGAGACTAGATTCGAGGATCTTTTGGAGTCCACCCTTGATGAGTTGCGGCGTCTCTCCAACTTCCTAGAACTCGAATGGGAACCGGAGGTGCTCGAGGCAGCCATCTCCAAGAATACTGCTCATGCGGGGAAGGAGGAGCAGGGGTCGAACCTTGGTCGGGCAGGTGGGGAAGCTGCAAGGTTGGCAGGTGAGGCCGCCCGGATAGGACCGCCTCGGGTCATCCGGAAAGGGAAAGCTGGAGGCTGGAAAGATGACCTTTCGGCGACAGAAAAGTTCTGGGTCTGGTGGGTGGCCCGCAAGGAGATGGACCTATCGGGGTATCACTGGGCACGCCCATGGTAGTGCCTCTACAGCGTGCAGAAGGCCTAGCCCATAATCAGTTATGCGACTTGGGCTTTCCCATTAGAATTCTGTCTGCGAACAGGCTCTACCCACTGAATCACGTGAATCTTGAAAGTCGGTCTCTTGCGAGGACACGTCGGAGTGACAGTCATAGGCTCACTAGCTGCCCGGATTGCCAACTCGCTTGGTCCTATCCCTGATGTATTTGACCCATATAACCAAGTCGACACTCACACATGAGACGATAATCAAAAAGGGAGCAGCGAGTATCGCATTCGCAGCCAACTGATTTGGCTGAATCGGGGGAGTCAAGACGATTCTGACAACGTCCTGACCTGAAGACTGAAACCTGACCAAGAGGGTGCCGTTACCGCGCAGTGACCAACCGCTCGCGGCATAAGGTCCGTTCACTAATGACGAGTTCCCCGAATATTTCGTAATCTGATTGCCATTCACCTCCACAGATCCCACTGTCCGCGTGGAGTTGACGAGGATCCATTCTGCTTGGCCAACGGGAGATTCGAGAGTCACTAGAGCTTGGTTTGGGTAGACAACAGCGTTCAAGACTGCGACGTTGGAGTACAGGACATCCAAGTCGCCACGGCTTCGCAGCAGGTAGGTGGCGTCCAATCCCCCGTTATTGTTCCCTTGGCTTGCCGCGGGAATTCCAGTGCCTTTCCAAGTGATCTGCATCTTCCCGACATCCAACAAGGCCAGGGAGTTGTCCGAAAGGTTGGAAACAGGGCTAACCGTGTACATTCTGCTCGCTTGTCCGAACCCGGCGATCCATGGGCCGGCCGTTGAGTTAGGGTATGTGGAGGGGTTCAATATAGGCCACGAGAGTCCGAGGCTATTGCCAAACCCCGGCTCATTCGTCTGGCTCCTCATTCTTGCCAAGAAGTTGAACGAATTCGAGAAGCCATCCAGATTTCCGAAGAATGCCACCGGATTGACATTGAGTAGAATAACCGATCGATCAAGAGAGGGGATGACAGATGAATATTGCTCCACAATCCCATTTGTCTGGTTAGGTTCCGATGAGAAGGTCAGAACCGGGACAGAATTGTCGGGAGCGCCTGACTGTACAGTGATATGCGAGCCCGGAGCCAGGTTGACGACCGGATACAAGTCAAATTGGGTCGCCCCGGGTCCGGCAGTCATAAACAGCGACGGCGGGTTTGCGTCGAACGATATCCAGGTCCCCTCTCTAGCCGCCACTTGAGGCGACCCGTTCGTCAGGTACGCTGAGACATTCTGTTGGTTGAGCCACCCGAGGAGTGCGGTCTCAATCCTACTGGTCGAAGAGGTCAGATACGCCCGCCACCCCAGAGTCTCACTTTCACCAGAGCCGTCGATGAGCTGTTTGGACTCGATCTCCTTCGTCAACTCCTTGAGGCCGGGCTTCTGCGCCGCAAGAGGCGAGTAGGCCAGACCGAATATCAGGTCAGAATGCCTGCCGGAGACGAGACTCCAAGACCTTCCAGAGTCTTGAGTCTGGAAGACCCCCAAGGATGAGCCTCCGTAGCTGGCAGAGTCGTTGGTGAAGGCGAAGGTCTGAACCGCCATCTCTGAGTTGACCAAGCTCCTGAAGACCAGCCAGTACTTGACACCGGGCTGGAGGGTTATCGGATAGTTCAGGTTCACAGCCCAGATGCCCTTCCAGGTCACAACGTCTTCGCTGGGCCCGAGAGTTCCAGTCGCAAGAATCATTTGGGACGGTTGCCCATAGCCGTTATCGGCCCTGACATCCGCAATGACCATTCCCGTAGGATCACTGTCGAATCTGGAAAGAAAGACGAGAACCGTAGATACGTTCGTCGGGCGAGCCACTTCGATGGACTGAGCCACCCAATCTCTGCTCCCGAGCATGACAGTGAGCTCGAACTCGGGTTCGGTCGTGAACGACTGTGCAGTTGTGAAGACGTCGACAAGCATGTCGGCGGGTTCGCGCGGGCTGGACCATGTCAACCCTCCGTCGCTAGAACGGAGAATCAAATGCTGGTATGCAGACTCCTCCTTCCATGGATAGTACCCTCCCATTGTCCCGTTGATGGTCGACAGGACGATCCAGTACGAACTGCTTGCATTCAAAGTCAGGTTCCAACCTGTTGCGTTTACCCATACCCTCCCCCATGGGATCCGGGACTCTGGAATGGTTTCCTCGGCTAGGATCCTGGTGCTCGGTGAATTCGTTGTTCCATTATCTTCTCTAACCTGAATCACCAAGTCTCCAGGATGTTGGCCAGCGGGACAGGGTCGAAGTGCACCAGACACGGATCCCGGCTGGCAGTACTTCTCCACGTTTGCCTGTACCAAGGTCAATGGAGCACTCACTGACACAGTGTACTCTTGGGCGTACCAAGTCGTGTTCGTCGCCCCTGGGAACCCGTTCTCCGGACCGAGCCTCCCTGGCGGCCCAATGTGCATCACATTCATGGAGAGTATGCTGTAAGATTCGAGCCTGAAGAGCTGGACCTTGGACTTCCCTTCGAAACCTGCCTGAGAAGGATCTGTTTGTAGGTAGTGCCACTGCCATCCGTTGCCCGACGCAACTCGCTTCAGCACCAAGTTGTAAGAGTGGTTGGCCTGAAGGTGAACAGCCTCGGGGAGGGAAATGGGAATCCACCAATAGGTGCCATTGAAACTGGCCTGTGAGAAACTCACGGAAGCCACGACCGAAGAATTCAGGTTGTCTACAATCTGCAGTGTCGAATTCACCGTGCTGTAGAGCTTGTCGGCGACGTGGACGAAGATGGTCCTTACGTCAAGGGCTTGGCCGGTGGTGAATTGTTGGACGACCGTGGAGCCATCGTTCCTCGAGATACCCATTGTCTGATAGGGGTAGACCTGGACATCTTCGCCGGCACTGTTCGTGATCCAGGCGATGGCGCTTCCGGTGGGATACCAGGTCCCCTTGTAGCCTTGTGTCGCGATGGCTGAATTGTCCACGTTGAAGTCACGGTACCAGACCTGGTATGCGTTACTCTGGTTTCCCGAGTCCGTATTCAGCAAGATCCAGTATGTTACGTTTGAGGCTAGCGGGCGTGTGGTGTCGAATTGCAGCGGGGCTGTCCAGGTCGCCTTGCTGGGAATGTCTGAAGGGTCTAGTGTCGCGTTCGCCAAGACATTCGAGGGGAGTGGGAACCCGGTGACGTTGGACGCTGGAACCAGGGAAAGCACAATCGGTGTGGTGGGCGACCCGGTCTTGCCGAGGTAGAGCCTTACAAGAGGGTCACGAGTCGCCACTGGCACTGAAATGCGAACTCCTAGGGTACTCTCGCTGCCGTTGTAGAGTAGGAGGTAGTCGGGGGACTGCCAGTAGCCGGAAACCAGTTCAGGCGAAGAAACGGGCTCATTGAAGGCAGTCCAGAGTGCAGACTTTGTACCATCTGTGTAGTAGCCTGATCCGTTCACCGTTCGGAGATAGAACGAGGAATTGGCGAATGCTGAGATCGAATACTCATCGAACCCAGTGGTCGAGAGCAACTCGTCAGATTCTGGTGTGTTCGTCAGACTGTCGCTGACTAGGCCAACCCAGGACTGGTGCGCGCCATAGTAGGACAACAGCTGTGACAGGTCCCTCTTCAGTTGATTCACCACGATAGGAGAATTGAGTATCAAAGATAGAGCCGTGCTCTCGTTGACCGCCTCCCCGTTCGACATGTCGGTGCGCAAGAATGGGTACTGCGCCTCGACATCGCTCCACCAGCTTTGTCCGGAGGCCTTCGCTCCCCAGTCGGGCAGATGGAATGCCACCGAAATGTTATCTTGATCGGCTGCCGTCAGGAAGTCGTCAATCCATTGCTCAAATGGTATAGACGAGGTCGTGTTCGCATATTCCGTCCAACCGATATCCAGGCCGACGATTCGCGTCTGACTGGGCCAGAAATCCGTCTTGATCAATTTGGAAAACCCCTGGACGCTCATGTTTGAACTCCCACCTACCAATGAGAGCAAGTCCGCGAATGTGAGATTCAACAGTCCCTGGGTGAAGACGGAGTGAGAAAGGACAGAGACCCCGACAGCAGACGCTGAACCTGTGGAGGACCTTTGAGAGAGAGCTTGCACCGGCACAGAAAGGAGGATCACCGCGAGCAGTAGAATCGCCGTTTGTTTCTTCAAAGTCAGACTTGATTTCATCCGAAAGTGAAGAATCGGCTTCAACGTTTCAGCTTCAGCCAGAGTCTTGGGGCAGCAAGGATCAGCCTTCTCAACGGCTCCGGATAGCGCATGATCGAATCCAAAGTCTTCCAATAGCTCGTCCGCTCAGGCATCCCGCAGAGTATAGGCACGTCATCACATTTGGAGATGATGAGCCTCAGTCCCCCACCTGGGAGCGCTCTCACTCTTAGTTCGTCTCGGCTGTCGATGATCTCATACGGCCCTTCACGTTCCTCTCTGTCTGAGTAGACTGTGTGAGGCATTAGAGAGTGGGAGGGCGGCATTGGACCGCCTGGCTTTAGGAAGGAAGACAGGAACCAGAAGTTCCAGGAGTTCAGACCCGGAGTCGGCAGCACATCCCTCCACCTGCGTATCTCAGGCCTGGCCTTCATCACGTCGCTATACCACAAGTCCTCGAAGCCAAGCGAGAGGGGGAAGGCTCCCGAAGGGTATTGATATGGCAGGACCTTCAAGAGCCCAGCGCCCTCTGCTTGGCTGTTGGGAGTGCCTCGGATGTCGTCTACGGCCCTTGAGATCATGTGGTACAGAATTGTATCGGTAATCCACTGAGGATACCCGACTCTGTGATAGTGGCAGATTAGGCCCGTTTCCTGGTCAACGAATCTAGAGAGATGGTTGATGAGCCTTTCGACACTTTCGAGGTACTTCGGAGCGCCAGTGACTCGATGCAGTCCCAGAAGGCCCATTCCAGTAACGAGAGAATACAACGTCCGGTAGTTGCTGTCTCTGTCCGCGTAGGGGAAGGCCCCTGCGAGCTTTCCCTCCTTGACCTGGGAGTCGAGAGTGAACTCTCCAGCCGGGATTGCGTATTCTTGGGTCATCTCTCCGTCCACTCGGTAGTCCTCAGAAGCGAGTATTGCAAGGATCGCCATTGCTCCTTTGTTGTGAATGTGGGCTCTTTCCCCGTGGTACGTCACGGCGAACGCCTTTCCTTTGGAGTCCCATTGCTTCACTATGAACTCTCTCAAGTTGTCTTCCGCCGTTCTTCCAAAGTCCTTGCCGGTGGGCCCAGTGACTCTTGCCAAATTGAAAAGTGAAAGACTTGCGATAGCGTTTCCTTCCAGGGCTGGCCTGCCGAGTGGCTTCTGGTCGAAGTTTGAATCCCGGTAGACGTGGAGCTCAGGGAGGTAATTCTTCGTCAAGAAACGCCCCAGCCTCGTGGCGGCGTCCAAAAACTGAGTATTTGTCGATGCATCATATGCGTTCAGAAGTCCCAGAACAGTCGCTCCCTGAGTCCAAGTATCGGGTCTTAGTACTTTGAGGTTGTCCCTATGATGGTATACAACGGGGCCGTGGATTCCTCCGGCATCGTCCTCCCAAGTGTGAAGCCAGGCCCAAAGGTCGCTGACGCTCTGCCCAATTGACAGGTTCTGCGTCGGGGCGCCTGTCCTCATTGCCCATTCCCCTTCCAAAGGAACTTGAGGAGTAGTCTCTTTAGGGGAAGGGACGATGATTCGATCATGCGCCGGTCAGTATCGTCGAAGACCTGCAGGATTCTCAGCCCGAAAAGGAAGACCGCCAGGCCGACTACCATCGCGATTCCTAGGCTCACGGCATTCACAACCGGGAAGAAGAACTCCATGACAATGAGCACAATTGCCATGAGAAGCGAAGCCAGTGTCGTCTTGGCTATCGCGCCGAGTGGAATGATGTTCCCCACCTTGAGTCGAATAGAGACATCATAGGTGAAGATTAATCCTATGGTCACATCAGAGACTGACAATGCTATGACGGCGCCCATTACGCCCATCGAGGGTATGAGTAGGATGTTCAACACGGTCAAAAGCACTACATACAACGCGTTCCAAATGAAAGCTCGGTAGGCCTTCTCCAGGACCATGAAGAGGACGCCGCTTATCCCGACTAGCGAGTATATGCCAGTCTCGATCATCAGGATTCTGAAGGGGAGAACGGCAGGGAGGGCTTGAGAACCATACAACACAGTCAGAATCGGGGATGCCAGGACTATGCCTCCAAGTGTCACTGGAAGGACATAGATGCTTCCAAATTTCGTGAATCTCTGCGCCGCTGCCTTAAGCCTGGTTGGATCTCTCACATTGACTTCGACCAGAGAGACGAGACCGAGTGCTCCAATTACCAGTTGCACCTGAGTGAATACCCGGTTGACGAAGGTGTTAGGGATGTCAAAATACGCGACTTCGGCGGGGTTCTTGAGGAGACCAAGGAACAGTACTCCCCCGTAGGTGCTCCCGAACAAGCTGAGAACACTGATTGCAGCGGTTGGGATGACATATTTGCGAATGCGAATCGTAAGCGTCTTCCCAATTGGCTCGGACTCTCCCTTGACATTATGGGCGTACTTCGAGTTCATCCGATGCAAGTACAACAGGCCGGAGGCTCCGTAGGTGACAAGCCCAACTAGTATTGCACCTGTCACTCCCCAGTTGAGAAACACCACGAAGGTGATGAGCAAGACCAGACTCGCGAACGAGAAGAAGCTCTCCCAAATGCCCAGGAATTTCTGGTCGTAGAACGAGTTTAGGATTGCTTTGAGAATCCCAAGGCCCGCAGAAATGACCATAGTGATCGCCATCAATTGGATGTAGATTGCCCAAGTGGGGTTTCCTAGCAAATTGGCGATAGGCCCGGCGAATGCCAAGAATGGGAACGCGAAACTAAAGGCCAGGAGGATGTTTAGTCTCTGCCCGACTTTAATCAACCGGCGTACTTGAGGATACCTCCCCTGTGCCATTAGCTCTGGGATGTATCGCTGTTCGGCCTGGTGAGTCAGGGGCATGAAGAACGCTCCCAAGAGCGAAAAAATGCTGTCAAGGAAGGCAATCACTCCGAAGTTCTGGATGTGAAGGAACCTGACGGCTATCACACTGTAAACCAGCGCCAGAACCGCGGAAAATACGGTTCTGAAAGTGTTCCAAGCTAGTCCTCGCGCTACCTTTTGACCAACTGTCGGCTGTGTGTCTTCGGTCAGTTTCTGTTCCCTGATCTCGCGGTCTTGGCCTTTGGAGGACCTGGAGCCTTCAGGTCTCCGCCCGGTCTGTCCGGACGATGTCGTCGAGCATGAAGGAGAGTTTCGTCGCCTTGAAAGCGTCCTCGAAAGAGATCATCGAAGACGCCTTGCCTGAGAGCGCCCTCGCCAGCTGGGCGAACTCCTCGGAGTGCCCTTTGTCCTGCGTGTTGAGTCTGATCCTCTTTTCTGGATAGCCCAGGAAATCGGCCGATCTGAAATCATCTATCACGATGCTCTTCGAACCAGCAAAGATTTCAATCCTCTCTTTTGACATCAGGTTGCTCCCAAGAGAAGTGTAGGTGAGAGAGCTCACAGAACCGTCCTCCCACTCCATGCTCGCCACAAAGTTGTCGTGTGAAACGACATTCCCCCTGCCCGAGGGCACACTCGACGCTTTCAATGAGCGGACCTCTGATCCGATCAGGAAGTTGAACAGATCAATGAAGTGCCCACACTCGCCAATTATCCTTCCTCCTCCCACCCTGGGATCCTGCAGCCAGTGTGAAGGCGGGATGTGACCCGCGTTGACTCTGTAGTTGATGAGGTAGGGACCCTGCGACTGGGCCAGGAGCTGCCTAGTACGGGTGATCAAGGGGGAGTAACGTCTGTTGAAACCGACATAGACAGGCAGCTTGGTCTCATCCACGGCCTTTGCCACTTCCTGAAGCTCCGCTTCATTCAAGCAGAGGGGCTTCTCAGTGAAAACGGCCTTGCCGGCCTTGAGAGCATCTACCACCATTTGCGCATGAAGATTGTGCGGTGTTGCCACGATGACCAGGTTGACATCACCGTCTCGAAGGATGTCGCCGAAATCCGTGCCACATTTCTCGAATCCATGTTTCGAGGCGGTCTGTTTGGCGTTGAGGGGTGACGACGTGACCAAGGTCCTGAGGTCGAACTCCGGGATTCTCTCTATGTTCGGGATGATGAAGTGCTTGGCAAACTGACCTGCTCCGACGAGGCCGACCTTGACAGGGCCTCCGACCCCACGAGGCTTGAGAACCTGAAGTCTTGGCACGGACAGCGTCAGAGACTTCGCAATGTATTTTTCTGGATCATACTTGAGTAGGACGCTAATCGGTCTCTTCTCGGTTGAGAGAAGGCTCTCGTATCCTCGTGGCGCTTCGGCGACGGGGTGAATTTCTCCTATCAGCGGCGACATCGTTACCTGCCCCGTTTCGAGAAGGTGGAGGAAGGACTGCATGTTCCTGTTCTCGGTCCATCTGACGTAAGGAAACGGATAGTCGATTCCCATCTTTTCATACATCGGGTCGTACCTCCCCGGACCGTAGGATCGAGACATCGAGATATCCAGCTCCCTCTCGTACAGAATTCCGCGTGCGAACTCCATCCCCACCATGCCCACAACAACCACTTTCCCTTTGTCCCTCGCAAGCCTGCTCGCCAAGTGCACCGCGTCGCTTCCCCGGTCAGCCGCGAATATCACTACCCCGTCGGCTCCTCTCCCGTCAGTCAAGGAGTAGAAGGCTTTCAGTTGCTCCGGGCCTTCAATCACCATTGCAAGATCGGCCCCGAGTGATTTCGCTAACTCGACCCGGTGAGGGTCCTTGTCGATTGCCACGACTTTCATCCCCGCGGCGTGAGCAACCTGGACACCGATCAACCCGATGAGACCCGTTCCGACGATTGCCAGCGTCTCGCCGAACTGACCTCCCGCTCTTCGAATCCCGTGTGTCGCGATGGCCCCCAGGGTGGTGAAAGCCGCCGCGTCGAGTCCTACCGGCAGCGGCACCTTGGCCACCAGGTTGCGTGGTACACTGACGACCTCGGCGTGGTTGGCGATTCCAGCCCCGGCACATGCAACTCGGTCCCCAGGGTTGATATCGGTGATGTTCCGACCAACCGCAATCACGATTCCCGCACTGCTGTATCCGAGAAAATCCTGCGGACTTCTCGACCCCTTGACAGCATCCACAGTGCTCCTGACGCCCGAACCCCGCAAATAGCGTAGAGCCTTGCCAGCCAACTGAGGACTTCTCACCACGTCGAGGTACGACCTCGGTTCCGTCCGCTCAATCGTAACCGACTCGGTCCCCGTGCTCACCACGGAGTACGCGTTTGCAACGAGGACTTCGTCGTCGCCGTTCGTCGGAAGCGGGACTTCCTCGACCGTAACCCCTCCTGCCTTCGCTATCACTTGCTTCAAAGTCCTTCTGTTCCTCCTATCTCTCTCGGCAAGAGTATGGCACCGTTGCGCCTAGCAGAACCACTCCCTGGCGTCCGGTCAACGGGTTTCCGATTGCCATGTCGCACAGCCTCCGAGATGGCGCGCTTGTAAATCCTCTCCAGTCTCTCCCCGACAGACTCCAAGGAGAAGTTCCCCTCTGCGTACTTTCTCGCAACTCGAGAGACACCCTCGTAGTGACCAGCATCCCAATCCAAGACTGAATTCACTGCGTTGCCAAGGGAATTCTTTCCACTTCCCGCTTGGACGACCCCGAACCTACCAAGCTCCTCGTCGAGGGTCATCGTTGTGACGACGGGCCTCCCAGAAGCCATGGCCTCTTCTCCCACCAGGGACAAGATATACCCGGTATACCTAAGAGGAATTACTACCACTCGTGATGAACGGTAGATCTCCGACAGCCGCTCCGTATCGCTTACCTCATCCAGAAAATCGACGGAGCCACCGAGCCCAAGCTCTGTGACCTTTCGAGAAAGCGAATCCTTCAGCGGCCCCTTTCCGACGAGGAGCAGCCTGGCTTGGGGGTGTTTCTCAAGAATGGAGGGGAGTGTTTGCACCAGCGTGTCGGGCCCGTGGACTCTCATCAAAGAACCTACGAACAGTACTACAGAAGGGTTTCCTGACTGTGGGGTACCGTACTCGAACTTGTGAATGTCGATAGGGTTGGGAACGACGGCAACCTTCTCAGCGGGAGTTCCGTACAGTCGGATGATAATCCCCTTCAGCAGGTTCGACTGAGCCAGGACCACGGTGGCCGACCTTACCAAGACCTTCTCCAGGGGAAGGATGAAGTTCAAAGTGGTCTGATTGCGCCACCGAGCTTGAGCCGACCAAAGCCGTTGTATCCCGTGAAAACTGACAACCACGGGTCTTCCGACGCAGATTCCAACGGCAGCGCCCGCGAGGAGGGAGGTGAAACCGTGAGCATGAATCACATCCGGAGGTTCTGCCTTGCACTCTTTGAGCGCCCCACGGAACTGCTCGAACGCCAATGAAATCCGGGCGATGAGGGAGAAGCCAGGCTCTCCAACGCGAACTACCTTGATTCCATTCCAGGTTTCCAAGGAAGCGGACCCCTTCTCCCTTCTAGTCACAAGACAGACTTTGTTGCCCCTTGCCAGCAGACTGCTCATCATATTCGAAACGGCGACCACGCTTCCGTTGATCTTCGGATAGAACATGCCTGAAATCATTAGAATCTTCATTCGCGACCTAGTTTCCTCCCGATCGATACATGTCAAGGAACCTTTCTGTCGCCTTCTCCCAGGTGTACCCCGAAAGCACCCTTTGGCGCGCGTTTTGGCCGAGCCTCGCCGCGAGCGCCCTGTCTTCAAGGAGGGTCCTGATCTTCAGAGCGAGTCCCTCAACGTCGTCCTGGTCCACCAAGAGGCCGGTCTCTCCATCGACTACCGCCTCTGGTATGCCGCCCGACCTTGTTCCGACAGCTGGACGGGCGAAGTAAGCTGCTTCCAGAAAGACCATGCCAAAACCCTCTGTGTCGACACTAGTCGTCTTGGACGGCATGACGAAAACGTCGCAGGATGCATACTCACGATAGAGGGGTTGCCCTGTGAGTGTCCCCCTCATCTCAACTCTCTCACCAACGGGCGACTCTCTGATCAAGGCCTCCAATTCGGAACGAAACGGTCCGTCACCGACAATCACAAGTCTTGCATCGGGAATGGACTTCGATACGATTTCGAATGCTTTGAGTAGTTCCACGAGCCCCTTTCGCCTGACAAGCCGTCCGACGAACAATATTCTGCCGCGTTCCCCCTCCGGACGGGATTCTAATCCCGTCTCCAATACGTTGGGATCGACGCCCGGGTAGAGAACGGTGGCCTTCTTGCGGAAGCGAGGAGGCAGGCTCTTCAGTGTCGAATTTGAGTTCACCATAACGCGCTCGGCGATGGTCAACGAAAGGAGCAAGGGGACGAAGAAAAGCTTGCTCGGCCTGGACGCGAGGAAGTCCTTTCCGAAGACAGAGACCCCAGTCTGTTTACGGGTAAGCCTGCCGAGCAACAGGTACATGAACCCGATGACCGTGTTTGCACCCGTGAAGACGTGAACGACTTCCCGGTTGCGGAAACCCGAGTCCCTCATTGAAGCCTGCAGAGTTGAGAAAGTCCTCTGGACCGAGTAAGGATACCTGAGGAGCTTGGCACCGTAGAACGATTCAATGGACCGAGGCCTATTCCCGAGCAGTTTCATGCGGTCAGCAGGATTCAGAAGATGGACGACCACCAGGTTTTTCCCTTGACCCATCATCTCTTTCACGTAGTTCATGGTCCTGGTCTCGATTCCTCCGACGCTCGGAGGGAAGTCGAATGTCAGGAACAGGAATCGGCTTGCCATTCTACTCGTGACTCTTAGCATACTTCAATTGCCCCAGAAGCTCGACTCTTCCGTCGGGCCAGTAGACTTTGGGCAAGATCAACGGGTCTTCCAAATCCAACTTGAGGGCACCGTCTTCCGAGAAAGCGTTGAGAGCTGCCTTTTCCCGTCTGGTCCACCAATCAGCGCACTCCTTGGCCGTCGCGACCCAGAAACCGGCAGCCTTGCACTGGGAGATTAGACCCCTGTATGCACTTTCGATGCCCGGGAAGAGGTCCCTGTCAACATATGTGTTGTGGAAGTTTACACAGAGGCAACCGTTGAGGGAGGTCACGGTACCTATCAGCCGGGTGAGGAGAGCCTCGATCTTCGCGTAGTCCATTCCAACATGAATCGCAGTCCAGTCCATGAAGGATGTAGGAATCTCCAACAAAGAGTAGGTGCTTCCGTCTGCACCCAACGGGCGATAAGGGTGGCAGAGCCCGGCCCTGAAGCCAGTTGTCTCGTTCTCGCCGAAGGTCATGTCGTACTGAAGCCCTGCAGCCTCGATGCACTTCCAAGTCTCGTCGTATTCGAACTTGAGCGCATGCTCTCGAAGACCCGAGACTGGCGAGCCAGTAATTCTTTCCATCGTCGATTTCTCGAGAACCATGGCTTCAGGGCTCTTGTGGGACTTCTTCGCAGCGTGCAGCGCCACCTCACACCCGGAGCCCTGGCACTGGCGGATTGCCCCTTCGAGCTTCTCCGCATGAGAGGCATAGTGGGTCCTGAAGAGGAAGGTGGACTTCACGCTGAACTCGCTTTCAGTCTTGATCATCGACTGGACGTTGTAACCGAACCGCCTGCCCGTAGCGTATCGGAGAAGCAGCCACACGTACCTGGAACCGGGCCTGCCTCGAACGACGCTCTTATGCAGTGGTGAATAGCTAAGCCAGTCGACATCGTGGGTCAGGACGAGGCAGCCCGGTGCATCCTGAGGCCAGTAGATCTTCGTAACTAACGGCAGTCCTTTGGAGAAGAAGGATTGTCGAATCGAGTCAAGGAAAGCCCTCGACCTGGCGCTCAGGTGTGGTTCCTTGTAGAATCCGTTTGAAGCTACTGGCCGGCCCTGCAGAGCCAGCATAGTCTCGTGCACAGGCAGGAAATCGTCGATGTACACAGTTGCCCCAGTCCGGGCGGCAGGATTGGGCCCCTCCTTCTGCCCGTCTCTCGCATCAACCACACAAGGGACCCTCTCTAGGTCCGACGATGTGTGCTCTACTCCGAGCTGGTTCAAAATCCCTTCTATCAAGCCGGCGATGGCGGGTTCCTGTTTTGCCACTCCGACCTTCAGGCCGACTGCTTCACCCTTCATCTGGTTGGAGCCCCACTATGGTGCGTCATCTATGCCCTAGACCAGACGCAATGTACTCCACGAGGCCGAGCAGAACGCCTACCGCGGAGACCGTGTGAGAAACGAGAGTGAAGAAGGGATAGATGAGGAGTTCAGACTTGTTCGATGCCTCCCGCCAGATGAGCGACGCTGTAGAGACGCCCCTGTATGCCAAGGCCGCAACCAGCACAACTAACATCGAAGCGAGTGCGAATGGGAACACCAATTGTAGAACTAGCCCTCCAGCCACAAGCCAGACGATGCCGGTGGACCTGAAGAACCCGAGGTAGTCACGGTGCTTGGCGAGGTAGGGAATGCGCCTGACTCCCCCCGTGAATGTCTTCTTGAAGTAGGCAGCGTTCGACGAAGGTCTCCTGTGGAACCAATGAATGCCGTCGACTACCTGGACGCCATAGCCGAGTCCTATGACTCTCTCGAAGAGGTCCTTGTCCTCCGCCTGGCTGAGGCGCTCGTCAAACCCCTCTGCCTCCACCAAGGCTTTGCGCCTGTACACCCACGCCCACGTGGGCTTGAATCGAGAGTTCGCCCTCGCCCTCTGCTGCACGAGACTGTATAGCTTGAGCATTCGTGGCGCAATCCCTCTTCCCTCGATGAGTGAGGCGCCGGTGACGCAGACGCACCCGATCTTCTCCGTCGTGAAGGCTTCGACCGCTCTTCTGAGGTAGTCTCGCTCATAGAGGTCGTCTGCATCTGCGAAGAAAACGATCTCACCAGCGCCGCTTCGCCACCCAACATTCCTCGCCGCGGACCTGCCAGAATGAGGAATTGGAACCAGTTTGAAGTTCTCAGAGTATCTTGCCGACGCCTCCGTCGCCTTCCTTTCGGTGCCATCGGTAGACCCTTCATCGTAGACAATGATCGTTTCATTCTTGGGATAATCCTGTCCCAAGACAGATTCTACGCATTCTCCGACCGTGTCCTCATTATTGTAGGCCACTATCACTGAAGTTACCGACGGAGTGTTATCCGTCACGACGCCCTCCCCGACGCGACGTCTTCGAGAATTCCATGCAGCCCTGAGGCGAACTTGCGCCACGAATACCCCTGTTCAACGAGTGTTCTCCCGGCGAGGCCCATGCGGTCCGCCAGCCCCTTGTCGAGAAGCAGGGTCCTCAGGGCATCTGCAATGGCTCCCGAGTCCCCAGGCGGGACCAGAAGCGCTGCGTTCCCTAGGCCAGGAATCCTGTTTGTGGGTTCCAGGTCGCTAGTGACCACGGGCTTCCCGCAAGCCATGTACTCAAGGACCTTGAGCGGTGATCCGATTCCCCGCTCTGACCGGATCCGGGAGCGTCGGGGGTCATATGGCGCGACCATTATCTGACAAGCGTTGACATAGTCGACAACATCATCGTAGGCGACGGGTCCAGTGAAAACGCACCTTCCGAGCAGTCCCATGGACCTTGCTCTTTCTCGGATGGGCCCAAAGTAGGGGCCCACCAAGAGTGCTCGAAGGTTCGGAAACTCCGGGGCGAGCCTTTCGAAGGCGTCCAGAAGTGACTCGAGACCGTGCCAAGTCTGGAAGGTCCCGACATATCCCACCACAAGGTCCCCTTCTTCGATGCCGAGCTGGCGCCTCACCTTCTGCCCCAGGGTTGAACTGGGCGAGAATCTGTCCGAATCCACTCCCGCATCGACCAACACGACTCTCGCATTGTCTGCCTCTCCGATCATTGTCGAAGTGTAGGCCAGGATCTTCTTCGCAATTGCCATGGACCTCTGGCTGTATCGTGGTCCGACCACCTCAAGGACCAAGGGCACTCCGCTTGCCCTGCTCGCCACAGCTCCAGCGCCGAAAGCTGTCTCCCGTTCCAAGATGACGTGAATCCGATGTTTGTGGATTAGGCTCAGGGAGACCAGCCCTGCGTAGAATGTGAACAGAGTTGAGAGGTAGAGCCTGTACGCCGACATCAGAAAACCGCCGCGCTCGCTCTCTCCCAGCTCGAAGCTAGAGTACCTCGAACCCGGCAGCGACCTGAATATGCCCCTGTAGATGCGATGTATCAGGACTCCATCGAGAGACTCAGCCCTGGCCTGAGACCCGTCGAGCCTCCTGCTGAGGACGTGGACGTCGTCTCCCAGCTCCGCCAGACCCTTCGCGACCTCCAGCACATGCGTCGAGGCGCCCCTGTAGAACGGGACCACGACATCAGGGGCGACGTAGAGTACGCTGAGATGCCTCAGGGTTTCTTGACCAGGCTTGCTCGTAGCGAGAGCGAAGACGCTGCAGTTGCTATCAGCGGGATGAAAAGCGACTGGTTCACACTGCTTCCCGAGAAGAAAATCTGGAAGAAGGCTGTCAAACCCACAAGCAGACCAAAGCTGACCATGACGACCATCGTGAGGCCGTCGAGGGTTCCAAAGGGATGGTCAACTATCCGGATGAGGGCGTATCCGGGGACTATGAGGTAGTACAGGATTTGTACCAAGGATGGAACTCGCACCGAGGGCAACAGGGCTGCGAGCATGACGATCGAGAAGAGCAGGGCGATCAGGTTGAGCACCAGCCGGATGCGGCGGTCGTCGAGTCTGCGGGCGATCAGCTTCAACCTACCTCCGGCTCGGGAAGTGGCGCCTGACAAGGCTTTCGATTCTACTGACGCCCAGGAAGGCGATGGCTATCACCAAGCCCGAGAGGACACCGGCGACCATCGACGGTTCGGTCTTGTATGCGGTCATCTCGGCCACTCGCACGATGCCGTCACAAGCGGCGAAACCGCAGACAAGGAGAACCAGTGTCGCGGTGCTTCTCTGCAGCTTTGCGACCAAAGCCAATGGGACCGCACCAAGATAGTAGAACATCTCGCCGGAGGAGATTCCAAAGTTGCCCGAGGCCCACCCGGCGGCATCGGTCCCAATTTGGTTCAGGAACGACTTCACGCTGATCATGGTGCTGTTGGCTAACCCAAGCTGAGGGCCTCCCGTCAGCAGGAGGGCGAACTCATAGAACACAGTTCCTCCCGTGAGTGGGTCAGCGACGATGAAGAAGGCGAGGGCGCCGATTGCGACTATGATGTACTTGTCCATCTTGGGCCACATGGCGGGCGCGGCCCCTATCGCTAGACCGATGATCGCGGCGAGGGTTCGCGGTTGATTGCCAGCGCCCAGGTGGAAGAGGCCGAGGACTGTCACCTGAGTGCTCCCGCTGGTCACAGCGTGCAGCCCCAAAGGCCAGCCGAGCAACGCGCTGCTCGACATATAGATTGCCTGGGTGAAAAAGAAGACCCCCGCAGAGTAGAAGACCCCTTCGACCAACGACGACGTCAGGGGTTTGCCACCAATCTCGATCAGCTTTGAGACGAGAAAAGCGATTCCAAATGTCACCAAAAGGAACGACAGCAATCCCACACTCGCGGCGACCAATTCGAAGCTTGTGACGCCTAGGCTCAAGCCCACCGGGTTGGGACGCACGATTCTCAGAATGTCCGCTCTGATGTCAGGAGAACCAAGGAGTGAAATGGTCAGGTTCCGACCATTTCGCGTACCATTTAGCGTACTGACTAATGGGCTCCCAAGACCAAGGGAGGCCTCGTTCTTCGCGTATGCTTTGAGCACATAATTGGAATTGTTCAAGACGATTGTTAGCGGAACAAGATCCAAACTGCTTAGGATGTATTTTTCGACCGACGGCACGTCCACCAGCTTGTTGTAATCTGAAATCACAACCACCTGGACCGTACCGAGAGTCGCCATCGTGTTGAACTCGGAGACGGTGTCGGACGGAGTCAGAATCTGGACATTGCCCAGACTCTGTGTCAAATTGCCCTTGATCTCCTTCGTGCTGCTGTCTGATGCTATGACGAATACCTTGATTCTGGGATCAGGGCCCGCCGTAAAAGAGAGCGATAGCATCACCACAGAGATGATTATGAAGATTGACAGGAACTTGTGAGAGTCCAGGCGACCGAGCGCAGCCCAGACATTTCTCAGGGTTCTGGCGAGCCCAGCGACTAAGGGGGCGCTCTTGGGGAGCCTATCCCTGACACGACGGTTCGGAAGGACCAGCAGGAAGACCACGGCGAACCCGACCAATCCCCAAGCGACTGCGTCCCATAGTGCGTACTGGTAGAGGACAACTATGGATCCTCGGTAGTAGCCACTGCTGGAAATCGTGTGAGCGCACGCGTTAGCCGTCGTGGTGGAGTTGAAGTTCTGAGCCACAATCTGCTTCACAACCGATGAGCAAGGCGAGGAAATCGTTAGCGTGTAACTAGAATTATAGAAGCCTTCAGGGCTTCCGGATACGGTAACAGGGCGAACCTGAATCTGGTCCTTCCAGAAGATAGAGGAACCAGTGTAGGCACCTGTGATGATCATTGACACACTGCTGACATTGGCTGGAACGTTGAGATAGAAAGTCGAGGGTTCAACGACCCTAGCGTTCGCCAAATAGCTAATTCCATTGCTGATGTTGATATTCTTGGGTCCTGTGGTGGTCAGCTCAGTGACGTTGGCGCGTGGTAGCGCGTTTGGGGTTACGAACGTCTGCACGGTCAGAGTGGAATTCTGAGCACTCGGGGGGAGGAAGGTGGCGGTGACCCATATCGTAACGGGGTCCTTGACGTCGAGATTGAAGAGTGAGTACCTTCCGGCAAGGGCCACATGCTGTTGCACATCAACAGTCGTGGGGACAGGATTTGCCGCCGAGCTCGATTGAACGGCGAGCAGAGACAGGACCAGGAAGAGTGCACCGAGGGTCCAGTAAATCGATTTCAAGATGTCCCTAGGGTGTTGTGAAGCGCCACAGGAAGCGGACTTGGCCCCGGACGAGAATAGCCGTCTGCGTGAAATAGCCTAGTTTCTCCAAGTACCCAAGCCGATTGTAGAAAGTCTCTGAAGTGATGGGCGGAGGCGCCACAGAGCTGAGGCCCGAAAGGAGGTCGGCGCCGGACTTTGGAGCCCGGTGCATACGCAGCCTCAGTGCCGTCGCGAGTATCCGTTGGTCGTCGTAATTGAGACCATCGATTGCATCGAGCATCCGTTGGTCTTTCCTGTCGGCGGTCAGAACGGAGCTCGTCAATCCGAGGATAAGGGCTGCACCGGCTCCGAGGGGAATGTAGGACTCCACTGAATCGAAGGTGGATGACGCCCTTTCGAGGTCCTTGGTCCAGACGCCGGCTACGATGAGCCGCGCCCCGGGAGCTACGAAATAAAGCAACATCTGCCGCTTGATTGCTTCGTACGCTTGTGGCGTCACCTCGGATGATGGCTTGGCAAAAGCGTTCACGCCTATGTTGAATGTGGCATACGTGCCGTTAATTATGGAATTCGTTCCATTGAGCCTGACTGAGACAGGAATATCGTACGAAACCGCCACGATTGACGTTCCGTTTGCCTTCAAGAGAGTCGAGTACACCGTGATACGATTGGAGCCATTCGTGCTGAGGATTTCGGTCGTCTTGTTGTATCCGCCAAGATTCTCCCAGTGCTTAACGAGGTATGGGTACGAAAGGGCTACCTCAAGGCAGACTGTGTAGGAGAAGTTCTCAGGATGCACAACGGGGAAGAACTGCAGCACATCCAGTATTTCCGACGAAGGAGCTACAGAGCATAGTTTCTGAGGGAATGCCCGAAGCGCACTGGAGTTCTCCAAGAAACCAGGGGGTGCCCCGATCAGAGGCGCACTGGAGATCCGGCCTGGACCGGCCGTGACCAAGTTCACGTCGGTAGCGGTTACCGAGGCAAGGGGGAAAGAGGCGAACCCGACGACCAGTGCCACGACCACTATTGTGGCCAACACCTGGACCTCGCTGCCGACGTGCGAGGTTTTCCTCCACTCGAAAAGCTGGCCACAATTCACGCATCCGCGCCTTCCGGCATTGATCGGAGAGGCGTCAAGCTCGCAGGACCATGCTGTCTCGCCGGGGGCCTTCAGGACGAACATTACCGATGCCGAACCAAGGACTGCTGCCAAGACGAAGACGCCGACCAATGCGTAGCCGGGCAGAAGGACGATCAGCGTCTCGAAGGCGAACGGAGCCACTGCAATCGGCCTTACCCATCTAGGCAGGAACTCGGAGAGAAGAATGAAAACCAGTATCGATGCGCTGAACAGCAGCAGGAGGGCAGACTCGTACTCCACGATGGAATTGGGGACGGACGGGACAACTAGAAACAGCAGCGAGAGGAGAGGGAAAGAGAGAACAGAGTTCCTGATTCCGAGCATTAGGACTGCGACGCTCGGGACCAGAATCCAGAGCGAAACCCAGTGAAGGAGGCCAGGATAGCCCGAGACTGTTCCAAAAATATAGAACAAGATTCCACCCGAGAATGGCACCCACCCGATCCATCGCCTGCTCTCCGAAAGCGCCTGGACCTGTGTCCTGACCCTACGCAACGAAAAGAGGACCACGACCGATGAAAAGATGGAAGCCGAGACAAGAGCGAGGGTGACTGGGTTGAGAGACGTTGAAAGTCCTGCTTTCAACGTGCCCAAGTAGAGGACGTAGACGAATCCGACGCCCGCAACGACGGCTGCAATCGTCCTTGTGACACTCATTTCTTGATTCCGCCACTAAGAGACAGCTTGACTGTCGCGCCTCTGGTAATCGGGTCGATTTGAGCATCGAGCCACTCTACCCGCGCATTCATTCCGTAGCAAATCCATTCGGCAATGGAATTCGTTACTGGACATCCCGCCCTTGCGTACACGCCCTTCACAAGTTCTGGATGCTTCCCGATTTCTGCGAAAGTTGTGTTCCGGATGTGAACATCGATCACCGATTCATTCACCTCAAACTTCACATCCTCGACAAGCTCGAGCCCAGAAGTCATCACTGCGCGCAGCTGCTCCAGCAGAGGGAGCAGTTCTTTCTCAGTTTTACCCCCGATTTCCCTGAGATAGGTAGTGAAGAGTTCGTGACCCAGAGGCGGGTAGTAATGCCCCTTTGTCCCGACGCCGTTGGTGGAACCCCGTTGGCTGTCGTCAGTGGGTATGAACATCAGGACCTTGCGATTTGAATCACTCTTCGGAACGAACACCGCATGACCCCCGTCCGAGTTGACCCTTAGCGCCTCCTGAAGCACCTGCATGGTCGACACCACAGACTGCCCAGCCAGTGAGGACTTCATGTAGGGCTCATTCCCCGCAAAGGCAAAGAAAGCACCAAGTGGGATCATCACGCCGGCGAGAAGCTCAAGACCGAGATAGGCTATGAAATACCCGGCGATAAGGGAAGCAGATCCTCCGATTAGGAATAACCTGCCGAGCAACTTCACGCGTCTTCGCCGGCCTTTCCAAACCTGCAGCCTGAGGTTTTCCATGTCGGCGGCCTCTCCTTTGGGCACTAGGTCGTCATCCCCGCGCTTGGGTCTTCGGCCCATGGTCTTAAGACCGAGATTGGTTATTGAGCTCAAGATAGGCTGACCTGACTCTGTCCGCTACGGCGTCCCAAGTGAAGAGCCTCTCTATCTTGGCCCGCCCCGCCTGACCCATGCGCCTCGAAAGGGCCTCGTCCTTCAGGAGTGTTGCAAGGGAGGAGGCGAGCGCCTCGACAGAGGCGTAGGGTACGACCAGTCCCGTCACCCTGTCGTCGACGACCTCGGGGATTCCCCCTGAGTTTGTGGCAACGACGGGGAGGCCGCACGCCATTGCCTCCATCGTCACCTTCGAGATCGTTTCGTAATAGGAGGGCAGGGCGAAGACGCTTGCTGCCCGGTAGTAGTCAGGGAGGGAGGTGTTCTTGACTTTGTCCAACAGGGTCACCGAGTCAGCCACCCCGTTGGTCTCTATCTCGCGGTTCAGAATGCCCCAGTAATCGCCGTTGCCAAGCCATTTGGGAACCCCGCCGATGCAGACCAGGTGGCTGTCGGGGACTTCTCTTTTCAACAGCTTCATGGCACGGATTAAGAAGAAGATCCCCTTTCTGAGCCCGAAGTGTCCCACATACAGAACGATCTTCTTGCCCGCCAGGCCAGCCAGGGGCTTGGGTATCTCCGAACTCCCGTCCGGTCGGAAGAGACCTGTGTCGGCGCCGTTGTAGACTACCCGCAACCGTTCTGTTGGGATCCCATACGAATCGTGAATGTCATTCATAAGTGTCTGGCTCACGGCAAGGACCCTGTCAGCGGAGCGCCAGAGGAGTTTCTCGCGGATCATGTCATATGTGATTCCCAGCTGGGAATAATCGACGACGAGATTCCCGCTCTTGAACCTCACCGGCACGTGATGGGAGCGAGAGGTGCCGTGGGAGTGGGATACGAGCGGGACCCGACCGATTCTTCTCAGCGCTGCCATGAAGACGCCACAGGTCGCGTGGGTATGCACGACCCATTCGCTTCCGTCTCCGACCATCCTGCGAACCAGAGCCAGGGCATTTAGGTTGAAAGGCACGGACACCCTGTGGATACTGACCCCTTTCCAGTACTCGTCCTTTGGCTGGAGACCCTTCCTTCCGGCTATGACATGCACATCATATCCTTGCCTGGCCTGCTGTTCCGAGAGGTTGACGTACACAGGCTGCAGTCCGTAGGTGGACTCGCCCCGAACTGGGTAGTCCCACACAAGCCTGCAAACCTTTGAGATCAACTAACGCCGCTCCCGACTGGATTGCGCAGCCGCACCGAAACAGACGGTCCTGCCTGATGAGTCAGAGCCGACCGACCTTCCTTGGTTTCCTCTTGGTGAACCAATCGAGGAATTCGATCAGGCCATTCGAGAAACTGACCTGGGGCGTCCAACCAAGTTTGGTTCTCGCCTTCCTGTTGTCACACAGGGTCCTTGGGAAATCTCCTCCGTACGCAGGGCGATACACCGGAGGCAGTTTGCTCCTGAAGTACTCGCTGATCCTTGCAGCTGCTTCGTTCATAGAGAACTCCGCCCCGTAGCCGAGGTTGAATACTTCCCCGACGCTGTCGGCCATCAGGGAGGCCAACACCGTGCCTTCGACAATGTCGGAGACAAATGTGAAGTCGCGGGACTGTGTCCCGTCGCCGAAGATTTCCGGAGCATTCCCCGCGGCGATCCTGCTGGCCATTTCATAGAGGACCTGGTCGGGCCTTCCCCGAGGCCCATAGACGGAGAAGTACCTCAAGCAAGTGACGGGGAGTCCGAAAGACGAATGGTAGGCCAGACAGTACTTCTCGCCGGCCAGTTTCGATGCGCCGTAGATGTTAGTAGGATTTAGAGGATGCTCCTCGGAGATTGGCACCTTGGTCGGGTTTCCGTAGACAGAGGATGATGATGCATAGATGAGTTTCTGGACCTTGAACTCTCTAGCGAGGTTCAGGACGTTGAGGGTTCCGGAAACGTTCACCTCGTGGGCCTTTTTGGGGTGGGCCAACCCGTACCTGACCCCTGCCTGAGCCGCGAGATGGAACACGACCCGGGCATCTGCCATGGCCTTCCGCATTGACTCAGTATCAAGAATTGACCCCCGTACGACCTTGAGCCCCTGGGACCCGAGGGACCCGGTGAGATTGTCCTCCTTCCCCGGATAGAAGTCGTCGAAGTTGTCGTACACGGTCACGGCCGCGCCCATGTCGAGGAGTCTTTCCGTCAGGTGGGAGCCGATGAACCCGGCCCCTCCGGTCACCAGGACACCCGATCCGCGCAGGTTCAGTTGGCCGAGCGCACCTCCAGGTAGATCCCTTCCAATGCTTCTGTGAGCACGGAGTAGCGCTGGCTCTGGACCCTCGTCCTTCCCTTTTCTCCCATTGTCTTCGCCAACGCACGGTCGCTCAGGACGTCGACGAGCCTCGAAGCAAGAGCCCTGACGTCCCCGTGCGGAACGAGGAACCCTTCCTCGCCGTCCGTGAACTGGTACGGGACGCCGCCGACCCTGGTCGCCACCACTGGTCTGCCCTGAGCCATCGCCTCGAAGATAGCCTGGCTCGTCCCCTCGTAGGAAGTGGGGAGGGCGAACGCGTCGCAGGAGGCGTAGGCCCGCATCTTCTCCTCGAAGTCGTATATGGGGCCTAGGAAGTGGAAATGGGATTCGATTCCAAGCCGCGCCACCCTCGACTTCAATACTCCGCCGTACCCAGCCTGATCTGGACCCACGAAGACGAACGTAGCACCGGGGAACCGCTTCAGAACCTCTGGTGCCGCCTCGACAAGGAACTGGGGGCCCTTCAGGGGGTTGAGCCTGCCCATGTAGAGGATCTCCGGAGAACCCTCGATTCCCCTCCCCCTCCTGAACTCTGGTCCGTCGAAGTCGCCCAGCGAGTCGTCCCTGACGCCTGACGAAGTCACGACTGTCCTGTCGGCGACTGCGCCCATCTCCAGAAGCGGCTCGACCAAGTTCGGGGCCCTCACCAAGACCCTCCCGGCACGGGGAAGCGTCCTTCTTGCCATGTAGCCCTCCATCAATTTCATCGGGGCCTGCTTGTACCAGACCCGTGGTATCATCGAGTGGATGTCAAAGACGGTGAGCACGGTCCCTGTACCTGCGTCATGCCCTGCCCTTATGGCCACGGCGCTGTGGGGCTGAGCGTAATCATACGTGTGGATCACGTCAAAGCGTCCTGAAGCAAGAGCTTCGTAGAGCCCGTCCCAGACCTTCAGCCTATAGGTCAAGTCTACTTTCAGGGGGACTCTGTGGACGTTGATGCCGTCTATCATCTCGAATGCCGCAGCGCTCGTGCCGTTACACCTGTCCGCCGTGAACACGTGCACCTCGTGACCCCTCCTCACTAGTTCGGCCGACACGTTACGCACGTACCACTCGGCACCCCCTAGCATGAACGGTTCGAAGTAGACGTTGACCTGGGCTATCTTCAGGCTAGCTCTGTCCCCCGTGGATGGCAGCGAAAGAAGAAAGCCTGCCCATCGTGCTGAGCGCTAGCAGCCCCGCCTTGCCTCTCTCCTCTATGTGGGCGAAAACTGGCTCCATCACTTCCGATATCATGGCGTCTGGCTTCCCGTCGATGGCGAGACTCCAGGGGTGCATCCACAAGTGGAAGACCGCCGACCGAGCTATGCACGCGTCGATGAACCTCCGAATCAACTGTGCGGCGCCCAGCGACTTCTGATCGACATAGTACACAGGACGAATGTTCCACAGACCCTGGTTCTGGACCGGCGCGCCGATGGCCCTCAGAGCGCCTCTGTAGCTTGTGAATCCCATCCGCCTCAGGAGGGCGAAGTGTCCCTCCTTGTTCTTGGGAAAGACGAAGGTTGTGGGCCGGGACGCCAGTCCCAGAACCGAGATGCAGTGTTCTATGTCCTCCTCGTAAACAGCCTCGCTGCACTGGTCAGCGTAGACGTGTGAGTAGGTGTGCACGCCTATCTCCTGTGTTACTGCCGACCCAAGTATGGAGTGGTAGGCGCGTTGGTCCTCCTCGGCGGTCCTTCCACAGATCGCCCATGTGAGCGGAATGCCGTGTTTCTCCGAGAGCCCCAAGAGGGACTCCGTGCCCGTCCTGTTCCAAGGGTATCTCTCCGGTGAAATGACGTCGAAATCCACGCTTATGCAGCAGGCGGCCCTGGCTCCATTTTCGTAGCCCGTGCTGAGGCCAGGACCAAGGCCTATCTTCATCATCCGAAGTGCCGCCGTACTAAGGAGGTCTGGCTCTGAAGAGGCGCGGAGAGTCACCCAGCCAAGGGCTGCAGACTTTGCGCTTCTCCTCATCATTGAGGGCAACGCCTTGGGGTGTCGATGCTAGGACAGTGGAACTGCTGACGGACGCTCCAGGGCATGCGCCGAGTCAATTGGGACGGAGCCCGCACGCATAAGGGATGAACCTCACACTCATATTCATGATTCTGAAATTCATAATCCTTTTATTGAATTCATGGTCTAAGCAAGAAGCTAAGGGTGTGTGGGGGGTGCCCTACGACCAGACCCTCATGCCTTGACGGGCAGGGGTCGAACTGCACACCCTTCGAATTCCAAACTCAAGACTCTTCGAACAGCCTGTCGTGAACGATTCTATAATCCTGAAGAAGGCGGAGCCCTTCAGAAGTCGCCTGGTAGTACTTGCCCCCGAGGGTGGTCTCCTCCCTTAGGAGCCCCTTCCGCTCTAGAGTCTCGACGACGCCTCTCAGCTCGTTGTAGGAGATGTTCGCGGCCTTCATGATGTGCGTCGGCCTGAGGGGCTGCAGAGACGCAGCCTGGATTATGTCCACATACGTCTCCATCCTCGACCTTCGCTTGAGGATTGTCGTTTCCTTTCTGCCGCGGTTGAGCTTCCTGATCTCCTCCGCCATGAGCATCACCGGATTGTCCATGCTCTGGACGAGCAGCGACGCCCTCTCGCTGAATGCTGTCCTCTGGTCGACATTGAGGAAGTTCTCGACGTATCCCGCTATCTCCTTCGGGTCCGTGGAGTGAGGGATGTACTTGTGCAGCTCGACGACCGGTTTTGACGGCTCCCAGTAGATTGCGCTCACGGCCGGCTTGCCGAGTATGAAGGCCTCCATCAGCATCGTCTCAGCAGCGCCCATGGTGACGTCCGCGTGAGCCACGGGCGACTCGGTCATCGATTCGTCGAGTACCTTGACCCCCATATTCGCATACCTCCGCTTCTGCGTTTCGGTCCTGGGCAGAACCGCCACGGAAAAGTCCCCCTTCTTGTGAACCAGTTCCACGGCCTTCTCTAGAATGGGTTGGCGGTTGGGGAAGAAACTCGCGAACTCCGGCTCCGGTCTGACGAAGACTATTGGTGGCTCGATTTCCAACTTTTCGTAGGGGTTCTCCGAATCGAGCTGGGCCCCTTTCAGGTAACCCGTATGGAAGCCGTTGAACCAGACGACCTTCTCCGGGTCGATGACACCGTTCTGATACAGCTCCGGGAAGGTGTAGAATCTGGGCACGAAGACCTTTGTCGCAAGCGGAAAGACCATCTGATTGACGTGCTTCTCCCTCTCGTCGTAGAATATGGTCCAGGACGGTATGTTGAGACCGAACGCTGTACGTACCGCCTCGGGCCACCTCTCGGTCAGCAGTATGTCGGGCTTTTCGCGTTGGATGATCGGCGATAGCTGCCTGATTGTGTCGGCATAGGCCTCGAGCTTGAAGCCGAGCTCGCGCCCGCCGTGCTTTCCGACTGGGATGTACTCTATCCCCTTTGCGTCCAAGATCTGCTGGATGTTGTCGTGATCCCGGGCGGTGATGACGAAGTCGAACTCTGATTTGAGTTCCTTGATGAGCGAGGCGAAGAAGTTTGCTTGGAACGGCGTGCTCATCGCTATCCAGATCTTTCTGACCTTCAGGGGTTCTGTAGGCGCCGAACCCGGCCCCGTGCTTGTCATGGAAAGACCAATCTGATTCCGATTGCCAACGACGCGAAAACAGTCTGCATCGCGAGGAGTGAGACGACGAGTTCCCTCTCAGTGATGCGTGAAACCTTCATGAAGGCATGGGCCATGGCTGGGTAGTCCGCCGGCTCTAGTGTGCCGTCTGCCCTGATCCTGGTGTCGCCGAACATGTGCCTCTGCTTGAACGGGTGCCTGTGCATCATCTTCAAGGAGAAGTCCATGGCCGCCGGGATGCTCAGGACTATGGCCTCGAACTCGAGGCCCGACGCCAGGCCCAGTGCTGCCAGCGCGGCCCCTGCCATCAGCGTGCCCGTGTCGCCAGGGAAGATCCGCGCTGGGTACCAGTTCAGCATGAGGAATCCGATGTAGGCGAAGGTTGCAATGCACCCAAGCGCCGCAACACCGGGATGTCCGGTGATGTCTGAAAGGAAGGCCATCGTGCCCAAGGAAATCACTGCGCAACCTGTTTCGAGGCCGTTGAATCCCGCGAGGAGGTTGGAGAAATTGGCCGACGTCGTGATAGCGAGTGGAACCGCTACTAGGGGGTAGAGGAGACCCAGATTGATGCTTCCTATCTCTGGTATGAAAATCGAGCCACGACTCAGAAGGCAGAGCATCAGAGGGATCGAAGCGGCCACGATGAGAAACGGCTTGAGCCTCTGGCTCAGGTCGACGAGGTCGTCTGCGACCCCGACTAAGCCAGTTAGCGCGATGGTCAACGCCGCCCCAGCGAAGAGGACTGAAGGGCCATCCAGGGTGAAGTTGACTCCAAGGTAGACCGTCGAACCTGCAGCGAGGGCGATTAGGACGGCAAACCCGCCCATCTCGGCCCTTACCGGGCGGCCGGGTTTGTGGATGTCTATGCCGCTTATTCCAAGTGCAGGGAACTTCAGGCTCTCGAACCTGGCGGTTGAATAGGAGGTAACGAGGGCGACCGCCGCGGCGACAGACCCTGCCAGACTCAGGCTTACAACTTCGGAGCTAATAGCCCGACCACCCTCCAGAATAGCTGGGTCCCACCGGCGAAGGCCGGTATCCAGACAAGGACCACGAAGATCATCCGCCAGACGTCCTCGAGCGCTGCGGCGGCTTCCCAAGCCAGAAATGCAGCCCCTGAGGACAGGACGAATGGGAGCAGCGATAACCCGATGACGACGGCCTGTCTAATCACTGCGATCCTTCCCTGGGATTGACGAGCGCGGACGATTCGGAAAGCGCTTCGTTGTTGGCCCGTTCGAAGTCCGCCATTGAACCGACGTCCGCCCAGTAGGCCGACTCGTAGTAGGAATTGATCCGTTCCCCCTTTGCAATGAGGGAGGGAAACGTCTCGGTCTCCAGGCTGCAGACCCTTCCCTGTGGGATGGATTCGAGGAGTCTGGGCTCGAGGACGTATACGCCCGCATTTGCCATATAGTTCAGTGTCGGCTTCTCCTCAAAGGCAGTGACCTTTCCGTCTTCGTCCACAATCAAGTGGCCGTAGGGTATTCTGACCCCGAATTCCTTCAGAGCTATTGTGGCAATGCCTCCCTTCTTCGTGTGGGCTGCCACTAGGTTTGCGACATTCAGGTTCGTTATGATGTCCCCGTTCATCGCAAGGAAGGGCCCGTCGACGAAGCCACTCGCGGTCTTCAGCTGCCCCGCGGTGCCCATGGGCTGCTCGGTCTCGGCGTACTGTATCTTGACCCCCAGCGTCGCGCCGTCCTTGAAGGTGTCCATGATCTGCTTCTTGAGGTAGGCCACGCAGAGCACGAACTCTCTTACGCCGTAGCCTTCGAGGTATCTCAGTGTCCTCTCGAGCAAGGGCTTACCGCCGACTGGCAGGAGGCACTTCGGGACCACGTAAGTGAGAGGTCGCAGCCTCGTCCCAGCTCCGCCAACCAGTAGGACGGCCTTCAGCGATTGCGCCCCTCCGTTGGTTTGATTGTGACCGTCAGTGCGCGGAGCGCCCTCCGGTGCCGTTCGAGAAGACTTGGCCTAGGTACACGGCATATGACCGGTCGTTTCTCCACGAACGTGCTGATTTGTTCCCTGATGCGACGGCGAATTCGGAAAAGGCCCAAGCGAGCTTGGTGCCTCTCTGGAGCCATGCGTACGCCGTTTCCCCGTGCTGCTCCAGCTTCTTCAGTATCGAAGTCAACGCGCGGAGGAGGTCGAGGCTCGAGAACTTCAGCTCAAGCCGCGTCGCCAGATACAGGATGGATCTCTCCGTCCTGTTCAGCGAGAACCAAGCGCCCCTTCGTTTCGATGTGGTGATGGCTTTTCTCAAATGATTCCTTATCTTTAGGGAAAATGCTCTGGGGTCGTCGGTGTAGGTGCAGTGCATGAGGGGTGCCGGGCGCTTTTTCCTAAGATTCTTATTTAAATAATTTGTAGGAAAGCGAACCAATAATATGGATTTACCGTCCTGATGCTCCACTTCCGAGGCTGACAGTTTCACAGCCGACATCGTCGTCTTCTTCGGAATCTGCGCTACGCCGACGCTTCTCTCAATTGCTCCGTATCGATTGGAACCCTTCAGGATGCTTGAGAAACCTGAATGTCTGCGGGCGTTCTACGAGGGGCTTGACACGATCGACGCGATCATGGTCGCCGCCGAGTACAGCCATGGAAAGAGGGCGGGAGTGGTCTCCGACAACGGCTTCCGCCTCAGCGGCAAGATGCCAAACTGTCATCCCTGAGACGATAGCTACTGTTCTTTGGTCTTCGTTTCGACCTTGGCTTCTTCCGAGGGTGCTCCCATTTCTGGGATCTCCTTTATCGGCTCCGGTGGAGGTGTGGTCGCCATCGTGTACCCGATCCATGCGAGGATCACCAAGATCAGAGCCACGCCGATGAAGGCGGTCACCCTGATGGTGATTTCCCATGCGTAGAGCAGGAGGACCGCGTAGAGGATGATGCCGATGACGCTCCCTCCGAAGATCGTTCCGCCCACGACCCTGTCGTTTGCCATGTGATGTACGCCGGTCAACGTCGCGAATATAAAGAACTTTGCTGGGTTCCATGGGTTCTGTTACCTCTGCGTCGGTTTCTCGCCGTTCAGGAGCCTGTTACCTTTCGTCGGTTGATGGGGTTCCAGAGAATCTGGAAAGCTAACCCGTGCTACTCGCCGTTGTTGTGCAAGAGACGGCTGCTCCATGAACGTCGATGGTCGTATCTACGCCATCGACGGTCACGTTTCCAGAATGTTGTGGGAGTGCCAATTGCGGTAGAATCACATAACTGTAGGTTCCGTCGAGAACCGAAAACCAAATGGCTGAATAGTTCCCGTATGAAGGCTCGGCCTTGAAGCTGTTTTCTGATAGGGGGAGTGTTGCATTTGACGGTTGAGCTATCGTCTGCTTGTCCATGATCACGGCCCATGGAGCAGTCCACACTCTCGGTGAACATACCCCCTGTTGCGTGAACTCCACTTCGTACAGACGCGACTGCCCATTCGTTGGAGTCCCCATAGGGAAGAAGAAAGAACCGATTCCCAATCCTATCACGAGAGCAACAGCAACCGAAACGATCACGCCCTTCTTCTCCATCGGTTGGACGCGGATTCCACCAAGTTATAGACACTGGTTCTCCGACTGACTGTCCCTTGGAAGCGTTTTGAATCAGCGTCAACCACTTACTATCTCCCAAAGCTTTGATTCCCGCTATCCGGCCGGAGCCGAATCTTGGCAACTGACATCCGCAAAATAGGTCTGAGACCCTTTTCCACATCACCTAGGGTGTGATTCTTACGAAATTGCTGGAACTGCATATCTTGAAGCTAAGGAGAGGATACTGAAGGAGTGAGAAGATCACGAAGGGGAAGATGCTATACGAAGAGGTCTGGGAAAGCCGCTTCCCTAGAAGGCAAACAATCGAGGAGGAACTGCTCACTCTTCAAGCGCTCGCGCCTGACACGATTGAAGACCTCCACCCACTATTCAAAGCGGCAGTAATCGACTCGCTTGTGAGTATTCTGGGCGAAAGTGGAGCGAGAGCAGTGGTGATACTAATGGCGGGGACGAACTTTGAGAGTCCGAGTGGGGTCTATGCGGCGCTCGATTCGATTTTCCAAGAAGGCTCTCGGTTTCTCAGACGCGCTATAGTCGAGGAGTTCAGCGTCAATCTGCATCTGCTGTTGGAGAGAGTAGAGAAGATCTATTCGTAGGCCACGGGCAAAACTGGCACGGTATCCTGTGGTGTGTTCCCTGTTCCCTTGCTGCACGGTCCCACCAGTCGGAGCGACACGCACGCGCGCGCGGTCCTGCTCTGTCTGATGTCGTCTAGATTCTCGTCAAAAATGGAGGAGGCTGCGCCCTTCCGGGTCGGCAGCCTATTGGTTATGTGGCCGAGTCCGCAAGATGACGACCGCAACTCCCAGCGTAGCTAGGATCACTGCTGTCGCCCCTATCGCGACGGTGGTCACGCCCCCTCCCAGAATCGCATAGGAGGACGTCGTTGTCGACCCGGTCGTGTGAAGAGCGGCCTCGATTGAAGGCACCGCCGACGGCAAGAAGTACTGAATCTCGGATGCCGTTTGGGATGGAGTGGATTGCACCGTTGATGGCACGCCTGTGGGCTTGTTGGCAATCGTCCCGTTGGACCCTGGTGAGGAGTTGGCTGTGGAAGTCTCGACCCCCATCGGCATTACCCAGTTCTCTGGCTGTTGATAGTGAAGGGTCATGTTGACACTGTTGTCGGGTGGAATGACTACTGCAGACGCGGACAGGCCGACGTAGGTAGTCTGCCAATAGAGTGTGACGTTGATTGTTTGACCCCCGATCTTGGCTGGAACTGTACTGTTATCCGCAGTCCGGTTGACCGGGACCCAGTCCCACGCAGTGATCACTGCCGGTTCCTGCGGAAGGACCAGATGGGCGATTCCAAGGTTGTTGGTCTGGTTTGACATTACGACACTCGAGCCGGAGTTCCACCAGTAGTAGTCTTGGCCGATTATTGAAGCAGATACGTCGGCTCCGACCGCGACAGTCCCGTTGGCAAAGGTGACTTTGACAGTGACAGGACTCGTGGGCAGCAAGGTGACGTTCTGGGTCTGGATGGTGAAGGTTACAGGGCCGCTCACAGTCTCAACAGCGTACCCGTATTCTGAGGCTGACCGGATAAGAAACACTGGCATGGCTGTTGTGCTACCGCTCTGGGACCCACCCGAGGCTGGCTGTGCGCACATCGGGCAGGAGGGATACCCTTCACGAAGTGCAGATACGGTGAAGAGATAGCTTCCTGCTGGAAGCTCGAACGCCGCGGCTGGGAAGGAAGACTGATAGGTCGCGACTTGATTTCCCGTTAGGTTGTAAGCGGACAAGTAGTAGTTGTACTGCAGGCTTGCGCTTGTGCTCACGAAGATCTGTACATCGTTGAATGAAGCAGCATGAACCGTAAGTGCTGGAAGGCCGACGAGACCAAGGAAGATGATGGTCCCTAGCATGACCGACAGCGCCGAGGCTGTCGCTCTGTGTGAAGTGCGATTCGTTCTCATGGTTTGCAAATGCATTATTCTCAGACTTCTATAGGGGAGGGGGGGGAGTTATACCTATGGTGCCGAACGACCGTTCTGGGCTACAGAACACGCGCGCACTGATAGGAACCGCAGGCGGAGCGGCAGTCTTCTGGTACGAAGCCTGGCGGGTCTGGAGGAGGAAGCCGTTCTGACGAATAGAACTAATTATGCAGCACGCGTTAGTGTGTATCCATGAGGTCCGGAAGGTCTGCGCTGGGGGTCATCGCAGGGGTCCTGCTAGGGCTGAGTCTAGTCCTGGCTGGCTCAGGCCTCGGCTCGTACGGCGGGCCGTACGCCGCGTTCACAGGGAATCCTGTTCTGACGACCAGTACCAGTACTTCGGTGCAGTACGTCAAGACGAACGCTAGTGGTGTCTGGTACATCCCATCTGAGGTAGGCACTGCTAGTTCGAACTCGACCAATGACCAGGGAAAGTGGATTCTCATGTCTGGTCCAAACGCCGTTCAGACCTATGTCGCCTCGCATCTGGACAACATAGCACGACAGCCGATTACTCTCACGGGGTTCGCCCTCCTACCGGTCTTCGCTGCTCTCTTGGTTGGGTTCGTGCTCTACAGGGTGTCTAGGGCGCGCAACGAGAGAGAAGAACCTCCAGAAGCTGCCTGATCGGCGCCAACGATGGGCCAGAATCTCTGTGCTGTTGGGCTCGAGAGACGGAGATGCAGGAATCAACGGGCTCTCCCATACCCGTTACCCAAGAGAGCGCGCGCGGGCCCAGTCGGAGTCGAGAACCTCGAACCCCAGAAGCGTGTGCCAGCGCGTCATTGGGCCGTCTCTTGGAGAATCTTTCGTCAGACTTCAGGGGCGATTCGCGCCGGATACTTCCACCAATGGTAGAGGACAACGGCCACGACTGCTACCCTCGCATAGATCGAAATTCCCATCAATATCGAAGTCACTGGAAACGAGAAGAACCCTCCCTCGAAGGTGAAGAGCACTTCGGTCCCGCGGAAGCCCAGCTGGTTTCCGAGCCAGGGCACCAGCGAGACGTGGAAACCGAACAGAAGGTCTCCCATGAAAAAGTACCCCAGGTCGTTCATCAAGGATACGAGAAGCCCGAGGGTAAAGGCGATTTGCCAGTCCTTCAGACCCTGAAAAACGATTAACACCCCAAAGGGAGCCATGCAGGTCATGATGACCCAGATGTGGTAGCCCGGCGCGTTCGATCCGTAGAGGTCGATCCAGTTCACCATGACGAGGCCGTAGAAGGCCGAGAACAGGACCAGCTTCAGTAGGGTCAGCTGCCGCCTGTTGGTGGGTCTCAGGCCGGAAACGACCATCTCTACGCCGTTGAAGAGCACCACAACGGAGAGCAGGACCACCAGGGTATCGAGCGCGATTCCTCGGACCAGCAGCGCGATCCCCGCAAGGAAGACGGTCACCGCACCCGTCGCCAATACAGAGCCTCTGATCCATCTCGGATACCCTCTCCCGGCGGCCTGGAGAATCCTTCCTAGCCCTTGGATGGTCAGGCTGACGGCAATCAGAAGCACCAACGTCTGGAGACTCATGCCGGGCACCACAACGACGGCGATCACGATGATCAGAGCGAGCAGGCCCCCGCCCGCAAGGCCCAGACCCTCTAAGCTTACGAGATGAGCCGTGACGCTGCCCCTCGCAATCATCCTGGCGGCGCTGAACCCCAGGGCAGGCGTCAGGAGCAGCACCAGATTGGCAGCCCCGTAGCTCGGGCTCGCCAGGACCACGATACAGATGGCCACGGTCAAGAGGCCAAGGACGACCTCGGCGACTCGGAGCCAGAAGGGAGAGTACCCCTCGGGCAGAACCCGCTTGGAGTCTCCTCGGGTCAAGGAATCACTCTGCATTGTCATTTGGGCTTCTTACCGAACTCCCATCCGCTAGATTTGCCCCTATTCATCAGTATGCCTGAGACTTTCAACTTCCTCGCACGCGTCCTCCCGATGTGGCTGACGATTCCCACTCGGTTGGAATGAACGGTGCAGCAGAGAAGGCACATCGTCAACGTCTAGTGAGCTGGGTTGCGCCCCTTAACTTGAAGGCGTAAAGGGGAGGGATAGTCAATAGACCCAGAGCCCCCGACGTCGCGAAGTATCCTGCATAGTTGCCGACAGGCAGGAACAAAGCAGCCAAACCAAGGTTCACGAGCCGCCCTGGGTTTAGGAAGAGTTCGAACCTTGTCCAGAAGGGGGCCGCGCTTTCCTTCGTGTAGCTCTCTGCGAACCACCCTATCAACACGGGTCCTGTAGCTGCAGACGCTGTTCCACTGACCACCGAAACAGCTAGGAGCTCAGGTATTGTCCTGACAAGGCCAAGAGCAGAGAGGGCGAGGGCCATCGCTATGGTACCAATCAAGTAAACGCCGAATCGGTTGCTCAACCTGTCGGAGACCCTCCCGATCCAGATGCCGACAGCTGCTGTTATGATCCCGATCGCGGAAATCACGATTCCCAAGTTGACGAAGCTGCCTGCGACCGAAAGCGCGAAGAGCGGGTACGCAAGCCAGCCCACGTCCGTCATGCCCCACACCAGTACAGCAGCCAAGAAGTAGTTCAGCCTGGGAGGCCCTTGCAGCTCTTTCGGCTTTCCCGTGAATGTCACCGCTTCGAAGCGGAACCTCCACATCGAAAGGAAAGCGACGAGGTAAAGCCCGGCAGAAACGCTCAGGGCAGCCACGAAACCGCCCCCGAACGAGATTACCAGCCCTCCCGCCACCGGGCCAATAACCGAGGCAGTCGAGGACACGAAGAGCCAGAAGACAGTGAAGGTGGAGGCAATTCTGTTCTTGTGCGCGACCCTGATTGTCACGGTCTGGAACGCTGGCCAGAAGAGCGAAAGCGCAACTCCCGCGACCGCGCCAGTGAGCACTGGGTTGGCTCTGACCAACAAGAGCGCATAGTACAGGATGTTACAGGGAAAGCTTGCGAGGAGAAGCGCTTCAAAGCGCGCTTGGAGACCCCGCAAGAGAACACTGGGAATGATTGCGAGGACAGCAAATTGTACAGCGAGGAACTGGAGGGCCCAGTTGAGGTTGCCCGAACCTATGATCACGTAGTATGCAGGCAGGAAGACCGAGATGAAGGAGCCTGAGAGAGAAAAGATGAGGAACATCAATGCCAGTCTTCGCTGCTGCGGGGACGACAGCTCTTCCAATCAACAATGAACTCGAGACCGGATTAATTAAGACGTGACAGGACCGTTCCTTCTCCGTTATAGATGGTTTGTCTTTGACGAACTTGGGCCGGCAGTAAGGGTCAGGCGCGGCGTCATGTCGGACTGAGGTGACAATCTGCAGTAGATTAAGAACGAACTCAGGTAAGGGGTTCTGGCCAGAACGAGCCCAGACTCGTTATGGGTTCTGATCCAGTTTATGTCGAAGTTGTTTGCCCATCCCGGTTGGGACGGGTTCGGACCCAGTGGGACTCGCTTGGTTTTCTAAGCGAATCTTGGCTTAGGTAACCAGCACGGCCAAGCGCGCGCCCTGTGGGGCCCGCACTCAAACGGGTTCTGAAAGCGGATTCCAACCCAGAGTATTCAGCGGCGTGCGCCAGTCGCCCAATCGCAGAGCGCGAGCAAGTGTTCCTCATGCGGGTAGTGTACTGCCGTTCGAGCCAACGATGTAACACGGAGCACGTGGATCGAGTGTGGTCAGACCCTTAGCGTTGACATTTTCGACCCTGATAGAGGTTCGAACTAGCTCGACTTGACTTTCTCTAGCTTTGCCGCTCCGCGTCTCATCGCGAGCATCGCCACAGACACCGTCAGGAATGCCACTCCGACCAGAATCACCCCGACTAGAACCCAGCTGCTTGTGTTTGTGCCGCCGGAGATGACCTTCACGCTGACCATTTGAGAGGGTTCTCCAAACGACATTGTGACGTCCAGAGTCCCATTACGGTTGTGAGGGGAAAGAAGCGTTACGGTCGCCTTTCCATCATAGTACGAGGTGTCAAAGGTGCCTGGCGACGTGAGCGTGGCGTTGGCAACCTTCAACTCGATTCCCTCAGTAGCGTTAATCGAATATCGACCGCCATACAGCGTGAGTGGCATCTGGTAGGTCATGGTCCCATTCAGTGGAAACTGCCACAGTACAGAGAAGCTCTGGGTGTCCTCGCCGGAGCTCCAAGAACTCGAAGCGCCCGCCTCGGTCGGCGCGATGATGGGTATCACCTGGGTCACGATCTTCGCCTCAAAGGAAAGCGGAACAGTTGTCAGGCCATCGACGACCAAGGCAACCGAGTCTTGGTCAATTCCACTCAGCGCCAACGGCATGTACGGAGGCAGATTCCCGCCGCCCGAGAGTCTGTACCAATGATCGCCAAGATAGGTCGCGGTGTAACTTGCATTCAAAGGTCGACTAGCGCTGCTCAACGGATAGAACGTCACTCTCGCCGTTTCACCGGTTCCGATTGGCCCAGTGTTCACCATCCCGATTCTCATCGTCTCGTTCGGGTACACTATCGCCCTGACCGGGACTGAGCTCGGCAGAGAGTCATTGAGGGTCTCTTGGACGACAAACGGCTCCAGGTTCGTCGAGGGGAACCATTCGCTACCGACGGCTACATAGTAGCGTTCACCCTTGAACAGAGTAAGGAGAAGGGGGGGTCGAAACCGCAGCAACGCGACGCCCCCGGCACTCACGTTCCCGCCCCCGGTCCAGGTCGCGGACTGAGCCATCAGTTCAGACGCGCCGTTGTCGGTGCAACAGAGGATTCTGACTGATCCATCGCCTAGATTGCTGTTCGGATGGTTGACGACAAAGTAGAGGTTCTGCGCTCCCGCAGAACTGAGGAAAGCCACCTGAACGGAACTCATCAGAACCGATTTGGACCAGGAGTTATAGACTGACAGGTACATCGTGCCGTTAGATAACAAGTAGGCCTGGGCCGGGTCGACAACTCCAGGGTAGCTCTGGCCTGTCGTAAGAAGGGGGTAGAACAGGAAAAGGGCAATTCCAGCAAACACGACAAGAATGAACAACGCCACAGAGACGACTCTGGTTGTCATTCGTCTGATCGCGACTCTTCTGGTGGACTGGGGATGCTAAATTCTTTCCCCCTGCATCCTGAGCCAGCATGCGCGCGCTGATGGAGCGGGCCCGGTGGGGCTCGCCCCAAACTGGTCCGAAGAGTGGATTCCGTATGACAGAGGCTCTCTCCCCCTTGTCTATGACTCTGGAGCGTCGCATTCCCCTCATCTTGACCGCACGCGAACACCGAGATGGAACGGATAAATCAGACCCGAGGAGTTCAACTGCCTCATGGCGGTCTACAGTCTGGTGAAGGATGTGGAGACCGAATACATCACAGCATCAGGAAAGCCGGTGGTGAGACTGAAGTCCAGCGGTCACATCAAGCACAGGGCGATCTACTGCGGCACGACGCAACTCCTCTTCCACTGGGTTCAGGAAGGAAAAACCCAGGCCTGGAGGTTCGAGCCATCGATGCCTGAACCGAGACCAGTCCAAGCCGAGGAAACTCAAGAGGGCGGGGCTCAGTTCCTCACAATTACGTTTGACGAAATCATTCCGGCTACGGGAGTCATCAAGGACCGCATGCAGGGGGTCATTGCGGCCCCGGCGGTCCACATTGACATCCCCTGGGGTTCTGACATCTGGATGTTCCTCATTCGCTCGCCTTGGTTTCAGCTCAATCAGAGAATCGACAGACCCACCCTGACAGTCGAACACGAATCGGGGCGGGCCGTTGCCTCGATGAGCCCATTAGGGGCAGGGGGGATCTCAGTGGAGCTGTCGGTGTCAGGAACTTCGTTCAAGAAGGCTTCCGTCGCGATCAGAAGGACCATCGGCCAGTTCAACAGTGACGAGCTGATCGGAGAGGTGCAGACGGGGGCGCAGACGTTCACCTGGAGCCCCATCATGCGAAGTTTCGACCTGTGCTTGGTCACGCACGCTGCGATGAGCGAATCGCAATTCATAGACCTCGTGCGCGGGCTGGGGGCCTCTGTTTCGTCGGGTCTCTTGGGTGGAGGGACGATGCAGGGCGATTTCGTGCTGTGCGACGGCCCGTCGATGGGCTACAGCATGGTGCTCACCGGAGACTCAGGGTTCCTGGAGCATCCTCATGACGAGACTGGGGTCGTCCTGACATGGTAGACGTCTTTTCTCTTGACATTGTAGACGTCTTTTCTCTATTCTGGGTGCTCTTCGTGGTCCTCTTCCTAGTGATAGTCGTGGGAAACGTCGCAAGGGCAATGAGGACCAGGCCCCGACTGATTCAGCGGCCGACCTCGGAATCGACGGCCTTCTCACCCCCGCCGCCGCCAGACTCGGTGCTGGTCAAGTGTCAGTACTGCGGCACCGCCCAGCCTTTCAGGGAACTATGTTCGAACTGTGGGGCTCCTCTGCCAAAACCAGGGTTCGCACAATGACAACTAGGCGTGTTCCTCAACTTCCACACGAATCACACTAGTCTGAACTACCTTCGGCGTGTAAGGATTCGCGAGGCGTGCTGAATGAACAGGCTAGGTGGGGCCCAGACCTACTACGGGTTCAGATTAGCTTCCTTCTTGGCTTCCCCTAGTGGAAGGGGAAAAAGCGCCTGATGGTTGAACCAGCTCATGTTGCGCGCCCGCGCCCTCCACCGACGGATGCAAGACCCTGATCACGTAGCCCTGTCACTTGAATCTGTGATTTCCCGCGTCTGCTCCGCGAACCACGATGAGACTGAACTCAGGATTCAAATGCTGGACTCGCGGACCTTCTCTTAATCAGAATCAAGAGAGGTATCGCCAACAACAGGATCGGCACCAGTCCCGGCGGGAACTCTGGCACGGAAGAGATAGAGGTTGGGTTGGTTGTGTTCGTGATGGTGATAGAAGTTGTGCTTGTCGTCTCCGAAGTGGTCGTCTGCGTCGAAGGGATGCTAGAGGTGGATGTCTCAGTGGTAGTCGAGCTCCACGTGGTTGTCGAGCTCCACGTGGCAGTCGAGTTCGACGTGGATGTCTGAGTAGTCGAGTTCGACACGGTTGTCTGAGTAGTCGTCGAGTTTGACGTGGTTGTCTCGGTGGGTAGGGTGCTGGAGGTGCTGGATGAGCGGATTGTCGAGGTGGTGGAAGTGCTGTGGGATGTCTTTGTGGAGCTGCTCACTGTCGTGGAGCTGCTCACTGTCGTGGAGCTGCTCACTGTCGTGGAGTTCTGCGTGACGTCCGAGGTCGACGTGCTAGACGTTGTTCCGGCAGAGGTTTGTGATGAACTAGTGGTCTGGGTGTCGCTGTTCGATGTATACGTTGAGGCCGAGCTACCTGTCGATGTGGAACTTGACGTGGAGACTGGACTGGAAGCGGTCGACGTCGTCGGAACGCTCGAAGAGGTGGTTGCTGTAAGGTGGAAGAACCCTGAGTTCAAAGTGAATGCCAATCCGGCCCCCAGAATGCCTATCACAGCAAGAACGATGATCAGGGAGGCGTACCCCCTCTTCTTCTTCATTCAGATTCATAGACGGCATTAGGAAGATAAGCATTGAGGGGGATTGACAATAGAAGTTATGGACTTCCGAGGGAATTGTTCAGGTTGAGACAGTTTGCAAGGACTGCGTGCTAACTGCAGCATGGAAAGCGCGCACACTGGCTACGGCTCTATGATCTCCCGACTGAGACTCACGGACTCCCGGAGAACTGCTGCTGAGATTGACGCCCGAGCCTGTTCTTCGCGTCGAGCACGCCCACGAGCAACAGGATGGGTCCGACCCAGCTGAGGTAGGGAATGATGATGAAAATGGCGCTGATTTTGATCGCGGTCGAGTCGTACCTCGTGCCCACTCTCCAGAGGCCGAGGATCTCTCCTCCGATGACACCGATGATGCTGAGGATTCCCCCGATGACTACTAGCGCCACCGCAGCGGTGAGGTCCGCGACTTGGCTCCCTGTGAAGGTGTAGGTCGTCGGGTTCTGCACGATGTTCGACAGGAGTGAAGACAGCATCCAGAAGAGCGGAACCAATCCGATTCCCGCTATCACTTCACCCACCAGCAGGAAAATCATCAACGTGGCCGGCGTGGAAAAGCTCGACCCGTCGAGCTTCGAGAGCCTCCTGAAGGCGCTTAGCAACAGGAATACTGCTATCAGCCCAATCGCAAACATGACCACTATGATGACCATGAGGGAGGACAACACGCCCTGCAGCCAGCTAGCTACGTCGCTCGCGGACGCAGTAGTTCCCGTAGAAGTGGCGTGTAGCTTAGAAAAGAGTCCCGGAAGAAAGAGGAGATACATCACGACGCCACCGGCCACGCCAGCAATCTGAATGATGGCGTACCAGGTGACCCTGCTCAGGGCGGCAGATTCGATTGGGACGTCAGAGGCCGTGGTCTGGCTTGGCTTCATTGCGGGCTGCGTTTGGATTAGCGGACGCCCACAGTTGGGGCAGGAAACCGCCTGTGGTGACACTTCCTTGCCGCAGCTGGTACAGAAGGCCATACTCTCTAGCAGAGAAACAGGGGTAGATGTCTAATAAACATGAACGGACTTTGATTCTTCGACGAACACTGCGGGATTCACGCTTGACTTCGTTCAACGGCTTGCCTGAAGGAGCTCGAATGCGTCCCCGATTCGTAAGAGAAGTTGGAATCCGCCAGGGGGGGAATTGACCATGCGCCGGAGCGGTCTTTGCGGACCGTCGAGTCGGGAGACTGAGTCGAAGCCCGGCCATGCCAGAAGAGTTCTTCTAATCTGCAGCCTCGCGTGAAGGCTCTGCCAAGGGCGACAGGCGCGTCTGCCTGCTCCAGACCGAATAGTAACCGAGCAGCGCGAAGGCCCAGGCCAGCGTAAATATCGAAGGCCCCAAGGTATGGCCCGAGCAAGAGTGACCCTTGAAGGTCATTGAGAGCCGGGGGATCGGGAAGGGCTTCTCAAACGTGGTGGCCCTCGACGGGCTCTCGTTCGGAGTCGAGAACGGCGCCATCACGGGCCTGATAGGCCCGAACGGGGCGGGGAAGACTACCGCGATCAAGATCATGCTCGGCCTGCTGAGGCCAGACAAAGGTTCAGTCCTTGTGTTCGGTGAGCGTCCCTGGAGCAATCGGCGCGTCGCCGAGCGGGTCGGCGTGGTGCTCGAGAAACCGCACTTCCCCTTCGGCATGAAGGTAGAGGACTACCTCTCGAGGATAGCGAGGATGCACGGATACCCTTCTTCGAAGGCCCTTGACGACCTGAAACGAGTGGGGCTTGCCGAGGTCCGCGACCGGAGAATAGGGAAGCTCTCGGCCGGGATGCTCCAAAAGTTCTCCCTCGTCCACGCACTGATCAACGAGCCCGAGCTCGTGATAGCCGACGAGCCGACCTCCAACCTGGACCCTCAAGTGAGGAATGAAGTCCTCGGGCTGATAGTCTCCCTCAACAAGGAGAAGGGGACGACGTTCTTGATTTCCTCGCACGTCCTGCCCGAGCTGAGCAGGGTCTGCGACACCGCGGTGATAATCTCCAAAGGAAAGCTGGTCGGAAGCGGGAACCTCCAGGACCTCTACCGCAGCTTCGGCGCCGAGGTTGCACGGATAACAACCGACAGCCCCGGCAATCTCGCCGAAGCGATTAGGTCTTTGGCCTACGTCATCTCGGTCGAGGTGTCAGGCGAGAACCTGGTCGTGGAGACGAACCAGGACGCGGCCGAGGGCCAGATCTACGTGGACGTCCCTAGGCTCGCGGCCCAAGTCCATGCGAGGCTGTACGGCATCGAGTCGAAAAACGCGTCCCTGGAGGAGCTGTTCAAGAAGGCGGTCTCGTCCGACCATGCGAAGGGTGGGGAGGCAGCGTGAGCACTCAGGGCGCCCCGAAGAAGGGCAAGAACTCGGCCTTCACGGAGTTGCTCTCGATCTTCCTCTATCTCGACCACCGGCTTCCGGTGCTCGAGGCGTCGGCGTTCCTACTCTTCTCGGGCGTGCTCCTGTTCTCGTCAGTCTCCAACGGGGACGCGTCCTCCGCGTTCTCCTACATGGCCGGGCCTTCAGGGCTCTCGCTAACCAGCCTGATCCTCGTCGTCCTGATCCTGAAGAACCTGGCTTCGGGCTGGGGCAACGACTTCGAGAAGGGGACGATGCAGACCTTCCTCACCTATCCCCTTAGCCGCGGGAAGGTGCTGCTGGCCCGCCTGATTTCGTCGCTGCTCGTGCCGCTGGGCCTCCTGACGCTGGCCCAGTTCTCGGTCGTCTTCCTCATCGCCCCCGGGTTCGCCGAGGCCCAGTTCGGGAGCCTCATGCTCGGGTTCCTGACTTTGCTCACCACGCCACTGCTAATCGCTGCCGTGGTCCTCCTGGCGGTCCTGTGGGCCAAGTCTGGAGGCGTCCCCTTCGCCATTGGCCTGGTGGCATACTTCATGATGCTCATCTTCACGGCCTTCCTGCTCAGCATCGGCTACAATGGAGGCTACCCCAACTTGGTGTGGGCGGTCTTCTTCCTAAACCCGGTCTACGCGTTCTCGAGCTACTTCGGCAATTCAGGGGTGTACGGGTACAACACGCCTGTGCCCACCTACGCCCAGGCGGTCGGGCTGCTCGCCGCGAACCTCATCCTTTCGCTGGCCCTGCTGGCCGTCGGTGCACTGTTGTTCGCAAAGAGGACCGAAGCATGATGGATAGAAGTTCGAGGGCCACCCTCGTCTTGCGGGTGGGCACTCTGCTGGTCGCCATAGGGCTCGCGTTCGGGCTTGTCTCGTACATGAGCGGCCTTACGGTGTCGGGCTACCACGGAGACGCCAGCCAATGCATCGTGTTCTTCTTCTACGAATGCGGGGACGTCGTCGAAGCCCCGGCCGGGACCTACACTGTTCTGGCAGGCTGGAACCCTGCGAGCCCCCAGCAGATGTACTTCCTCAACATGACTTCAGCACCGGTGGATGCGAAGGTCTACATTCTCAACACCAACGAGACCGCGTTCAACGTCTGGGTAGCGAACAAGAGCGGCCTGCCGCTGACCAACCTCTCCTTCTACGGCCCCCAGGAGCTCGTGTGGTTCTCAGACTACATGGCGTCTCACAGACAGGAAGTCGCGAATCAGTACAGCGTCTCTGGAATCAACACAGTTGCGAGGCACTTCGTCCCCGACGTCGAACCGCTGATGATCGTGCTGACCAACGGAAACGCCCAATCCTCTCTGAACTTCACCTACTACGAGACGAACCTAAGTGTCACCATCAACCCGAGCCTGGGCTTCCGGGCAACCGGCTACCTGGCGGTTTCGGGGGGCGTCCTCGCCGGGCTCGGGCTGGTCTTGAAGAGAAGAGTGCCTGGCAAAAGGGACCTGAGCCCGACTCCTCCTCGCGCTCCGTCTTGACCTCCCGTTGTGGGGTGGCATGAGAAGGAATGGCAGAGTCGTACGCCTTGGTCGGGTCTTGCCATCCTGCGCTGACGCCTGCCCTTGCGCGCGCTGCCTTTCCGCAAGCAAGGACAGAGGTAAGCGTTTATGCCGAACAATCCCTGACATAACCCGATGCCATTCGGCGCAGTCTGCGCTACATGCGAGTGTTCTGAAGCATCGTGCGAGGACTGCACAATGCCCAGCAAATGCGCTAGCTGCGCCTCCTGTTGCTGTTCGCCGACTCACACGACTTGGAGAATGGAGCGGATTTCCCAAGGAGTCAGGCTCGAGTACTTCAGCCTCGGATGGATGGCCATCGAGGTCGTAGGCTCAATCGGAATAGGGTTGCTCTCGGGTAGTCTTGCGCTCCTTGCTTTCGGGGGCGATAGCCTCATAGAAATCATGTCTGGGCTTGCCGTGACGCTCCATCTAAGGCGTGAATCCTCTGGTTCAAGCGGCCTCGGCGAAAGAACAGAGAGGTTGACCAAGTTCCTGCTCGTCGCCCTCATGCCGATAATTGGGGGAGGTGCAGTCTATTCCTACCTTGCTGGATTCAAGCCCGAATCCTCGCTGCTGGGCATCGTTGTCGCGCTTGGAGCCGTGATAATCATGCCTGTCTTCTGGATCCAGAAGAAGAGGATAGGCAGGGAGACCAACTGTGCCCCTCTTTCGATGGATGCCGTCCAGTCTGCTACGTGCTTCCTGATGTCACTCGCCCTTCTGGGAGGTTTGCTCATCAACTACCTCTTTGGCATCGGCTGGGTGGATTATGTCGCCGCTGCCGTCATTCTCGTCTTTGTGGCGAGGGAGAGCGTGGAAGCATTTCGGGGGCTGAACGCCGTTCTATCAACCAGCTGACGACAGCCAACAGCGACAAGACCCTCAAGGTAGATGACGCTAAGGTCCCGGAATCACGATAGACTCGGCACCTCGGCGTTTCTTAAGGAGATTGCGTGCATCTTTGGGCGGCGCACGCACATCCTTACCATGAAGTGGTGTGGCGCGCGCGATCCTGTTTCATCGAGCACCTGTCTCGCGCCTTTCTCGATCTCGAAGAGCATTCCCGAAGAAGGCCAATCCCAGTGCATAAGCAATCGCGACGAAGAACGAACCAGTCGCAATGCTGATCGTGACCACAGAGATGAAGACCAAGAATCCCGTCGCGCCAGAGATTAGGGCGAATACTTGAGCATCAGTGAACTTGTGCGTCATCAGGAAACGGGCGGCCCCCCAAGCCAACAGGAGAATCAACGAGATGTCCGCCAGGGCGGGAAGCCCCAAAGAGGGGAGCACCCAGACGACAAAGAAGAATGCAGACACAAAAAGGAAGCCCACCCCCGCAAGAAGTCTGCCCCTCGCTCGGGAAGGCTCATCGGCATCCGAGAGTGATCGGGGGAGCCTATGCGCGACCCAGACCAGCAGGCCCACGAGGCCTAGCGCCCCCAGGTACTGTGGGACAGGCGGAAGGTAGGGCCAGAGGAGGAGACCCAGGGTCACATCAAGAACGAAGACGGCACTGACTGCCCAGAGCTTCTTGCCTCCAAGCCATCTCGTCCTCTTCGCATCGGGGAAGACCATGCCAGTCAGCGCTATGGGGATCGCGATGCTGAACACTGCGTGGAACACCGTCAGCTCCGCCGCCCAGACCAAGTTCACTCCGGCGTACCTTCCATAGGTGCCAAGAACTCCGAGTCCCGAGAAGTTCGGATTGAACCAGCTCTTGACGTCGAGCCCCTCCTCGACTACACCGTAGGCAGCACCCAGCAAGAGCACCGTTGGCCAGCCCTTGTTCCAAATCAACCCGAGTTCCCTGATCAGCAGGGCGCCGGCACCATAGAGTCCGAGGAGCAGCAGTAGGGTTGTCGGGTAGAAGAACGTGTAGAGGGGAGTCGAGCCTGTGAGCAGCTCTGCGGTGACGATCGGCACGAAGAGCAGGAAGAGAACGCGGGCGGCGGAAGAGGAGTTCACGACTAGACCATCGGGAATAAGGAGTGGAGTAAATCATTTGTGTGGCGACCCCCTAGACTGCAAGGCCTGGATGAACGGTCTGTCTTGCCCTCCATGTTGAAATGGAAGGAGCTCATTACCCGACGGTTGACGCCCGGACCCATGACCCGAAGGACCAAGGGAACCCAGATGCCGGAGAGTTAAGAGAACCGATCTGCGCTTTCATAGAGACAGACATGAGCGCCAAACTCTCGAGTGGGGCGAGGCCCTTCCCCAGACCTATGCTGGGGGCGAAGGGCTGGTTTGTTGTCATGGCCGTGGCAGCCTTTGGTGTGGCTGTAATCATCTACTATCTGAAAACCCTCTGAAGCCCGATGCCATGTCCCGACGGTCAACAGGGACAGAGCCCTGAGCCATCAACTGACTCCTTGCAGGGAAACGAATCAGCCGCAGCAACCGTCGACCTAACAGAAGCCTTGTGTCGCACGTCTAAATACGGAAAGGATTCTACTCCAATGATGCAATCCTTGGGGAGGCCGGCTTCCGCCGACCGATCCTGCGGCTCTCGGAGGGTCGACGCTTCCTGCGCCAGGGTCGACCGTTCAAACACGACCAGCGACCTTGGAGAAAAGAGGTTCTTCTTGATTCAGATGACTCGAGCGAAGAGGGCGGGAACTTGGTTCAGGCTCTGCAGAAGAGAGGAAGAAAAGAGGATGATCCTAGGCGAGAACGCCACAAGACTGCTCAGGATCGGATGACCCTCGCATGATTCCCAAGAAGTTCGATTATCACGTGCCAGCTTCCGTCGATGAAGTGATAAGACTCCTGGGCGAGAACGAAGAGGCCAAGATACTCGCCGGAGGCCAGAGCCTCCTGCCGATGATGAAGCTGAGGCTGGCTGCACCGACCGCGGTGGTCGATATCTCCAGGCTCCCTGGCCTCTCTTATGTGAGAGACATGGGCGCTCACCTTGCAATCGGAGCGCTCACGACGCACGACACCCTCGGAAGTGACAAGTCGGTCAAGGAACGGTTTTCCCTAATCACCGACGCGGTCGCCAGAATCGGGGACCAGCAGGTCAGGAATTTGGGCACCATCGGTGGAAGCGCCTGCCACGCCGACCCTGCCGGAGACATCCCCACGGCCCTGCTCGCCGTGGACGCTCAGTTCGTCATAGAAGGCAAGCACGGCAAGAGAGTGGTGCCTGCGCGGGACTTCTTCGTGGACCTATTCACAACCGCAGTCGGCCACGACGAGATGTTGACGGAGGTCCGGCTCCCCTATCTTCCGCAGAGGTCAGCCTCCGCATACATGAAGCATATGGCGAGGGAAGGAGGCTTCGCCATCGCGATGGTCGGGGTCGTGGTCTCTCTGGAGGATGGAGATTCATGCAGAGACTCGAGAATAGGCGTCGGGGCAGCGGGGCCGACCCCCATAAGAGCCGTCTCGGCGGAGGAGTACCTCAAGGGGAAGACTCTCGACGAGGTGACAATCGCAGAGGCTGCCGACAGAGCCGTCGAGGGGGCAGACCCGCCGTCGGACGCGCACGGCAGCAGAGAATACAGGCTGGAGACCATCAAGGTACTTACGAAGAGGTCGCTCAGGCTCGCCTCGAAAAGGGCCGGGGTGCCCGGAATGCGAGTGAGCGAGTGAGTGAGAGCATTGGCAGAGAAGGCGAGAACTGTGAAGGCCGATGAGCAGACCAAGGTGTCCATGAAGGTAGACCACAAGCAGTACAGCGGAGCGGTCGAACCGAGGACCCTGCTCGTCAACTTCCTCAGGGACGACTTGGGCCTTACAGGCACCCACGTGGGCTGCGACACCGGGCATTGTGGCGCCTGCACGATCATCATGGACGGCAAGACCGTGAAGTCCTGCATGGTCCTCGCGGTCCAGGCCCGGGACGCGGAGATACTGACGGTCGAGGGACTGGCTGAAGATGGCGAGAAGCTCCACCCGATCCAAGAGGCCTTCATGCAGAACCACGGCCTGCAGTGCGGGTTCTGCACTCCAGGGATGCTGATGTCGAGCCTCTTCCTCCTGCAGAGAAATCCCCACCCGACTGAAGAGGAAATCCGGAGAGGAATCGAGGGCAACCTCTGCAGGTGCACAGGCTACGTCGGCATAGTAAGGTCGGTAAGGGCCGCTGCCGAAGTACTGTTGAAAGGGAAGACGACGACGAAGAAGAGGAAGGTCGAGCGCTGACACGAGCGTCATCTTGCAGCAGCGCTCAGAGGAGCCGAAGGGTAGGTTGGAGGATCCGCGGCTGTTGACGGGCAGGGGGAGATACGTGGACGACCTTAGGATGGAGGGGCAGGCCTACATGGGGATTGTCCGGAGCCCCTTCGCCCACGCAACAATCAGGGGCATCGACTTTTCGAAGGCTCGCGCTTCACCCGACTTCATCGCCGCGCTCACCGGCGAGGACCTCGTCCAGCAGGGTGTGACAACCGTTCCGCAGAATCAGTGGCCCCCGCAGAAGCCTGCGAAGCGGTACCACTTGGCAGTGGGAAAGGTGAGGTTCACTGGAGAGCCGGTGGCGGCGATCTTGGTGAGGCGTAAGAACTCGTTGGAAGACTTGGTCGAGCAGGTCGAGGTCGATTACGACCCGCTTCCCGTCGTGACGACGATAGAAGAATCGAAGAAGGGAAAGACGCTCATCTACGAAGACTGGGGCGACAACCTATCCCAGGGCAACGACGTGAAGTGGGGGAGCGCCGAGAAGGTCATTGCCTCGGCTCCCTACGTAATCAGGGCGAAGGAAGGAATTGCAAGACAGGGAAGCGTGCCAATGGAACCGCATTCTACTCTCGTACAATACAAGAAGTACGAAGATGTCTACGAGGTCTACGCCACAGTCCAATCTGTGCATGGTCTACGGGGGCAGCTCGCCTCGCAACTCCACATCCCCGAGGAGAGGTTCCACGTGAAGGTGATGGACATGGGAGGCGGGTTTGGTAGCAAGGGAGCCCAATCGTATCCAGAACCTTTGCTCGCATGTCTATTCTCCCGGACGACCGGATTGCCGGTGAAGTGGACTGCGACGAGGACGGAGGAGTTCCTCGAAGCCGCGTCCGGGAGGGACGAGTACTGCGACATCACTCTAGCCTGCGACAAGGACGGGAAGATTGTCGCGGTCAAGGCAGAGGTCGAGTGCGACGTGGGCGTCACGGGGACACAGAACCATATGTCGCAGTTGTCGCTGTGGTCGATGCTCGGTCCCTACAGGATTCCAAACGTGGACCTTCGCTTGGCCGTGTACGCGACCAACAAGATGCCGCTGGGGCCCGTCAGGGGAGCGGGAGCTCCCGAGGGATGCTACTTCATAGAGCGCGCGATGAACATCATGGCACAGAAGATGGGAATCGACCCCCTCGAACTGAGGAAGCGCAACCTATCAGCCGAGAGGAGGCCGGGGGACACCGACAGGGAGCCGTCGGGGAAGGAGGACCGCGTCGGGCTGATCAATGACCTCATCAGCCGCTCGCGTTACGAAGAACTCCTGAGGTGGAAGGGGGATGTCAACTCCAGATTCAAGCAGCGAGGGCCTTCACACTCGAACGTCGTCGCCGGATTGGGTGTGTCCTTCGGTGGAAGGAGCAGTATCGGTGGCGACGAGGACGAAGAGGAGAACTCAGAGAGTGAGGAGTCACGTGGCAGTGGTGGCTCTCCCGAAGGGTCTTCACATGAGGAGACCGAGCAGCAGCAGGACGGGAGGCAGGGCGACCAGGGTGAGAAGGGATGGGAATCCAAGGGGCAGGAGGAGAATGACGAAGCGTCTTCCTGGGGTGAATCCGAGAACACGGGTAGCGGCGTCGAACTCGATTTCGAGTCTGAATATGCGAGGGTGACTCTGGACAGGAACGGGAAGGTAACGGTCTACACCGGTTCCTCCCCGCACGGCCAGGGGATAGAAACGACGTTCGCCCAGCTGGCCTCCGAGGAGCTCAGAGTTCCGCTCGACAAGGTCTCCGTGGTCTGGGGGGATTCGGTCCTGGTCCCCGCGGGCATAGGCACGTTCGGAAGCAGGTCAGCCGTCACGGGGGGGAGCGCCGTCGTAGACGCTTCTCGTAAGCTCAGGGCGCGGCTCTTTGCCAGAGTCTCGGAGCTTACGGGTGACAGGGCCGAAGCGCTCTCGATCAGCGACGGAAGGCTCGTCAACACCTCACGACCGAGCGCGGAGTTGCCGACCATCGCGGAGGTTCTTGAAAGACTGGGGCTGGCCGAAATGTCAGCAGAATCCTCGTACAAGGTGAGCTCGATGAGTTACTCGACCGGTGTCCACCTCTGCGCCCTGACGCTGGACGTCGAACTAGGAACGGTCAAGATACTGAGGTACGTCGTGGTCGAGGACTGCGGGACGATGATCAACAAGAAGATAGTCGAAGGACAGTTGCACGGAGGAGTGGTGCACGCCGTCGGGGGCGCCCTGTTCGAAAGGCTCGCATACGACGAGCAGGGGAACCTGCTGACAGGCACTCTTGTGGACTACGGCATCCCTACGGCGCTGGACAGCCCGGACGTCGAGGTCTTCCACGAAGTGACGCCGTCGACCGGGGCGCTCAACGGCGCGAAGGGGGTCGGGGAGAGCGGCACAATCGTAGGCTACGCTGCGGTGATGAACGCGCTCAACGATGCTCTCTCCTTCGTCCGGCCTGGGGCTCGCGTGGACGTGGCGCCCTCGACGCCCGATTCCATTCTCGCTGCCATCAACCAGCCGCACTGAGCCAGGCCATGTCTTGGGAGCACCCAGACCGGTTCAGAGCCTGCCTCCCGTGCTTTTTGGCGCTGCCAGCTAACGAGAACGGACAGGGTGTCAGGAGAGACTCCGCTTGAGCGCTTCGACTGTCTGGTCCAGGTATTTTACCGCAATCGAGTCCGTCAATCTTGAACCCATTCTCGCAATCAGGCCTGCAACCTTGGCGTCGGCGGTCCACCTCACCAGGGTCCCACCGCCCTTTGCATCTTCAAAGGAGAAACCGCTCTCCATATCGACGGCGCTGCTCAGCCCGCTTGCCCTGAGCTTCAGCTTCACAGACGTGGAAGGGACCTTCTCGACGATGGCGCACTTGACGTCCATCACCCCCTTGATGGACGAGATTCCGACCTTTGCCTTCAGGGTGAAGTGATCTGCGTCGTCGATCTTAACGTCTAGGACGTCAGGGAATATCGTCGCGACCTTGGAGGGGTCCGTCGCGAACTCGTACACCCTGGCCCTGGCCGAGGCGACTTCGAAGGAACCGCCATAGTGCATGACAGAGACGGTCCTGTCAGTCCAAATAAACAAGAGCCGAGGAGTGGAGTCGTTCCGTAGACGGCGCGTTGATGGATCCGGACGCGCATGTAGAGTGGTAGGAAACCTTGTCGTTCGGATGTCTATTGACTCGTCTCGAACAGCTCTATCCAGATTCCGTTCGGGTCCTCCACATAGACCCAGCGGCTCTTTTCGGTCTTGACCTCCTTCAGAAACCTGTAACCGAGCTTCTTCGCCTGCTTTAGCGACGCGTCGAGGTCCTCCACTCCGAACGCGAGGTGGTCGAGCCCCTCCCCGACGACATACTTCTTGTTGAAGGGACTTTCTTCGTCGTAGTGGTTCAGCTCTATCCCGACCTTCCCGTCATCCGATTCCAAGAAGGCCACGTCTCCCTTGGTGACTTCAATTCTGGAATGGCCCTTGTCCTTCATCCCAAGAAACTTCGTGTAGAAGTCAATCGACCTCTTCATGTTCTTGACCCTAATTCCGACGTAGGTGAACTTGGCTTCCAAGACGCAGACTCCGGGGTCGTTCACTCTAATAAGGAAACACGAGACCCTGCCATCCGTTGGGGAGCCCGCCCGGAGCGCGCATTCTAGCGTTCAATTCCATCAACGGACTGGCTAAGCGAGCTCCAGCATCGCCTGCGCCAGCTCAGCCGGCTTCGTGATCATCGGCCAGTGGCCCGACTCGAGGACCCTGTACTCCCCATCCAGCTTCTCCTTCTTGATCTCCTCGACGTTGTCTCCTCCGCGAGTGCAGAAGACGTAGGCCTTCCTCACCCCGTCGTATCTCTCGCTCAGTGTGACCGGGTCCTGGACCATCCTGAGTGGCCACGGCGTCGTCTTCGAGAGGAACCAGTCCTTATCCTTCCCGACTATGTCGTACCCGATGCCATTCATGATCTCGTCAGAGATGAGAAACTTCCAGCCATCGCCCCTGCGCCTCACTTCCTCCATCAAGTCCTCCCTGTCCTTCTGAGGCCAGTCCGCCATCCCGCCCTGTGGCGTTCGCACCCTGGCGGGTCTGAACGCGTCCAGGAAGAGCAGAGTTCCTATTCGCTCCGGAATCCTGTCCGCGACGCCGGCGACGACTTTACCCGCAAAGCTGTGCCCGACCAGCACTACGTCCTCGAGCCCCTCGTAGACAATCGCGTTGATGACGTCCTGCATCGCCGTATCGAGCCCGACCTGCGGCGCCGCCAGATGGACCCTCTCACCCATCCCGGTGAGCGTCAAGGGAAAAGCCGCGTTCCCGCCGCGCTCGAGCAGCGGAACGACCCGCCGCCACGCCCACGCGCCGAGCCAGGCGCCCGGCACCAGGACGAACGTCTCTTTCTTGGGCACGTCGGCGTCCCCGCGCCTCGAGACATATAATCAATGTGTGAGCTACGCGCGCGCGTCGTAGCCGCCGAGGGCGGTGACGGCTTGGATTCTTTCCCTCCCAGCAGCCTGCCTCGTGCTTGTAGTCGCGGCCGTGCTGACACCTACGTCGGTTCCCGCATTTGTACCAGATTTGCTGTCGGATTCTCAGGAACTCTTGGCCTCTATGTCCAGGGCCCTCTGGACTTGCTGGCTTGCGGATTCTCCCAGCAGCGAGAGCCGTTCCCTGACGAACGAGAGACTCACCTCCACCTTACCGCCCTCGAGCTGCTTCTCTGCGGGCCTTTCGAGAATGCCTTTGTAAGTCGGACCCATGATCCTGAGGACCGTCCTCAGGAGGCTTTCGCACTCCATCCTCTCGAGGATGTCGCGGCCGCCGACCGTCAACTCCGTCAGGGCGACCCTGCTCGCCTCGACCTGAATAAGCTCAGCCCAAATGGAATTCGTGACGGCTGTGACCGCGGCCGAATCTAGGAACTTGCTCAGCCCGGCGTCGGTGGTCACGTTGACCACCTCGGCTCCATCGATGAACTCGACGCTGGTGAACCCGCCCCCGTCCTGGCTTGCCCCCGATATCCTGATGGCTGTCCGCGTCTCCTCCTCGAAGAATTCGGCGATGAGGTGCTGGCTGGAGGCCTCTGCGCTCTTTAGGGAATACTGTTCCAGCTTCTCATAGCGGGGGCTCTGTTCCTTACGGATCCAGGTCTTGCCGAGGCCCACTGGGACGTTGAGCTTCTTCCTGAGTCTCGAAAGCTTGAACTCGGATCCTAACATCTTCGAGCTCTGGGTTCCGAGGTTGAACCTGTAGACCACGTTGCCCTTGCAGCTGTATGTCGCCTGGGCTTGATACCCTCCCTCCACGAGCTTGACCGTGACCAGCCTGTCGACTACCGGCAGGGGATTGCTGCCCAGGTAGGCCTCCAGGCTCTTCAGGGTCTTCGTCCTGCTCGAAACCGCCTCGGACCCGACCTCTGATATCTTTCCAGCTACCTCGGCGCTCCCCTTGGCCTTCGCCTGATCGGTCGCAGCCCTGGCGAATTCGTTCACCTGGTTGGCCATGACCTTGGCGTAATCCTCCGGCACCTCCTCCGTCAGGACTTCCGACGAGCCGACCACCGACTTGACGAACGTATCGAGCCTAAGCGACCTCGAGTCGAACCCGTCCTGAAGAGATCTCGCCTTGGCTTCAGCCTCGTGTAGCTGGTCGGAGAACCTCACAGCGTCGAAGAGGTTCGTAACGGTCTGTCTGAGCGAGTCCCTTCCCGGGTCACCGCGGGCAGCAGAAGCCGCCATTCTCTTTTAGAGCGTGCCTTTTGCGATTTAAAGCATATCACGCGTCCGCGGTCGAAAGAAACTTATCTACTGAGCCTGCATCTTCGCTTTCGTGTCCGGACAGGCGCTCAAGAAGGATGACCCCATGGTCATGAAGCTGGTCCTCGACATGAAGGCCGTGGGGTTGCTGCACCCGTCCGAGTCCGAGCTCCGCTCGGCCCTCGAAACGTCAATCCTGGATTCCAAGGACGAACAGGTCAGAAGGGTGGTCAATTCGATGGGGGTTGGCAAGACCAACGGTCGGACGGGCTCCGTCGTGGTCGCCGTCGGAGAACTCATACTGGCCTCACTTCTGATGATATCTGGTCTTCTCGCAATCTCCGCCCTGTTTTCGGGGAGCGCATCTTCAAACTACATCGTTCAGTTCTTCAGCTCGTCCGTGAACGATGTGGTCACAACCAGCCCGATGCAGCAAGCGCTACCGGTCCTCGAGCTCGCCTTCTCCATCCTACTCCTGCTTTCGGCATTGTACACCCTCAGAAGGGCTTCCGCCACCCTGAAGAAAGCCGGCCTCCAGCCATCGCGATGAGCCCGCTTGACTCAGGTCTCGGCCTCGGCCCGTAGCAGGGCGCTGGCACTCAAGGTCACTGTGACCGCGGTGGGCGTCGTTGGCATCCTGCTGGCGCTCTTCTACATCTACGACGAGCTTGTTGCCGTCGAGTCGGGCCGGGGAGGGAATCTCGGGGGCGCCGTGCTCATCCTCGCCTCTTTCGCCGTTGCGATGTCATCGACCGCACTCGCGACCTCCATCCCCGAATCCATCCGTGCAAGATTCAGAGTCAGGGTGAGAAAGCCTCAGTCCAGACCCGTCTACGGGTTCGTGACAATCCTAGCCGTGGGCATAGGGTCGACCCTCGGCTCACCCTTGTTCATCCTCATACCATTGAATATCCTCCAGTATGAGCTGGTCTCTCTCGGCTCGCTGTTGCTCGCCACTGTCCTTTCAGTCCTGATGGCCAAAGTCTACGCGGACATGTATTCCTTCGCCGGGCCGGGCTCCGAGGCTGTGGGAGGACCGTCCTTCACGAGGCTCGCCTGCGGCGCGCGCAGCGTCAGATACTTCGTCTCCCGCGTCTCCATGTGGATTGCGAACACCGCCCTGGCCGCTTACTCGAAGCTGGTCTTCGTGATCTTCGACCTCGAGATCTTCCCCAACATACTAGCTCGCTTCGGGGTGGGATCTCTGGCGGCTACAGCGATCGTCTACACCGTAGCAATAGTCTTCATCGGCTGGTCCGTGGCCAACGCGATTTTCGAGAGGAGGATAATCCGCTCAATAGGCTACCTCCAAGTCGCACTGACATCCGTGATGGTAGTCATACTGGTCTACCAGAGTCTGCTCTTGGGCGCAAAAGGCGCCTGGAACCTCTCCGGCATCACCACCATGTCATCGGGCAACTGGATCTTCGCGCTTGTCGTCAACACAGGCTACCTCTACCTGTTGTTCTTCGGGTTCCAGGAAATTCAGGCGCTCGAGAGGGACGTTCACGCCGAGACAAAGATCCCCATCGTCTCCTGGATAAAGCGGGGATATCGCGTGAAAAAGGCCCGCTACCTCGGCGTTGCCATGATCCTGAGCGTTGTCGTGGCCGCGGTCGTCAACACATTGTATGCGCTGGCAGTCTTCTCGCTGCACCCGTCTCTGGCCACCCTGAGCGCACAGCAGATTCCGGCGCTCTTTCTGGCCAACGACTACCTCGGACCCAGCCAGGAGCTCCTGATGGCCATCGCGTTCCTGATTGCTACGATCACCACCTTCGTGCCGGCGTTCATAGCCGCCTCCAGGCACCTGGGAGCCCTCGCCGAGGACGGTTACATCCCTCGCTCTCTGTCAAACTTCTCCTGGGTCTTCACTCTGGTGGCGATCCTCCTACTGGCAGAGGGCAACGCGAGCTTCCTAGTTGAAATCACCGACTTCCTGGTTCTGATAAGCCTGGGTATCATCAGCCTTTCAGCCATATGGCTGAGGAAGTCGGTATTCGACGGCAGGAGCGTCCTCCCGCTCATCGTCGGGGGCAGCTGCTTCGTGGCCGGGGCGGGAATATACTTCGTCAGCTCGGGCGTGGTCGTCTTCGGCATCGCCTCCCTTGCCTTCACCTACCTGATTTTTGACATCTCGGAGCTTGGGGTCTTCGGCACCCAACTATTCCTGGCGGTCTTCAACCTAACCTGCGCGGTCCTCCTCTGGCTCTTCTCGGGAGGCACCAGCCTCGCCGGAGCGGTGCTCAATTCGGTGGGCATCCAAGGCGGACAGATGGTGCCCATCCTTTCTTACCTGCTTCTAATCACCTCGGCAACGCTCTTCCTGAATCTCATTGTCGACATCAGAATTCTCGAACGGACTGCCGGCCGGCCGGCAATATGAGCAAGCCCTCTCCTCTCCGCTAGCGCGCGCTTCGAGGAGCCTGTGATTCCAGCGGAGGCAGAACGGGTTTCCTAAGACGCCTCTCCTAGAATGCCCCTGCTCCGACTCTCGTCGCGTATCCGCTCGCGAGGGCTACATGCATGTGCCATCCAAGGGAGAACCGTCCTCTTACAGCGAGAGAATATGCCCGAATTCAGCAATTCCCTGACGACTGGGCATTTGCCGGAGGACTAGAACAACAGTACATGATGATCGGAAATGCAGTTCCTGTAGGTCTTGCCCAAGCCCTAGGGGAGGTCGTGGCATTGAAGCTCCGGCAGAATCCAAACAACCATTCGAATGTCAAGGTAATGCCCGAGTGCGTCGCCCCAAGGGTTCATGCTTAGGTCTCTGACCGATTCCACCGGCCCCGCTTGCATTGACTGATCGTTTGCACTCACGATTGGAATCCACTTTCAGAACCTGTTTGGGGGCGAGTCCCACTGGGTCCGTTTCGTACCGAGCATAGCTAATTCATCTCACGCGGATAGACCATAAATAGCGACGAACTGGTCTGCACGGCCCTAGAACCACATGCCCGCAAAACAGCCTGTTGAGATTGACGGAGAGAATCATCCCCTCCGAGACGCTCTCTTGAACAGGTTGGCTGGAAAGTGGAGAGTAAAGGGGAAGATAGCTGGCCAGCCGATACAGCACGCCTGTGACGCGGAGTGGGTCCTGAACCATCAATTCCTGAGAGTACACTTCATTGACGTCAGCGCCATCGAAAACCGGAATGTGAAGGCCCAGGAACGGAAGGCCGAGTATGAGGCCGATGTGTTCATCGGCTATGACAACATGAGTGAGCGATACGTGGTCCACTGGCTTGATACATTCGGCGGTCGTTTCTCAGAGTCCCTGGGATACGGTAGACGGGAGGGGGCCAACGCGGTGAGGTTCGTGTTCGAGTATCCGGACGGGCCTCTCCATAACACATTCTCTTGGGAAGCGGATGGCAAGACTTGGTCGATTCTGATCGAGCAGAAAGATGCCAAGGGCAAGTGGACAATCTTCGCCGAGGAAGTTCTAGAGCGCGTCTCCTAGGGTGGGCGTGTGGAATAGGTGTACGGTTCCGCGTATTGGGACGCCTACATGGACTGACAGGGCCTGGCCAGGGTGGCTATGCAAGCGCGCGCGCGTCAGCCTGTGCACCTCCGCGCGGTCCTCTTCGACCTGCACCTCACCCTGGCCGGCTACAGGCCGAACTTCGGCCCCCCAGTCCCGGAACAGGTCTCGAGGTTCCTCCGCGGCCGAGGCGTGTCGGTCCCGACTAAGGCCTGGGAGGCCGCCCTGATCCAGGTCCACCGCGTCGACTACCCAAGGTACGGCTACCCAGACTGGGAGAGGTACGTCGGCCGCGTCTTCGAGATTGTGCGCGCGAGGCCCAACGAACCGACTTTCAGGGCGGTGGTCCGCGAGTACCAGAGGACGAGGTGGAGCCCCCTCCCGTTCGCGAAGGAGGCCGTCCGGAGGGCGAAGAGGCTCGGCCTGAAGACGGCGCTGGTGACGTCCGTCGCCGGCTTCCGCTTCGAACGGGACATGCGGAACGTCCTCGCCGGGATCGACTTCGTCGTGGATGGGAATACGTTCCACTGCGAAAAGTCGGGCCCGGAGATCTACGTCAGGACTCTGCAGGCCCTCAGGGTCAGGCCGGAAGAGGCGGTCATGATAGGGGACGAGCTGGAGGGGGACGTGCTCATCCCGACCAGGATCGGCATGAGAGCCATCCTCATCCACAAGGAGAAGCCGACCTGGGAGGAATCCCAGGCCATCGACGGGAATGTCGTCGCGAGAGACCTAAGGCACGCCATGGACTTCGTGGATGCCTGGGCGAGCAAGACCCCTTCGACTTAGTCAGGTTACCAAGCCCGACAGGAACGAACCTTGCAACCAGTCGCGTAAACAGTTCGAATCTAGCCATTCTAGACAAACAAAGGCTATTCTGGGCTTATCTTAGGCGGGCCCGGTGGGGCTCGCTTCATAACAGGTTCTGAAAGTGGATTCCAGCAGAAGGATTGCTCTACTCTAATCCCAGTCTCTTCAGGAGCTCGAAGTACCTCGGATCGGTTCGAATCCCGTCAAAGTCCGAGTCATACTTGATGCTGCTGATGTCCTCTCCCCTGGAGAATGACCGCTCCAGCCACTCAAACCCCTTGTCTATCTCGCCGAGGTAAAAGTAGTAAGTAGCAATCAAGCTAGCCGCGTTCCCGGGTCCTAGGACGAGGCCCTCAAGCTGGGGCAGGAGTCCTCTCAGAGTCTGCCTGTCATCTTCGAAGAACGCGATGGTTGCGTCCGCCACGGTTCTCACGAAGGGAAAGCCCAAGTGCGTGAGGAGCTCCATGAATGCAGCCGCCTCGCGCCGCATGTCATCGAACATCTTCATCTTGCCATAGATGATGACCAACTGATAGTGCCCAGGGGTGTAGTCAGGGTCCAGCGTTGTCACCCTCTTGAACAGCTCGAGTGCCCTGCCGTATTCCCTCCTGGCGTAGTAGAAGTTACCATGATTGAAGTTAATCACCGGTGACAACGGGTCAAGCTCCAGGGCTTTCTCGATCTGCTGCAGGGCTTCGTCCCACCTCAGTTGAGAAAGCAATAGATTGTGGTACCACATGTGAGCGAAGGCGTAGTTCGGTTTCAGCTCGATTGCCCTTCTGAACTCCTCCTCTGCCTCCCTGAGATTGTGCTCATTCTCCAGCGCCAACCCCCTCGTAGCGTGCGCTTCAGCTAGTCCTGGGTCGAGTTCAAGGGCCTTGGCAACCATTGTCTTGGCCTTCTCCAAATTCGCTTGCAGGTCGAATCCCCTGTTATGCAGAATCAGAGAGCAGTCCGCCAGACCGGCATACCCAAGGGCGAAGCTCGGGTCTTCTTTGACCGCCTGCTCGAAGTGCTCTGCTGCCTTCCTGACGTCCTCGATTCTTCTCGTGTTCCACAAGTATCTTCCCCTTAGGTAGAGAGTGTAGGCGTTCGTGCTCCCGGTGGGCTTCTTCTCTATCCGTTCTATCTCAGGGGAGAGTATCTTGACCCGCAACGCGTCTGCCACCTGCCTTGCTACGTCACTCTGGACCGCGAATACGTCGTCGAGTTCCCTGTCGTAGTTCTGCGCCCACAGGTGCCTGTCTCGGGCCACGTCAATCAGCTGGGTTGTTACCCGTATCCTGTTGCCAGCCTTCTTGAAGCTCCCCTCCAGTATCGTCCCGACCTTGAGTTCCCTTCCGATCTCTTCGACCTTCTTGGTCGTCCCCTTGTAGCCCATCACCGAGGTCCTAGAGATGACGCTGAGGCCGCTGATTCCAGATACCGTCGATATGATCTCGTCGGTCACCCCGTCTGCGAAGAAGCCGTCGTTGGGGTCAAGGCTGAAGCTGGCGAAGGGGAGGATTGCGATCCTGTTTGCCGGAAAGGTAGGCGCCTCCCCCGTATTGGATTGTTCCCATGGCATCACCATCTTGTACACCTCGACTGGCGTGCTCACATTCTTCAGGGCTTTAGGCCCGAGGCTCTTGAGAGAAAGCTCAAACTTGCTCTGAACATGATCGTACACCTGGCGCGTGAGGCACACACCCCCGTCCTCAGCGAGGGGCTCGATTCTGGAGGCAACGTTGACCGCGTCGCCTGATATGTCGCCCTGTGACTCCACCACGTCTCCTAGGTGGACGCCCACCCTGAGGTGAATCCTCTTTTCTTCGGGGATGGAGATGTTGAACTCCCTCGTGGCCCTTTGAATGTCATAAGCGCACCGCACAGCGTCGAGAGCGTTGGGGAACTCCACGAGGAAGGCGTCCCCCATCGTCTTGACTTCTCTGCCGTTGTGTCTGCCGAGAACGGGCCGGATCAGCTTCCTCTGCTCATCGACCAAGGCTAGAGACAGGGATTCGTTCTTCTGCCCCAGGGCTGTATAGCCGACCATGTCGGTGAACATGATAGCCGCGAGTCTCCGCTCGCCTTGGGACATGGGTTCCTTTCAGTCAAGACGAGAGTCGGATGATAAAGCCGTTGTGGGGTGGCACGGGAAGGAATGGCGGAGTCCTACGCCCCGGCCGTGCGCGTGCGCCTGAGGCGGTGTTGGACGAAGCACTTGCACCACTCGAATTAGATGAATGCATCCCTCGAAAGACAGAGGATTGACTAGGAACCGAGCTCGTGAGCCATGGCGCTATCGTGGGACTCTACGGTACTACATCTGAGCCAAGTGCGCGGGTGCGGACCTCCCTCGGCTAACTCTGGGGAGCGAGCCTTCTTTTCAGTAGGAGAGCTACAGGCAGCGCGAAAGCCACTGCCAGCACGAGGCCGATTGGGAATTCAGGCACTCCGGGAATCCCGGTGGTCGTAGTACTAGTGGCCGTCGTCGTCGATGCCGTTGTGGATGTGACAGTGGACGAAGTTGTGGATGTGACAGTGGACGAAGTTGTGGATGTGACAGTGGACGAAGATGTGGTTGTCGTTGAGGTAGTGGTTGAAGTCGTTGTAATTGGGGCAGTAACGCAAGTGTTCGAGATGGTGTTGGTCTCCATCGTCACATCGCCAGTGTTTGCCAAGGCCGCACCCTGAAGAGTCGTTCCTGTTCCAAGCGTGACACTTGAGTAAGCCATTATCGTTCCTATGAAAGTAGTGTAGGTGCCGATGGTAGCACCGCCTGCGCTTGTGACCCAGAAGACGTTACAGGAATCAGCACCGTTCTCAAGGATTACACCACCACCTGTTGCAGAAAGCGCTCCTGCTATGGCATCTGGTGCTTGGAAGATCCAGACTGAACTGGTGTCGCCTTGACCGTTCAGAGTAAGATTCCCGCCAGACAAGCCGAAGGTTCCAGATGCGGAAGTATAGACTCCTGCAACAAGAGTTTGACCGTCTAGAGCCGTTAGTATAGTGGTGGGGGAGTATCCATCCGCTTGGACTATCGCGGCAGCGAGATCGGTTTGGCTCGATGCTGGTGCGCCAGCGGGATAGTTCGTTCCAGTGATGGTCACTGTTGCGAATCCAGTTTCTGAGGGAGTAGGATACGACCCTACGTTACCAGTGATTGTAGTGGTTCCAATGTTAGTGATGCCCGAATATGCGAGAACCGCGAAGGGTGCGGCGGTTCCGAGATCTACAGGTGTGGATGTGGCGTACCCTGCTTGAATCCCAACGATAAGGAGAACAGAAACGACAAGCGAAATCGTTGCAATCGTTGTTAGACCAGCTCCCTTCCTCAACGCCCAACGAGCCCAAACATGTGACGAGCCCCAGAGGTATATAGGCTTCGTGAAGAACAGGTCCATCGATATGAACCTCAGATTCAGTCGTTGTGATTGCGATGCTGGTGGTGGTTATCGTCGTCCTCTGGCTGAGTGGGCGAGACAGAATCCAATTCTCTGCGTGTCGGCCGTGATGAGCCCTTGGATGCCTGCTCAGGCCTGGATAACCGCATTTATGGCCGAGTGGGATCGGATAGCCAGGATTCCACTGGGAGCGCGCGCGCCCCTAGTCAGTGGAGATGCCGAGAACTTGACTGAACCTTTACAGGTAAATCATAAATAATCTTACCCTGCACAAGCAGCCATGTCAAACTCGAATAGGTCCGGGGTGGACCTGTTTTGGACCGTGGCCATAATCCTCGTAGTTCTCTGGCTATTCGGATTTATCACTGGATTCGGCGGAGCGTTGATCCATCTATTGATAGTCATCGCTGTCATCGTGATACTTTACAGACTCTTCACAGGGAGAAATGTAGTTACAGGCAAGTGACAGGCAGACAGACCAGCAGACAAATAGCGTCAGAACCATTCGTTGTGGCAAAGCACAGTGATGTTACGGAGGTAGACGCTCGTGCCGCGACAATCACTGGGGACGGTGCGCAGCAGACGCGTTAGAACCGACGAAAGGTAACAGGTTACAGAGACGAGGCTTTCCGACGAAGAGGTAACAGTTCCCTCCATGGATAGCTTCATAAGACATGGGAGCGAGACACCCTCCGTTGGTAGCAATCCTACCTCCCGACCTTTCGGTGACCTTCATCGTCGCGGCGCTCCTGCCTCTGGTCATCGGTATCATCGTCGGGGTTCTGATCAAGAACTTCCTCGAGGTCGGCCTGGTCATAGCCGCAATCCTTCTTGTCCTGATCATCGCAGGCTTCCTGTCGCCCGACCAAGTGCTGAAGCCGCTCCTTGGTCTCCTGAGATCGGGTTCCACCGTCTCCGACTGGGTAAACCGGGTTGCAGGTTATCTGCCCTACACAACTCTCACCTTCATCGTCGGGCTGATCATCGGCTTCGTCGTGGGATAGGCCCAGTGGGCTCCGACGGAACCCCAAATATGCGTGTATCGTGCAGAGGAATCAGATTCAGATAGTACCGAAGTGGTGTTTCCAATATTCCGCGCGCAATGTTGATAAATGGCGACGGTCGCAAGAAAGGAAGGTACCCCCACTCTCCTTACGATTCAACTCGTTAACAGGCGGTAGTCAGCTAAGTAAGTTCTAGTTTATGACCGCAATCATGACACTAGTCCACAAATATACGCATTGCATAGTGCAATGCCCCACATTGTCTGCCGTGCTTCGGGTTCGGGCCCGGTGGGGCTCGCGCCAAAGTCACTTAGTCGAACATCAGAATCATGGGCCCCAATCCTCACGAGGCGCCCTGATCGGGACTTTGCAGTTCAGATAGGCGCCCCGACAAAGAGAAGCACGCGTTAAGAGGGAGTTCCCTTCCCTCTGGCAACCTCTTCCTTGATGAGACTGACTTTGTCGATCTTCCCTGTCGATGTCCTCGGCAGCGAATCGCAGAGTTCAATTGAAGAGGGCACCATGTAGCGGGGGAGCCTTCGGGCGCAGTGCGCCAGCAGGTCTTCCCGCTTCACAGAGCTACCATCCAGCAGAATTACGAATGCTACTATTCGATTCCCGATCAGGTCGTCAGGTACCGGGACCACGGCGACCTCCTTGACAGCGGGATGAGCGTACATGGTCGCTTCGATTTCTCCGAGTTCTAGCCTCTTTCCCCTTGATTTCACCATTGCATCCTCACGACCCAGAAAGACGTAGTTCCCTTCGTGGTCAATGGTGACAAAATCACCCGTCCTGAATACCCTCTCCTCGAGGTCAGGCCTCAGGGGGTTCTTGACGAGCGTACGCGCGGTGCGCTCCGGGTCACCCCAGTAGCCCTGCATTATCATCGGCCCTCTGACGTAGAGCTCTCCCTTCTCCCCAGGCTTCTCTATTCTGCGTCCGTCGCTATCGATAGCGAATATCTCGGCGTTCTTCGGAGCCTTCCCGATTGGTATGGGCGAGACCCGACCCGGATCAAGGCTCTTGACCTCATACTCCGCGGTCATGCCCGTTTCAGTCGATCCATACCGATGGAAGAAACGTGCACTAGGGATCAGAGCCATCAGGCGACTCAGGTATTTGGCAGGGAAGACCTCTGCACCGAAGGTTATGACCCTCAGGTGAGAAAGGTCGCAAGCCTCGAAATCTCCATACAAGACCATCAGGATCAGCGATGACGGAACCGAGGAAAGGACGCTCACTTTCTGGCTTTCAATAAGCTTCACAAGTTGGCTCGGGAACACGACACTCTCATCCGGGATGAGAACCAGTGCCGCTCCTGCCCTGCAGGAGCCAAGAAAGCTGGGTGCGGAACCGACAAAGTGAAGAGGCGACACAGAGGCAAACCGGTCAGAAGGTGTAAGGCCAAGATAGTCTACGGTGTCCTCTGCGACGACCAGGGTGCTCCGATGGGATCTCATCGCCCCTTTGGGGGTACCGGTAGAACCGGATGTGTAGTAGATGCACGCTGCGTCACACTCGGTCACCTGCAGGTCCTCGGGCAGGCTCCTCGAATCTTCTGACGCGCCCTTGAAGCTCACTATTGGGAGGTCTCGTGAAATCGGTTCAGCCCCTATCTTGAGTGGTTGAGCGGGAGCACCATCGAGAAGAACCACAGAACGCAGGTTGCTTTCTCCCAACTCTGCCTTCACGCTCTTCAGGAGATCAGAGGTGGACAGCAGAAACGCAGCGCGGCTGTCGCGAACGATTTGGCCACACCTTACAGGAGGAGCGCCAGGGTCAACGGGTACGTAACACCCTCCTGATTTCAGGGCGCCGTACATGCCGACGAAAACGCAACGGATCTTGGCACGTAGAGCACGACCCTATCGCCCTTTTGCAGACCCTGGTCAAGCAGCGTGTTTGCCAGACCATTCGAAAGTTGGTCGAGTGCTCGGTATGTGACGCGCTCCTCGCCAAAAGCAATCGCCTCGTTGTCCGGATACCGCTGCGCTGCTTCTTGCAGAAGATGATGTAGCAGGAAGACAGCCGTCATCGTGGAGCACCGGTCCCTGTTCGAATCGATACCCGGCACAGATGAATCATTTCTTCACGATGAGTCAGAGACAAGAGCTGATCCGCTTGCCGCATTGTTCTGCTGCTCCTAACCTCGTGCGAGTTCTTCGCTAATATGCATTCAGGACACTGAGTACAGGCCAGCGAACTTGGCATTCATCTTGTGAACTATCGATGCGCGCGCAGAGAGTCCTGTCAACTCCTAGGGCTGGTGGAACATTGCAGACTTCGGGTCGAAGTATGAAGACTGACTTCATGTTGTTTGATTCCAGGTTCAGAAGGGATAAAAGATGCGGGGCAGACAAAGCGCGTGCGGAGGTGCCGGGCAACCTTGCTAGCGAGAGGAAAGAGGCTCACGTTCTTCGTTCTCCCGGCTATGGTGAGTGTTGTCCTGCTTTCTTCACTGGTCCTGCCCGGTCTTGCTTCGAGCCAGGCTTCGTCCTCCCTGAGTAGGAACTTCGCGAGCCAATTTCTTGCCAGCCCACTGGATGAAGAGGAATGCAATGCGACCCTCCATCCAACGGTCTTGACGATAGACGCTCTGAGTTATCCTTCGACCTTCGATTTGAGCGCTTCGGGAGGATCCTCACAGTATGGATACGTAATGCCCTCCGTGGATTCTGGCAGTTGCATGGGTGCTAGCACGTACATCACTATCTCAGTTCCTTCCACTTCTGCGTTCGGAGTGTCATGGAACGCCGCGGACTGCATTGTTGGTTATGGGTACTGGACTGAGATCATCGGAGGGGTGACTACGTACGTCTATTGGTGCGGTGTCGGCGCCATCGAGCCGGGAGACTATAGCACTGCCAATTTCGAGATCTATTATGGAGGACCCGAATCCGGACCCGCATGCCAGACTAGCGGCACCCTCGACTTGCTTGTCTATGGGTACAGTAATGCAGAGACTCTGCTGCCCAGCACCGATGGGGCCGGAATGTCCGTAAGCGTCATCTGCCGCAGCACCACCACAACGACCTCCACAACATCCACCACGTCGTCCACCACGTCGACTTTCACAGGAGGCACTGCGCCCTGCATACCGATAGACACGAACAAGGCCGAATGCACGGGCACTCCGATCGACGGAAGTCTGACCGCGAGCGCGAACATAGTCAGTGTCACCGATGTCAGCATCACTGGCACGTCGGCCACTGGCTCGGTCACGATCAACATCACGGACTACGCAGGCAACGCTTGGAGCTACACCGGGCCTGACCCGAGCCTTGGCGGCGGGGACGGCTACTACTTCGTTGTCGATGTCACAAGTGCGACCGATGGCGCTGCGCAGGTCTGCATAACGCCCTCCCACGGCGCTACCACGATGGACTACTACTATTCTCGGTCCGGGCCCTGGACGCAGGCTGCGCCCCTGAGCTTCCCCGGCGACTCGATCTGCGGGGTGATACCCGTCTCTGCCCTGTCGGATACCACCATCGCCATAGGGGTAGCGAGCACTGCCATTGCGCCCTGCACCTCTACCGCCCCCAACAAGGACGAATGCACCGGCACCCCTACCGGCGGGAATCTGACTGCGAGCTCGACCGACACCGGCGTCAATGTCAGCATCACTGGAACGTCGGCCACCGGCTCGGTCACGGTCAACACCACAAGTTACGGAAGCACTCCGCCCTCCAGCGGGGCCGACCTGAGCCTTGGCAGCGGGGCTGCCTACTACGACGTCGAGGTCAGCGGTGCGACCGATGGCATTGCGGTGGTCTGCATAACGCCCTCCAACGGGGCCACCACGATGGACTACTACCAGTCCCCGTCTGGACCCTGGACGCAGGCTGCGCCCCTGAGCTTCCCCGGCGACTCGATCTGCGGAGCGATACCCGTCTCTGCATTGTCGGGGACACCCATAGCGGTGGGGGTAACGAGCTCTACCACCACGACCAGCTCAACCACCACGACCAGCTCAACCACCACTTCGAGCACCGCCACAAGCAGTTCTGCCACCGCATCAACTTCCACGACCGGGGTTGTCTCTGGTGTTCCCGAGTTTCCACTTGCCCTGGGAATCGGAGTGGCTGTGGCACTCGCCCTACCAGCACTTCTTCTCGTAAAGGCAAGACTGCGAAAACCGTAGTCGCGGCAAGCGCGCGCGCCATCCCCGAAGGAAACAGGGTGTTTTCCAACTTCGTGAGGCCGCATATGGCCTTGGACGAACAGACCCCCGCACAGGCGGCGGGGATCGACCCGAAGTCGGACGGGAACAAGAGGATGACGTCGATTCGGAACGCCTCAAGGAAAGCCTAAGCCAGTTTCTGGCTCATCTTCGGGTAGTTTCTAAGCGCGTTTCATTTCGGGTGATGGACTTGGCTAATCTTTGTGTTCGTCTTGAAATTCATAACCACACTGAGAACATCGCCAGAGGAATGAAATCCCGCTTTTCCCCCGAAATATCCTGACGAGTTTCATGGTATTGAAGCGGCATTGGTGACAGCGCGTGACTCTCGGCAAGTTCTCGATTCATTCATTCAGGGATTTGTTAAGCGGTTCCAGCAATTTCATGAGAACCACGCATCGAGTAATGCGGAAAGAGGGGAGTGTCCTTCTGTTGTAACTTGGAGATGGAGTTTCGACTACATCTGATATCAGACGTATCTGATACCGATAAGTTTAGAATGACATTGCCGTCTATCAGATGACATTCTCTTGTCAAACGCTGGCAAGCGCGAGCGCAAGACCCGTCTCAAGACAATCAGGCTCTCAGAATCGTTGGTGCGTTCTCTTGAGAAGGAAGCCGCCGATGAAGGAATATCCGTCAACGCAGATATCAACTCAATCCTTGGTAGGCATTTTGGCTGGGACAAGAAAGCAAGGGAGTTCGGATTCGTCTGGGTTCACAGGTC
>JBEKIO010000008.1:0-76881 GCA_050011715.1 Nitrososphaerales archaeon | reverse complement strand
TTTTATAGAGTAAATGAAATCGCGCTGGCCGTAAATGTCAGAAGAGGACCAGGAACTGGATGAAGACTCAGACGAGGACTCGGACGAGGACGGAGGGGAAGTGGACTCGGACGATGACGGGTTCTGAGATAGTGTCAGAATAGCTTCCCCGCTCGGCATCATCCTTACTCCGATCGGAAAAGGGTTCGTCCCAGTCCACATCCAGTGCTCAGTGGCTATGGAAACCTCTCCTTCATCATTTGCTTGAATGCCCGCTTGTCGTAACGGTATTCTCTGTCGGAGTCCAGTTCACGGTAAAGCTCTCCAGCTGCGGCTTTCCTGAAGAGCACCTTCGAGGTCCAAAGGGAAACATCCTCCGTCTTCCTGAATGGCACCTTCATGAGGTAGAAGGGATAGTCGGCCGCCTCGGGCAGCACCCCGACGAATGGGAGGAAGAGGGTGACGATCCTGCAGCCAATCCTCACTTTTTTCTCGAAATACTCGATGTCCTCTTCGGTCTCGCTGAGGCCGGAATACACGATTGTTGCGTCGTACAAGTTGGACTCCATGAAGTCCTCGTTCCTGATTTCGATCCGGTCGGCCAGGCCAAGCTCATGAACACGCTTCGCAGCTTTGGCCGCCCGCCCCCTGTGCATCTCTATTCCGACAGCCCTTTTCACTCCGAACTCGGCTACGGCAACAACGCAGAGCTGGCCCTTCCCGCATCCCAGGTCATAGAAGATGTCCTTGGAGGAGGCAAGTGCGAGTTGAAGGATCTTCCGGATGTGCCTGTTGCTCTGGTAGTCTTCTGGACCCAGACGGTTCATTTCTCCCAAACAGCAAGGCCACGGGGCTGCCAGATAAACGAAAGCGTCGTCATTCCTGGCTTGATGACAGAGATTGCATTATTCTGAAGAGTCGACATAGCGAACTTACATCACATACAGGTATATCGAATGAGGCTCTTTCCAACCCGCAGGCGTGACCTCTATTCGACTCGCAGGCGTCCAATCTGGAATCTCATAGTGAAAGTTCACGATTCTGGCGCCACGTCTCAGTTCTTTCATGAACTTCGGTGCCAGTAGGTTAAGGGTATAGTCCGAGAGATACGTGGCAAGGACGTCGGCCTTACGCAAGCTCACTTCCTTGAAGTTGGAACACCTTATCGTGACCTGATGAGAAAGCCCCATCTCCCTCACCTTTCTGCGGCACTCTGTCACAAGGCGCCTCCGAATCTCCACCCCGACCACCCTGGCATGGAAGTCTCTAGCTGCTGTTATCACCATCCTGCCGTCGCCCGAGCCGAGGTCGAACAGCGTCTCGTTTGGCTTTACAGAAGCCAAGGTGAGCATCCTCGGTATGATGTCTTCGGGAGTCGGGATGTATGGCTCGACGTAGTTCATTCATGCCGAACAATTCTTCGCCTTAGATAAGCTACGAGGTGGCAGGAGTCGCGCCGACTATTATCGCGGCGACCCAGTTCCCCACTACTGGTTTGGGAGGGTACGGTGACTCAAGTATATCCCTAAGTATGCAGTCAAGAAGCGGCCCACGAGGAATAATGCCGCAGTACGCCCGAATCAAGCTCACGAGCGCCAACCTACCCGAGCTCGAGAGGGTTGCAAAGGAGATCAGGGAAATCGCAGAGAAGACGGGCGTCAGGGTAAAGGGCCCGCAACCTCTTCCGACTAAGAGGCTCAAGGTCACCACCCGCAAGGCACCGACGGGAGAGGGTAGCCACACCTTCGACCACTGGCAGCTGAGGATTCACAGAAGGATTCTTGACATCGAACCGGAAAGCAGGACACTGAGGCAAATCACGAAATTGGAGATTCCCGAGGACGTTGTGATAGAAGTCATTCTGACTACCTAGGTCGGAGGGAGCCTCCCTGGCCGGGACTTTCTATGCAGGCGACCTACGCAGGCGTCCGCCCTTTGGAGCTAGCAGACCCGGAGGGATTCGGACCTTGCAGCCGGTCGCACAAATAGCGAGAATCTAGTTAATCTAGACAAACAGAGGCTATTCCGAGCTTATCGTGACTGGGGCCGGCGGGATTCGATAGGTTTACTGTGCAAATCCACAGTTCTTGGCCAGGACTTGCTGAGAGAAAGCCTTCTTCTTCGCCTGCTCTGCAGGTTCGGGCCCGGTGGGGCCTGGCCTGTGCACCCGGTCGAAAAACCGGCCTAAACGCTTGGCAGGTTTTGCGCGCGCGTCCAGCTCAGGGGTCGCGCCAGTGGCTCTTCTTTGCTACCACGACGAAGAGCACGCAGGACACCGCCACCAGCACCGCCCAGTCGACGGCGAGGTTGGAGGTCGAGATAGGAAGGTCGCCAATCGCGTTCTGGGCTATCTCCGCCGCGTAGGTCGCGGGGGATAGGTAGGCGAGGCCCCTTATCTGGGCCGGGATGTAGGTTATGGGATAGTAAATGGGCGCTATGGTCGCAAGAATCACGGTCAGGATGCTCACGAAGGCGCGATTCTGCTGGATGTCCGTGCTGAAGGTCGAGAGCATGAATCCGAGCGCCACTGCGAAGGCGAAGATCAGGGCGAACACCCCCAGCACCGTGAGGGCACCGACCGGGCTGGCGTGAATGAACAGGATGGCGAGCACCGTCAGGACGGTGAGCGCTGGGAGGGCGTTGGTCAGCGCCGCCATGGCCATCCCCAGCATGTAGGCGAAGGCGCTGGTGGGCGAGCTGACGAGCATGTCCTGCATCTTGAAGTCGTTCTTCATGTGGGAGAGGTCGATCTGCAGGTTCACGCCCCCCGAGATCATGCTCGTTATCAGGGCGCCTTCTATGGAGATGCTCAGCAGGTTCCCATGGCTCACGAGGAGTATCAGGACCAGGACGGAGAACGGGGCGATCACGTTGCTGACCAGCGTTATGGGGTAGTTCTTCATCTGGTACACCGCGTCGATCAGGATTGACGCGTAGACCTGGCTCAGCCTGTTAATCTTCACGCGCTTCCTCCCGCCCGACAAGGCTGCGCTGGGTGTCCTCTTCGATAGGCTTCCTCACCAGGTAGTAGAAGATGTCCTCCAGTGAAATGGGGTAGATCGAGAAGCGTTTCCGCTCTCTCACGAGGTGCTCCGTGAGCCTGTCCGCCTCCTCCTCTGTGGTGAATATCTGGGTCGACCCGTCGGCGCTCTTGATCACCTCGCCTGCCTTCGTCTCGAACGAGGCGCCGCCCTGCAGTATGCGCACGCTGACCTGGTATTTGACCACCGACCTGAGCTGGTTCAGGGTCCCCAGGCTGAGGAGCCTCCCGTTCTCGAGTATGCCTATCATGTCGGCCAGCCTCTCCGCCTCTTCGAGGTAGTGTGTCGTCAGGAAGATGAAGTGGGTCTTCTTCAGCTCGTTCAGAGTGGCCCACAGGTCGGCCCGGATCAGCGGGTCGAGCCCCGTCGTCGGCTCGTCCACGAACAGGATCTTCGCGTCGGTAGCGAGGATGGTGGTCATCAACACCCTCCTCTTCACGCCCCCGGAGAGGTGCCTGTTCGGGGTGTTCTCGTACTTCCCTAGCCCGAGCTTTGCGAGCGCGTCGGCCACCTTCGACGCGGCCTCCCTCCTACCGAAGCCCCTGTACAGGAGGTAAGAATAGATCGTCTGCCTCGGAGTCAGCCACGGGACGAGCCTTGCCTCCTGGGGCATCACCGCTATCTGCTCTCGTATCTTTCCGGCGTCCTTCATCACGTCCATACCATTGATGCTCGCGCTCCCGGAACTCGGCTGAAGCTCCGTCGCGAGTATCCTGATCAGAGTGGTCTTCCCCGCGCCGTTCCTTCCAAGCAGGGCGAAGATCCCGTTGGTCTCCACCGAGAAGCTCACGTCATCGAGCGCTACGGCGTCCTTCGCGAACCGCTTGGTCAGGTTCCTGCACTCCAGGGAGCTTCCCATCAGCCTCAAGGTGTTCCGCCGCTTGTTCTAAAGCAAATCCCGGGCCCGCTCTCGAGAGGCCACCTTCCCCCTTCCCCCCGTCAGACGCCATGCCAGCCACGCGAGCGGGGAGATCGCTACGTACGCGAACAGGGTGCCCCACCAGATCCCGACAGATGCGAACAGATACCTAACCGCGATGCCGTAGGGGATCACAGTGAGGAGGCCGGTCAACATGAACGAGTTCGTCAGGGATCTCGAGAACTCCACCCCGTGGGCGCGGTTGGTCACGAAGAGGGATGAGGTCCAGACTGCGGGAGCGGCAGCGAAGACACCGCCCACCAGGGGCCCGCCGACCGCGGTAAGTATGACGACGGCGCTCACGATGCAGCCCCCCAGCGCACCTCTCCAAGCCGTCCGCTCCAGGCTGAACCGTGTCTTGGTCGGCGGCACGTCCTCGATTCTGAGCCGCCGGTGAACGACGAAGACCGCCGACGACACTAGGACGCTTATCGCCAGCGACAGGCCAAAGTCGTCCAGATGCGAGAGGGCGACCAGCACCGACAGCATGAACCATAGCGCGAGGGCGACGGTCATCCGGGGTCCGAATGTCCTGCGCTCGGGGAGGGAGTAGAGAAGCAGGAACGCGAAGGTCACGCTGAACGAGAGGGGGAAGATAGCGGTCGCTTGGACAGCAGCCCCCTGGGACTGACTCCACCCGATAAAGATAAGCGAGACAGCTCCCGTGGACGGAAGCCCGCCAAGGAAGCCGGCCCTCCCGGTGCCGTACATGTCCGCCAGCATCGTCACCGCAGCCACGACCAGCCACCCAGATACGAACGCGAGGACAAGGTGGAGCAGGAAGGCGTCGTTCAGGGGTGACACTGCTTCTCTGGGCTCGGTCGGCTCTGCGGCACTCGGTTAAGCCTTGGCGTCGTCACGGCGACGGAACGCGCGCTGGTGCAGAGGGATTCCTTCAGGGATACTTCAAGTTCTGTGCGGGATTCGCCGCGAGAAGCATATTCGATTTCTTATGTCGTTTCGTTGGTGTGGCTTTCCAAGACTCGTCGAGACCGGCCCCCGACTAGCGGATAATGAGGGAGATTCGAAGAATCGAGATCCTATTGCGTAGGCTTTCCCTCTCTGTCCGAGGTCCCCGACAAATCGTGACTCTTGAACTCACATTGTATGAAACGCCCAAACCAATGAGCCCCCGTGCGCTGGTAGAGCAGTAGGCCTGGACGGGGACCTGGAGTGGACCCGTCAACCAGTTACGGAGACAGCCAGAATCAAGTTAATCCAGACGAACGGAACCCATTCTGGGCTTATCTTGACTGGGGCCGGCGGGATTCGATGGGTTTACTGTGCAAATCCACAATTCTCAGTTAGGACTTGCTGAGAGAAAGCCAAGAGCAAAGAGCAAACCCTCCAGAACTATTCGTTGTGGCAAAGCACAGCGATGTTTCGGAGGTAGACGCTCGTGCTCAGGCTACTCAGGCCTGACGATCAGCACGGACACCTTGGAATTCTGTACCACGCTGTTTGAAACACTCCCCAGCAAGAGCCTTTTGAAGCGACTCAGTCCCTTGGCTCCGATCACAATCAAGTCGAATCCCTTTGAAGCTCTCAGGATTTCATCTGCGGGGCTCCCCCTCTTGAGAAGTGTATTCGTCCGCACTCCTTCATTGGTGAGCTCCTTCCTCCTCTTCTGGAGCAACTTCTCTGCGAACCCCTCCAGCTCGACGAAGGCTTCGGCAGGAATCACACTCCCCCCACTCGGAGCAAATGCGTAGCTGGGTTGCTCCACGACGTGAATCAGAGTGATTTCGACATCAAGCTTCTTCGCGAGTTCCACTGCACACTGGAGGCCGTGGTACGAGTTAGGTGACCCATCAATGGGAACAAGAATCTTCTGGATCGCGTTGGTCGAGGACACCGACGAGGTAGAACGACCGTGCGTCCCCGACCCCTTGGGCCTGACCAGAAGCACGGGCACCTTGGAACCTTGCACCACGCTGTTTGAAACACTCCCCAGCAAGAGCCTTTTGAAGCGACTCAGTCCCTTGGCTCCGATCACAATCAAGTCGAATCCCTTTGAAGCTCTCAGGATTTCGACGGCGGGGCTCCCCCTCTTGAGAAGCGTCTTCGTCCGCACCCCCTTCTCTATGAGCTCCTTGCTCCTCTTCTGGAATAGCTCTCGCGCAGATTCCTCAATCGCAGTGAAGGCTGTGGTAGGGACATCGGTGCCGTAAATTGGGGAATATGGATATTTGGGCACCTCTACGACATGAATCAGAGTGACTTCCGCGTCGAACTTCTTCGCGACTTCAATCGCATATTGGAGGCCGTGGTACGAGTTGGGTGATCCATCGATGGCGACAAGGATTCTCTGAAACAATTTCGCTGGAGTGACACGCCGGTGTAGATAAAACGTTATGCTTCTCAAGAGTGGGTCCCAGAGTGTCCAGTCCAGCGCGCGCTACTGTGCAAATCCACAGTTCTTAGCTAGGACTTGCTGAGAGAAAGCCTTCATCTTCGACTGCACGCAGGTTCGGGTCCAGTGGGGCCCGCACCCAAACAGGTTCTGAAAGTGGATTCCTCGGACTCCACCGCTGCGTAATGCCTATTGTCCGCGTGAAGAGCCTGGGGAGTTTAGCATGATTGATGCGACTACGACTTGCCTTCCTGCCCTACTTGGTTGCGCTGACGCACGAATCGTATGTTTCACTGGGCGCGATCTCCTGGAAGAGGATTCAATCCCCATTGAGGAGCTCTGGAGTCTCGAGAGTGCCAGACAGATTCTGAGGAGACAGCTTCCGTCAGGAGGCTGGTGGTATCCCAACCCCCGCGCGGCGGAAGCCGCCACGTATCTTATTAGACCCCCGCAGGCGAAGGGAGGCAGTTGATTCAGGGAGAGAAGGTCTACCTCAGGGGACTGGAAAGAGAGGACTTCAAGCTCCTTCACGAGATGATGAACGACGAAGAGGTAATGCGCTGGGCACGGTCAAGGCCGGACAACACGGTGAGCATGGAGGAGCTGGAGAAGGAGTACGAAGCAGAACTGAGGGGGGAAAGCGCGAGAAGAAGGACCTTTGTCATCGTTCACAAGAAGACACAGAAGGCAGTAGGATGGGCTACAATCAGATGGTGGCGGCCGTTCCAGACGACGGCGGACATAGGGGTCGCCATTGCAGACAGAACAATCAGGGGGAAGGGGATAGGGACCGAAGTCAACATGCTTCTGACAAGACTGGTCTTTGAGCAGTATAATATGCACAAGGTCGAACTGTGGACCCGGGGGGACAACCCCGCGGCCATCCGTTCGGCGGAGAAGAACGGCTACAAGATCGAAGGCAGATCGAAGGAGTCAGTCTACTTCGACGGCAAATTCTACGACGGGATACATATGGGCCTCCTCAGAGACGAGTATGAGAAGCTGAAGTCGCGCGCGCGCCCCTGAATGATCTGGAACGTCTGAGCGCTCGGAACAGAATAATTCATTTGTTAGGTACAGCAGACAGTAGGCAAGGTTGACCGACGAAGCGCGCACCGCAAGGCTGCGCCCGCAGCTCAGGATGTTCGACGCAGTAGCAACCGGGCTCGCGGCGATCTTGGGCGCGGGCATCTTCGCTGTCATAGCCCCTGCGGCGAACATAGCAGGGCCAGCCCTGCTCGTGTCATTTGCCATCGGCGCCTTCGTCGCACTCTGCAACGCCCTCTCTTCGGCCCAGCTGGCCGCCGTATTCCCGCGCTCGGGAGGCACCTACGAGTTTGGAAGAAGGACGCTGGGTCCCTGGTGGGGCTTCTCGGCGGGGTGGATGTTTCTCGTTGCAAACACGGTCGGCCCGGGAGCGATCGCGCTCGCATTTGGGGGCTATCTCAACGCCGCGGTCGGCGTCGTGCCTGCGCGGACCGCTGCCGTCGTTGCGGCGCTGGCCATGACGATGCTGAACGCAGGCGGGATACGCCGCTCTGTCAGGGTGACCGACGTCATAGTGGTGTTGTCAATCCTTTCCCTTCTGGCGGTTGTCGTGATCGGCCTTCCTTCCGCCCGCGTGTCCAACCTGACGCCGTTCGCACCAAACGGAGTTGCGGGGATACTGCAGGCTACTGGCCTCCTCTTCTTTGCCTACACCGGCTACAGCCGCATCGCCACCCTCGTCGAAGAGGTGCACAATCCGAGGCAGACCATTCCCCGGGCGACCGTAATCGCACTGGGCACCGCTACCCTCCTCTATCTGCTCGTGGCGACCACCGCACTGACGGTGCTGGGGGTGCCTCGCCTTTCTCAATCTCCCTCGCCCCTGGAGGATACGATGGTCGTGGTAGGGAGCGGCGTCGGAATGACCATCATCGCAGCGGGCGCTCTACTGACCACTTTCAACGAGGGTCTCTCGGACCTGCTCGGCGTCTCTCGCGTAGCCTTCGCGATGGGGCGCGAGTCCGACCTTCCAGCGGGGCTGGCCCGCCTTGGCGCAGGGCAGAATCCATGGCGCAGCGTCCTGTTCGTCGGTGTCATCTCCATCCTGGTCGCCGCGTTCGCCCCGTTCTATGTCGCAGTGGCTGTCTCCAGTTTCGGGACTCTGCTGTACTACTGCGTGGCCAATCTGTCGGCGCTGCGCCTCCCCAAACAGCAGCGGACGTTCCCGCGCTGGCTGGCGGTGGCCGGCCTGATCGGTTGCGCCGGTCTGGCCTTCGCGCTCGCTCCGCAGGAAGTAGGCATCGGTCTCGCAATCCTCCTCTCCGGCATCGCCTTTCGCAGCTTGCGTCTGGGCGCAATCAGACGAGGCGGGAAGAAGTGAGAATGAGGCTTCCGTGCGCGCGCTGACCTATCACCTGCGTAATTTCATCCTTCGCAACTCGTCAGGCGAGGGAATCGAGATAACAAAGTAGTGCGTCCTCGAAGATTCTGCGTAATCTTCGAGTGTCCAGCTGACTCCTCCTCCCGACTTGCCCCACATCAACCAATGATGATACGTGCAATAATCCAGAGCGATTTTCCTGTATTTCTCAACCGGAGTTTTGACCCCATGCGACATGCAAGATGGACAGTATTTCTGCGTAGATGACAAATGTTGCTGGAATCTCTTTACGTTCTTGCCGTCAGCGATAGCTCTCCTCATACAAACGGTTCGCTTTGACGGCCAGAGGGAAGACGGTTTCCTCCTCCTGTCGGTGATGCTGCCTGAGTTCCTTGACGAAGATCTCGACTTCTCTGCGCCCCACCTTCTCTGGGAGCGTCGCCAAGTTCGGCAACGTCCGCTCAAAGAACTCCGCGATCTTCCGATGATACCTCAGAATTATGATGGAGTCACCTGACTCGTCCTTGAACTCCCACATGATGACCCGCATCAGTCTCGCTTCTTCCTCGACTGCATGCCTCAACAGGGTTAGCTTGATGGCATCCAGCTGTTTCGTAGCCGCCCCAAGGTCGCCACTCTTGTTCAATCGCTCGATTTGGTTCAGCTTAGGTTCGAGCTTCTTGTGTTCGTCTTCCAGTCTGGCTATCACCTTCGGAAGAGGTTCGTTATAGTCCAAAGTGTAGGTCATTTCGATTACCTTGGAAGATATCGTCGAGCGGAAGTATCTAGCCCTCCCACCTGTCCATTCGATCGTTCTTCCCTGAATCCTCGGAACGTAAGGGAACCGCCCCGACAATCAAGTGAACTAAAGGCGCACAACATCTACCAACTCCCGCGTCCATTGCAGGTGCGACATGTCACGGTGAAATGTGTTATCTGGGTTTTGTAGTCATTTGGGGGAATCAAGATGTCCGTAGAGCCTATGGCTTTGAATACGCCAGCGCCTCCGCAGACCTCACATTTTGTGGTCATCGTCTCCCCCAGATGCCAAGTCGACAGGAACCCCATACTTCCCGATCTTCCTCAGTTTGAATTGCTCTTCTAGACAGTCCTTGGTTTCTTGGGTGTCAGACCTGTGCAGAAACTTCTTTTCGTCCTCGTAGTAGTTGTAGTGGCTCTCGTCTTGACAGTAGTTCAATTCGCCAGTCATGATAGGTGTGGCCACTCCAGAACCTGGGTGAATGCTCTGCAGGTGCAGAACCCGTACCCTTTCTGCTCTTGCCCGGTCGTCAGAAACATATAACATATGTTATATTCCAACTATTTGAACATTGCCGCACGTTTCTAGCGCACGCCGTAGTGGTCGGCAGGTGCCCTCACTTTGTGTTCAAGACAAGAAAGGCAAAACAGAATCCCACAGCCACACGTGGCTCTTGACCAGCCCGCTTGAATCCTTCCGGATTGGCGGTGTCAGACTGGCTCAACAAGACCTCCAATTTCCTTCAACCTCCACCGATTGTGTCGCACCCGCACCAGCCGATTTCATCGATTCTGGAGTGGCAAAGGGGGCATTCCTCACCGTAGACGATTTCGTCTGCCCTCTTCCCGAACAGCTTGAGGTGATAGTCAATGTCGTCGACGGCGTCAGCTTGATTCATTGAAATCATCCGGCGTTGCCATAACGTATGTTATATTTAACGTGAACCATGCTGAGGCGGTCTTTTGGAATCAACTTTCAGAACCTGTTTGGGTGCGGAACCCATCTGACCCGCTTAGAACACTAAGCGAATCCTCATCTTCAGACGGGTAGTTTGGAGTTCTGTGCCTCTCGCGAGCAAGTACAGCCATCTCCTCGAGGACCCTTCACGCGCTTGTGGTTTCCACATCACGCCCTAACGATGAGCTTCGGTGTAGCGCGCGCTGCGACCAGTCACGCAAACAGCTAGAATTCAGCTAATCCAGACGAACAGAGGCTATTCTGAGCTTATTATGACTGGGGCCGGCGGGATTTGAACCCACGACCACTTGCACCCCAAGCAAGTATCCTACCAAGCTAGACGACGGCCCCGCACTCTTCGGCTTGTGTGACCCCGATTTAAGCCGACGAACCCATGAAGCCCTAAACCGACTTCCCGTGGAGCCAAGGAACTGCGGAGCAGGGCGAGGTCGTGGAATCCTATTATAACGAACCAGAAAAGACCAAGTCACTGTGGATTCGGGGAAATTGCTCGCAGAGAACTTCAAGCTCAGCCTCTACGAGGCAAGAGTGTACATTGCCCTGACGTCGGGCAGCATGTCGCCCAAGCAAGTCTCCGTATCCGCGCGAGTTCCCCTCTCGAGGACCTACGACACCCTCAGGAGCCTCCAGCAGAAGGGGTTCGTGGAAGAGCGCGGTAGAGTCTTCTCAGCGATCTCGGCTAAGGCCGCTCTGGGCATGCGCCTCCGACAGTTCGAAGACGAGTTTGCAGAGGCTCAGAGAGCGCGCACGGATGCGACCGAATCTCTGCTGAAGTCTCTTAGTGCAGGGATTCGACCACAACTCCAAGAGGATCAGGAGGTGGCTCTCCTGAGGGGGATTAACGCGATAGCGAGCAAGTTCAGCGAAATCATTGTTGCGTCCGAGGATGTGATTCTTGTGGCGAAGAGATCGATCGATGCCGCCCGGTTCTTCAAACCATATCTTCAGAAGAAGATGCCGAAGTCAGTCAGGATTCTAATCCCATCCGGTTTCACGATCCGTCGCAGCGACGCGAATTTCCTGAAGACCCTCGGTCTTCAGGTCAGACGAACCGACAACATCTTGCTCGACCTCATGGTCGCCGACGAATCGACGGTCATCATCGGTGTCCCTGACCCTACCAGCAAGGAAGCCTATCATTCCATCGCGATCGCGGTATCCAGTCAGCCTTTCACCATGGCAGTCAGGGCGTCCTTGGAGGAGGTCTGGTCCAGCGCCCGCTAAACCAGGCCTGCCGCGAGATAGGCGACGAAGAGCAGAACTCCGGTCAGGAGCGTTGTCATCACCATCGACGCCATCCCAGGTATCAGTTCCGCGACCTTGTCATAGTTCTTGCTCACTGCCCTCGAGGTGGCAAGCGCTTTGGGGGCCGAAGCCAACACAATCAAAGTGAATGGACTGACCGCGCCGACAAGGACTCCGGCCACGGGGATTGCATAGGCGCTGACCAGAATCGCCTTCAATCTGTTGGCTGCCTTGGCTTTCCCCCATCGAGCTACAAGATGATTCCTCCCCGCATTCTTGTCGGCATCGGTGTCTGGGAATTCGTTTACGTAGAGGATTCCTGCCGTCATTATGCCGAGCGGTAGCCCGATGATGACCGGTGCCACGCTCAACTGACGGGTCTGGATGTAGTACGTTCCGAGAAGCAGAAGCGGCCCGAAGTCAAGCCCTGTGACCGTCTCGCCGATGCCGAGCTTGGACGTCAGGGGCGAGTAGGTGGCAACCGAGAATGCGGCGAACGCGAGGAGGGCGATGAGCACGGGGTCGAACGAGAATTCGTAGACGAAGTATGCCCCTACTCCCAGGCCTGTCGCCAGAAGAAGTGAGCCTAGACACAATACCCCTCTAGTGGACATCAACCCTCTTGGAAGGATCGTGCTTCCTCCGCTGAATGGTGTCGGAGTCGTTTTGAGGTCGATTCCGCTCCTGAAATCGAAGTAGTCGTTCAGAACGTTGACGCTGGCGTGCAGGCAGACGGCCCCGACGAGCGTAAGCAGGGCGTAGAACAAATCGAAGTGACCAGCAGCCCAAGCCATCGCCAGCCCAGCAGGTACGAAGACGACCGGAAGGAGCAGGAATGGTGGTCTGAGCTCCCGTATCCAGACGCCATGAGTCAGGGCAGAACACCCAACCTAGACGTTTCTCAGGTGCCGGGTCAGACCCATGTAACCGACGATCTCTCCACGCTTCATGATAGGGCGAACCATGAGAAGGCCCAAGAATCTCGATCCATTCTTTCTGACAATCGTCACTTCCGCTTCGAACTTGCCTTTCTCGGCGGCGGTCTTGAGGAGCCTGGGAACGAGCGTCGCCACCGCACGAAGCTCTTGGAAGACCACCACGTTCTGTTCTCCGACAACCTCCTCGGGCTTCCAACCAAGGAGCTTGGCTGCTCCGAGACCGAAAGATGTGACCAGTCCGGCTTTGTCGCACGCTACACCTGAGCTTGCCTGTAGTTCCTCGGTTTCCTCTCGCATTACCACTGGCGAGTGGTAATGGCCACTTAAGCGTTACTCGCTTGCAGCGTTCACGACAGCAGCGTAGTGCCGTTCTGATTGGTTGTCTAGGACGCCTCAGGTCGATTCAGTCGCTGACCTCCATAAAGTTGCTGCGTCCCTCGGGCCGTGGTTCCTGCAAGTCTCAATCGGTTAAATGTGAGGCAATGGAGTGATTGCGCGTGGCGAAGCGAACAGTCCACCACATGGACCTGCCCGTACTGGACGCGGTCAACAGGGAGGTCGTCTCGCTCACGCACGAGCCCAACGAATACTCGAAGGCCGACGGCGAGCAGCTGGAGTCCCTGCTGAAGGAGGTCGCCTCCCGGGCAGACAACCAAGATTTCGAACAGGCAATCCCTGAGAAGGCATCGCTTCTTGTCTTCAAGCTCGCCAGCGGTCAACACTTCAAGGCGGGCAACAAGAGGACGGCGCTGGTGGCGGGGCTGGTCTTCCTCCGCAAGAACGGCTACAAGATCAAGATAGACGACCCTGAGCTCATTTCTGTCGTCGACAAGGCGGGGATGGCAGCCGCAAGTCTGGACGACGTATACGACGTCGTGGGGAGGCTGAGTGTGAAGTCCGCGGCCGAACGGAAGGCCTGGGAGAGTGCTGTTAAGCAGACGGTCGAGTCGAACAAGAAGTTCCTGACGGATATCGGATCCTAGCAAGACGATTCTCAGAATTAGGAAACGTCTCACCCTCTTAAACGGCGTTTGAAAACGGGCAAGACTGGTTGAGAGATGCCCGCTGCAAGGACGGGGGGCCTCCGCTCACCCAAGATACTGCACGATTCTGTTCGAGAAGACGAATCATCATCCGATACGCTGAATACCCCAGCGCCTGAATCTGCGTCTCTTGCACGAGTACGTCTACGCGGACAGGATACTCCAGTCGGTTCTCGAGGAGGTCAGGGCCGCAGGGAAGTCGCCTCGGAGAGTGAAAGTAGACGCGGGAGAGATGCTCAGCCTAACCCGCGAATCGCTCACCATGGCATACGGGATTCTTTCAAAGGGAACAAGTGCGGAGGGCTCGAAGCTGGTGGTCAGGTTCACAAGGGGATCGGTGGAGCGCCCGAAGTGTCACTTCTCGGGCAGACTTCCTGTGCATCGGCACGACCACACGATCGACCCGGCCTTCGCGTGCCCCCAGTGCGGCTCGTCGTTGAAGGTCGTCGAGGGCCTCGACCTGAAGATTACGGATCTGAAGATCACGGGGATCGAATGGGGCAGAAGGGCGAAGGCTCGACGGCTCCCTCCGATGACCTGTCCGCTCAGCTCAGGGACTGCATCCTCGGCGAATCCGGGACTACCCACCTCTTCGGAATTGGCAACCCCATCAAGCAGGACGATGCCGTCGGACTCGAGGTAGTTTCCTCACTACGGCGACGGCTCGGGCCCGCGTCGAGAAAGACCGTCAGGGTACACGGGCTCTCATCGAACCCGGAAAGGATGATCTCTGACCTTGCATCGAAAGGAGAGAGAATAGTGATCATCGACGCCGTCGAGGCACAGAAAAAGCCGGGAACCATCGTCTGTGCCCGTCTCAGCGAGACAAAGTTCGGCTTCTTCGCGACCCACAACGTGCCAATCAGGTTAGTCCCAGGCGTCGCTGAGAACGCGGCAGACACATATATCGTGGGAATTCAGCCCGACTCCGTGGGCGTCGGCGAGGGGCTTTCCGACGTTGTCAAGGAATCGAGCATGAAGCTGGTGGCGATGATTGCGAGTCTGGTGGAGGGGGCAGAATGACCGCCGCAACGGACGTCATCCTCGGGCCCCTCATCATAATCATCGCAGACATTGTGGTCTTCACGCTAGTAGGCCGGCTCGGCAAGCGGAGCTCCGGCACGGGAGTGAGGTACGAGCCCTTCGCAGGGGGTGAAGATTCGATCCCACCCAGGGGGCTGTACAGGTCAAACCTCTTCATCTTTGCAATGCTCTTCATGGTGGTCGAGGCGCTGGCGCTCATCTTGGCAGGCTCCTTCATTGCGCCCTCAGCCACGTATCCGCTCCTCTTCCTCGTCGGCGGGGGCGGCGTTCTCACAGTCACGGTCTGGTGGTTCATCACAGCTGGGGGTGGCGAGTTTTAGGTCCGGCCTGACCGCGTGGGCAAGGAAGAGGTCCATCTGGGTCTTCCACGTCAATGCGTCTTCCTGCAACGGCTGCGACATCGAGATACTGGCTGCGCTCACCCCCCGCTACGACGCCGAAAGGCTCGGCGTTGAGCTGGTCCCGAGCCCGAGGCACGCAGACGTCCTGCTGGTGACAGGGACAATCAACCCCCTAATGAGGGACCGCCTCAAGACTGTCTATGAACAGGTGCCCGAGCCGAGGCATGTGGTCGCAATCGGGGCATGCGGCCTCGGCGGTGGAGTGTACAAGGAATGCTACAACGCGGGACGCGGCGTCGACACGGTAATCCCGGTGGACCTGTTCATTCCCGGATGTCCTCCTAGGCCGGAGGCAATAATCTGGGGTATCCTGAAGCTGGTCACGGGAGGACCGCCCGACCCCATCGAAGGAGAGAAAGCAATTGCCCAGTGAAGAGTTGACCCAGCTGGCCGCCAAGCTTGGAGGGTCTGTTGCCACGCATGTGAAGACCGTCGAGCTGAACGTCCCCCCGGACAAAGTCCTAGAAGCCTGCAAGTCTGTCTCGTCAATGCCGGGGTTCTACCACCTGAGCACGATCACCGGTCTCGACCTAGGAGAGGAGATCGGTATCCTCTATCAGTTCTGGCAGGGCAGGGGATTCGTCGTAGTGAGGACCGCGGTGCCCAAGACTGACCCAAAGATACAATCGATCACTGGATCTTTGCCTTCTGCGATTCTGTACGAGGCCGAAATCCAAGACCTCCTGGGTGTCTCCTTTGAGGGGAACCCGTACTTGGGGAAGAGGCTCCTCCTACCAGACAACTACCCGGCCGAAGCGCCGCCGCCTCTTAGGAAGGAAGCGGACCCCGAGAAGATAAGGAAGATGATGGGGCTTGAGTGAAGACACCAAACCCGACCAGCGCAGGGAATCGAGTGCGGGGCTGATGCAGTATTCGGTGGAGAGCGCCATGCCCTTCGGGCCAGTGCATCCGTCGCTGAAGGAGCCCGAGTACTTCAAACTCATCCTCGAAGGGGAGAAGATCGTCCAGGTCATACCCAGAATCGGGTACGTTCACAGGGGGATAGAGCGAGCGGCCCAAGAGAGGACCTGGGTCAAGAACACCTATCTCTTTGAACGGATCTGCGGCATCTGCAGCTTCGCGCACAGTCTGGGATACACCCACGCCGTCGAGGCCCTCACTGGGTTCGAGGTCCCGAAGCGGGGAAGGTACATCAGGCTGATAGTGGCCGAGCTCGAAAGGCTACACTCTCACCTCCTCTGGCTCGGTCTGGTCGGACACTGGGCCGGCTTCGACACTCTCTTCATGTGGGTGTGGAAGGACAGGGAACACATCCTGGACCTAGAGGAGGCCATCACTGGCAACAGGGTCAACAAGTCGTACTCCGTCATCGGCGGGGTCAGAATGGAGCTTCCCGACGGGATCGCGACCAAGATCCAGACCGAACTGAAGTATATCGAGAAGAGGGCCGACTATTATACGAAGCTCGTCGAAACGGAAGAGACCTTCACGGTCAGGACTAAGGGCGTCGGGCGGATCACCCAGGAGACGGCAAGGCGACTCTGTCCTGTCGGTCCGCTCCTTCGATGCACGGGCATAGCCAGAGACGTGAGGGCAGAGGACCCCTACGCGGCCTACGACGAGGTCCCTCCGCACGTCCAGACCAGCAACGACGGAGACATAGCTTCGCTGCTCACGTTGCGGCTGGACGAGATCCGTGACTCTTGCCGGATGGTCAGTGAAGCCGTCGAGAAGCTCCCGACCGGTCCCTACAAGGTCAGCATTCCCAGGGCAGTCCCCCAGGGCGAGTCTACTTTCCATGTGGAGGCCCCAAGGGGCGAGCTGTTCTACTTCGTGAAGTCCGGTGGAGGCAGCGCACCGGAACGAGTGAAGGTCAGGAGTTCGACCGTGGCCAATATCCTCACTGCCACTGAGATGCTGAAGGGCCACACTCTGGCAGACGTCCCGATTGTGCTCACCGGCATGGATCCGTGTTTCGGGTGCATGGACAGAATCTCGGTCCTGGACGTCGACAAGTCCAAGGAGTGGTCAATAGGCGGCGAAGAACTGCGAATTTACGGGATAGAGTACTACAAGAGGAAACTCAGTTGAATCCGTTACAGGTCGTCGAGCTTCTTCTTTTTCCCGGGTTGACCTTCTTCGTCTGGCTCGCCTTTGCCTTCGAGTGGCTAGACAGGAAGACATACGCCCGCATGCAAGGACGGAGGGGTCCGGTGGTGACTGGGCCTTTCGGTCTCCTCCAGCCAGTCGCAGACTTCTTCAAGCTCGCCTCCAAGGAGGAGATTGTCCCCACCCAAAGCGACAAGTTCGTCCTCCGATGGGGCCCTGCGCTTTACTTCGCGGCCCCGGCCATCGGCATCGCGTTCATCCCGATCCTCGGTACTCAGGCCATCCTCTACCACCCACTTGACCTTCTCTTCATGCTCTTCATTCTCGCATTCTCCACTCTGATGGCAGCGATGCTAGGCTACGCCTCGGCCGGCAGATACTCGACCATAGCCATAGGAAGGCTGGTCGTGCAGTACACTAGCTACGAGGTCCCGCTGATTCTCGCGATGATAACACCCGCGGTCCTCGCCGGAAGCCTCTCGATACAGGGGGTCGTTGTGGCGCAGGGTTCGATGTGGTACATCGTCATCGCGCCGGTCGCTTTCGCGGTCTTCATCATCGCAGCGCTTGCAGAGCTTGAGAAGCCTCCGTTCGACATCCCCAGCGCCAAGACGGAGATCGTCGGAGGCTGGATGACTGAGTTCTCAGGCAACACCCTCGCCTATGTCAAGCTCACGAAGAGCCTCAGCTACGTCTTCCTGTCTGCGCTCGCAGTCAGCCTGTTCCTCGGGGGTTCAGGAGGCCCTGCCATCAGCGCCAACCAGAACCTGCAGTCCGTCTTCTACGCTTCCTACTTCCTTGTGAAGCTCTTCGCGGTTGGTTTCCTCTTTTTCGTGATAAAGACAGCCCTGGCTCGGGTCCGAATCGATCAAGCGACCAAGCTCTTCTGGACCATCATCACTCCTCTCAGTCTCGCTCAGCTCGCGGTGGCGATACTCTGGGTGTTCAGGTGAAAGAAATGTCGAAAAAGACGTCGAGAAGAAACGTCGGCCAAGCCATGGGCGAGATGTTCCGGACGGTGCTGCAGACGCCCATCACGGAGAAGTATCCTTTCGGAGACAAGGTGGTCACAGAGAGGTTCAGGGGAAAGCTCGATATCGACCCTGTGAAATGCACAGGATGTAGCATCTGCGAGATTGTCTGCCCCGCCCAAGTGATTACGATGGTGCCTGTGGGCAAGAAGATGATTGGTACGAGGGAGGTTGAAATCAAGCGACCTTCCTTCGAACTCTACACGTGCATCATGTGCGGCCAATGCGTCGACGACTGCAAGTTCGGGGCCCTCACCCTAACGCGCAACTTCGAGCTTGCTGTTTTCAAGAAGGAATCCACGATAATGAGGAAGGCGTTGATTATTGGCAAGTGAACTGCTTTCAATCACGATTTCGGTCGCAATCTTAGCCACCGTCTTGGTGGCCCTCTTTTCCAAGAAGGTCTCCGTCTCTCTCATAGCCCTGTTCTGGACGTCCACTCTGCTTGGGGTGGTCTTCACTATGTATGGCAACGCGCTGGTGGGTTTGATGCAAATCGTCACCTTCTCAGGCGCGGTGTCAGTCCTCTTCCTGACGGTTATTCTGATGACCGGGGAGTCGAAGTTGGATATCGGGGCAACCCGCCTGACGATCGCGACTGTGGTTGGAGCGTTGGTCCTCGTGATCCTAGCCCTGACTCAGGTTTCGTCGGGGCTCGTCGGGTTGTCGCCTTCAGAATACACTGACGTATCGTTAGCGACCTTCTCGTTCCTCTGGCAGTTCAGACCCTGGGACCTCCTGATCCTCGTCACGGTCTTCGCATCCGCAATGGTGACTGTCGCCAACCTGTTCTCGAGGGAGACCTAGATGGTGACCGACCAGATAGTCTTCATGTCCACGGGGATACTCCTCGTCTTCCTGGGTATCGCCTCTATTTCCTATTCAAAGAACCTCATCAAGACTGTGATGTCGTTCCAGGTGGTCCTTCTGGGTGCCAACCTGGCCTTGTTCTCATCTGGACTGAACGGGTCTCTCTCCACCGTAGCAGGCACTCGCCTCACGACTGATTCCTTCGTGTTTCTCTCGATCCTGGTTGGGGCCGCAGTCGAGGCGGTAGGCCTTGCCATCGTAGTCAACGTCTACCGGAAGTATGGGACGCTCAACCCGTCTGAGATCAGGAAGCTGAGGCACTGATGCTAGAAGCTTGGCTGGTGTGGCTGGTCCCGCTCATCGGGGCTCCTCTTGTCCCGCTCGTGAGCTTCGTCGACTCGAGGGCGAGCAAGTGGTTCGCGATAGGCGTAAGCGGGTTGACGGCGGCCATCGGGCTCTACCAAGCCCTCGTATTTTCTCAGCCATATACCGAGTCCCTCGGGGGGTGGTCGATCTTCCAGGCCTACGCAAAGGTCTTGGGCCAGGTGAGCCAGGTGAAGGTCCTAGCCGAGGTGAACGTAGACGGCCTTTCGGTGCTGCTCGCAGCCTTCGTCTCGATTCTGTCTTTCGTTATCGTGGTCTATGCGGCGGGGAACATGAAGCATGAGAAAGGGCAGGCTCGTTTCTACTCACTCGTCCTGGTGTTCATCGGGGCGATGCTGGGTCTCGTGATGGCCGGCAGCCTCCTTCAGCTCTACCTGTTCTGGGAGATAGTCGGTATCTGCTCCGCCCTCCTGATTGCCTTCTGGACTGACAGGGAATCTGCAAGAAAGGCTGGCGTCAAGGCGTTCGTAGTCACGAGGTTCGGGGACATCGCCCTGTTGCTCGCCGTGATTATGCTGTTCACGACGCTTGGCACAACGAACATCGGCGCAATCAACTCGTCCGTGGGCGCAGCCGGTGTGAATTGGGTGTTGATCGGCGTTCTGATTCTCATCGGGGCAATGGGGAAGTCCGCCCAGGTGCCCTTCCACGTCTGGTTGCCGGACGCAATGGAAGGCCCGACCCCAGTCAGCGCGCTCATTCACGCGGCCACCATGGTGAACGCGGGCGTCTACCTGGTCGTCCGGATGTACCCGATCTACGCCTCGTCTGCGGTCCTCTCTACCTCGGTCCTGGTCGTCGGCCTCACAAGCCTACTTGTGGGGGGTGCCTGCGCATGCGCAGCCGACGACTTCAAGAGGATTCTCGCCTACTCCACGATCAGCCAACTGGGTCTGATGTTTGCTGCCATCGGTCTGGGGAGCGTAGTAGGGTGGAAGATTGCCACGTCGGGCGCAATCTACCAATTGATCAGCCAAGGCCTCTTCAAGGCACTCGCCTTCATGGCCGCCGGGTCTGTCATCGAAGCGCTTGGGACCAGAAAAGTCGACGAGATGGGAGGGCTCGCACGACGGATGAAGTACACGTACATTGCATTCCTCTTCGCAGCACTTGCGATGGTCGGTCTTCCCCCTCTCATAGGGTTCTGGACTAAGGACGCGATCCTGTCAGCGGCCGCCACATACGGCGCGGCGGCCTTCCTCGTGATCATCCTCGGATCCATCCTCACTTCATTCTACTCCTTCAGAGCACTTGTCAAGGTCTTCCACGGCCCCAGTCGTGAGAGAGAGGTTCGCGAGTCCGGGTGGCTGATGGTGGTGCCGATGATGGCCTTGGTGGTGTTGGTCGTGGTCGGATGGATTGGTCTGAATGGCCAGAGTCTCTTCGCGCCCTCGCTCAGCGAAGCTCCTTCAATTCTAACCGCGACCTCAACCGTCGCCGTTGTGTTGCTCGGGTTCGCGATCTGCTACTTTGCATTTCAAGCTCGGTCCGAGGCGACCGCACGACTGATGCAGTCCAGCGCCTTCCTCGGGGAAACCAAGGCGTTCTTGCTCGAGGGAATCGGGTTCGACCGGCTCTATTCGTACGTAATTGGGTCGATACTGAGGCCACTGACTCGCCTGGCCACCGGGCTCCAGAGCGGGGACCTCGGAAAGAATGTCGCCCTGTTGTTCTCTATCCTCGTGGTTCTGCTGATGCTCGCAGTGACGGGAGTGATCTAGACAGATGGCCTGGCTGTCGACAGTCCTCGAGATCCAGTTCGCTGGGGCGATGGTGGTCCTCATCGCAGACATGGCCAAATCGAAGCTCGGGAGTCGCAGATCGCTCATCATCGGTGGGATAGCCGCGGCCTTCCTCCTCTTATCCCTCGTCGAACTCATCACGAGCTGGGGCCCAATCTGCATCCAGCCTCTGGCCAATGTCTGCCCCCAGTCTCTGACCTACTTCCTTGCCAGCGTCTATTCGGTTGACAAGCTAGGGAACTTGGTGATCCTGACCGTACTCCTTGCGGGCTTGGCCGTGGCTGTCTATACAGCTCTCACGCTGTCACAGAAGGACAACATCGGGACGTTCTACGCCCTCATGATGCTGCTCGTTAGCTGCTCGATAGGGGTGATCTCAGCCGGCGACTTTCTGACCCTTTTCCTCTTCTGGGAAGGTCTAAGCATAGCCGCCTACGGCCTGGTGTCATTCGGACGGCGCGACATCTCACTTGAGGCGGCAATGAAGTACTTCTTCCTGGCAGGGGCAGGGAGCCTGGTCTACCTGCTCGGGGTCGCACTGGTCTACTCAAGTATCGGGAGTATCAACCTGGCCGCCCTGCCCTTACTTCTCGCCTCCAACGGCCCCATAGGCATCGTTGCGCTCCTGATGATCCTCGTAGGCATTGGGGTGGAGGTAGCAATCTTTCCGGTCCACACATGGCTGCCTGACGCGTATGGGGCCGCACCCCCCCAGATTGGTGCCCTTAACGGCAGGGTCGTCGACGAGACTCTCCTCTTCGCCATGCTGAAGGTGATCCAGCCGTTCGTCGTCCAGGGATCCGTCCTCCAGGGGATTCAGGTGACTCTGGTCGCTCTCGCTGTATTGACGATGCTGATCGGGAACTTCGGGGCACTCGGACAGGGCAACCTACGGCGCATGCTCTCGTTCAGTTCGATTGCCCAGATGGGCTACATGCTCGCCGCGCTCTCAACATTCTCGGTGCTGGGTCTCGTTGCAGTCACGTTCCAGATCTGGAACCACGGGCTCGTGAAGGCCAACTTCTTCATGCTCACCGGCGTCGGGGGGAGGAAGGAGTTCGAAGACGCTGACCTGGAGAAACTGAAGGGCGCAGGAAGGCAGAACAGGCCCCTCGGGATCCTCTACACTGCATCGTCGCTCGCAATGGTCGGATCACCGCCCTTCGGGATGTTCTGGAGTGAGATACTCATCGTCCAGTCGCTGCTTCTAGCCTCAACTCCGCTCTTTACCTGGGTGGCCCTCGTTGTGGTCGCAAACATTGTGCTCTCAATCGTCTACTACTACAGGGTGATCAACACTGTGGTCTTCTCCGAATCCGCGGAGCCGGTCACGAACAAGCCATCAAGAGATATGCTGCCGCCCTCGTTCCTGTTGGGGCTCAGCGTCATCTCCGGTCTCATCCCAGCGTTGATTCTAGGCCTCCTCCTGTAAGCTTCCGTCTACCTTTATAGACCCCTGAGACTTCGCGCGGTTGTTCGTCCTTGGGTAAGGAACGACTCATCGTAGAAGTGAACACCGCCGAGGAAGCGAAGAAGGTGGAAGAGACGGTCAAGACGGGCTATCTGGAGGCGACCATGGACACCTTGATCAACTGGATAGGGGTCGAAGATGACCTGGCCGACAGCTACGAGGCCCTCGCGAGCAAAGCGCAGACGCCTGCTGCCAAAGCAGCTTACAAGCTGCTCTGCGACGAAACGAGGAAGAACATCGAGCACCTGACCGGTCTCCAGAAGTCGCTCGAGAGTCTTGACAGGGCCCAGGTCCAGCGGCTCAAGCTGCTGGCGAGTCTGGAGTCCTGACGACTTCCCTAGAGTCTGCTTCTATCGGACGAGGCTAACAGCAGATTTGCTGCCTCGATGTCCAGCATGGTGTACTTCCGTATGTTGACGAGCTGTCTTGAGCTCAGGACTTCACAGGCGTAGTCCCAGTGGAGGGACACGGGATCCCCCTTCTTGACGGAGCTGAAAGGCGTCACCTCCCGGTTGTATCTCACCTTCTTGAGCTTGGGTTTCGAAAGGTTCAGTAGGCCGTCTTCCAGAATCACGGGACGGTACTTGACCTGGAGACTCTTGGCTCCGATGCCCTTCACCTCACCCCAGGAGACTCGGCAGTTGTCAATCATCTGGGAGATCTTCTTCACGTTGGTGTTGCTCAGGCTTGGTCCGTCAGAAACGCTCGAGCTGGCGTAGGTGTTCATCACGTAGAATGTGTGGTGAGGCCGCGCGGCCGTGCCTACCGCCCTGAAGACCCGTTTCACTTCCTTCGGGTCCCTGCCAATCAACTCCTTATGGGAGAAGCTATGGAAATCGGGGACAGGAACCCGGTCCAGCAAGCCGTTTCCAATCCAGTACGCCTCAGGCACTGAGTAGTCGAAGGTGTCCCTGCCCGTGGTCCTTGCAATCAGTCTGAGGAAGGGATAGGCTGCCTCGAACTCCTTCAGCGTCGAGGTCAGGTCCTCGCCGCCCTTCGATTCCTCGAGGTGCTGCAAAATGACCCCCCGGTCGTCGGGCCCGCAGTACCCCAGGGTGTTAGGCATGAAGGCGTGTTTCGCGTGGAGGAGGATTCCCTTTTCGCTCAACGCGCTCTGTCTCTATTGGGCAAGGTGACGATCGCCGCCTCGCGAATCTCTTTCCATGCCGCCCGCCGCTTCTTCGCATCCGAGGGACTGACCACGGAAAGTGCTAGGTTCCCGAAGACCTCCACGAAGTCGCCCCGAGTGGCTGCCACCATCGAAACGTCGACCCCATCCAAGGCCATCCCATCAAAGAAATCCACCGATGCCCTCCCCTGCGATGCGGCTGTGACCTTTCCGACTCGGGTTATGCACATTATTGAATCACCGCCCCTTTTGGCCTATTAAGTTTTGGATGAAGGGTGGGTTTCGTCCCGAAAGCATTATAAAACGTGTACAAGGCGTGACGACCGAATTATGTCCATCAGACTATCCACAGGCGAGGAAATCCCGATTGAGATGCACAAGGCAAGAATGGTGCAGAAGGTCCAGCTGGTCCCCGTGGAGCAACGGCTGAAGGCCATGGAAGAAGCGGGCTACAATACGTTCCTTCTCAAGACGGAGGACATATTCCTGGACCTGCTCACCGACAGCGGAGTTAACGCCATGAGCGACAACCAGTTCGCCAACATGATGAAGGTGGACGACGCCTACGCCGGAAGCATGACCTTCTACGAGTTCGCGAAGGCCGTGGAGGATGTGTTAGGCTACAAGCACGTAATGAACGTCCACCAGGGCAGAGCGGCCGAGCACCTTCTGGCGAAGGTCTTCGCCAAGCCCGACGGAGTGGTCCCCACCAACTATCACTTCACTACGACCAAGGCCCACATTGAGCTCCAGGGAATGAAGGTTCTGGAGATCTATTATGATGAGGCGCTAATGACGGAGAGCTCGAATCAGTTCAAGGGCAACATGGACCCGAACAAGCTGAGGAATGTCATCAAGAAGTACGGCGTAGACAAGATAAGCTTCGTGAGGATGGAGGCCACGACCAACCTCATCGGCGGACAGCCCTTCTCAATGAAGAACCTGAAGGAGATAAGACAGATCTGCACCGAGAACCGTCTCCTCATGGTCTTGGACGGAAGCCTGCTTGTCGAAAATGCGTACATGATAAGGCAACGGGAGAAGGGGTACGAGAACAAGACGGTCGCGGAGATAGTGAAAGAGATGTGCAGCATTCCGGACGTCTACTACATGAGCGGAAGAAAGAACACGAGCGTCAGAGGCGGCTGCATAGCGACCAACAACCTGAAGCTGTTCGAACTGGTCAAGCCCTGGCTGCCCGTCTACGAAGGCTTCATCACCTACGGTGGCATGTCGATGAGAGAAGTCAGCGCCATGTCAGTGGGGATGCGAGAAATGGTCGACCCGAACGTCGCTGGCTGCTCGGTGGAGCAGATCAAGTACTTCGTCAACAAGCTAGTCAAAGCAGGTATCCCCGTCGTCACCCCACCAGGTGGATTGGGTTGCCACCTTGACGCGAAGAAGTTCCTGCCGCATATCCCACAGTCCGAGTATCCCGCGGGCGCGCTCGCAGCGGCGCTGTACATAGCTTCTGGAATAAGGAGCATGGAGAGAGGAACAATATCCATGGACCGGGACAAGGACGGAAAAGACGTCTTCGCAGACGCTGAACTGACGAGGTTGGCCATACCCAGGAGAGTCTACAGCATGTCCCACATCGACTACGCTGTCGACAGGATAGTGTGGCTGTACAAGCACAGAAACCTGGTGAAGGGCCTGAAGTTCGTCTCCGAACCACCCGTCCTCAGGTTCTTCTTCGGGAAACTGGAGGCCCTGGACGACTGGGGAGTGGACCTGAAGGATGCCTTCAAGAAAGAGCTAGGCAACGCCTAGGCTCCTTTCTTTGACGTGACAGTAGCCGACCCCTTCAATCCTGAGCGTTTCAGTGAAGGCTTATGTCAACAAAATAGCTTGGAGACGCCAGCCGATTGTGATTCCAGACTTACTCCCACTCCGTCTGTTGCTTGCCTTCGGCTCGGGGTGGCTCGTCGTTGCGACTGTGACTAGCGTTGCGGACGCCTACGGAGCTGGTCGCGCCGGGTTCGTCGGAGGGCTGCCTTCGACGGCTGTCGTTAGCCTGCTCCTAATCGGCGCGACTCAGTCCCAAAATGCGGCCATTCAGGCCACCACGCTCTTGCCCCTGGCGTTCAGTATCACGTTCGCATTCCTGCTCTTCTACGCCATCCCCAAGCGGATGCGATTCGGACGGTGGATGCTGGTCGCCCTCATCCTCTGGTTTCTGGCGTCTATGCTTGTAGCCGTCTTGGCCCCTGACAGCTTCACGTTCTCCCTAGCTGGAAGCGTCGCTGCGCCGTTGATCATCTTCTTCGTGCACAAGAGAATCGGAATCGACGATGCACCACGCGTCTCATTAGGATTCAGTGTCAGACGGATGATCTGGAGAGGAGCGTTGGGCGGCGGCGTTGTCTCGGTAGTCGTAACCACAAGCGCTCTCAGTGGGCCGCTGGTAGCCGGCGCCATTGCCGGCGTTCCAGCAATCAGGTCTTCGTCGCTCTACGCAACTAGTCGAGCCCACGGCGTGGGGTTCTCGCGTTCTCTTACCAAATCATTCATGAGGACCGGCATCCTCACTATCATTCCATATTGTGTGGCGGCCAGGTACCTCTTTTCGGCGGTCGGAATTTGGTGGGGAACCCTCTTCGCGTATGTCGTCATTTCTCCGGCGGCATGGCTAGCCTGGAACTGACTCCTGGCAGACGAGAAGTCGGGCATTCAACCCACCCGTCCAATTGAAGACACCCACCCGTCCAATTGAAGACACCCACTCGTCCAGATTGGCTACGCGGGTGGAGAATCGAAGCACCCTTCCTAAGGCCAAGAGGCTTTCACCACTTCGTCTCGGGTCAAGTTATGGGACTGAAACGATGACGTGGGTCAGTCGTGCGTTTCAAGCCCCTTTGACACTTCTAGAGTCCTTGAGGAACAAAGCGACCAACAGCATGAGCAAAGCTGGGACGACTGCATTGATTGCTGTTGCCCCTCCCACTCCGAGAAGCGCGAAAAGGGCTGCAGTGGTGTTGGGTGCGACAACAGTCGCCACTGATTGGGCCGTCGTCGTCAGCCCCAGGGCGGTCCCCGTCTTCCCGTCGCACGAGTCGCACATCAGTGCCTGCATCACCGGGAAAATGGACGAGCTGAAGAACCCTATTGCAAGCACGACGGCCGCGCCAAAGTATACGTTTGAAGCGGAGAAGAACATGGCATAGAGGAGGACGACTACTAAGGAGGTCACTAAGAGCATCCTGTTCCTCCTCCACCTGTCAGATGCGTTCCCCAGTAGTACCTTGCCGAACCCTCCTGAGATTGCGACCGGAGACATGATGAAGGCTGCGAGAGGGACGGTCAGACCGTAGACGCTCGAGAAGTAATAGGAAAGGTAGTTTACCTGCCAAAAGGACGACCAGGTGGCGAGAAGCGCAAAGAACATCATCAGCTGGACCTGCCTCCTCTTCAGCAAGTTGAGCGCATCTCTGCCTAGGGCGATCGTACCGACCTTCCCGTCGGCCCTCGCGAAGGTGTCCCTTGCAAAGAAGACCCCCGCCACGACGGCAATTCCGAGCAAGGGGGCCACGAAGAATGCGTAACGCCAGTCAGAGGTCAGGGAGAATGTCACTCCGCCTATCGACGACCCCGTCGCTGATCCTGCGTCGAACCCCACGTAGAAGACTCCAAGGGCCCGTCCCTTCTTCATCCCGAAGTAATTCGCGACAGCAGACATGGCTACTGGCCAGAAGAGCCCTTCTCCGAAACCGCTGACCAGCCGGAAGGCGAACGCCTCGTAGAAGCTCGTCGAGAAACCAATGAGCCAGGTGAAGGCGGTGAAGACCGAAACTCCGACCAGGATGATTCGCCTCGTCCCGTATCTGTCAGAGAGATGACCAGCTGCGAAAACGAAGGCGAGGACTCCGATGTACTGGGCCGAACTCAAGAGACCTATCTGGGTGTTGCTCAGATGTAGCGCGACCGTTATCGGCTTCAGCATTGACCCGAGAACTGTCCTGTCAGCCGCATACACCGCATAGCCCAGGAACATGATTGCGAGGAATAGGACGCCACCAGAGCCTCCCGGTTTCCCCCCGTTCTTCTCTTGGTTCTCCTCTTTCACTCCTACGTCTTCCTCCATTCTTTCCTTCGAGCTTTCAAAAATGCGCGGATAAGCTTGTAGTTCAGCCGCCCCTGCTCACGAGGTTCTTGACTCGGTGGTCTCGAGGGAACTCGGTGGTCAACCCACCAGAACTTCTTTCGAAGCCGGGGCCCCTGCTGGGTTCTTGGCCACGAATTCATATCCGCTCTGTACGGCTCGCACGTTCAGAGGGACGAACGCAGCCTTGCGGTCCGTGAAGAAATGTTCGAAGACCTCCTTGACGGCCCCGAGCTCGTTCTGCAGCGCCTCCCCGGTGAGAGCGAGGTACGCGCCGAACACGACCGAGTTGGCGGCTATTGAGGTGTCTCGCCCACTCACGGGTGAGAATTCCTTTAGGTCAGCAGCCAGCTGCGTTGCCGGGACCCGACAGACCTTGATGTCATCCCTGTTCGGTGCCTGACCGACTAGCGAGCTGTTGACAACCAGCGTCCCCCCCGCCTTGAGCATCGGCACGTAGTCCATTGACGGGATGTTCATGACGATGAGGAAGTCCGGCTCCTCGACAATGGGCGAATCAATCAGTTCGTCTGACCCGACCACGTAGCACTTCACTTTCCCTCCCCTCGTCTCCGGCCCGTACGAAGGCGTGCAGGCTGCATGCCTCCCCTTCAGTATGTTGAAGTACGAAATGTAGTTCGCGAGCTCAAGAACGCCCTGCCCGCCTTGACCCGCGGCGATGACTTCGATCTTCATTTCTTCTCGACCCCCATCTTGTCTACGTAGAGGCCAGGGGGGAAAAGCTTGGCCAGGACCTCGAACGAGTAGCGCTTCGACTCGAGAACGGACATCTTCCAGTTGACGCTGCAGGTGCTGACGAACTCAACGAAAGAGAAGCCTCCCATCAGTTGGACCTTGAACGCGCTCAGGACGCTCTTTGCCCCTTCGAGGGAACCCCTCGCGCTGTAGAGGTCGGTCGATCCCATGGGGGTGACCGGCAGGAAGACCCTCTTGACGTATGAGGGCCCCTCGAGGCCGGAGAGCAGCTTGGTTGCGTCCATCACTGGACCGGTGTCCTTCAGATCCCTGCCCCTCGGCGTCGTTGTTGTGACCATCCCTCTCGGGGTCGTCGGAGCCATCTGTCCACCCGTCATGCCGTAGATCGCGTTATTGACTAGGAAGACCGTAATCGGTGCGCCCCTACTGGCAGCGTAGATCAGCTCCAGGAGCCCTATTGCTACCGCGTCCCCGTCCCCCTGCACTGCGAAGACTAGCAGGTCCGGCCTGACGTGCTTGATCCCGGTCATTATAGCCGGTGCCCTCCCGTGAGGCGATTGGATTGCGTCGACGTTGATGTACTCGTGGGCCATGACGCTGCACCCCACCGAGTCGATCATGACGGTCTTCTCCCTCACTCCCAGCTCTTCTATCGCGTTGGCGATTAATCTGGTGAGGACCCCATGCTCGCACCCCGAGCAGTAGTGGGTCGGCTTCCCGGTCAGCGTCGGGAGCCTCCCTAGCTTGACTTCGTACTCGCCTGTCGCCTTGTCCTGCAAGGTTGTCATCTTGACGCCATCTCCACTCTGTGGACGATTTCTGCCGTGGTCGGCAGGAAGCCGCCCAGCTTGTAGATTAGATCGACCGAACCCTTCCCTTCGACAGCGAGTTTGACGTCGTAGACCATTTGTCCCACGTTCAGCTCGACGACGATGAATTTCCTGATTCCTCTGTCCGCCAACGACTTCAATCCCCTGGCGGGGAAAGGTGAGAGCGTCACCGGCCTGAAGAGTCCCGCTCTGACCCCTTTTGCTCTGAGCTCATTGACCGCACGCCTGCAGAGTCTCGAGACCACTCCGAAGGCTACCAGCACCACTTCGGCGTCGGAGGTCAGGTATTCTTCCGACCTCTGCTCTATCATGTCGATTTCCTCGTACTTGCTCTTGAGGTGCTCGGCGTGCTTCCTCTGGTCCTCGAAATCCAGGTGCAGCGAAAGAATCAAGTGTCTCTCTGCTCCCCTCGCTCCAGTAGCGGCCCAGGGAGTCTCGAACTTCTCCTGAGCGATCTTGGGGAATACTATGTCCTCCTTCACTTGTCCCAGGAATGCGTCAACGAGCATCAAGACGGGAGTCCTGTGCTTGAAAGCGAGCGAGAATCCTAGGGCCGGGAAGGCCGCCATCTCCTGGACCGAATTCGGTGCTAGGACGATGGTCTTGTATCCGCCGTGTCCTCCACCCTTCGTCGCTTGGAAGTAATCGCTCTGCTCGGGGCCGAGGTTGCCCAGGCCTGGCCCAGCCCTGTTGACGTCTACCACGAGAAACGGGATCTCCATTGCGGCGGCGTAGGATATGCCCTCCTGCTTGAGACTGAACCCAGGCCCGGACGTCGCCGTCATCGCCTTAGCACCGGTCGACGCGGCGCCTATCACCATGTTTATCGCCTCGAGTTCGTTCATCGCTTGGAGGAATATCTTGAACTCAGGATACTCCGGACTCCTGAATTCCTTGGCCAAGGTCTCCGGGATCTCACTCGACGGTGTGATGGGATAGGCGAAGTAGGCGTTCATCCCGGCCTTGAGCGCTCCAAGGGCGAGTGCCTCGTTTCCTTTAACGAACTCCATCTCTGTCGTCACTGCTTCAGCCTCCTCACCTCTGCGATTGCGAAATCGGGACAGACCCAGTAGCAGAGTCCGCATGCCGTGCAGTCGCCCTTCTCGCCGTGGTAGTGGAACTCGACCGGATGGTATCCGATCCTGTTCAGCGACTCCGAGAGCTTCAGGTTCTTTTGCGGGCATGAAACGACGCACAGGCTGCAACCCTTGCAGACCTCCGAGTCGACAATCACCATCGACTTCTGGACCAGCCCTGCGGCTTGACCCATGATTTTGTCGCCTCGTTCTCGCGTATTTAATACGCGTAGCGGATTCTCAGTATTGATAATCGAAAACAGATTCGCCGGGGACCCTGGGCTGGCTAGTACTTCGCGTTTCGGAACTCGACAAACGGAAAATACAAAACGACTGAGACGACTGCGACAGCCAGGCCGGAGACTTCGAAGAGGGTCCCTAACGATACCAGACCTCCCAGCCAACCGAAGATCAGGGCAGAGACGGGCAGCACAGCGCTGAGGAGGGCGCCCATGACGGTGGTGGCGCGCCCAAGGATCTCTCGCGGGACCTGCGTCTGGACCATCACTGAAATCGGGATGTTCACTACACCCGAAACAGCGCCTATCGCGACGAAGGCGACCAGTCCCTCCGGGACAGTCCGGGCCAGCCCCGCCACGGCGATCAAGAGCCCTGTGGCCGTCAGCGAGAAGATCAAGAGCTTGCCTATGTACGTTCTGAAGTTCAACCTTCCCACCACCACGGCCCCCCCCCCATCAGCCCTAGGGAGAACGAGGAGAGCGCCAGCCCGTATGCCGGGACGCCACCGCCAAGCTGAACCTCCACGAACGGGGCGAGCAGTGTTGTGATTCCTGCACCAAAGAAGTTGACCAGCACTCCCAGCGTGATGAGTTCGAGGAACAGTCTGCTCTTTCGTACGTACGCGAGTCCCTCGCGGAAGTCATTCAAGAATCCGCCCCTTGTTCTGGGGTCGGGTTCGGAGACCTGAGAGCGTGTTTCTCCGTAGGACTTCGCCACGAAGGTCAGCATCACAGCAGCGAAGAAGAAGGTGAAGCTGTCGTAGGCTATCGAGGCCGTGTATCCAATGGCGAGAATCGCTATGCCGCCGACCGCGTAGCTAGCTAGTTGGTTGGCCGAGGTGGTCAGAGAGAACAGCCCGTTAGCAGCCCCCAGGTTCTCCTTGCTCACTATGCTGGGTACAATCGCACCGTTGGCCGCACGCACGAATTGCGCCCCCGCATAGAGGAGAAGGACGAGCAGCAGAAGTGGAGGGAAGGTCAGGTAGTTCACGAGGTAAAGGATGGAGAGTATTCCGGTGATCGCTCCCTGGAAGAGATTTCCGACAATCATCATATTTCTTCTGTTCAGTCTGTCGGCGTAGACTCCTGCGATTGGAGCGACTGCCACTGAAGGGACTAGAACGGCCGCCTGCGTCAATCCTACCAGGGCGGTCGAATTCGTCGTCACCCAGACGAGCCAGAGCAGGGCGACGTCGAAGATTGCGTCTCCCGACTGCGATACTAACTGACCGACCCACAGCGCGGCGAAAGAGCGATTGCGGAGCAGTCCGATGTAGCTCGGCTTCTGCAATGGCACCGTTTCCTGTGGCGCTATCCTGTTGTCCCTCGAAGGTCTTATGCCTTCGACACTTAAGTCCGTTCGAAGGAGCTCCTTCGGACTAAACGGTCGACGATGCTGTCTTCTTGCCTATTACAGCCTGTGCGGCCGCCAGCCTCGCTATCGGCACTCTGAACGCAGAACAGCTGACGTAGTTCAGGCCAGCTTCGTTGAAGAAGGCGATGCTCTTCGGGTCGCCGCCATGCTCACCGCAGATTCCGACTTCGAGGCTTGGCTTCGTCTTCCTTCCTGCCTCGACCGCTATCCTGACGAGCTTGCCCACGCCTGACGTGTCGATGGAATCGAAGGGACTGCAATCAAGTATGCCCAGCTTGATGTACTGGGGGATGAACTTCGCTTCCACGTCGTCCCGGCTGAACCCGAAGGTCGTCTGCGTCAGGTCGTTGGTCCCGAAGGAGAAGAAGTCAGCGTCCTTGGCAATCTCCTCGGCCGTCAGCGCCGCTCTGGGCGTCTCGATCATCGTTCCGACCTGGAACGCGACCGTCGTCCCAATCTCCTTAAAGAGCTCCGAGGCGGCGCCCTCGATCAACTTCCTGAGGAGCCTCAACTCCCCGGCGTGCGCGACCAGCGGGATCATTATCTTCACGTTGGGGGTCTCACCCTTGTCCCGCATTAGTTCTGCTGCAGCCCGGAGTATCGCCTTGGTCTGCATCTCGTAGATCTCTGGATAGGTCACGGCCAGTCTACACCCCCTGTGACCGAGCATCGGGTTGTGCTCGGCCAGCTGCCTCACTCTGTCCAAGACCGCCTGCTTCGCTTGCACCTGCGCCCGGCTGGAACCTTCTTCCTTCATCTGCTGGATCTCAACAATCAGCTCTTCAATCGGGGGCAGGAACTCGTGGAGCGGCAGGTCCAGCAGGCGTACGACGACCGGCCTTCCACCCATTGCCGAGAAGATCCCCTTGAAGTCGGCGAGCTGGAATGGAGAGAGCCTGTAGAGGTTCCCCTTCCTCTCTTCTGCGTCCTCGCTCATGATCATTTCTCTGACGATCGGGAGCCTGTCGGGAGCGTTGAACATTCTCTCCGTCCTACAGAGGCCTATCCCTTCCGCTCCGAACCCTTGTGCCCTTCTCGCGGCGTCGGGGGTGTCCGCGTTGGCCCAGACCCCAAGCTTCCTCACGGAATCGGCCTTCTCTAGGAGCTTGGAGAACTCCGGTGAGAGCTCGGGGTCTACCATCCTCACTTCGCCCCTGTACACCTTCCCGGAAGTTCCGTCTATGGTGATTGTCTCTCCCTTCGCGATTCTCTCTCCGCTCTTGGTTGTGAAGGCTGTCCCGTCCTGGGTGATCTCTATCTCACTGCATCCCACGATTGCCGGTTTGCCCATTCCTCTGGCCACTACGGCAGCGTGGGAGGTCATTCCTCCTCTTGCCGTGAGGACCCCCTGAGAGGCAATCAGGCCCTTGATGTCCTCCGGCGTCGTCTCAGGTCTGACCAGGATTATCTTCTTGCCCACCCCCGTCGAGGCTGCTTCATCCGTGTCAAAGACGACCTCTCCTGATGCTGCGCCGGGGGACGCGTTGAGTCCCTTTGCCACCGGCTGATCTGCTGTTGTTGGGTCGAGACGCCTGTGCAGGAGCGCGTCGAGCATTTCAGGCTCGACCCTCATCAGGCCTTCTTCGGATCCGATGAGCCTCTCTTCCATCATGTCTACAGCGACCTTGACCGCCGCTTGGGCGGTCCGCTTCCCATTGCGCGTCTGTAGTAGGTACAGCTTCCCTCCCTCGACGGTGAACTCGAAGTCCTGCATGTCCCTGAAGTGTTTCTCCAGCTTGGAGGCGAGATCAGCCAGCTCCTTCCGGAGGCTGGGGTCGAGGCTCTCGATGGTGATAGGCGTTCGAACTCCTGCGACCACGTCTTCTCCCTGCGCGTTGCCCAGATACTCCCCGTAGAGCTCCCTGTCGCCTGTCGAGGGGTTTCGCGTGAAGCCGACGCCCGAGCCCGAGTCCGGGCCCATGTTGCCGAAGACCATCGTCTGGATATTGACGGCTGTCCCGAGGTCGTCGCTGATCTTGTAGAACCGCCTATACTCCTTCGCTCGCGGATTGTTCCACGACATGAAAACCGCGGCCACGGCCGTTTCCAGCTGCTCGAAGGGATCCTGCGGAAACTCCCTTCCTGTCTCCGTCCTTACGATCCTCTTGAAGATCTCGACGAGGTTCTTGAGCTCCTGGGACCTCAACTCTATATCCGCCTTCGCCCCCGACTTCTTCTTGAGCTCCTCCAGCTCGTGCTCGAACTTGTCTCCGGGGGCGCCCATGGCCACTTTTCCGAACATCTGGATGAGTCTGCGGTACGAGTCGTACACGAACCGCTCGTTGCCCGTCTTCTTTGCCAGCGCCTCGACCGTTGCGTCCGAGAGCCCGAGGTTGAGGATGGTGTCCATCATCCCCGGCATAGAGAAGGGTCCGCCCGACCTCACGGAGAAGAGAAGCGGATTCTGGCTGTCGCCGAACCTCTTGCCCGTCTTCGCCTCGATCTCCCGAATCTTCCGCCTGACGTCATCGAAGAGGCCGGTCGGGATTCTGCCGCCCTGGGCGTAGAACTGCTTGCAGACCTCCGTTGTAATCGTGAAACCCGACGGGACTGGCAGCCCGATTGCGGTCATCTGTGCCAGGCCGTACCCCTTGCCGCCTAGCAGAAACTTGTCACGGCCGGCAGCCTCCTCGAAGAGCAGTACCTTTTCCAATTTCCTCTACCGAGCAGAGGCAGAAAACGGCTAGTATTTTAGACCGCTACTTCTCGAAGGAGGAGGTCCTTGGCCCTATCCCGTTCGCTTCAGGGACCCGGGTGCGTTAGGACTCCCGCCCGAGATCTGCCCCAATTTATCGCGCGTCAGCCTGTAGGAATGCCACTCGTCCAGCCTCCTCGCACCGAGCATCTCGTAGAAGCCAATCGCCTTCTTGTTCCACCCAAGAACCGCCCATTCCATCCTGCCGCAGTCTTGTTTGACCGCCTCGTGGATGCACCTGAGGAGTAGCGCGAGGCCCAGCCCCTTCTTGCGGTGCTCTTCAAGGACGAACAGATCCTCCAGATAGAGGGTGGGCCTTGCGAGGAAGGAGGAGTAGGTGTAGAAGTACAGGGCGTAGCCCACGAGCTTCCCTCGCTCTGACGCCACGAACAGGTTCAGTCTCCTCTTCTCAAAGATGTCGGCGATGATCCTCTTCTGCCCATCTGCAGAGGGAGGCTCAAGGTGCTCGAATTCAGCCAGAGCCAGCAGCAACTTCAGAAAAGCAGCTGAATCAGCCGGCCTTCCTCTTCTGATGGTGGTCTGGTTCAATCCAAGAAACAGCTTCAGGGAGGAGCATTAAATCGGTTCGCGTCTGAGTTAAGATGGGGGCTGAGCCGGGGAAAAGCGGGAAGGTCTGGAGCTATGGGTGCTGTTCCAGGTCTCTCTTCATCTGATCGATTTACTCCTTGGTGATTTCTCTTCTTGCGTCATCAAGAACGCGCCGCGAAAGCCAACATATAGATCAAGGCCTTCTTCGAGAAAGCATAATACAGCACTGCGAAGAGGCGGGGCTGGGCATGGGCCTTAAGGAATGGATAATTCCGCAGGACAAGGCCTTCTTCGACATCCTCGAAAAGGAATCGGCGAACGTCCTCCTTGGTGCGACAAAGCTCGAAGATGCTTTGAAGTCCTTCGACGACATGGAGGGGCGCAGGAAGGAGTTCAAGGAGATTGAGCACGTCGGGGACGATATCGTACACCAGATCTATGAAAAGGTCAACAGAAGCTTCATCACTCCAATCGACCAGGAGGACATCACGAAACTCGCCTCTCTCTACGACGACGTGCTCGACTACATGTACGCCGTCATCAACGAGATCGTTCTCTACGAGGTCACGGGACCAACGGAAGCGTTGAACAAGTTCGCGGGGATCTGCCGCGCCTCCGTGGAGCAGATTCACCAATCCTTCATCTCTATGAGGAAGCTCGACAAGACGGAAATCGACAAGCGGTGCATCGAGGTAGACCGGCTCGAGAACGAGGCCGACGAGCTCCTGAACGAGACGCTGGTCCAACTCTTCCGAAGCGACGATGTGATCCGCATTCTCAAGATGAAAGAGATTTGCGAGCACCTGGAGACCGTGACGGACCGCTGCGAGGACCTGAGCCTAGTCCTCCGGGACATCCTCATCAGGTCTACCTAGGCGAGCGCTGTGGACCTCTATGCAGTCTACGTGCTCGGGATAATAGCGGCCGCATACTGCTTCGACTTCGTAAACGGCTTCCATGACGCCGCCAACTCCGTCGCGACGGTCATCTCCACCAGGGTGCTCCCGCCCGTGGCCGCCGTGGCCATGGCCGCCTTCTTCAATTTCATTGCTTTCTTGGTCTTCGGCGTCGCGGTAGCGGCCACGGTCGGCAAGGGGATAGTCAGTCCGTCGGTGATAAACCCGGACCTCATCCTTGCCGCCCTCATCGGTGCCATTGTCTGGGACCTGATCACGTGGTATCTTGGCCTTCCTTCAAGTTCGTCGCACGCTCTGATCGGCGGCCTCGTGGGCGCCGCAGTGGTCAGGGCGGGTCTGAATTCACTGGTCTGGGCCGGGCTGGGTAAGACGGTCGCGTTCATGGTCGCCGCACCGGTAATCGGTTTCGTGCTTGCGTTTCTCCTCATGACCTCCCTGATCAGGGTCTTCTTCACGGTGCCCCTCCACATCATCAACCGCTACTTCAGGCGGCTCCAGCTCGTCTCCTCTGCCTTGATTAGCCTCAGCCACGGTACGAACGACGCGCAGAAGACGATGGGGGTGGTGACCGCCCTTCTCATCTCCGTGAAATGGATACCAGGAGGTCCCACCTTCCAAGTGCCTCTTATTGTTGGTCTCTTGGCCGCCAGTTCCATCGCTCTCGGGACCTTCTTCGGAGGCTGGAGGATTGTAAAGACTCTCGGCTACAGGATGACCAAGCTTGACCCCGTTCACGGGTTCTCAATCGAAACTGCGTCTGCGGTCACAATAATCGGCTCCTCGTTGGTAGGCATCCCTGTCAGCACGACCCATGTCGTCAGCGGCAGCATCATGGGCTCAGGCTCCACAATGGGCGCTTCGAGGGTCAGGTGGGGCGTCGCAAGAAAAATCATCTGGGCCTGGCTGATTACCATCCCTGCCTCCGCAGTTGTCGCGGCCGCTTCCTACTGGATAATCAGCATGCTGTAGGCGCCAAGCTCCCCTTTCCATTGACTTCCATCTCCACCGCTTTGATCTTCTCGACTTCTGCCCTCAGAGCGACCTGCGCTTACTCGAGGTGATGCTGACGCCTCTCCTGCCGAGCTCGGTGAGCAGCGCCTCCACGAGGGGGCCCTCCACGGCTCTTTCCGGGGCGAGCGTTCCCTTCCCCTTGATCCTGCCCGACCCGACCATCTGTGCGACAATCGAAGCCGTGTATCCCGTCGTCTTTCCCATCGAGGTCACTTTCTCCCTATCGTCGTACCTGTCGACCATATCGTAGACGAACTCGCCCGTCTCCGACCGCGCGATGACCCTCATCACCGTCACGTCGTGCGGGTCTCCCTCGCTCAGCTTCTTCTCCAGAACCGCCCAGGACATCTCGAGCGGCGACAGCTCTGCGCTCCCCACCTTCACCTTGTTCTTCGCGAAGTACCCTGACTCCTGCAGAAGGCTCATCCTCTCGGCATGGCCGGGCCATCTCAGCGTCTTTTCGTCCAGGACCCGCATCTCCTTCATGGTGTAGACGAGGCTCGCCAGCCCGTCCGTGCAGAATGCCTCCAGCGTCCCGATTGGTGCCGGGAATTCCACTTTCTCTACGGTGGAGAAAGGTCTGACCTTCACAAGCCTGCCGCCCCTGAAGACGCGAGCGTCATCTGTGTACTCTCGAAGCAGCCCGACGATCGAGAAGACCAGCTTGTACCCGAAGGGGGGCTGCGGGACCTGAGGGAGGCCCCCGACAAGGATGTGGCCTTCGTCGCCTCCACCCAGCGCTTCCAGCGCGTGAACTAGGAGTATTCCTCCGAGCCCCGGAGCGAGGCCACAACCAGGAATCAGCAGGGCGCCGGTCTTCCTTGCAGCAGAATCCAGTTCCATCTGCTCGTCTTCGAAGGCAACGTTGACCATCTTGGTACCTGAGGCTACTGCCGCGAGGTCCGAGCTGTGAACCACCCCGTGCGGAAGGGCAGAGACAGCTACGTCGAACTGCTTCAGGAACCTCTGCGTCTTTCTTGTGTCCTTTATGTCGAGAACCTCCACGGAGAGCTTCTTGCCCGCCGACCGCCTCTTTACCGCGGCAAGCCTTTCTTCGTCGACATCCGAGACGACTACGCTGTCGACCCCCTCGGACCGCGCCATGTGCCAGGCGACCACGCCCCCCATGAGGCCCGACCCCAGCACTGCGGCCTTCAACCCGCCTCGCCTTTCATTCTGCAGTTTATGAATTAGACTCCGATACATCTTAAGTAGGTGATTTCATTCGTCAGGCATCGTGGACATCCGCAAGTCACTCGACCAGCCTGTTTCTGGCTACATGTCGACCGGCTTTGCCAGGGTCAACTCCGACGATCAGGTGACAACCGCTGCGAGGGTGATGCAGAAGGCCGGCGCTACCGAAGCCGTCGTTGTGCGCGGCGACGACTCGATTGGAATCGTCACCGAGAGGGACATCCTGTACAAGGTGGTCGCCGCGGACTTGGATCCATCCGCCACCAAGGTCAGGGATGTGATGAGTTCCCCCGTTGCGACGGTAGACTCCGCGGCGAAGGTCGTCGACGCCATCGCCAAGATGTCCCAGCTCGGCGTCAGGAGACTCGGGGTGACGAGGAAGGGGAGGTTCATCGGTTTGGTCACTCAGAAGGCGATGGTCTCCGGAGGACTCGAACAGCACGTGGCCCTTCCCGAACTCGCTTCACCGAACGTCCTCGTCTGCCCCTATTGCGGGGAGACCGTGGGCGACCGGGACGAGCTCTCGAGGCACATCGACCATGCCCACCTCGGCCTGGGTCTGCTTGAGGGCGACCTCAGCAAATGGTAGTTCAGGAAGCGACGAAGAGTTCCATCGTATCGGCAATCCAGCAGATTCCCTTCTGAAGGTCCTCGAGCTTCAGGTTCTCGTTCGGGGCGTGTATCCCTCCATCCATCGCCGACACGCCGATTTCGACCGACGGCATCTTGTACCGTCGACTGAAGACATAGAGCGGGCCCGTCCCCGGAGATGAGAGTTCGACGATAGGCTTCTTCCCGTAGACCCTCTCTGCTGTCCTGATGGCGGCCTGCGCGAACGGGTCCTTGTGGGATGTCCTCGCTGCGGGTTCCATGCTCTCGAGCACGATCTTCACGTCGACGAAGCCCTTGGCGTCCATGTACTCCCGGAGCTTCTTGAGGAGGTCTGCCGGGTCCTGATCCGGGACCAGCCGGAAGTCCATCTTCGCATGGATTTCCTTTGGCAGGACGGTCTTCGACCCGGGGCCCATGTAACCAGCCCAGATCCCTGCGATGTTGGCCGTGGGCCTTTGGACGAGGACCTTCTTGGCCTGCTCGCCCGTCATCCCGCCGAGCAAGCTTCCGGCTCCGTAGTTCTTCTTGAAGGCCTCCGCATCGAAGGGCATCTCCTGCAGGACCTTCAGCTCCTCGTCGGAGAGCGTCTCGACGTTGCTGTACCATCCTGGCACGAGTATTCTTTCGTTCTCGTCCTTCAGCAGGTTCAGGAGTCTAACGAGCCTCCAGGGCGCACTCGGAAGCGCGGCCGCATAGCTGCTGTGGGCGTCCTGAGAGAGCGACTGGACCACGAATTCCAGGTAGATCATCCCCTTCACTCCGAGGGTCACCATCGGCTTGCCTTCCAGGTCGACAGTCCCGTATTCCCAGATGACTCCGTCGGCCTTGAAGAGGTCGGGGTTCTTCGATACGTACTCCTCCAGGTGCACGCTGCCCGTTTCTTCCTCCCCCTCGAAGCAGAACTTCACGTTGCAGGGCGGCTGTCCGGCGGTCTTCATGTAGGCTTCAACGAGCTTCAGCCTCGACACGAGCTCCCCCTTGTCGTCGGAGACTCCCCGGCCGTAGATCCTGCCGTCCCTTATCTCCGGCTTGAAGGGTGGAGACTTCCAGAGCTCCAGAGGCTCCTCGGGCTGAACGTCGTAGTGGTTGTAGAAAAGAATGGTCTTGCTTGAGCGGTTCGATTTCACTTCGCCGTAGACGAGCGGCGCCGCGCCCTCCATCCGAAGGACCTTGGTCGTCGCCCCGATGTCGCGAAGCATCTTCTCCACGAGCACCGCGCATTCCTCGATTCCCTCCTTCCTGGCTGAAACGCTCGGTTGAGACGACAGCCGAATGATGTCGTCGGCGAATCTTCCCAGGTTGTCCTTCACGTACTGTTCAAATCGCTTGTCGACCATCTAGCACTTCACCTTCTCCGCTCCGTTCCGAGGGAGATAAAGGTTCGAGCGATCTCTGGCGCCGCCGCTCATCGCCCTATGGGTTGAGTTTGACCCTGTTCAAGGTCAGCGAGTTTGCGACAACGCTGACCGAACTGATGGCCATCGCCGCGCCTGCGAAGATGGGATTGAGGAACCCTGTAGCGGCCACTGGTATCAGCACGGTGTTGTAGGCGAAGGCCCAGAGGAGATTCTGCCTAATCTTGCTCATCGTCGCCCTGCTCAGGCGGAGCGCTCCTGCCACGTCCCTGAGGTCGCTCTTCATCAGCACAATGCCAGCCGTTTCTATTGCGATGTCTGTCCCACTCCCTATCGCCATGCCGACGTTCGCCTGGGCGAGGGCGGGCGCGTCGTTGATTCCGTCCCCGACCATGGCGACGGTGTGTCCCTCGTCCATAAGCTTCTTGACGACCCCGGACTTCTGTGCGGGCAGAACCTCGGCAACCACCTCCTCGATTCCCACTTCGCCCGCGATTGTCCTGGCGGTCCTCTTGTTGTCTCCGGTCAGCATGACGACTCTCACGCCCATGTCCTTGAGGGAGCCGACCGCCTCTTTCGCATGAGGCTTGACCGTGTCTGCCACCCCTACTATCCCAACGACCCTTCCGTCTACGCCCACTGCCATCGCGGTCCTTCCCTTCTCCTCCAGCTTGGAAACGGAGGCTTCGGCGGGCTCGAACCCAATCTCACTTCCGGCGAAGAGATTCCTGTTGCCCACCAGGACCTGCCTCCCTGCAACCTTGGCGCTCACCCCCATCCCGGGCTCTGCTCGGAAATCGGTCGCATGCTCGACCGCGATTCCTCTCTCTCGCGCTCCGGTTATGACCGCCTTTCCGATCGGATGTTCTGACCCTGCTTCGGCTGCGGCCGCAAGACCTAGCACTTGAGCCTCAGACAGCTCTGCAAGCGAGACGGTGTCGGTGACTGAGGGCTCCCCGACCGTAATCGTCCCCGTCTTGTCCAGGACGACGGTGTCCACCTTGCTGGCCCGTTCGAGCGCCTCGCCTCCCTTCAGGAGTATACCGTTCGAAGCTCCCCTCCCTGTGCCCACCACGAGCGCAGCGGGCGTCGCCAGGCCCAGCGCACACGGGCACGCGATGATAAGCACGGCGATGAACGCAGTGAATCCATGCAGGAACCCGTTTGCCGTTAGGAAGTACCAGCCCGACAAGGCGCCGACTGCCACCAGGATGACTACAGGCACGAAGTAGCTGGCAATTCGGTCTGCCAGTCTTTGCACGGGTGCCTGGGCTGCCTGAGCTTCCTCGACGAGCTTCATTATCTGGGCGAGGGTCGTGTCGCTCCCCACCTTCGTCGCCTTGAGGGTGATCACGCCTGTCTGATTGATTGTTGCTCCGTACACCTTGTCGCCGGCCTTCTTGTCGACCGGCATGCTCTCCCCCGTAAGCATCTTCTCGTCCACCGAGCCCTGCCCGTCGGTTATCACTCCGTCGGTCGGAATCTTCTCACCGGGCCTCACTCTCACCAAGTCCCCGGGAACGACATCCTCGACCGCCACCTCCGTCTCCTTCCCTCCTCTGACAACGGTGGCCTTCTTCGGGCTGAGGTCCAGCAGCTTCCTGACCGCGTCAGACGCCCTTCCTCTCATGGTGTGCTCCAGGAGCTTCCCGAGAAGTATGAAACCTATGATCAGGGACGAGGCATCGAAGTAGATCCCTTCCGGAAACGTTCCAGGCGCGAAGACCACGACAGTGCTGTAGGCCCACGCTGCCGTGGTTCCCGTCGCGATGAGCGTGTCCATATTGGCCGCCTTTGCCCTGATGGCATGCCAGGTCCCCCTGTAGAACATCCACCCCGCGACGAACTGGACCGGAGTCGCTAGGGCAAACAGGATGAGGTGCTGCGATGCCCAACCGGGAGGAGTGACGACCCACGTAAGAAGGAGGATAGGAATCCCGAGCGCAAAGCTCAACACCGTCATTCGACGGATGAACTTCAGCTCCTTGGCGGGGGCGATGAAGGTCTGGAGGCAGGTGTTGCAGCAGAAGTAGAAGGTGGTTCCCCTCTGGATCGTCCGCAGCGCCTCTGGAGTCTCTTCGACGTACATACCGCAGACGGGGTCCTTCGCCATTCTCGCGCCTGAATCGTCGCTCGCCGAGCCTGAGTTAAATTGTACTCTGTGGAGGGCAGGGCAGGTGCCAAGATGGCCGTAGATCCGATTTGTGGGATGACCGTGGACCCCGGCAAGACGCCCTTCGTCTCCGAATACAGGGGAACGAAAGTCTACTTCTGTTGCGCCGGTTGCAAGAAGGTCTTCGATAGAGACCCCGCCGCTCACTTACTCCCGTCTGAAACGGGCTAGAGACAGGGATCTCCGACTCGGCTCAGAGAATCGCCACCCCCTCAAGGGCGAGCCAAGAGGTTGTTCGCAGTCGGAGTCACACTTTTAAACGGTGTAGAACACCCGAAAAATTGGATGCCCAAACAAAGACCCGAGGAGAGAAAGCCGACGGTAGACGAACTGCTTGCGAAGGCCAAGAAGCCATCTATGCTTGCGCCACCTCTCCACAGGTACTACGGAGGAAAACTCCAGGTCATGCCTAAGTGCGCCATCACAACCTATCAGGATTTCGCCATTTGGTACACTCCAGGCGTAGCCGCCGCATGCAAGGAGATACAGGCATCCCCTGAGAAGTCGTTCGAGCTTACCAATAGGTGGAACTTCGTTGCTGTCGTGACAGACGGCACGCGCGTCCTGGGCCTTGGGGACATCGGACCGGAAGCGGGACTGCCGGTGATGGAAGGAAAGAGCATTCTGTTCAAGTACTTGGGCGGTGTCGACGCCTTTCCAATCTGCCTGAAGACCAAAGACCCCGAGGAGATAATCAGGACGTGTGAACTCATCGAGCCATCCTTCGGTGGAATCAATCTCGAGGACATCGAGAAACCGAAGTGTTTCCACGTCCTGGAAGAAACACGAAAACGCCTCCAAATCCCAGTATGGCACGACGATCAGCAGGGAACGGCCACCGTCGTCCTGGCCGGGCTGATCAATTCATTCAAGGTAGTCGGAAAGAATCCGAAGAAGAGTCTCATAACGCTGGTGGGGGCGGGTTCGTCCAACCTCAGGGCCGCGTATGTCTTGACGAGGTGGGGAGTGAAACCGGGCAACCTTCTCTTGGTCGATACGAAGGGCCTCATCTACCCAGGTCGTGAAGATATTCGCGAGGAGGACGATCCTTGGAAGTACGAGCTGTCCCAAATGACGAATGCGGAAGGCAGGACTGGCGACATTGCTGCAGCTTTCAAAAACAGTGACGCAGTGGTGGCAGCCGCCAAACCTGGACCAGGGGTCATAAAGAAGGAATGGATACAGACGATGAACAACAACGCGATAGTCTTCGCATGTGCGAATCCGATACCAGAGATATGGCCTTGGGAGGCGAAAGAGGGCGGCGCCCGAGTGGTGGCTACGGGCAGAAGCGACTTTCCGAACCAGGTCAACAACAGTCTGGGATTTCCGGGCATATTCCGAGGAGTCCTGGACGTGAGGGCCAAGACGGTGACCGACGACATGTGCGTAGCCGCCGCGGAGGAACTGGCGAGGTTCGCCGAAGCACGGGGAATAAACGCGGACGACATCATGCCGAAAATGGACGAATGGGAGGTCTATCCACGCGTGGCCGTTGCGTGCGCCCAGAAATCGATTGATCAGGGCGTGGCCAGAATCAAGCCTAGCAGGGATGAACTCTATCAGAAAGCCTCTGCGATCATAAAGGCCGCACGGGAAGCCACAGAACTGCTGATGAAGGAAGGGCTCATAAAGCCCATGCCTCCCGAAAGCGAGATGCTGAAGTAGAATAGCGGGGACTCGACCCTCCCACTTTCCCACCCTGGACAGAGATTATTTCATGGAAGGCAGCGTCCAAGGGTTCGTTCTGAAGGGAGCTGTCCAAGAGGCGTGACTACCGTCAAGCCATCTGTTGCGAGAACCCCTGAGCAGACTCGTAAAGTCGAGTGGCACGAGGGCGGCCCCACCAGGAGGGTGGTCCCTTCCCTTTTGGGCCGTGAGCTGTTGTCCCTATGCCCGCAGCGCCAGCAGGACCTCGGCCTCATGGCCGTCGACCTTCACCTTTCTGAACACCTTCTTGATTCTCCCCTTCTTGTCTATTACGAAGGTGGACCGTTCTGTTCCCCAGTAGGTCTTGCCATAGTTGTTCTTCAGCTTCCAGATGCCGTAGAGCTTGTGAGCCTCCAGCCCCTCATCGCTCAGAAGAGTGAAGTTCAGCGAGTACTTGCCGATGAACTTCTCGTGGGACACCAGCGAGTCCTTGCTGACACCCAGGACGACAGCATCGAGACCTTCGAACTTGGGCAAGTTGTCTCTGAACGAGCACGCCTCTCTCGTGCAGCCAGGCGTGTCGTCTTGGGGATAGAAGTACAGCACGACACTCTTCCCCTTAAAGGAGCTGAGCCTGACTGGCCTTCCGGTCGACGAGGGGAGCTCGAAATCGGGTGCCATGTCGCCTTCCTTCAGTTCGGAACGTGTTCTGCTCATGAGTTGTCGTCGGACGACCTCCGTCAAAAAGCTACTGGACTCGCGCGCACGCGCACTGGCAGCTCCTTCGCGTGCTTCCTTTCAGAATGCCTGCCGGACTCTCGGCTGATTGCTTGGTCTCGCGACTAGCTACAGCTTCCCGCCGGTCACGACGTGCCTTCCTCCGACCGTCAGGTCCGCCCTCCTGATGACCGCCATGAACCCAAACCCACCGGCTGTCACCGACCCGGCCACCATCCTATCCTGCCCGAACAGGTAGTCCATCTTGGGATTGATTCCCACGTTGAGAATGGTCGTTATCCGGCTCTGCTCGGGCACAGCCTTGACGAGTTCCGTGAGCATCGGCGTGCTGCCCCTGCTCTTCCACTTGATCAGCCTCCCTTCCCTAAACGTAAGCACTGCGTCCTCGAGCAGGCCCAGTCTTGTCACAGTCTTCGAGACACTCAGCGTCCCCGAGACAGAGGCGGGATCGACGCCCCTTGTTACGAATCCAGGCGGAACGTAGGCCATGTTGTCGCCAGCCTCCACGTCCGCGCGGCTCACTGTGCCATCCTCAATCGTCGTCTCTCCCTTGAGTCTGAATTGAAGTCGTGAACCACTGGCCTGGACCACGGCCTCAGAACGTTCCGAGAGGAGCGAGGAGATCCGCTGCCCCGTCTTCGCGATGCCACCGAAATCGACCAGAGCGGCGTTCAGCTGCCGTTCTACCACTTGCTGGACGGTCCTGCCCATCACTCCGGCCATCTCCTCTCCAACGTACCCAAAGGCGAGGCGGGCTCCCCTAAGCTTGGCCTTCTCTGCGGCCTCGTACCAGGATCGGTTGTACTTCGTGGATTCCGACATGAGCTGGGGCTTGATCTTCGTCTGGTACGGCGCCAGAAGGGGCCCAGGAATGAACACGTACGCGTCCGTTCCCTTGATTATTCCGTACTCGTTGCGTCCCATCATTCCAATCCTGTCCTTTGGCGCCCGGTTCGCTCCCTCGATGTACGCTTCTTCGTCCTCCAGACTCAGAATGGCCGTGCATCCCATCGCCCTGGCTTCTGCCACCACGTTCCGTGCAAACTCGAGACCGTTGTTCCAGGACTCGACTGTGACCGCCTCCCCTTTCTCCACAGCGAGCGTCTCAGACAGCACCTTCTTTGCAACCCTCCTGTACAGACCGTTCAAGGCAACCATTGTACCTTCACGGGTTGGGTGCCCCCTCTTAAGCTGAAACCTTCTTCCGCCGAACGCTTGGCTCAGTAGACGTATGCATCGACTCCTCCTTGCGTGATTCCCTGCAGGAACCCTTCCAGCTCCTCCGGAGACTCGAATTCCCTCGAGATGACTCTCATGCCGACCGCAGGGGCCTTGCGCCCCGTCCTCTCGTAAACCATGACTGTGTATCTCCCGACGAACCTAGTGACGAACGCGAAGCAGCGGCGCCCCAGGTACGAGCCAACGACCCTGATCCCCGCGTCGGAGTCCAGGCGTCGCGCTTCTCGCATCAGTCCGGCGAACGACCCGATCCTCTTTTCGTAGAACAATGCCCTCACTAGCGCCAGATTCCCCTGGCTCAAAAAGGCTAATACCCTCGCCCCTCTCAGCGCTCTACTGTCTCTTGCCGAGCCGGCTCGTTGTCTTCAACACTCTCACCGGGAAGAAGGAACCCTTCAGAAGCCTGCGCCGCGGACAGGTCGGAATGTTCGCCTGCGGGCCCACGGTCCAACACTACATGCACCTGGGTCACGCTCGCACGTACATCTTCTATGACGTCGTCGCGAGATACCTGACCCATCTTGGGTACAGAGTCCATTTCGTCGTGAACATCACCGACGTGGATGAGCGGATAACGGATGAGGCGCGCAGAAGAGGCAAGACTCCTCTCGCCCTTGCGAGAGAGTATTCGAGGTACTTCGTCGAAGACATGGCGAAGCTCAAGGCCGATTCCGTCTGCAGGTTCGAGCCTGTCTCAAAGCACGTGGACGAGATGATCAAACAAGTCTCTCTCTTGATCGAGAAGGGACAAGCGTACGTGGTCGGCGGTTGGGTCTACTTTGACGTCTCGACATTTCCTGAGTTCGGGAGACTCTCTCACCAGTCCTCCCGGGAACTCTCGCTCCGACCCCTCGAGCTCTCCCTTAGGAAGAGGAATCTGCTCGACTTCGCCCTCTGGCGTCCCGAGACCCTGGTCGAGGGAAAGTGGGACAGCCCGTGGGGGAGGGGCTCGCCCGGCTGGCACATCCAAGACATCGCTGTCACGAGCTCGCTCCTTGGCCCCCAGTACGACCTGCAGGGTGGCGCCTACGAGCTGATCTATCCCCACCACGAAGCAGAGATCGCAGAGGCCGAGTCACTCACAGGCCTCAAGCCCTTCGTGAGGTACTGGGTCCACACGAGGCTCGTCAATATGAGAGGCGAGAAGATGTCCAAGTCGACCGGGAATGTGGTCACGGTCAGGGATGCCCTGCGCACCTATTCGGCCGACCAGCTCAGGATGTTCTTCCTGGGCCGCCACTACAGAAAGGACATGGACCTCAGGGGAATCGACTCCGCGGCTAGAAGGTCCACGCGTCTAAGAGGAATGGCAGAGAAGGCCCTCCGTGCGGCCGGAGGTGCGTCCGAAGAGAGCGACGAGGAGCTGCTGGGGGACTTCCGCGACGCCATGAACGACGATTTCGACACCCCGCTCGCCCTCCGGGTCTTGGGCGAAGGCATCGCGTCTGCGCTCAACACGAGGAGCGCCGTGACGGCGGGACGCAAGCTCGCTTCGGTTCGCACGGCGGGGAAGATACTGGGGGTTGACCTGGGGATTGGCTAAGAACAGGGACCTGGAGCTCAACGAGATCGGCTGGTGGTCCCACTGGGCCGATGTGCGCTGGACCGGAGAGAACTCGTACGTCATGCTTTCCTCCGACTTCGACGAGTACCTCTTCAACAGAGCCGGGTTTGTCGATTGCGCAGGTTGGCCGGACGCCATCCCAAAGATTGAAGCAGAGTTCGAAGCCCTCGCGAGGCCATCCTGCTTCTCAGTGCAGGAAGAGTGCGGGGAGGTTGGGGCCGTGCTGGAATCGCGCGGTTACGCCACGTTCGACAACATGTCTGTCATGCAGCTGGACCGACCAGATTTCAAGACCGCGTCGGGCCTGAAGATCTTGTCAGGCCAGGAAGTCGGGACAAAGGAATGGGCAGCCGCATACTCTCTTTCCTTCTACGGCGGCCTAGGGATGCAGAACCCGGTCTCACTGATCGCGGACCGACTCAGAACGGAGCCCTCAGTGACCTTCTTCGCAGCGGAGAGAGACGGGAAGACCTTGGGCGTCCTTGCTGCGTTCAGGACGCCTGGGCTGCTCGGTGTGTATTGCGTAGGAACTCTTGGGATTCACAGGAGCATAGGAGTTGCTAGCTCCCTGATTCACGAAGCGAGCAGGATGGCTGCCGCCGAGGGTCGTCTGCTCATCCTGCAGACGATAGCCTCTGAAAATGCGGAGAGCTTCTACGCGAAAAGGGGGTTCCACCGACTCTATTTGAAGAAACTCATGAGACGTGAAGCGTCCGGCTCGGACCCGCGAAGGGAACAGTGAGCCTGAGTTGGGATTGGGCGTGGTCATAAACAGAGACGCACCGATCGGCCCCTTCATGTTCAAGGACGTCTTCGGGGGCTTCGAGAAGGTCGCGGCCGTGAAGTCGATCTTCGGAAGTGACACTAACAGGGTGCTGTCGGCGCTCCAGGTCGACGTCGAGGACGGTCGAGGATACATGAGGATCAACGCCGAGAAGGGCTCGGTCATAGTCAACACCAAGTATCTGAAGGAAGGCGACGAGACCCATCTCTACCTTGACGTCGTCCACGAGCTCGTCCACATCAGACAGCACATGGAGGGGAAGGAACTGTGGGACAAGCGCTACGCCTATGTCGACAGGCCGACAGAGCTCGAGGCCTACCGGGTCGCCCTGGGTGAGGCTAGAAGAATCGGACTGAAGGAGAGGGACATCGTCGAGTATCTGAAGGTGAGTTGGGTCACCGACGAGGAATTCGGACGGCTCCTAATGACGCTTGGTGTGAAGGCCTGATGAGGGCCGAAGCCTGACCAGATAAGATGACTCTTCGACGGCGTCATCAAGACCGAGATTGCCCACTTGCGTACGAGGGCCGCCGGAAGGGGGTGAGCATACCCACCAGAGAGGCCCCGAAGATAGCTATTTGCTTTCGGATGCACGCTCAGGGACCGGCGGCGCGCATGGCTTCCTTCAACGCCTCGACCTTCTCTTTCATGAGTGCTATTGCTGCCTCAAGGCTCCTGCACCCTGCTTCTTCTTGGGCGAGCGCCGCCTCGAGGTCCGCGATTTTGGTTGGGGCCGTATTCAGATTGCGCGAGATTTGCCCGAGTGGGGAGTAGTCCAGCCTGCGAGGCATTCCCGAGAAGAGTTCGCGCTGCACCTGGTTGATCTCACTCAGCTTCCTTTCGTCCGTCGCTGCGAGCCAGGAGACCTCCCTCCCCGCCCTTAGGCTCTCGTAGAGCTGATCCTGCAGCCTTACGTAGGACTCCCAGTACTTCACCCACGATTCGTTGAAAGCGGCGAGAATCTCCCCCATCTTCGCGTCACGAGCTCTCTCTGATTCCAATACGGCGAGAACCTGGGAAGACCCACTAATATGGTCTTGGTGTGAGAGACACCACGCTCTCACCCAGCGTGAGATGAAACCAGATCCCAAGGACCCGATAGTTGAGCAGTTTGAGGAGTCCTCGGCTCGCTGAGCCCGTTGGGACACCGTGCGCGCGCAAGCGTGGAGTACAGGTTCTAGATCTCGACAGGTGTGCTCGGTCGCGGGGAGTGCTTATGAGTCGTCCCGCATCGCTTAAGGTGCCTAGCGTATTTCTTAGCGCTGATCAACTTTCCGCATTTATGACATATCGGCACGAAGCAGAACACTTGCCCGCTTGTAATAAGCACTTCCCATACACGGCGGTTAGGGACTTCCGCAAAGATTTCTTGAGACGAAAGCCCAGAAGATGATTGGCGACCCCAATATGGTTTGGAGCAGGCATTCCTAGAGGCGAGGGTTCGAATACATGATGCCTGACTAAGGCTGTATCAGCGGTATTTTCAGGGCCTTCCGATCGTCATAGCACTCGTCGGACCTGTGCCAGTATGAGACTTCGGGCTCCCCATACTGCCAGCACAGCAGTACGTTCCTCCCGTACCTCTCTGCAGGGAAGTCAATCAGACCGTAGTCTAGGTTCTTCACCACGACTCCCAGATCCTCGAGCTCCTCAACCTTCCTGCTCGCGTTCTCGGCCAGGGCGTCCAGCTGCGCCGCCTTCTCGGGGACCTCAGCAGGCCTGAATCCCAGTAAGTAGTACCTCTCCAATTCGGATTGAAGTGCGACGATGGCCCTCTTCATTTCGATTAGTTCCTTCACCTTCGGCCTGATGTCCGACAGGAGTTTAGACGCTTCTTGCGGCGTGAAGAGATGCTTGTTTCTGAAGTCGAACGACGTTTTGCAGCTCGCCTGCCTCTTTCTAGAAACAATCCATAAATTACTCCCGACTGGAAAAGATACGACCCATCGTCTAATATTGTTTATAATTCGCGGATAAATCCGAAATCGCGATGTACACGCGAAGAGGCGACAGGGGCGAGACCTCGCTCCATGGTTCCAAGAGGGTAGCCAAGGACTCTCCACTCGTCGAAGCTTACGGTTCGATCGACGAACTGAACAGCGTCCTAGGGGTCGCTGTCTCGCTCTCGAAGGATGCAAAGACGTCCGCTTCGCTCCGGGAGATTCAGAAGATGCTCTTTGTGGCCGGGGCGGACTCCGCTACCGAATACGGAGGTTCAAGGAATGTCCCACGAATCTCCTCATCGGCGACACTCCGACTCGAAAGGATGACCGACGATCTCCTCGGACGACTCCCGACGCTCAGGAACTTCATCCTCCCAGGTGGGTCGCTTATGGGAGCGCACCTTCAGCTCAGCAGGGCGGTCTGCAGGCGGGCGGAGCGGCGCCTGCTTACAGCCTCTCGGGTCGGGAAAATGAACCCCGAACTGCTCCCGTTCTTCAACAGACTCTCTTCGTATCTCTTCAACCTCGCACGCTGGGCAAACAAGGAAGCGGGCATGAAGGAAGACGTCTGGAAGGCTGACTAGTCCATCCTTAGCGAGGCATTCTTGGTGTGCGCCTGTTTAATGTATACGATGTAGATGACGAAGTGCATCATCCGGGCGGTTTCCGCGGTCCTTCACCTTGCTGACCGGACTTTTCTGCGTCGCGCATTTCGAAGGCTCCTGTCCCCTCCAAACCGTCAACTCTCCTCTTGGCAAGCCCCTGGAGGTACGCTTCGTACTCGAGCTCCGAGTCGACATCGACTACTATCGCCCTGTTGAGGACCCGCTTGGTGGGGCCGAGCGCCCTGGTCGGGCGCTTCGCCAAGCGCTCCGCTATATTCGCGACCTCCTCCTCGAACCTATCGTCGGCGAAGACCCAGTTGACGAGTCCGAGGTTCAGGGCCATGGTCGACTTGATCGGTTCCCCGAGAAGCCCGACTTCCATAGCCCTCGCCTGTCCGAGTATCCTGGTCAGCCAGAAGCTTGTTCCAGGGTCTGGGACCAGCTTTGCCTTGACGAAGGCTTCACGAAAGGTGGCCTTGTCCGACGCAGCCCGCAGGTCGCACGCCAGAGCGAGGCCCAGGCCCAATCCAGCGGTGACGCCGTTGATCCCCGCAATGACTGGCTTCTCCATCTTCTTGATCCGCTGGACTATGGGATTGTACTTCCGCATCAATGCTTTGCCCAATGGTAGCGGCTTTCCGCTGTCTTCTGACGCACTGTCAGTGTTCAGGTCTTCGCCGACAGAGAAGGCGCCTCCCTCGCCGGTCACCACCACGCACCCTGTTTCGGTGCCCCTCTCTCCCTCCTGGAGCGCCTCTAGCAGGTCGCTCCCCATCTTTCCGTTGAAGGCATTGAGCCTGTCAGGTCTGTTGAGCCCTATCCAAAGCACGCCGTTCTTCGACTCTGTCCTGACCGTCTCGAGGTCCAACTACTTTCCCTTGAACTCAGGCCTGCGCTTCTCCATGAACGCCTTCATCCCTTCAGTCTTGTCCTCGGAGGCAAAGAGCAGGTAGAACAACTCTCTCTCGAAATCAATGCCTTGGGTGAGTCCCATCTCGAAAGCCTTGTTCACCGCCATCTTGGCCTGCCTCACCGCCACCGGCGACTTCGAGGCGATTTCGGTGGCCACTTTCTTGGCCTCAGTCAGGCACGCCTCCTTCGCGACGACCCGGCTGACCAAGCCGAGGGTCTTCGCTTCTTCCGCCCCGATCCTTTTTCCTGTGAGGATCATTTCCATCGCCTTGTACTTCCCGACGGCCCTGGTGAGTCTCTGCGTTCCGCCTCCCCCAGGGATTATCCCGATATCGATCTCAGGCTGCCCCAGCTCCGTCGTTTCAGAAGCTACAAGCACGTCGCAGCTCATTGCCAATTCCAGCCCCCCTCCCAGCACAAAGCCGCTCAAGGCCCCGACGATTGGCTTGGGGAATCTGCCCACCCTGTCCCAAAGGGGGAAGAAGTGCCCAGTCATCGCCATCTGAACGGCGGTCATGGGGGCCATCTCCTTGATGTCGGCTCCTGCTGAAAACGCGTTCTCGTCGCCCGCGATCAAGACGCACCTGACCTCGTCATCCTTCTCGAAACCGTCAAAGGCACTGATCAGCTCAGTGACCATCCTCGAGTTCAATGCGTTCATCGCTTCAGGTCGGTTGATCGTTATTAGCCCCAACGGGCCTTCGCGCGACACCTTCAGCACTTGGTACTCCATGCCTCCCGAGCCTCTCCTCGAGTGTAAAAAGACTCGCTATCCTGCCGCTTTCTCGTACTGAGTTGCTCTGATTGAGGGCGCCTTAGACACCCGCAGGTGTGCTCCGTCACGTTAAAAGATGGAACAAGGGACTCGCCCGCGATGGGTTCCTGGCACGAGTCGAGGCTCAGGGTGAGATACGAAGAGACCGACGCCATGCAGGTGGTGTACTACTCCAAGGTCTTCGTCTGGATGGAGGTTGGCCGGATCAACCTTCTGAGGGACATCGGTCTCTCCTACAAGGACTGGGAGGCGTTGGGGGTGGGGATGCCTGTTGTCCATGCCAGCGCAGACTACCGGGCATCGGCGAGGTTTGATGACGAGATTCTTGTGAAGACGCGAATCGCGAGGCTTGGAAACAGCAGCGTCAAGTTCGAGAATGAGATCTACAGGCTCCCAGACATGGTCCTTCTCTGCGTCGGGCACACCATCCAAGCCCTTTCGAAGATGGGAGGGAAGGCGGTCCCGTTTCCAGAGGAAATCAGGGCAAGGCTTACTTCGTCTTAGTCGAGCCAGGCGAACCCCATTCGTAGAAACCCTTCCCGCTCTTGCGTCCTAGCATCCCCGCTCGGACCATCTCCCGCAACAGCGGCGCCGGCCTGTACTTCGAGTCCTGGAACTCTCCCATGAACACTTGGGTGATGTTGAAGGTCGTGTCGAGCCCGATGTAGTCCAGCAGCTGCAGCGGCCCCATGGGCCAATTGAGCCCCAGCTTCACTGCCCTGTCGATGTCCTCGGGGTCGGCGACCCCCTCCTGAACGAGGAAGACGGCCTCGTTGAGCGCCAGGGCAAGGATCCTGTTCACGATGAACCCCGGGGAATCCTTCTTGCACAGGACCGTCTCCTTGCCCATCTTCGTAGAAACGCCTCTCGCCAATTCCAGGGTTTCTTCGGAGGTCCTCTTTCCCTTGATTATCTCGACCAGCGGCATCAGCTGCGGCGGGTTGAAGAAGTGCATCCCGCAGACTTTGTCTGGATGTTTCATCGTCGAGGCCAGCAGCGTGATGCTGATTGACGACGTGTTGGAGGCGAACACGGCACCTTCCTCGGCCAGCTCCGAGACCCGCCTGCACAGGTCAAGCTTCAACTTGGGATCTTCGGTCGCGGCCTCGATTATGAGTTGGCTCCCATCGAGCGCCTGCGCGAGGTCGGTGGTCGGATGGACTCTCGTCACCGCGGCCTGACCCTGCTCCTTTGAAATCGTACCCTTCTCTACGAACCTGGACACGCTGTCGCTGAGCATCTTCATTCCCTTGTCGACCAAGTCCTGGTTGATGTCGAGAACCGACACCTCGTACCCGCCCACCTGCGACGCGACCTGGGCGATTCCATGGCCCATTAACCCCGCCCCGAGCACAGCGACCTTGGTGACCCTTGGTTCCATGGGTCTGCTCTTCGTCGTGCTCGTTTTAACCCTTGACTGCTGCTCGTTCGAAAAGAATCAAGGATGTCAGCCGGTCGAACCCCGTCCTCCTCAGCGTCCCAATCAGGTGAGAGCCCTGAGGGAGGTAGACGATCCGCCTGGTCGCCCTCGTCCCAGTCTTCAGTCCGAAGACGTGCCTGACGAGTTTCGTGGGCGTGTTTCCCTTGCCGGTGAGAAAGCAGACCTGCCTCCAAGTCTCGCCCCCTTCTCCCCCCAGCCTGGCGACGGCGACTGATTCGTCTGTGATCCAGACGGACCCTTCACCGACCAGCTTTTTGACAATGGCAGGGTTGAGGGCCGCCGCCGTGAATTCGTCCCAGAAGACACCTGACCCGAGCCTGAACTCCCGTGATTCCCTGATTAGCTTGGTGACCCGCGAGAGGTCACTCGTTCCCGCTAGCCTCACGCCATTCTGCGGCGCGAACCTCGCTCCCTTCCCGGGTTCGTAGGCGCTAATCCTTGACGATTCCTTGAAGCTCATCCTTGCGATCTGTCTGTGTGCGGTCTTGTTCCGCGACCAGCTGGTCAGCCGGAAGACCTTCACTCCCCGGCCCATGGCGGTGCGCATCGAGCTCGCTCCCAGCATCGTCGCCAGCCCTCGGCCCCTGAAATCGGGATGGACCCTGGCGCCTTCTAGCCAGGCGGACCCGTCTTCGAGGAACTTGACCCTGCTCATACCCACTGGGACCCCGTCCGCCTCCACGACGAACATCTTTCCCGTTTCGTCCTTCAACCATTGGTCCCAGATTCGAGGAATGTAGTCGTGCCCTCCCCAGACGTCCTTGATGAAGCTCATGAGCTGGCGCTTGTCGGCCGGTCTCGCGAGTCTGACCCTGGCATCCATCCGACTTGACTCGCCTGTCCTGCTGTAATAATGCTTCGTTGAAGGCACTAACCGATAGGGATGGAGAGATCTCGGGCTGGCGCGGCCAGGTCTGCTCTCTCTGCCACCAGTGATTCACAGCTTATGAAGGGGGCGGGTTGTCCGTAGGGGCTGGATGTGCCGGGGTGGCAGAGTGGTTAATGCGCGGGCCTTGAGATTCCACTGGAAAGCCCGTGACCTTCGGGTCGCGTGGGTTCGAATCCTACCCCCGGCGCTCTATGCGCTGGCTTGAGACCAGTTTGCTCCGAGCAAGACCGTGTTAAGCGGTTCTTGGGATCGACCCCGTCCTCGAGCAGGACGACGCTCTGAGCCTGCTGGCCACGGTTGCCTTGGCGCCCGCGTACGAGCCCAGGAATGCACCCTTCTCGATCGTGCGACTCGCGCGCGCACAGGTCATGCATCTTTCTCAATCATGAGAATTGACCTCACGCGTATAAACGAAGCATGCCTCACCATTGGCGAATCTGATTGCAAGGGGTGATCCCCAAAAGGAAGACTGTCGATTCAAGGGGTACGTGGTGTCCTCCCACGCCGCTGACGGACCTGTTCAAGGCGTGGCGTGAAGCGAGCGTCGGGGACGAGATTGAGCTGTGGGCTACAGAACCCGGCATAGACGCTGATGTGAAGGCCTGGACCTTGAAGAGCGGGAACCAGCTGGTAGAAATCAGACGAGAGGATGACTGCATCAAGATAGTCGTGAGGGTCACTCGAATGGGAAAGCAAGCCCTGGAAGCAGCAGCCTCCAAGAAGAGCATGAATGAGCCCGACGAGGTGAAGGATACGCCTGGCGGCAGGCTGCAGCTGATCACGGTCGGGGATTTCACCATTGGTCTCCGCACTCTCCAACCCGGGTGGAGGTGGTCGACCTCCATGAAGCCGATAGCGAAGACACAGACCTGTCAGGTGCGTCACATTGGATACGTGGTCTCTGGCCGAATGGGTTTTGCGATGGACGACGGAGCGAAGCTCGAAGTCGGACCGGGCGATGGGTTTGACGTACACCCTGGCCACGACGCATGGACTGTCGGCAAGGACCCGTTTGTCTTCATCGACCTGATAACCGCAGCCGAGGTCGGTGGAAAGACAAGCAATTCTTCCAGGGTCCGATAACTCTCTCGCCCCTAGCCGCGCCTGTGCATTCCGAAGGCCCACTGCCTTTCCGAAGGTGGCAGTAGGATAGCATCCGGCTAGACTCTTAAGTGCTCAAGAGCTGGGATCTCCTGAGGGCACATTGAGGAAGATCAGAGATCTGGCCAAGGCCTTCAGGGCTCAGTCAGTGTCTCCTGTTGCAATCGCCGAGGAGACCCTGCGCCGGATTGAGAGACTCAACCCGAGGATCAACTGCTACATCACTGTTCTCAGGGATTCCGCGCTATCGGAGGCGGAGCGGTCTGAGAAGAGATTCAAGGAGGGGGCGTCGCTCGGACCCCTTGACGGCGTCTCCATAGCTGTCAAGGATCTCTTCTACATTCAGGGGGTCAAGTGCACCGCTGGCTCGAAGATCCTAGCCGACAACATCGCCCCGTACGATTCAAGCGCAGTACGGAGGCTCAAGGCAGCTGGCGCTGTGCTGGTGGGGACGACCAACCTCCACGAGTTCGCCGCTGGAATCACGAACGTCAATCCTCACTATGGGCCCGTCAGGAACCCGTGGGACGAGACGCGGATATCGGGCGGCTCGAGCGGGGGCTCGGCGGCTGCCGTCGCCTCCGGAATGGCGGTCGGGGCGATCGGGACTGACACTGCGGGCTCGGTCAGGATTCCGGCCGCCCTCTGCGGGGTACTCGGCCTGAAACCTACGTACGGGCGCATCAGCAGACTCGGGGTCGTGCCGCTCGCTTCATCATTCGACACTGTCGGGACTCTGACTTCATGTGCCTGGGATTCGGCGGCCCTCTTGCAAGTGCTCGCAGGGCACAGCGAAGAGGACCTGACCACCTCGGCGACGGAGGTCCCTGATTACACGTCAGGGATGGGAACTCCTTTCGAGGGCGCCAGGATCGGCATTCCGAAGTTATACTTCCACGGCTCGAACGATTCATCAGTGGAAGAGGTCTTCGAACGGTTCGTCGGCAAGGCAGAGTCGCTGGGATGCACAGTGAAGGAAGCCGACCTTGACGGCGTTCAGGAGGCCTATGATTTGTGGTTCTCTATCAAGAGGGCGGAAGCCACCGCATTTCATCTGAAGTGGCTCGAGAACTCGCCCGGCCTATACGGCGACGATGTCCGCGAGGGCCTCGAGCTCGGGAGAAGAATAACGGCCGTCGAATACGTGAACGCCCAGAACTCGAGGCCGTTGCTGATGGAAAGGTTCGCCTCTTCCATGAAGGACCACGATGTGATGGCCACGCCGACCACTACGATCTCGGCGCCGACCATCGGGCAGATCTCCGCTGAGATTGATGGAAAGCAGGTGGATGTCTATACCGCCCTGAACAGGCTGACGCTCCCCTTCAGCTTCGTCGGCTTCCCCGCGATCAGCATCCCCGCGGGCCTCGCAGCGGGACTCCCCGTTGGGGTCCAGCTTGTAGCGAAGCCCTTTGAAGAAGCCAGGCTCTTGAGGCTCGCAGACGCGTTTGAGGGAAAGTACGGTCCCTACCCTGAGCCGCCTTTTGCGGCTTGAGGGGTCCCGTCTGCGAGGTATTAATAATCAGGCCTCAGCGAGGCGAGGTGTGATGAATCCGCGGCTAGGCTGGGGCGTGGGGATAATCGTTGCAATCCTCTTGTCAGCCGCTGCTTACTCCTTCGGTCTCGTTGGTCCTGACCGCACAATCTCCCTCGGGCTACTCCTCGTGGGCCTGTGGACGGTAGTCACCGGCCTGTTCCTCGTCGATCAGAAGGACAGGTGGTACTACAGCGGATGGGGCGTCATCCTCGCATTCCTGTCTCTGTTTGCGTTTTTGCCGGCCGGATACACGATTGGTCTGGTCCTGATCGCAATCGTGGCGTTGATACTGCTATACGTCTACGTCGGAGGGTCCGGGAAGATGATCACTGCGGCAAGGCCCGCGCCCGCGCCGGCAGGCGGGACGCCCGCAGCGACCGCTATCTGACCAGCTCACAGTCGTCAAGGAGCGGTTCGCCGCCCCGGATTGTCCACCTTGTCCTGCCTGGGAACTCTATTCCTTCATACGGGGACCAGCCACATTTGCTCCGGACATCCTCGGCTCTAACCACCTCGGGCGACCTGATGTCAAGTATGGAGAGGTCGGCCCTCATACCGACTCCTATCTGCCCTCTGTCTCCCAGACCGATGAACGATGCGGGGTTCGAGCATGCCACGCGTGCAACGATTGTTGGGTCGACCCCTTCTCTCCTGATCAGCCAAGACACCATATGCCCATAATCGTCGAGGCCCGGGACGCCGCTCAGCCCATCGGAGAGCTTCTCCTCTCTAAGGTGCGGAGCGTGGTCCGTGACCAGGAAGGACACCCTACCGTCCTTGAGCCCCTCCAGAAGCGCCGCCCTGTCTCCATCTGACCTCAGTGGCGGGTTAGTCCTGAGCAGCGGGTTCACGAGCATTTCACTCCGGTCGAAATAGAGGTGGTGCAGTGCCGCTTCGCATTGCAGGTGTGCGCCTTGAGACCTTGCGGCGCTTACAGCAGAAAGCGTTTCCTCGGTCGAGGCGTGGCAGACGTTCGCCCGCAGTCTCGGGGCACTCCTCAGAGCGGCGACGACTCTCCTCACGGACTCTGCCTCAGCTTCAGGGGGCCTCATGTCGCAACAAACGTCGGGCCTCTTCTCCGTTGCTAGTTTCCTAGTCCTCTCGTCGATTATTCCCTGATCCTCGCAGTGGAGGCTTGCCGGCTTTCCAGTGCCGGCGACGAGGCTGAAGGCCCTTTCCAACTCGGAGGGCGGGAACGTCAGATTCCCAGTCGTCTTCGCCAGGTACAGCTTGAATCCCACGACAAGGCTCGAGATTCTCCGGAGTTCGTCCAGCTCCTTGTGGGAGATTCCTCCGTAAAGCCGCACGTCTACAAGAGCCTTCTCACTTGCGAGTCTGGCCTTCTCTCGAAGGAGCGCGGGGCTTATCGCTGGCCTGGGGTTGTTGGGCATATCTGCGACAGTAGTTACTCCGCCATGCACCGCCGCTTCGCTCCCGGTCCTGAAGTCTTCCTTCCACTCCCACCCGGGTTCGCGCATGTGGACGTGGGCGTCGATGAATCCAGGAAAGATCAGCGCGCGCCCAGCCCTAATGATCCTCTTCCCGGTGAGCCCTTGTCTCTTCATCTCAGCGATCCTCCCATCGCTGATCCCGATCTCCGTCTCTCGCACCTCGACAGGGCTCACGACCTTCCCTGCGACCACGAGGTCGTGCTTCATGCGGGCTACGACCTTACATGATCAGGCACGCTGTCGAAATCGAATAGGGTGTCGCAGTAGACGCACTGCAACATCCTGTCGTGTTTCAGCGTCATGAATTTGGGAACCACAGGCTCTCTCTGCGCATTCGTGATGCACAAGACTTCGGGACACCTGATTCTGCCCTCAATCACGTCAGGAACCTTCGGGTGGTACTTCGAGACCTTCCACTCGTTTACGTAGTTGATGGTTATCGTTGAGAAGATGAGAGAAAGGATGTCCGCGTCCTTCTCGTCGACATGCCACTTGTCGATCTTGACCAAGTCCTTCCTCCCCAGGCTCTTGCTGTTCACGTTCTGCAGAATCGCCACCGAGATGTTGGGCTGCCTCTTGGCCAGCCTGTCCAGCCGGAGGACCTTTGCCACGGTTTCCGCCTTCCAGTCGGGTATGTGGTCTATGACCGTCCCCTTCTCGATCTTCCTGACGAGCATCCGCTCTTCCCTCCGCTTCTCGGCCATCTAGCCTCCGCCTCCCAGAACCAGGCTCATCAGGACCATTCTCAGGGGGAGTCCGGCCGCGGCCTGCACGAAGTAGTCGGCGAAGTTGGTCGCGTCCAGCTCCGCGGCGAGTTCGTCGAACCTGGGGAGCGGGTGCAAGACCTTCAGAGATGGCTTCGCCTCTTTCAGCGTTTCCAAGTTGACCTGGTACATCCCCTTCACCTTCTCAAACTCTGTCGGGTCTGGAATCCTCTCCTTCTGGATTCTGGTTACGTAGAGCACGTCTAGCTCACCGACCACGCTCCTTAGGTCCATCTCTGACTTAGGGGTGATCCCTTTTTGTTTGAGGAAGTGCTGCACCTCAGGACGCATCTGGAGCGCGTTAGGCGCTATGAATGTCATCTCGACGTCGTAGTTCGATAGACCGTAGGCCAGCGATGATGCGGTCCTCCCGTACTTCAAGTCTCCCAGGATTCCCACCTTGAGACCGTCCAACTTCCCGAACGCCTTCCTTATCGTGTAGAGGTCAATCATGGCCTGGGTTGGGTGCTCGCGACTGCCATCCCCGGCATTGATTACGGGTTTGTCAGTGGTCTCGGCGGCGTATCTCGCCGCTCCCGGCATGGGATGCCGTATCACGAAGCAGTTCGCGCCATACCCCTCAAACATGCGAATGTTGTCGTGAAGCGTCTCTCCCTTCGAGACTGACGACCCGGCGGGACTCGCGAAGCCAGTGACCTGCATGCCCAGGGTGGAGGCGGCAATCTGGAAGCTCGAATAGGTCCTCGTGGACGGCTCGAAGAAGAGCAGGGCGGCCAAGTCTCCATTCAGGAGACCATCAAGGCTGTTGGGGCTCCTCTCGAGGTCTTCGACGGAGTGGAAGAGACGCTCGAGCTGGTCTCGTTTATAGTCCCTGATGCTCAGGATGTCCCTTCCGAGGAAATCGCTGTCCTTCCCCATCTGGGCAATTACCTCCATTTGGAGTCTTTTGACTCTTCGTCTTGAGGGTTCTGTAGAGCATTTGCACTACTGCCTGGCGCGCGCGTTACAACGACAGATGCTACACCAACAACCCCACTTCTTCGCATGAAATTGCGCTGTTCTTTTCACTCGAACTATGAGACTGCGGCACGCGCGACCCCTCCCAGCTTAGTTGGTATCGTCTATCTCAGCGGTGCCCCGCAATTCGGACAGTTGCCAAGGCTCTCGTCGCTCAACACGCGAGCGCGCGCTAGTGAGGAGTCCCGAAGGAGCGGTCCCCTGCGTCCCCGAGGCCAGGGACTATGTAGCCAAGAGAGTCCAGCTTGGCGTCTATGGCGCAGGTGTAGAACTCGGCACGTGGGAACTCCTTTGCAACATAGTCGATGCCGCGTCGGGTGGATATCACCGAAAAGAACGCTACCCTCTTTGGCTTCCTGCCTGTAAGCACGTGCTTCGCCACCTCCCGCAGGGTGTGGCCTGTAGCCAGCATCGGGTCGGCCAGTATCACCACGTCATCGGCCTGGATGTCCGGAATCTTCGCGTACTTGACGTCTATCTTGAAAGCTGGGGGCTTCCCCCTCCAGGCGCTGATGACGCCTGTCCGGGCCATTGGGAAGTTCTTGTACATTCCTTCAACGAATGGAATGGCCGCCCTCAGGATGAGGATGATGATTATCTTGTCGTTCCCCATGACCCTCCGCCCCCTCGCCCGCCCCAGCGGGGTCTCGACCTCGATCTCCTCCGTCTCCATCGTCCTCAGGAACTCGTAGGCCATCAGCCTCCCCAGCCTGTAGATGGCCTTCCGGAAAGCGACTTGTTTGGAGCGCCGGTCGCGGACGAGGGTGAGCTGCTCCTGCACCATCGGGTGGTCCACGACGGTAACCTTGAGATTCATCGCTGCCCACGCGTCCCGGCTACGCTATTTATCGATGAGCCCTCGCGCGCGCCGGGCTGTCTCGGAATGAGCCCAGTGTAGCGCCGCTGTTGCCACTGCGAAGAGACGCCCCGTGCTCTATTTGTGGTCTGACAAACCTCTTTATCCGCGGGGAGGGCTCTTCCGCCGATGGCCGCCGAAGACAACTCGGTTGAGGTAATCAGGGAACACATCAGGAAACGGACCGAGGCTAGGGATGAGAAGTTCCTCTTCGGAGCGGAAAGGGTCGACCTGAAGAGAGTCAGCAACCTGAAGTTCGAAGCGCGAAAGCGCCAGTTTACCTTCTACATTGACGAGCCCCCCGACAGGGGAGGGACTGACCAGGGTCCGAACCCGCTTGCCTACTTCATCGCTGGAGCCGCATCCTGCCTGATGAACCAATACGCGGTCCTGGCGACATCTACGGACCTGCCTCTTGATGACATGGAACTGACCGCCAGAGGCCACTTCGACAGGAGGATTGGCGGCGCCTTCGAGGAGGTCGTTTACGACCTGAGGTTGAAGAGCATTGCTTCCAAGGAAGCAATCCTTCACCTCTCAAAGGAAGCCGAAAAGATGTGCTACGCACACGCTACCCTGAAGAGGGCCGGAGTGAAAGTGCAGACCAACCTCTTCCTCAACGGGACCCAAATATCCTGAGCTAGCGCCTCTTCCCTGTCCTCCTCCCATCCCGTTCCATGTCCCCTTGGTGACCTCTCGACCTGCTCGCTTGATGAAGTCAAGGGAGTTCGAGCGACGGAGGAGGCGAACACGGGACCGGTGGGACTCACCGTCGACCTGTCTTCCGAGTAAGCCTGATTATTGCTCAGATGAGCCAACGGGGCTCTATTCGCGCGCGACCGTTGTCCCCCACTTGTTCGGGCGCTTCGTCGGAATTGGCACCGGAGTCAGAATCACGTAGGCCTTAGACAGTCAGTCTCTGTTCCACCTTTGTTCTGGCCACCGTCCTCCCGCCCTTGACGACATAGAGTCTAGGTGCCTGCAGGCGCAGCGCTTCGTGGACATTCATCGCATCAAGGACCACCAGGTCAGCTCTGTTCCCTAGTTTGACCCCATATCCTTCGATGCCCATCCCTTTTGCCCCGTTGTAGGTTATCATGTCAAAGGCCGCGTCCAGCTCCTCGGATGAAGAGAGGTGGGCGGCATGGGCCATCACAAACGCAAGCTCCAGCATGTCTCCCCTTCCGAAAGGATAGTACGGGTCGTCGATGTCGTCCTGCCCAATGGCAATGTTGACGCCACCCTTGAGAAACTCATGGATCCGGGTGACGCCCCGCCGTACCGGGTGGGAATCATTCCTTCCGTACATGAAAAGGCTGACATGGGCGTTCTCCACGACTGTCACGCCCGCCTGCCTCGCCAGTCGGACAATTCTCCTGGCATACTCCTCGTCAGGAGAGTCCAGTGCCCCCCTGCAGTGGCTCGCGGCGACTTTCCCCTGGTAACCTTCTTTGACTGTCTTCTGCAGCAGGTACAGAACGTTCCGCGCCTCCGGGTCAGAGGTGTCGTCGACCAGCACGTGGATCTTCTTTCTATACTCCTTTGCGAGGCCAAAGACTATGTCGGTATGCCTCCTTGCGTCGTCGGCGTTTCTCTCATACCACGGAATGCCCCCCACAACATCTGCGCCCAGCTCCAGCGCCTTGTGCAAGAGCTCGTCTGTTCCCCGTTCTCTGACGATACCTTCTTGAGGAAATGCCACGATCTGAATGTCCACGGCTCGCGAGAACCGTTTCTTTACCTCAATCAAGCTCTTCACTGCCAGCAGGCCCCCTGTTGGGTCAACGTCAGCGAACGCTCTGATTGCAGTAGTTCCGAAGAGGATGGAGCTCTCTACTGCGGCGCTGGCCCTACTCACGATGTCGGTCCTAGTGAAATCCTTCTTCACACCCGTTGCCGAAGGGATGACGTCGGAGCTGCCGGCATTCACTCCCTGTTCCGTCTTCATCCAAGCATGCGTCAAGCACTTATCAAGATGACAATGGATGTTGACGAAACCTGGAGTGACAAGCCTACCTCCTGCATCAATCTCTCGGTCTGCGCCACTTCTCACCCTGCTGGCGACGAGAGTAATCCTTCCGCCATCCATGGCTATGTCCCGTGTCTTACTCACGCCCCTGAGGGAGGCGTTTCTAATCACGAGCCTCAATACACCCTCGACCGGCGTTCTCTGACTCTTAAGTTTGGAATGGCGCGTGGCCAAGCGCATGGACGGGGGGGAGAAACCTAGCAGGCCCGGTGGGGTTCGCCTAGCGTTCCTAGTCCTGTGCATAATGTCAGACATCATGGCAGTCAAGTATGGCAAGGTCATCCCAGGAAAGAAATCGGAGAGGAGACGTAGCTGAGAGTCGGAAGGAGCGATGCGACTGACTAGCGCTGGATCGGAATCCCATCGACCCAGTGCTTCTTTCCTCCACTGAGCAACTCCTTTTTCCAGATGGGGGCGGATGTCTTTATGCGGTCGATTGCGAACCTTGCGGCCTCGAAAGCCTCAGCACGATGCTCCGAGGACACTGCGACCGCGACGCTGACCTCGCCCACGCGCAGCCTCCCTTCCCTGTGCATCATCGTCATCTTCTTCACCCGCCATCGCGCTCTGACCTCCTTCTCTACTTCAGCCAGACGCTTCTCAGCCATCTCGTGGTAGGTCTCGTACTCGAGCCCTACTACGGCTCTTCCTTCGCTTCGGTTCCTCACAGTTCCGAGGAAGAGGACGACCCCCCCGGCTGAGTTGTCATGAACTGATTCGAGCACTTTCGAAGGTGTAATCTTCTTCCGGGTGACGCAGGACCGCAGGGGGCGCATCACGCTTAGCCTCCGACGATTGGGGGGATGAACGCAACCCTGTCGCCGTCCCTCACAATCTCCTCGTCTGATACCACTTCTTCGTTGACAGCCACGCGCATGCCGTCCCGCAGCTTTCGGAGAGGAGGATGGAGTTCGATTGCCTTCTCTACAACGAGGCGGACGGTAGGGGTCCCGTCGATGGTAATCTCCTCAGACCGTGCTCCGGCGGCCTTGCGTGTCTGAGCGAAGTATAGGATTCTGAAGCGTGCCATTGGCCCTAACCCCCGATGGAGTTCATGTTCCGCGGCTTCTCCCACGTCTCCTTCACCCGAGGCATGTATCCCACCCCGTCCGGTTTCCGCCAGACTGCGTCTCGGATGAAGGCCTCGAGTTCAGAATCTGAACCGCCGTTTCTCGTGATGTGCTTCAGGTCGTGGTATTCAGTGTCGAAAAGACAAGAGAGCAGCTTCCCGTCTGCCGTAAGTCGGATCCTGTCGCAGTCGTCGCAGAATGGCTGGGTCATCGGAGTAATCACGCCCACCTCCCCCCTCCCGTCTTCGAAACCCCATAGTGATGCGGTTTCCCCGGCCTCCCTGCCTTTTGGAACCAGGTGGAACTCCGCCGAGAGCCTCTCGATTATCTCCTTCCCGCTCACCATCGCGCCAGGACTCCAAATTCCAAGACCGTCGAGGGGCATGAACTCTATGAACCGGATTGAGATCCCTCTTTCTCTGGCAAACTCTACTAGGTCGCAGACTTCGTCGTCGTTGTAGCCTCGAAGCGCGACGCTGTTGAGCTTGAGGGGACGGAGGCCGACTCGCGCTGCCTCGTCAATCCCGTCCAGGACTCGAGGCAGGGCGTCAATTCCGGAGACCTTGGTAAAGCGGTCCCTTCTCAGGCTGTGAAGGCTAACGGAAACGCCCCTCAGTCCGGCCTTCTTCAAATCTGCAGCCTTCTCGGACAAGAACCAGCCGTTAGTAGTCATGTCAACTGATTCAAGCCCCTGCATCCCGGAGAGTCGTCCGACCAGGTCTTCCACTCCCCTTCTGAGAAGGGGTTCTCCCCCGGTGACCCTGACCCGGCTGATGCCCAAGGATACCAGGACCCCAGCGATGCGTTCAATCTCTGCGAAGGTAAGGATATCCTGTGCCGGGAGCCAACTGATCGAACCCTTCTCCGGCATGCAGAAGAGGCACGCGAAGTTGCATCTGTCTGTTACTGAGATCCTCAGCTTCCCGGCGGTCCTTCCTTTTTTGTCCACCAGCCTGCTTGACTGGAGCAGCGTCGAAGGCTCCACTTCCATTCTTCTAAAACCAGTGTCGGTGGCAATAAAAGCTTCTGTCGGTCAGTGATCCCAAGCTAGAATCATCCCGCTCACGGTGACGCGAGCGCGCTCGCTCCTCCATCGCTCGAATGCTGTGAATCTCTCGTAATGCGGGTTCACTGTCGTCTTGTCGTCCCATCGCTTATCAGATAGAGATGCTCAGCTAGTCTCCCATCCGTCTCGTCATGAGTTGAAAAAACCAGATCCATGCCTTCCGCGCTGACGAGCTTCCTGTAGGAGGCTATGAAATCATCTCTTTCATGAAGGGTTGAGAACGCTTCATCCACCAAGATCATCTTCGGCGAGGCAAGGAGCGCCGTGGCAAGTGCCACTCTCACTCGCATGCCGAGGCTCAAGTGTCTGACAGGACCACCAAAATCAATCCCCAACTCGGCCTTGACCTTCGAGATCTTCCCTTCCTCCGGCTTCATTCTCTTCAATCTCGCACCCCAGGTGACATGAGAATCTACGTCAAGATGAGGGAAGAATGAGTTGGGCGTGACCATGATCGTCCCTCTCTTCTCGGCTGGCAGCCGGGTGACATCAACCCCATCTATCCTGATATGCCCATCATCAACCGGAAGCAGCCCTGCTATGGTTCTGAGTAACGTGGTCTTTCCTGAACCGTTCCGTCCGGCCAAGCAGATGAATCCGCTGTCCTCAAGCTCTGCCGAAAGCAAGAACTGGTCCAGTTGTTTTCTCACCTTGGCCTCTATCAAACTCTCGTCATCTCCTCCGGATGAAATGTCCAACCAAAGTAATTGGCAGAGCTACAAGAATCATCGCCGCCGACGCCGTCACTGCCGCGTTCAACCCTCCGGGAATGGCACCACTGAAGAGCTGAAAGATCGTCACTGAGGCAGGACTTACTCCGTAGAAAGGATACTGTAGCACATAATAGGCTATGATTGAAATGGAGCCGAATTCTCCCAGTGCCCTGCTCATGGCGATCAGCGAAGCGCTCGCCACTCCCTTCAGAGAGTCTGGCAGCACAACCGAAAACAGAGTCCTGATTCGTGAGGCTCCCATCCCCATCGCGAACTCCTCGGGCGACGGATCCTTCGACTCGAAGTATGGCTGCATCGATTTGACATAGATGGGGGCAGACATGATGACGAGCGCAACCACCAGTCCCAGGATTGTGTTGAAGAAATTAATTCCGAAGGATAACAAGAATCTGCCCGTCGGCGTGAGCGGGCTGTCCAGAATCAGCAGTGCTACACCGATGATAGGATGAGGAATACCGACAGGCATGTCAACGAGAGCCTCGGCAATCGGATCTTTGCCCCTAGCCAGATAGTACGCTAGAGGAGTGAACACGGCAATGTCGACTATCGCGGCCAATCCGGATGAGAATAGCGAGAGCTCTATCGACCGAAAAACACCCAGGGTGTAACCTGCGGGCGTTCGAAAGGGCCCCAGACCATAGTAGAGCAGGATGACTATTGGGACAAGAAGAAGAAACACCGTGGTGAGAGCGATTGCTCTGAGCCAGTTCATGTTGTGCAGGCTATGGTAGATCCCCGGCTTCGGCTATCAGACCTTGTGAGACGAGCGCCTGGATGGTTGCTGGAGGCGGTACATTATTGTACAGCATGGCGGTTGCGAACGGCACCAGTCCGTACGTAGAAAGAGTTTTTGCGTTATGAACCACGTACTGGACGAACTCAAGGGCCTCGACCGTGTTAACAGCGCTCAGGGGGATGGTGATACACAGATCGATCGCTGCGCCTTTTGTCGTACCCGCCGAGTCCTCGTACGAGAACTGGGAATAGAACGAACTCAAGTTCGAGCTCCCGAGGTTGACATGGCTGTCCAACGTGAGGAAACTAAGCTTGTCAGTTACCGCGGCGGACTTGTAGATGAAGAGGAACTGGATCTGACCCGCCTGAAGCGGCGCGACAAGCGCCGCGGCATTCGTGCCGGTCACGTTGCCCTCGTTCTGAAGCAACGGACTCACATAGGCCTGCTGGTTACCCCCGGAGTATAGATATCCAGCAGCCTCTAAGACGAGCCAGCCTCGTAGACCGGCAGGGTCGGAGACGGGGCTTGAGATTCCTATCTTGACGCCGCCAGAAGTCAGAGAGGTATAGAGGTCATTCCAATCGGACGTGGCGTTAGTCTCTCCCGCTGTGTTCGCTAACCTGACGATGCTGGTAACTGCGGATGTTTGAGTGGAATTCGAATAGGCCAGGACCATCTGGTCCGAGGCGAACCCTATTGCCCAATTCGACGAGAGGTTCTTCAGGTATTTGGGTCCAGTTGCAGAAAGCGCTACCGAGATGAAAACGTCGTCGGGCGCGCCAGCTGCAATCTGGTTTGCGTCTGCAAACGAACCTCCAGACTTCACGGGCGCGACTGGCACACCCGTGCTTTGAGAGAAGCCATTGAGAAGCGCGGTAGCTTCAACAGCGTAGGCATCCGCAGAGTATGAAAGCAGGGGGGCCAGAGCCACGGAGGTGCTAACCAAGGTGGACGTAGAAACCGAGATGGACGTAGATATTGCCGTTTTTGTCGATGTCACTGTTGTCGTTTTGCCTGACATCGTCGAGACTGCGTAGGCCGCGATGCTTACTGCAATGACTACAATCACGATTGTCGCGATTATGACGGTCGATGCTCCTCTTCTTGCTGCCTTCATGAGCGTTATGTATCCCTCTGCATAACGCTATAAATCCATTGCGAAAGCCAAAGTTTAAGTCTCGAATGAGCATTGCGGAGAGCGGTTCAGTAGGACTTGAAGTACGACGCGAAGCTGAAGCCGGTTCCGCATCTTTCCATGGAGGATAAGAAGCAAACCGTCCTGGAGGAGGTCGATGCAAGGCTACTCCGAAGGATCTCTGAGACCAACTCCCTTGCAGAAGCAGCCAAACTCTTGGGTATCTCCTACAGGAACGCTTGGGACAGAATCAAGAGACTGGAATCGCGTTCCGGTAAGAAGATACTCGAGTCAAAGGCTGGGGGAGCGGCTGGTGGGGTTTCAAGACTCACTCCGGACGGAATGACCTTGTTCAGGGAGTTCAGAAGTGTCCGAAAGTACCTATTCAACGCAATGGACGACAGAGACTCCGCGGGCAATGTTGGCTACAAGCTGAGCGCCAGAAACCGAGTCAGAGCGAAGATTACCTCAATAGAGAAGGGTGACGTCGTTGCCATGATTAAGATGGCCGCAGCGGACTCGGTCGCGCTCACTTCCATAATTTCCAACGAGGCGGTTGAGGATCTGGGGTTGCAGGAAGGCGATGAAGTCCAGGCGATAATCAAGTCGACTGAAGTCATGGTAGCAAAAGCGACTCCATCGTCCCGTGACAAGAAGACGAAGACTGAGAAGTAAATTCGGACGCCTGTTATCCTTCATAGTTGCGAAGAAGGAAACAGACGACTTCGGGTGCGCTCTCTGCGCTTCTTCCTCAGACCTTATCGTCCCGAGGTTGGTGGCACCCCCGGGATTCGGAGACTGCTGGACGCGCCCACCGAGCCAGGCGACCCCGGTAGGCTGCCCCCTCACAACCGTGGCTCAATTCTTCAGTGGCAGGCCGGAAGACTGCTTCCACAAGGATTCCCCCGGGGGCAAGATTTTTATATTTTCGAGCGCCGTAATCTAATCTTGACCGGAGAGAATGCAGTGGGACGGCCTGTCCCACCCGCGGACACTGTTCTGAAGGTTACAGGGACCGCGCTCTACACCTACGACTGGGAGCTGCCAGGCACTTTGCACGCAAAGCTTGCCACCAGCACAATGCCCCACGCGAAGATCGTAAGCATCAACATCGGAAAGGCGAAGGAAGTCCCTGGGGTGGTGGCTGTGCTCACCGGCAGGGATATGCCGTTCAGGGTCGGTATGTACGCGGGTGACAGGGACCTCCTTGCTGTGGACAAGGTCAGGTGGGTCGGGCATCCCGTTGCTATAGTCGTCGCCGAGAACCTCGAAGCAGCCGAAAGGGCATCGGAGCTGGTGGACGTAGAATACGAGCAACTTCCTGTGGTCCTCGACCCGTTGGAGGCACTCAAGCCGGACGCCCCTCTTCTGCACGAGAACATGCAGGAGTACAACCACGCGCCGGCGTTCTACCCAATCCCGGGGACCAACATCGCCAACAGGTTCAGGCTGGTCCATGGCGACGCCGAGAAGGCGCTCGGGGAGGCCGAAGAGATAATCGAAGATGAATTCAGGGTCTCTCACGTGAGCCACGCTTACCTTGAGACCCAATGCGTGGTGGCCCAGTTCATGAGGGACGGAGGGTTGGAGATATGGACGAGCTGCCAATCTCCTTTCGTAGTGAGACAGATAGTCTCAGAGTGTCTGAAGATTCCATACAACAAGGTCGTCGTCCGGACCCCCTTCGTCGGGGGAGGTTTTGGCGGCAAGGCTGGGCTAGGATGGGAGGCGCTGGTGGCCATGACTTCCAAGGCCGTGGGCTACAGGCCAGTGAAACTTGTCCTGTCGAGGAAGGAGAACTTCGCATCGTCGGCCTCGAGAGAGGGGGTGGTGGCAAACGTCAAGGCCGGGTTCAGGAAGGACGGCAAGTGCATCGCTTACAAGGTGAGGTTCGTCCTAGACGCAGGCGCCTACGCCGACTACACGGTTAACGTCTCGAGGGCGATGGGCTACTCGGCCGAGGGAGTATACGAGATCCCCAACGTTTACTGTGAATCCCTCGCGGTCTACACCAACAAGATACCGACTACTGCCATGAGAGGATTCGGCTACTCGGAGAGCAACTGGGTCCTGGAACAGGTTTTCGAGAGGGCGGCGAAGAGGCTCGGCATTGACTCGGCCAAGATCAGGCGGATCAACCTCCTAAGGCCTGGCGAGTCGCAAACAGCGACCGGGGAAAGGCTCAGGGAGGATGTCGGCGACCCGCGGAAGGTCCTAGAGTCTCTGCTCGAGGGGATAGGCTGGGAGCAGAAGCTCGTCTCTCCGTCTGAACCCTGGAAGATGAGGGCGAGGGGGTTCGCCCTCTGCGTCAAGGGGCCTTCACAGCCACCTAACGCCTCGTCCTCCGCGATAGTGAAGTTCAACGAAGATTCGACCATAGACCTGATCGTAGGAACAGGGAACTTCGGCCAGGGGACGACGACCGGGCTGTCCCAGATAGTCGCGGACCAGTTCGGTATAGCCGTTGAGCGGGTGAGGGTCGACAGCATCCGGGACACGGGGAAGTCGGCCTACACCTGGCAGACGGTGGGGAGCAGGGGACTGTTCACCGATGGGATGGCGACTCTGAGGGCGTGCGAAGACGCGAAGAGCCAGATAGTCGAGCTCGCGTCCCAGGTCCTCAGGATTCCCAAGGATCAGCTCGAGGTCACGGAAGGGAGCGTGAAGGCGAAGGGGCGCCCCTGGGTGACAATTCCTCTGAAGGACCTTGTCTTCGGATACGTGTACCCCAACGGGAACACCATAGGCGGTCCGATAATCGGGAGCGGCTACTTCGCGTCGAGCTTGAACACCTACCTGGACCCCCAGACCGGGCAGGGAGTCCCGACCATCTTCCACACTTTCGGTGGGACTGCTGTCGATATCGAGTTGGACATGGTCACGGGCGCCATCGAGGTCACCAAGGCTGTGCAGGTCTTCGACGTAGGCAAGGCGATCAACCCGCTGCTCCTGAAGATGCAGCTTGACGGCGGCTTTGTAATGGGGATGAGCATCGCCCTATTCGAGAAGATAAAGTTCGACGAGCAGGGATGGGTGACGAACCCGAATTTCACCAGCTACTACGTCGCTCGCATGAAGGACGTCCCCGATGAGTTCGTGGCCAGGTACGTGGAAACACCGCAGTTCGACGGCCCCCTGGGAGCCAGGGGAATCGGGGAGCTCAGCATGATATCAGTGGCCTCTGCCATATCCAACGCAATATACAGGACGATAGGGGTCAGACTGAACAACCTTCCGATGAGCCCCGAGGTGGTCTGGGACGCCATAGGAACCCAGAGGCCGGACCTGCTCGCCAGGGCCATGGAAGATTATTGCAAGTTGGAAGGGCCTGTGAAGGTGAGAACTTGAGCTTCGGCTCTCCATACACGACACTACCTGACTTCACCTATCACAGACCAAAGAGCTTGGACGAGGTGCTCAGCCTGCTGAAAGAGTATGGCGACGACGCGAAGATCATGGGGGGCGGGGTGGGTCTCATCGCGTTCATGAAAGAGAGGCTAATGTCGCCAGGGCACGTCATCGACATAAAGGGAGTCAAGGAACTGAGGGAGGTCAAGCACACGGCTGGCAGGGGGTTGAGGATAGGTGCGTCTGTGTCCATCTCGGAGCTGGTGGAGGACGGGGTCCTGCGGGATGACTACACTGTCCTGCACGAGGCGTTGGCAAAGGCTGCGGACCCGATGATAAGAGGTCGGGCAACCCTTGTGGGGAACCTCTGCGAGGCCATACCGTGGGTCGACAGCCCGCCCGCGCTCGGGGTCCTGGACGCATCTGTGGAGATTGCAGGGGCTGACGGCAGGCGAAGCGTGCCCGTGTCAGGCTTCATTAGAGGACCTGTGGACATCGACCTCGGACCCACCGAGGTTGTGACTGCCCTGGAGGTTCCTCGCGTTCAAGGAAGAAGGAGCACCTTCGAGAAGTTCACCGCCGGGTCAGAGTTCTCTGTCGCGAGCGTCGCAGTCGCGCTCTGGCCGGAAGGGAAGAAGAGGGGCGCGAGGGTAATCTACGGCGCTGTCAACTCGACTCCAGTCCACTGTGAAGAGGTGGAGCGGCTCTTGGGGGAGGAACTCACAAGGGCTTCGGTGAGGAAGGCCGCGGACATCGCCTCGGAGAAGGTCGAATGCGTGAGCGACGTCCTCGCGACTGCGGAGTATAGGAAGCACCTTGTGAAGGCTATCACCATCAAAGCTCTTGGGAGGCTGCTCTGGAAATGAGAGAGTGCGTCGTCAAGGTCAACGGTCGGACCAGGAGGACCATGATGAAGGACAACGAGCTGCTGCTGGACCTGTTGAGAGAAGAGCTGGAGGTGAGAAGCGTGAAGGCCGCCTGCTGGAGAGGGGAATGCGGGCTGTGCACTGTGCTCCTCAACGGGACGCTGGTGAAGTCTTGCCTGGTGCTCGCAGTCGAGGCAGACGGCGGAGAAGTGATCACAGTGGAAGGGATAACGGAGAACGGAGAGCTGGCCCCAATCCAGAAGGCCTTCGTCGAGCACGGTGCGGCCCAATGCGGGTTCTGCACTCCGGCATGGATTCTCACGACACACCAGCTATTGAAGACCAACCCCCACCCTAGCGAGAAGGAGTTCACTGAGGCCGTCGCAGGATTAATCTGCAGGTGCGGAGCGTACAATCAGATAAGGGAAGCAGTGGCTGACGCCTCAAAGGCCTACGAAGGAGCCCGCAGGGCTCCTCTTCAGAAGGGTTAGTTCTCTGCATATCGTTGCGCATCAATGACCTAACAGCTAGTCACCGGCGATCTTCCGATGGCGTCGGCTCAACCCCGTCCCCGGTTGCCTGCGGACTCTCACCGCACCCCCAACCCTTTCGCACCTCCTCCTCGCTCTCGCCAAGAGCCGTCCTTTCCGAAGCAGGGGCGCGCGTTACGAGACTAGACTCTAGGCCAGACGAATTCCTCTCTACTGCCATAACGCCTATAAGCGGTCCGAGTCGGGTTTTTTGGATATGGTTAAACCAGCGGTTCCCATTTCGTTCGACAGCTTCACTTTCTCCGTCGAGGAGATTGAAGGCTTCCTGGGGGGCATCCCTGACAACCCTGCCTTTCAGAAGCCGTTCTCGCCGAAGCTCTACACTCTGAAGAGCGGCGAGCAGATCGTTATCAGGCCGGCTGCCAAGACCGAGTCCCCTGCGATCCTCGAGTCTCTCAAGCCCCTAATCGATTCAAAGTACGACAAAGACTTCTACCACCTGGTCGGCACTAGGACCTACGCAGAGATTCTTGCGTGGTACCAGAACAGGCTGAAGGACACCTACGTGATTGTGGCCACCAGGAAGGACGGAGAGCTCGTTGGCTTGGCCGACCACAGGTTCTGGGACAAGAACGTAGCAATCAGCCTTCACACGCTGGTGCTGAAACGGGCTGAGAGGGTGGGGGTGATCCTCTACCTCTCGAAGATCGAGCACGCCTTCGACGTGGTGGGCGTAAACGAGTGGTGGGCCACCTTCGAGAGTCCGTTCGGTTTCAGGCTCGGCTTCAGGTTCAACCACGTTACGAAGCCGTGGCCGGAGATGCAGCACGAGCTCGGCGGCGCAAGGATCTTCTACATCAACAGGCAACAGTGGGAAGAGTATGTGAAACCCTTCGCGAAGGAGAAGAACTGGCTCGGCACTCGCCCTGTTGCGAAGAGCATCCTGAATGCAACAAAGCCACTTAAGCCCACCTCCAAGTTAGAGATAGAGCTCTAGATTAGTCAGAGGGCAGGCCATTCCCGCGGGGAGCCGGCAAGAACTCTGCAGCCAGCACCGGAGACTGGCCCTGCACCTTAGATTCAGAGAAGCCTGTCGAGGGCGTCGGCGAGCTTCTTCTCGAGCCTGGGAGCCTGCTGGAGGTCGACCTGGGCACATCTCACCTTCTGGCTTTCCAGCGCCTGCCGAAAGATATCGAGCCCTAGGTTCAGTACCACGAGCTCAGACCCCAGAAGCCGTTTTCTCAGATCAGTTTTCCCCAAGAAGCTCACTCCACTCTTTCTTTAGCTGGGTCGAAGCCCTGGCACCTCCCACCACCAGCGCCGAGGCAACCGCCATCTGCGCGTTGCTCGCGAAGAGTACGACGCCGGCTTCTGACAGCCTCTTGCTCTGCTCATTGAGGGACTGAGGATCGGCTTCGGTGCCGCAGACATGCGCCATAACGACCAGCTCTCCTCCCCTCCTACCAGCGCCTTGTCTCGCCTCCTCGATGGCGCCCACCAGCGCGCCTCCGGGGTCGGGTGACGAGCCATAGCCGAGGACGATGTCGAGCATTATCACTGCGACGGACGGATCCTTGGCCTCCTGGAGGATGCGCAGCCGCCTAAGGGTCGGGTCTATCATGGGATGCACCCTACCGGAAGTAAAGAACTCGTCTCCTAGGTCGACCACCGAATTGTCTTTGCTAACGCCAGGGTCTTCTAGGCGGTATCTGCCCGAGAGGGGAGTATTGCTGAAAGCCTCACCGATGAGCTCTCTGAACACGAGAAGGGTTTCATGTGCCAGGGTGCCGCCGCTGTAGAGGCCGCGAGCGTACTTCTGCCTCGGACCGAGGCTGGACGAGAGCTGCCTTGCCGTAGCCGACAGCTCTTCGATGCTCGTCGATACCTTCTCTTCAAACTCTCTGCGAGACTTGGCGCCAAGGACAACGCAAGCATTCCAGACAGCGGAATGCAGCGTCTTGCTGTAGCGGATGCGCTTGTCAGAGACGGACGGGGCGTCGAGCCCAAGAAAACAAACGACAATCGGCTTCCTGGTCCTCCTTTTGACGTACTCCATGACCTCCTCCATTACCCTGTTCGTAGGAGTCTTTGCGATTATCATTATCGCCTTGGTGCTCTTGTCGCTCTCGAGGAGTCCGAGACAGTCCTTCATCATCAAGCCGCCTATCTCTTCCGAGACGTCGGACCCTCCGACGCCGAGCGCGTGAGATACTCCGAGGCCAATCTTGTCGAGCAATATGGATGCCTCTTGGATTCCGGTCCCTGCGGATGCGACTATGCCTACGCCCCCCCTCCTGACCGCGTTGGCAAAGCCCAGCCCGATGCCGTTGATTATCGAGGTTCCAGCTCCGGGTCCCAGGACGAGAAGCCCCTTGGAATTTGCGAATTCTTTCAGCTTCGCTTCCTGCTTTCGTGGCACGTGGTCGCTGAACAGGTGGACGTTGATTCCCCTCTTCAGGAGTTCCATGGAGGGTTCGAAGGCCTGACTGCCAGGTACTGAAACCACGGCCAGGTTCGCGTCACGGAGATGCTCCAGGGCGGAACCAACCGAGTGGAAGGTGACGGCCCTGAGCCCCTCGGGAGCAAGGGGCGGGGAAATCACCATTTTCTGGATCCTTTCTACGGCATCTTTGCCGTTGGAGCCAGCTGTGACGCGGACTGCGAGAATGAGGTCACCATCGCCTGCGGCCTTGCCTTCGGGGCCGAGAAGCCTGAGGTCCTGAAGGAGACGCTTGTTTGTCTCGGTTCCCATGGCCACCACGGCGTCGTCGACTCCTGGGAGCTTCTTCGCCTCCTCTGATAGGCGCATCAACTGAAGCGAGTCGCGGAAGAAGTTCCGCTTCACGACGTTGATGGCAGCCAACGTTGCGGAAACTGCCTTTCCACTCGTGATAAACGTTTTGCGCTCGAAACCTTTTAACAGGTCGCGGAACCAAAAAGCCTCGACCAGTCTTGACTGTTTCAAGGGAGGAAGTCGAGGGTGCGAACGCGGAGGCCGTCGAAAGAATGATGGATTCCGACCCTGTCTGGGTGGACATCGCACCCGCGAAGGAGAAGCTAGGAGGAATGAAGAGAACACTCCTGCATGCGGGCCCTCCCATCAGTTGGAAGGAAGCGAGCGGACCCCTCCGAGGAGCGATCATCGGCGCCTGCATCTACGAGGGGTGGGCGGAGACCGAGAAAAGAGCGGCGAGGCTGGTTGCGGAGGGCGAGATACGGCTGGAATGCGACCACCACCATAACGCTGTGGGTCCCATGGCAGGGGTGATTTCCCCCAGCATGCCCGTGTACGAACTGAAAGACAGGAAGTTCGGCGTGAAGACCTACTCGAACATGAACGAGGGGGTGGGGAAAGTCCTCAGGTATGGCGCATACGACAAGGAGGTTCTGGAAAGGCTTCGTTGGATGTCCGAGATCGTTGCGCCCGTCTTCCAGGCAACCGTGAAAGGAATGGTGATCGGAAACAGTCCTCTCTCTCTGAAACCGATGATCGCCCAAGCGCTGACCATGGGAGATGACTGCCACAACAGGTACGTGGCTACGACGTCGCTCTTCGCAAAGCAGATCGCTCCGTACCTGGTGAGGACAGGATTTGACAGCAAGACGCTCTCACAGGTGAGCAAGTTCA
>JBEKIO010000007.1:0-79983 GCA_050011715.1 Nitrososphaerales archaeon | reverse complement strand
GCAGTGACGCGGGCCCGTAGCTTAGTTCCAAAAGGAGTGCAATCAGGTAGAGCATCGGGCTTTTAACCCGAGGGTCAGGAGACGCCCCCGAAACGGGTTCGATTCCCGTCGGGCCCGCACTCACTCGAGGTCGGTTCCCGGCACTTTTGTCGTCAGTTCCGGGTTCCAATGTGCAAACAACTAATCCCAGTGGCCGTTAAAAATACCACGGTTGTTCCTGCAGACGAATCAGGTTCGAATCCCGGCCGGGGCAACCTAGCCTTCTTGATGCTGGTTCGAGTGGACGAACTTGGCCTAGGAGGCTTTGGGCTTTGAAGGAAAGAAACTCCTGGTTGAGATTAGGAGCCCAATGAGGGTTGGGGCTGCAAGGAGGAGGTAACTGAGGATTGCGTAGGCTGGAAATGCATTCCCTGAGTAAATGTAACCCGGTCCCGCTCCCACGTAATCTGAATAGCTGTTCAACACCATGAAGATAGGCACAACGGCGACCGCGTACCATGCCCATTTTTCCCCCTTCCTGAAAGCCTTCATGCCAATGAATATCAGGAAGAGTCCTACCATTATTCCGAAAACTCCTGCGACCGTACCTGCCTGTACCAGGTCGCTGTAAGCTTCCGGAGGGTAGATTGAGGTATTGGAAGGATTACCCGTAAAGGAGATTAGGTTCGGTTGAGCCAAAATTAGTATCCCCGTCTGGACCAGCCAAAGTATCCCACCGACAACAACCAGCCCCCAGCCGTATTTGGAGACCACTGGGGCCTCCGGAGCTTCACGAAGCTATTAAGATTTGGCCCTCTCGCTGTGTCGCCTTCGTTTTCCTCAAACCAACCTAGCGAATTCGAACCCGCATATGCGTGCTCCAATCCCGGCCGGGGCATTAACCCTACGGGTTCACTTCTCCCCCATCGCCGTCGAATCGGGGCGGATTCATCTGGGCATCCGTGCGAATAAGAGTCTAGTCGGTTGAGTGCCGCGGGTCGGCTTAAAGCTTGCCGGGTCAATGCCGGCTTTGCCCCTCTCATGTGGGCACAGCCCAGATTCCAGCACAGTCCACACGCTTACAGGATGTTCAATTAGGCCGTCTGAAACTTCCAACTCGCCCGGCTGCAAGGTCCTTCTCTAGTTGAACTGAAGTGAAAGCGTACACCTTCCCCCAACTCTTCTGATAAGAACGTTGCAGACGTGACAGCCGAAGACCCTTCTTCAATAGCCGGGCTCTGTCGAACGCGTCTTTGAAGTCGAGGAACATCAGCCCTGGGTCCACTACCATCCATATGTCCCCATTGGCGTCACGTTGGTGCCGCAGATGTCTTTCTCTGCTCAGCTTCGATTGGTGGATGGCACCGAAAGTTCTGTCAGGTGCCGGGCCTCTGAGCTCTATCGCCCAGGATCGTTTCCCCTTCAAGGTCACGGCAATCTGTTGGTACTGATGAGCAAGGCCGTTCCGTATCAGGTCGAAGAGAGCACAGACTAGTGTGTCATGCTCCTGTTTCTTGGCCATGAATGGAAGTACGAATTCCTTTTCGCTCGGCGCATGAAGTCCATGGATTCTCGTGAAGTACCGCGCGTCGATTAGATCGAGCTCCTTGGAGAACTCCTCTGAGGCTCGGCCCGTATCGTCAGCGGAACACAACCTGCAAGTGAACTCAAGGAAAATCATCGCCAGCATCGCGAACATGAAATTCCCCCTCGCACCATTGGTGTTGCGCGCTACCGCATTCCAAAGGCCCTCGAAGTCCTTCACCATGAAGTCGTAGGTCTGCTTGGCGGTCAGGTTCTTTACGGTCGTGTCAGTGGGTTGCAGGGACAGTCATTTATCCGATTACGAGGCCGACTCGAGCCGTGAGCATAAATGCAAGGATGGCTCGTGAAAAGGCGGGGGACGCCGTCCAGTGTGGGACCTTCCAATCTTCGACCGAGTCAGCGAGCTGCTCGACTTTTGGATCCCTGGGCCTCATCGTAGTGAGAAGGCCTACAGAGAGGATCTCTACGAGTTCCTCCTTGAAAACGTCAGACGCCATCCTGTGAAGAAGGAAGCCAGCCCGAGCCTCGCAGACCTCGGGATAGGGACGAAGGTCGCCATCGAACTCAAGTTCGATTTCTCTTCAAAAGCTCAAGCCGACAAGCTCTTCACCCAGATTGCGGGCCATCTCAATTCGCATCGCGAGGGGGTGTTCTGCGTCTTCTGCGGGAGGACGAGCGTCAACACAATCAACTACGTTAAGACGCTCGTCAACACCCGGTTGAAGAGGTCAGAGTTGGCGATTTTCCCCACCGACAGGATTCGATTCGTCTACAAGTAGGGTACATGGTAGACGCGCGTAAGCATCTGCTGCTAGGTTCAAATACGAAGCGTTGGGTAACGGGAATGATGCCTGAGCACGAACAAGCCACCGACATCAACGAGGTATTCTCTATGCCCAGGGATCAGTATGGGGAGAAATACGACGAACATTTGTTACAGCAATACTTGCTATACGTACAAACCGCAGACAAGGTAACGGAGAGGCGTTCTTTGGCCAACACCTTCTTCCTTACTGCGAACACGGCGATTCTTTCGGCATTGGGCATAGTTACGGCTATCTTTCCCCCACAATTGATTGCAAATGGTATCCTGGTCTTCTTGGCCTCAATTACTCCCGTGGTTCTCTGCTACTCATGGTTCCGAATAATCAAGTCCTACCAGCAGTTGAATACCGGAAAATTCGACATAATTCATGAAATCGAAACGAGGCTCCCATTAGCAGTTTACAAGGCGGAATGGAGGGCTTTGGGAAAGGGAAACGACCCTCATAGGTACAAGCCACTCACCGACGTAGAGAAATGGGTACCGATTGCTTTCATGCTTATGTACGCAATCGTGGCTGTAGTGGCCCTACTACGAACCTTCTAGCCAGACGTCTTCAATCAGGGGTCCAGTTGAGCCTTGATATCTTCAAGGTTCCAATCAACTATTGGGGCATTGTGCTCCCTTAGAGCGGTGGGGATGGGGTCGCTTCTTTCCTTTGAGATTCTGACGCCGATGACCTTCTTCCCCTGCTTATAGCTCTCCTCAATCTCCCAGTTCACTGCGTCTCTTGAGGCTGTGTCTGGACCTATCGCCACGATAGTGGCAGACGTTTGGGCTATCCTTTCACGGCACTGAGTTTTCCATTTCTCGTCGAAGGGCTCCTTCACCGAGTAGTCACGGAATTCCAAGTCATAGCGGGGATCCTTTGCCTGCGATCGTAAGAGATTGACCTGTGCTTCGTCGGCGACGCTGAAGCTGATGAACACGTTTCGAACCTTAGGCTTCTCGCCGGCGAGTTCGACTTCTTTTGTCGCATCCTTGAATATTTGTTCGGCTTCGTCTGCAGACCTGCTCGTCGCGACATAACTTGAGCTGCCTCCCATTCTCTGACCAGTTGGTTCCGCACCACCCTTCTGATTATGAAAAGCTTTCTACGCTTGGAAGATTTCTTTGCTCAGCATCTCTTCCGCCGCTATCCTTTCTTTGCATGATATGCATCTTCCACAAGGTGGAACTGTGCCGGCATGGCAGTAATATGTGATTTCCAACGGTATCGCGAACTTTCGGGCCAACTTCAGAGTCTCTCGCTTGTCAAGTCTAATGAGAGGAGTAAGAACCTTGATTCTTCTCCCCAGAGCAGCTGCGACGCAGGACTCTGCCGCCTGGAAGAACTCTGGCTTCTGATCCGGGAATATCGGGTTCGCAAGTATCCCTAACGCGACTACTTCGCTGTCGATGCTGAAGGCGTATGCCGAACCCAAGACAATAAACAGTAGGTTTCGAGTTGGAAGGAATGCGTCTTTTTCGATGTCGAGCCCGTTCCTGACCAAGCTGCTGGGTATGCTATCCAGCCCTCTGACTCCTAGTTTGATTGGTTTACTGACGTCAAGATAGTCGCATATCTTCTGACATGATTGCCATTCTCGCTCTTCGGCGAAATGGCCGTAGTCAATGTGAACCGGGTGCACGTCGTGGCCCTCACGTTTGAGCATGAACATAGTTACCGAGGAGTCGACGCCTCCCGACGACATCACCACGATCTTCAAACCTGCTTCATATACTCCCATATAGCCATGTCAAGTATCGCTGGACAGAGGTCTAGGTCTCTGGCCAATCCTACGAACAAGGTTTCAAGTCGTACATACCAACGTGGGGTCATGCTATGATGCCCCGGTGGGGGTCTTACGAACAGGTTCATGAATGAAATAATATGAGAGTCAAGCACTGCTATCGAGTCGGTGTATTTTACATCTCTCAGGAAGTGCGAGGCCTCTTTGAAGCCAATGCCTGGCACGCCGGATACCAAGACCAACCTTAGGTCTGGGGGCGAGGATCTCTCCTGAAGTAACTGGGTCAGACCAGCGTTCTGCTTGTATATGTATCTCCAAGCTCCGACTAGGTCGTGCGCCCTCCTTCTAGGAAACCGGTAAACACGTAACGACCCATCCCTCCGCTCTGGATGATAGATAGGCCTGGAAAGCTCCTCGGCAATCGCCCTTGCGCACCTCTCCGTGAAGGCATCAGTGTCTAGGAAACCCTTCTGTGACAATTGAAGGAGCGCTGACGCTGCCATTTCATAGGGAACGTTGCTTGACAGGATGCAAAAGCAGAGCTCCGACCATAGTTCATCTTCTCGGAGGTCTTTCCAGCTAGGTCGTCTATTGTAGCCGTCGATGTGCTTTTCGTAACTCGTAATGAGTCTCGGGGGAAGGGTGCAAAGACCACCAACAGAATCAGTGGACATTGCTCATTGGACACTCCGAATACGATGATATTAGTGTTCGAGCTCCCTCCACGCCTTAAATCACCATACTGGGAGCTCAGACGCATGGAAGAGCAAATGAAAAAGCAGCTCCAAGACTTCTTCACAATATGCTATGCGAGGTTAAACCAGCAGAAAGAACCACGAGGGGAACGGTTCCGAAGTCTGGACCTATATGAAGAGATAGCGCAAGAATTAGCCGACGTGGCTAACTATGCCTTCCTCGAGTATCTCAAGATCATGGAGCTGAAGGAAAAGAAAAATCGGCTCGGGGCATCCAGCTAACCGTTTCGAGCGAGTCGGGTAAGGAGTTCCTTGCCAGTCATCGCCAGCAGGTAGTCCTTTAGCGTTCCTTGTTTTATCATGGCTTGGAGTTTCAGCGAGTAGTTCTGGTAGAAGAGGAGATTATGAAGGAAGACTTTGGAGAGGGGGTTTACGGAGGATTTTCTACACACTTCACACTTGCAGTGCAGCAATTCGAAGTGCGAAAAATCGACAAGCCTGTCTTCAAATGGATCGCAGGCCGATACTGCCCAATCTAGGCTGTCGAATGTGTCGGCGCCAGCGTACGAGTACACTGCCATCGAGACGGGGTCTCCGCATCCAAGGATATGAAGAAGGCCCCCCTCTCTTCCACCAACCAGTTTGCGGAGTTTCATAACAGTGATGCTCCGCTCGGAAATGGAGGAACCAAGTTCCCTTTCGGAAACTCCAAGGCTCTCGAACATTTCCGAATTCCTTCCGATCAATTCCTTGACAAGCTCAATCAGAAGGGTGGGGTTCTTTGCGTGGACTATAGGGACGCATTGGTTGCCGTCTGCGAGCTCGAACGAATCGGAGATGTTCTTCAATGTCATCTTCAGGTGTGAGGCTTTGTTTGCGTCATTGTTCTCAGCTAAGAGATCAAAACCGAAATAAATATCCGAGTCGACGTTCTTAACCGCCTCTCTGTAACGGCGGAAAGTCCATCGAGCGTCTCCTCTCCAATAGGACTCGAACACACCGCTATCGAGCAAGATTATCGATCCCCGTCTGTAGTAGTCACTGAGTCTCCCGATGGCCCGCCTTTCCGATGCAGTGTCCAATCTCCCGTAGTCATAAGCCGATACAAGTAGACGAGGGTACCGGAATGACGTCAAAAATTCTAGGAACCTATCGTCTGGGTCGCGAATCTCCTTCTTGGAGATAGCGGGAAAGTAGGTCGGGGTAGCGAATTGCTTCTTGCCCACGGTCACTTTTAGTAGCCTGGCGTTGGTCGGACCACTTTCAATCAGTTGTGTTTGAATCAAAATGCCTTTCCAGCTCGTTGGGTTCTATTGCCTCGTCTCCTTTAGACCTGCTCCATTTCCTAGCTACTGTTGTCAATACTCCTCCCCTGTTGTTCACATTCAAGACGATCCTAGCCCATCGCGGACCAATCGAGCTAACAAGATCATCAAGGATCTGATTTGCCAGTTCCTCATGGAGGACTTCGACATCCCTGAAAGTCATGAAATAGAGTTTCAATGACTTCAGTTCTGGGAGTAGTCGGTCGGGTTCGTACGTCAGTTTGATTGTGTAGAAATCGGGAAGTCTAGTCACGGGGCACAGAGAAGTGAGCTCCCTGAAGACGTGATGTGAAACGAATTTCTTCTTTCTATTTCTGTTTGGCAGAGTCTCTATCTTTGATGCCCGCCTAGCCAATCACGCATAGCGTGGTGCTACTCATTATAAGTTTGCAAAGGAGAGGCGATTAAGTCGCGATTCAGACCCTATTGGTCCGAAGTGCTTTCTGACCATGCGCACTCATGACCTTGTACACCTTCGGGATCGCCCAGGCGAACCCTCTGGTCACAAACCGGGCCTTCTGCGGAATGACATCGATTTCGGCGGAGGCGCAATTAACCTATTGAGGGGCAACCCCACCATTTGAGTACAGAATGGCGACTTCCTAGGTCCTACGACAGAAAAATCCCTGTCTCGGACTTGACCTTGCAATTCTGCGAATCTTCGATCATGCCCTACGAAAGGGAGCGAGTATAATAGCCCCAACCTCGGTTGCAAACAGCTACTTCGAGAGGTCCTTGAGCCCGAACCGGTAACTCACCTTGATCTCGCCCTCATCGACTATGGGCGTGGACGAATTTACCCTCCTCTCGAAGGTTCCACAGCTGGAATATAGCGAAACGTACGCCCCATACTCCCAGCAAAGCCCTTGAGAAGTTCCCTTCTCTGTTGCGAAATGGACGCATTCGAAGCAGTACGGTCTTTGAAGCCCCTTCCCCTCGTAGTACCTGACGAACCCTGGCGGGAGCATGCTCCGCCTCAGCGCCTTGTGGCGTTAATCACCTGAGGCAGAGCAGCCGCGAAGGCTGTGTGGGGACAGTAGTCTGTGTTGTCCAGAGTGCAGTGGAGCTCGAGTTTGCCCCCATCCTCCTTCCTCGCCCTCACTTCGACGATTCTGTCTTTCTTGTTGTCCCTTATGATTACCTCGTTCGCCTCCAGAGAGACAAGCTCCAGGAGCGGGACATAGTTCGCGAACCTCTCGTCGACGTAGAGCATGTTCACGAGGATGTCGCTTACGAAGCTCGCTGCGCTCTTCTTCTCCTTCTTAGCCCTCTGCTTGACCTGATCGTAGAGCGGCGCGGGGACCGTAATAGTCTTGAAACCCCTGTCTGGCATGGACTACGGTATTTCTGCAGAAGATTTAAATGTTTACTGAAGCTAAAAAGCATGACATGGTTCTGGAAGATTCATGGGTTATCGGTGGAGCTTCCGTACAGGCTGATGGGGGAAGACGCTGGAAGAACGGTGGTTCTTTCGTCTGCATCTTCGCGGAACCCGCGTTAAAAGGCGAATTCGCTTCCCCACACATGGCTGTCAAGGACGGGGAACCCCTCGAATTATGCGAACAATGTGGCTCCCCTCTCGAAGACGGCTTCTGCCGTAGCTGCGGAGTCGGATTCAGAGAGGGAGCCAGCCCTGTGGGCTCGGCGCCGCTCGACAGGCGGGAGCTCTCCAGGGTGCTCGGAAGGAGCGTGGGTCAGCGCGCGCACGGTTCCTACGCCCTCTCGATGCAGCAGGAAGAGGGGCTGGCGCCCCTCAGGAAGGAGATCCAGTCGCTGGTGGAGCAGTTCAGCGCCTCCCCGGAGACAAAGAACTCCGTCAAGCAGAACGCCGAACATATTGCCGTCAAGCTGCTGAGCGAGCTGGGGCCGACGGACGCCGCCATCGCTTCGGTGGCACAGGAGTTCATGAACCTGGGCAGAAACGTGCTCGACGTAAGCCTGTGCATCTCAAGGGTGCACCCCAAGATGGGGCGGCTGAAGGACCTCGTCGTCGAGGTCTACCCTCTTTCACCGGACGTGAGTGTACTCATAAACGGACGGGAAGTCGAATTCAAGTCCCATTCCAATGAGCCGTACCGCAGGCTCAGGATCCCTATCTTCGTGACGGACGGGGGTGCAACAGTCGAGCTGAAGAACGCCCAGTTGACCAAGAGCGGTTACGACGACAGGAGGGTCAAGCCGCTGGGCGCCTCGACATTCGTCCTCAAGGCCGACGAAAGGAACTTCGAGCTCTTCAAGGTCCTCAAGGAGGCCAGGCTCTCCGGAGCGCTAGCCCAGGGCGGGGTGGACCAGAAGGCCATATTCAGGAAGTACTCGATCTCTAAGCTGCCCCTGACGGAGTGGCTGCTGAGGGAGGTGGGCCTTCTCCAAGGCGTGAGCACGGAGTATGCAAGGAGGTGCGCGGAGAAGGTGAAGAACGGGCATGGAAGGTCTCCGAGGAAGCTCGCGGAAGAGGCCCTGGTCGAGGCGTGCAATGATGTCGTATCACCTACCCTTTGCAAGCTCTTCTTCAGGAAGTTCCACCTCAAGGAGTCAGCGATGAGGTCGCTCGTCGTCAAGAGCGAGCTCGACGCCTGGCAGAGTTGAGGATTAGATGCCGGCCCAGCTCTCGGCCATCCCCCTCAAGCTGATTCAGCCCCACCCCAAGCTAGCCTTCAGGTTCAGGTACGATGTCGATGCCCTGGCGGAGTCGATCGGGGGCATGGCAGACGAGAACTCTCCTAACGGGCAGCTGAACCCAGGCAGGGTAGTCTTGAGAGTAGACGACGAGGGCTACTACGTCTACATCGGCGTCAGGAGATACTACGCCCTGAAGTCCCTCTTCGAATCGACAAAGGACGAGAGGTTCGGTGTCTACAACGCGTACATTGACAGGGGGCTATCGGAGCTCCAAATGTTCGTCAGGGCCAAGAGGGAGAACGACGAAGAGAGGGGAGAGAGGCAGGGGCTCTCAGTCCTGGAGGAGGTGTACGGCATCGGAAGGATCAGGGACTCGATAGACCCGGAAGGGCTCGAGAAGGACCTGAGGCGCCTCTACGACATTGCTGGCAGGCTGAACGGGGAGCGGATAAGGAAGCTCTTCGAGATAGAGGTGGCCGCCCACTTCAAGTTCAAGCTCGCCCACATCGAGAAGCTCGGCCAGGTCGAGGACGAAAGGGAGTTCTACGAGACGGCCGCGTCCATAGCCGGCTTCGGCTTCGGCAGCGACGAAATGGAGGAAGCCGCGAAAGTGAGGGAAGGGGCCCACTTGCTTCCATGGTTCAACAGGCTCTTTCCTGACTATGAGCAGCAAGAACATGCGGCCGGAGCCGAGAAGAATCCGCCCCAGAAGCCCGCCAAAAAGCCAGAACAGAAGACGGAGGAGAAAGAGGAAGGATCCAAGGAGCTCGTCGTCCACGAAGAGAAGGTGATCTTGGTCGCATGCCCGATCTGCAGCAGCGTAAACATGGTGCGCATGCGTGGAGAGATCGAGGCGACACACCTCCCTACCGACCCCGATGGGCAGCGCAATACGCAGGTGGCCGAGAGCGTCAGCAGGGTCAGCTGTGATTGTTCCAGCTGTCACAAGGAGTTCCACATCTTCGTGAAGCATTTGGAGGGCAGGATGTACGCCTTCGAGCCGTCCCTCCTGAAGAAGTTCAGGGAACCGAAGGCGACGGTGGAGGCGGTCGACCTTCACTTCGATTCCAAGGAAAACGTCTGGCTGAAGGTGGTCGACGGCAAGCTGGGGGAGCGCGTGGCTATTGGGGGCGGAGGGTGAGCGGGCTGCCGAGCAGCAAGAGAGAGGAGATAGCTGCGAACATCGCGGCGCTGATGCTGGTCCAGGGGGTCTTCTTCGACTCGAGCAGCATGAAGGAGCTTCCCTACAACGAAAGGCTCGCTAACAGGGTCTTCCGAGCGCTTGTCGACTCAGGAATTGTCGCGAAGTCGACCCGCAGGGGGAAATACCTCCTCACTGACGAATTTTTGGGCGCAGTAAAGGCGGTGACGACAAGGGGGATGAGGCGTCAGATCTTCGTCCCCCTTCCGGACCTTGCCGTCTTCGACGTCGCAGGAATAGAGACCTGGACGGAAGAGGAGCTTGACATCTACACGAGCAAGCTGAAGGCTCGCTGGCTTCTCAGGTCTGGCCGATCGAAGCGCGGTCGCTGAAAGGGCACGCGGAGAGTCAGGAATTGATTGCGGACAAGGGTTGTCCGTAAGTGGCGAGTTACCGACAAGGGTTGTCGGTATCTTCGAGGTCAAGTTGCGGACAAGGGTTGTCGGTAACTTTACCGACAAGGGTTGTCGGTATCTTCGAGGTCAAGTTGCGGACAAGGGTTGTCGGTAAGTAGCGAGTTACCGACAAGGGTTGTCCGCACCCTTTGGCGAGTCTGACCGATGATGCAGGACACAGAAAGGCTCCAGGGGCGGATAATTCACGGCCTCAGGCGCGCCTGACAACGAGGACGGCCATGCCCCTCGCCTTGCACCTTGGGCAGATGTCGAAGTCAGTCTTGGACTCGTAGTTGCATACGACGCAATGAGTAATCGTGGGCTGCGAACCGCCATCCTTTCGTCGTTGTGACTCGCAGGTGGCCGGCTTCGAACGACGGTTGTTCATGTCCAAGTACGGGGCGGGCGGATTTAACCCGACCTCCCCGTTGAGCCGACGCCTTCTCTTTTATCCCGACACAGCGTCTGTCTGTAGTTGAGGGCGCTCCTGATCCTCGTAGTCTGCCTGGCGCTGCTGGCACCAGGACTCGCCACCATCACCCCGCATCGTAGCGCGCCCGACCCCTGTGACTCCTACGGAAACTGCGTGAGCTCGAGCGTCACGTACACCAGGGCCAACCCCGACGACAGCCTCTACCCAGGGGATCAGTTCACCATCGTTCTTTCCATCACTCTGGGAAGCGGTTCCGCCGGCTGCGGGTCCGGGTGCTCGGAGAGCTGGTCCAGCTCTCTCGCCGGCTTGACGTGGTCCTTTGACCAGACGGAATTCCAGGAGGCGGGTATCTCTGAAACATCGGCGGCGTTCACCGTCGTCGGCAACTCCACGGGCACCTACACCATCAGTGCCACCGCGTCTTTCCTCGTCACAATCGTAACATGCGTGACCGGTGGCAACCCGCCGGTAACAGTCTGCTCGACCTCCTATGCCCAATCCTCGCTGACCACGACTCAGCAGGTCATGGTGATCCAACTCGAGCTACAGGTATCGACCAAGATAGTCAACATGACCGACAGAGCGACCGGCTACGTGCTGAGGAACCCCGACGGCTCCTTCTACAGGAACGACTCGTTCTGCGTCCAGTGGAACGCGACCTTTCAGTTCTCTGACGTCAGGAAGGACACCAACGTCAGCGTGCTCTCGGTCCCCCTGTCATCCCTCATCCTCCTGAACTCATCAACGACTACTGTTAGCGCCTTCGCTCTAGGTGATCCCGGCGTCAGGCAGGGGATGTTCTGCTATAGCGTCGCTCTCAACGCTCCCTATAGGCCGTACAACTTGACGCTTGATTTCAGGGCGATAAACTGGCTCGGGATGTCGATCGCCCACAGAATGTCCGAAGTCCCATTCGCGGTGGTCCAGTACCATCCTTTCTTCGCCGAGTTCACATACATGCTCTACAACTCGAGGAGCCCTTCGACGTATCAGAGGCCTTTTGTGACGCTGGTCAGGTATGACGGGAACAACCCGGGATATTCATATGCGGGGGACGGCGATACCGCCCCAATCACCAACAGCAACGACACGGGGGAGAGGGCGTACGTCGACAACTTCACCTTTTCGACACAGGGGTGGAACACGACAGTGCGCTTTGTCAATGCGAGCATCGGCCAGGACATCCGGTTCGACAACTACTTTGTCTCCATGTCCTACAGCTACTTGCATAACCAGACCAAATACAACAACAAGACCTACTACCCCATGATCACGTGGGCCGACAGGGTCCAGAAGTACTATTTTGGGGGGAACATCACCGATTTCGAGGCATACGTCCCCCACCAAGTGACATACTACAACCTGACCAGCTCGTCTTACTCGAGGAACTTCGCCGGCAACACGATGCGGCTCTTCAACACCACTTACCTCTACGAGCCGGTCCAGTACAACGGCTACCTCATGTTCAAGTTCTACAACGCCGACGGCAGTCCTGACCTCTCCGCAAACGTGACCATCACGGCCCAGAACCCGAGTCCGCTCAACGCTTACCTGATCGGGAGGGTGGATAGCACCTTCGGGAACGACTCGTCCGTGCTGAAGGCGTTCGAGAAGGACCTCTACCCCTCAAACTACACTATGACCCTTACGCAGCTCCAACCCAACCTGAACGGGACCATCACCTACCTGGTGAACCAGACGAACCTGGCGACGATGGGGGCCCGCGCCTTCCCGTCGTTCAATGTCACCATCTCCAGCGAGCTGAGCGGGACCTTGTACCAGTTCACCAGCCAGTCCCCCTTCCTGACAGGAGCGACGACGACCGCGTGCACAACCGCGCCCCCGCCCTGGCTGACGTGCAACGAGTTCTCCTATGACGTTCCGGACAGGCTCAGCCTCTTCCTGGTCAACGACAGCGCCCTCCCGTCGCTGCCTTTCGATAACGCGACGGCATACTACCTGGATCCGCTTTACGAGAACCTCATCCTTCCCTTGAATTCGACGCTGCCCGTGAACTCGACGGCATCCCAGGGCCCAATGGACTACGTGAACTGGTGGGCCACCTCTCCCGTCGGCGCGATTATCAACCCGGACCTGCCGGTCACGCAGGAGCCGGGCCACTTGACGAACCTGTACCAGTTCATCTACGGCCAAAACTCCACGGTCTATGTGAACACGGAGGGCGGAGGCATCGGGCTGCAGCCGCCAGTCTCACAGGGCAGCACATGCCTGCTCACATTCGCGATATACCCTGAGAGCGGAGGAGTGACGCGCCTGTGGGCCGTCGACAGCGAAGGGACCACGCTGACGAACATGTCGCTCTACCCCTCGACCCCGAGCATCACCTCGTTCTCCCCGCCTAGCTACTTCGGGTTCTACACCGCGGCCATACCTGTCGTGCATAACGGAACGATGACGGTGACCCTGGAGAACGCCTGGGGCGCGAAGACCGTCATAACGGGGATTCCGGTGGTTGTCATTGTCCCACCCCATCCACTCCTGTCCTGGAGCTTTGTCATTCTCATCACGGTCATTCTGTTGGGAATAGGCGCCCTCGCATCGCTGTTGAACTGGAAGGAGGCACGCAAAGGAGGCGAGCCTAAGCGCCCCGTTTCGTTTTAAGGCCATTCTGTCCCCTTCTCTGGTTTGTCCGAGGCTCAGGACAGCAGCGTCTGGTGGCGCGTCAACTCCACTCTTGAAGTGAAGAACGTATACCTGTTCGGATTCCATCTCTCTCCCAGGACGCTCCTGCTGACCCTCTCCTCCCTGGCGGTCGGGGCCATAGTCACTGCGCCCTTCCCTCTGGCCCTGATCGTCAAGGCGGGCGTGCTCGGCACCTTCACCCTCGCAGGTTTCCTGGTCTCTTCCAAGCGAGTCAAGATGACTCCCCTGGAGCTGGTCATTCTTTACCGGTTCACTCAGTACGGGGCCCGGCCGAAGCAGGTCTCGTCCAAGACTGCCGAAGAAGAGCCTTCAAAGGAAGACAAGGAAAACGTCGACATGCTCCCAATCGAAGACTTCACGAAACCAACACCCTACAACATCGGGGGTAGGCTGCGGGTTCAGAAGCCCACGAAGCTCTCGCTCTTCCTTGACTCGCGGCAGCTGGCGGAGTATACTGTCACGCCGACCTCCTCCGAATATTGGTTCCTCTACAAGCCGGAAGCCAAGGACATCGGGACGCACGACCTGACCATCAAGGCCGAGGGCATGGCCGAACCCATCTTCCAGAAGTCCATCGCTGTCTTTCCCAAGGGGAAGGAGACGCTGCTCGAGCAGGTGAAGAAGTAAGTGGCGAAGTACAACTACGAGCTAAGGTCGATCAACTACTGGACCCTCCCGCCGGAAGAGCAGCTGCGCGTGCGGAGGGACTTCATGAACTTCCTCGGCTCCCTGGCGGAGCCGGTCACCTTCAGGGTTCTGAGCGACACCAGAGAGGTCGACGTGGGCGGAGACATTTGGAACAACCCGTACAAGAGGTTCTTCATAGAAAGCGAAGTGCCTTTGGAGCCCGCGATATCCTATCTCGGTGCGAAGAACGTCAGGGTCCCTTCCGTCCCCTCTCTCGACATCAAGTCGGTTCTCCCTCTCATGATGGTCGACTCCGAGTCGAACCTGGTGCAGGCGTTCAACATCACCAACCTCAGCGGGAGCCTCGGGGTCGGCTTCCTCGCTAGGCTTTACGACATTGCACACGAGGTCAGGGTCGAACTGGAGCCAGTGGACCAGTACGAGGCGGGCAGGATTGCGCGCAAGCACTACATCTCCCTGGGGACCAGCCGGTGGCTAAGGGAGAGCGAGGGCCGGGCGCTTCTCGAGGAGGAGGAGCTCGAGTACGCCCGCTCGAAACTCGCGTCGGAGCTGATAGCGGCCGGAGTGGAGCGTCTCTTCAGGCTGAGGTTCAACGTCGTCCTCAGGGCGAAGGCGTTCGACGAGCTGCGCGAGAAGAGGAAGCGGATGAACCAGGTGCTGACGGGCCTGCTGATGTGCCAGGTGGACCACCCGAAGTACATGCAGAGGCCGCTCTTCACCGGGAAAGGGCCCGGATGGGCCACGGGGAGGTGGTTCTATCTGTCGGGTTCCACCGCGGCGTCGTTCTTCCCCTTCGCCGGCCTCGACATTGTGGACCCGATGGGAGTGGTCGTTGGCCAGAACGGCCAGACGGGCGCCTATATCGTCTACGACTTCTACGACAAGGAGAACTTCAACGTCAGCATCCTGGGCTCGACCGGTTCTGGCAAGTCCACCCAGATCAAGTCGATGATGTCCCGGCTTCTGTTCAAGAACCAGGACATGATGATGTACATTTTCGACGCCATAGTGAAGCCAGAGTACTCCGTCGGCCCAGACGGGACCTACGAGAACTCCTTCGCCGGGCTGACGAAGTGCGTCGTCCACCACTACAGGCGCGACGAGGGCGCGGGCCTTGACCCGTATTCGGTCTTCCCTGAGAAGAGGATGGCGACCGACTTCATCGCGTCGCTCACGAAGCTGGACGAGGACCCCGAGCTGTACGCGGACCTCGCGGTGCTCGAGAAGGAGGTGAACAGCGTCGACGAGCTCCTGCAAAGGCTCAAGAAAGAGGTGGACCGCCAAGAGCTGCCGCAGAAGACGCGGGACAGGCTCCTCCTGCTACTGACAAGGCTGCAGGCGAACCTGGACCCATACCTCTTCCTCTTCGCAGGTGAGATGAAGATCTATGACAGGATGGTCTTCGTCCTCCACGACATCCCGGACGAGAAGACGCGGGACGCGGCCGCCTTCCTCACCCTGTCGGCCGTCTGGCAGCAGCTTAGGAAGGTCCCTGCGGAGAGGAAGAAGGCCCTGGTCCTGGACGAGGCGTGGGCGTTCATGCAGAAGGACCCCTCGACTGGGAAGATGTACTTCCCCCTCGCGGTGAGGTACATCCCTGAAATCGCGAGGACCGGGAGGCGCCACAACCTCCTGTTCGTGATCGCGACGCAGCTCGTCTCGGACTTCTTCGGCGTCGGCGATAAGGAGGGCCCGGGGCGGGAAGTGGTGGAGCTCTGCGCGACGAAGTACTTGCTGAGGCAGGACCAGAAGTCGGCAGCCGACACGCTGAGGGACAAGTTCGCGCTCAGCGAAGACGAGAGGGACGCCATCATGAACGCACGCCCCGGTGACGGCATACTGGTGACGAGCGAGGGAAGGATCCCGTTCCACAACAGGCTGGGGAGCCTGGAGGAGAAGCTCTTCTCAACCGCGCCAAGGGACATGAAGACTTGAGCCTCGCGTTTTAAGCGGAAATCGGCCCTTCATTCAGTCGATACGGTTGGGCATCAGAGCGGCGCTGGGCGTGACCGGGAGAGGGTATGTCAAGGCTGCCAGGGTCTTCGCTCTGGTCCTAATCATATCATCCCCCTTCGCCATGATCGCGCTTGCCCAGAGCGCGCAACCACAACCGGAATTCACCGTAACCGTTTACGACGTCAGCGTGTCTACCTCCTATGCCTTCTATGTCGAAGTATCTGGGGCGGTTCTGCTATCCGGGCAGAGCCAGTGGTCGGGGGGACCAATCCACTTCGGCGGATGGGTAGAAGTCAAGGAAGTCAATGAATTGCCCACACCCCCTAGAAACTTCACCCTGTCCAGCAACGACTTCAGTCCATCGTCGCTGACAGACTACCCGTCAACTGACACAGCTAACTTCTCGATTTCCGAGGGTCCATATCTTGTATTCGGCGCTAGCTTGGTATCGGGCATAATCTACGCCTATGACCAGAGCGGCGCTGTCATCGGGGAGAGCCAACCCATCACTTCGAACAATGAAGGCGGGAACCCGACCTACCTCCTCGCAATTCAACTCCCCCTGATCAACGACCCGATGCTCGGGGCCACGGTCCCCGCGACCGACCAGGTCGGAAACCCGAGCCCGGTGATTCCCGTCAGCGGGATCTACAACTTCATCATGGTGATAGCCCTCATAATCATCGCGGTGGGCGCGGCCGTAATGCTCTTCAGCGGGATGGGCGGCGACCGGGAGAAAGGCGGGGGCTTCTCCGCCGTCTTCATGCAGGTCGTGATCAGCGTGGTGATCGTTCTCGTCTTCCCCCTGGTCTACGACCAGGTCGCGCAGCTGATCAACTACATGTCGCAGACGATCATAGCTTACCCCAATCCTCCACAATTCTACAACGCCGCAATACAGAGCTTGTGGAACGCGGCCACCCATGGGGGCGGTTCCTGGGCCTCCATCATCACATCGTCGCTGATAGATTTCGCGGTCTGGATCATGGAGCTGATTGCCTCCCTGATGGTTTACTTCCTCGGCACCGTCAGGATCCTCCTGATTGCGGTGATGGTCGCAGCATTCCCGCTGGCGGTCGCCCTGAAGATGATCCCGTTCACCAAGAAGCTGAGCCAGATGGTCGAAGACACCCTCTTCGGGCTGATGCTGGCCGCGATCATGTCTGCCATTATCGCGGGGGTGGCGCTCCAGATAATCGAGCACTTCTCAGGGAGCTACTTCGAGCAGGCAATCGGCCCCTACCCTAACTGGGTGGCCATAGCAGCGATCTTCGCGATTATCCTGATGCCGACGGTCTTCGCCCCCCTCACGGCGATGATGATGCAGACCGTTTCGCAGGCGGCGATGACAGCGGGTGCGGTGGGAGTTGCCGTGGGGGCAGGGGCGGCCGTGCCCGCTGCGGGCGGCGCCATCGCGGGGGGAAAGGCGGCGTCCGGGGCCATGGGCGCGGCCGCGGCCGCAGGCAAGGGGCTTGGGGGTCAGTTCGCAGCTGGCTTGAGCTCATTCGGCGGGACGTTCGCTCGCCTCGGGGCCGCGCCCGCCATCAAGAACGCGGCCATCGTTGGGGCCACGGGCTTGACGGCCGCCGTAGGCGGGTCACAGGCATCGAGGGCGATGAGGATGGTCATGCCGCAGACCACGGGCGCGGGGGACGTGATGAAGGCTCACGCGGCGGAACAGGAGGCAACGAGCCACCGACTAGCCGTTGGCCAGGCGAGCGTAGCGTTTAGTAGCGCCATACCGATTTTTGCAGGACCTCCTGCGCCAGGAGGTCTTGTGTCGGAGGGCCTCAAGGGATTCGACCCCGGCCAAAACGCCCACCCAGAGGCAGTTCAGTCTCTGCAGCGGCTCGCCCGCTCGGATGACTTTGCTGGGGCGTACAACTATGCCTATGAGCACAGAAACGCTTTCGGTATGAATGGTATGTCTCCCACTGAGTCGGTTTCACCAGAGACAAAGGCGGCAGTCGGTGCCCGTTTCATCCAGTCGCTTCGTCCGTACAAGGATGACGAAGCTGCGCTGGGCCGTATTGCAACAAACATGAATGCGGCTCATATCGGCAGCGGCAGGCCAAAAACGCAGGGTTAACGGGCAGGCAAAGAAACGGGTAGTGAAACCAAGTCAGACGTGCAGTTCCCCGTAGCGTGCGAATAGGGGGGTGAGGAACTCTTCACAGTTCTTCAGGTACTGTTCCACCTCTTCCTTCGGATGATCTACCATTTCACCTCGTGCGATTATCTCCAGGTCCTTTCGGAAGCGATCGGCATCCAATTGAGTCACTTCTATGGCCTGCTGAATGGTCCACATGAACTCGTGGCAGTTTGTGTTGGTGATGAACTCCATGACGGGATTCCACGTCTCCCAGTATCTCTCGCCGTAGGGACCGTTGTACTCTGTGGCCAGGATTTTCCGCACCCTCTCCATCTTTTCCCTCCACTCTTCGTCCTTCATGGTCCTGTAGCCCACCACCGGAACATCGGGCGCTAGGGTGTGGAGTCTGACGCAGAAGCGTTCTGCCTCGCTCCTTTGCTCAGTGACGGAACCAGGCCTATCTGTCTCATGGTGTGGTATCTCGCACTTGAAGTCGAACTGCAGCGTCTCTATCTTCCCGCCAGCCGAGAATGCGACGGCGAGGATGCGCCTCTCTGGGATGCTGATGCTCCTCATCGTGCCCAGGTCGCATCCCACCGACCGTCCGTTCTTGTCCGTGAAAAGGAGAGTGTCGTTCGTCAGGGTCAGAGTTCCTTCACCCAAGCCTGCCACGGACAATCCTTCTCTCAGTTCAGGCAGTCCCTTCTCCAGCCGGACCCTCCGCATCGTTTGCGCTTCCATTCCTGAATATATTGCGCTTTCCGCATATTAAAGCCCCACCAGGACTCGATACTGACCCTATGACCGGCATTAATGAGGAAGGGTCCGATCAAGAGGAGTATGAGCAACTATGGCACACTGTATGTCGGGGTCGATGTTCATGAGAAGGAATCACAGCTGGCTGTCTTTGAGAAGGGAGGCTCCCTTCTCATGGAAGAGAGGCTGCCAACGAAGGAGCTCGGCAGGTTCCTCTCGTCCCTGCCGGGAGAGAAGCGCGTAGCGGTCGAGTCGGTCGGCTTCATCCATCCGATATACGACAAGCTGTCGACGATCCAGGACTGCACAGTCTCGGTCGCCAATCCGAGCAGGCTGCGCCTGATCTCGGGGTCCGGGAAGAAGAATGACAGGGAGGATGCGAAGACATTAGGGGAGCTGCTCAGAACCAACTTCCTCCCCATGGCACACATGCGGGATGAGGAGACGAGAGAGAAGCTCTTCGTGATAAACGACAGGGTGACCTACGGATTGAGGGGTGGCGAGCTCAGGGGTACGATGAGGTGGCTCCTCAAGAGGAGGGGCATCGAGGTGGAGAGGCCGTTCAGCGACGAGGGGAGGAAGAGATTGAGGGAGCTTCACCTGCAGGAGATCGACATCAGGCTCGACGAGCTCGAGCTGGTCGAATCGGTGATAGAAAGGCTCGACCGTCAGATACTGGACATCGTCTCGAGGGACCAGAGGGCGAGGCTCATCGACACCCTTCCTGGCGTGGCACCCTATACCGCGCTGTACCTCGCTTCGGTATTGGACGACGTGGACCGCTTCCCCGACTCGAAGCATGCCTGCGCGTACCTCGGCCTCGTCCCCTGGCTGGACGAGTCAGCGGACGTGACGCACCTGGGCCACATAACGAAGAAGGGCGACAAGTGGCTCCGTAGAAACTTGGTGGAGTGCGCCAGGGTCGCCGTGAGGAAGGACGAGCACCTGAGGGAGTTCTACACCAGGCTGAGTCACAAGAGGGGAGAGAGGAAGGCCCTGATAGCGGTGGCGAGGAAGCTTGTGTCGTACGCGTACTGGATGCTCAAGAGGAACGTGACCTACGAGGAGCTGTCTCCTTGGAAGTTAACTTGAGGCAATCCTCGGGTTCTGAATAAGGGTGCGCCTCGTAGGGGCGAAGAAGGAATATGGGGACAATCCCCGAATGGTTGGATGCCAGCCTCTTGAGGGAAGAGGAGTGATCGATTAGAGGGCAGGCTTATAGCCGGTCATGGTTGTTAACTTATCTGCGAGGTGGCCGTGACTCCTTCTCTCTTGGTCCAGCTCTACACTAGTCCACTAACGTAGACCTCATTTAATTTCAATCGAGACTTTGTCTACGAGTGAGGGATTAAATCCCCCTGTTCCTAATTTCTCACCTGACTCTGATGGGCGCCCCAGACGCTGAAAAGGATGCGGAGTTCAACCGGACCAGAGCCGAGCTCTTTGAGTCTATAGGGCACCAGACGAGAATCAGGATACTAGAGGCCATAAGCCAAGAGCCGCTTACCTTCTCCGGGCTGAAGAAGCGCGTGGGGATCGACAGCAGCGGGCATCTCTCATTTCATCTGGAGAAGCTCAGCAATCTCATCAAGTCCACAGCGGATGGAACCTACGCCCTGACCGACGATGGCAGCGAGGCTCTGCGCCTCATCCAGACAGTTCATGGAACAGAGACAGCGTTGATGGTGCCTTCTACCCGGAAACGGCCGAGAAGCACGAGGAAATTGCTCGGATTGGCCGCCATAGCGGTTGCCATCATCCTTGTGGGTTCAATTGTCGCGAGCGCCGCCCTCGGTATCACTTTCTACAATACTCAGGAGCCCCTTCAAGGGTCTCTGCATTACTTCCCAGCGGGCTGGAGCACGATTGAGTTCAATAATAGCAAAGGAACTACGATCGGCTACTTCAATTTCGCGCTGGCCGGCGCCAACTTGGGCAACCAGTCGCAGCATGAGAGGCTCCTCCCTCTGGACCTGCAAATCGCGCACCAAGACGGAACATACCTAAGATCCCTGCAGCTTCAGTTCTCCATGGGGACCGCGTGTTGCCTTGACGTCTTCTTCGGCACACAGCGAGGTTATCCCTGGAATCCAGTCCAAGTAAACCAGGCCAGTGGCCTTGAAACCATCAACATAGCAGACTTCGGCCCGATTGGAGCTGCATCCGTCACCATTGACCTTTTGCTCTCTCCGCCCTATGTCAGTGGGAACCTTTCATTGAGCATGAGCGTTCAACTCGCGCTGCAGGGGCCCGGCATGGTCATAGGCCACGAATACACCGGACAATTCACGCTTCCGCTAATAGTAGAGCCTGATCAGATCGTGGTTGCTTCGGGCCCATAGGTCACTGATTCTGATATCTCGCGCAACGAAAGCAGGTTCCTCATGGATATCTGGATGAATCACGACTCGATATGAGATATCCTGCATCTCCGTGAGATGTCCTGACTGCCCGCGCAGGTGAGTTAACAGAATCCCAGGACTCTGATCTTTCTATAACGCAGTAGGTCAGACCTGCCGCCCGTTTCTCGTTATAAGCTCCTTCGACCTCATCCAACAATGTCCGAAGAAAAACAACGTATCATCGCAACAGTCGCCCATTCAGGCAAAAGCCTTCTCCTCACTCTCACAGACCAGCTCAGGAGCTTGGGATTAAGCGCCGGCAACAAAGTGTCGGTAACCTGGGACGCAAAGGAGATCGTCATTCGGAGGGCTGACAAGTAATGAGCAGCAGAAGAGCACGCTCGATGAGCGTGTTATTCGAGCACGCCCTCATCATATTGATCCTGTTTGCGATACCACTTCTGGCCTCTTTCCTGGAGTACATAGCGGCCTCTTCGTTCGGCGTCGCCCCGTTTCCGGGCGTGGGGTACGGTCTCACGTGCGCAACCAACACCGGAGGGATATGCACTGTCTGGAACGTCGCCACGGGAGCAACCGCGCCCACAATTCCCACTGGCCTCCTAAACCTCTTCAATGCCCTCCTCATCTTCACCTCCCTCGTGCTGGGCGTGATAGCTGCGGTGAAACTGGGGCCTGCCCTCTTCGAAGCCGTGAGCGGCGGGAACGAGTAGAAAGTGGAGAGACACAACTCTCTCCTCCCCTTTGTTATGACAAGACTTCCGGCCGGGTCGGATCAGCCCAGCTCTTGAGCCGGGTTCCGCCGGAAGTAGAACAAGTGGGTGGGGCACTCGCAGTCCGATGAGCCGAAGCCAGGAACGATGATCTTGTTGCCCGGCAAGTCCCCCACCCTCCTAGAGAGCTCGCACTCCGATTGGTCGCTGTCATACCTCCTCACCGCAAGGATCCGGCCGTGTCTTAGGAGGTAATCGATATGCCATCTCATCCTTTTTCTCCGTCTCACATGCCTCGCGATCCTCGACTCGAGGCCCCGCCTGGCACTGCCCGTGTAGACATAGAAACCTGCCGGGAAGGAGAAGCGACCGTGACGGCCTACGCGTATCTCGCGCGTCTCACGCAGCCTGACGACCAGCTGGTAAAGGCCCGAGTCAATGGCCGCACGTACATCCCGTCTTGCCGAAGGCACTTCAACCAGCCCGCCTACACGTGACCTGTTTTTTCGCGCAGTTGGATGTACCACTCGGGCAAGCTGTAGTCCTCCGCCCTGTACTGAGGCTGGTAGGGCTTGATGTCCAGAACCGGGGTGCCATCGAACAGGTCCAGCCCGGCGACGTGCAGGGTCCTGCCCTCCACTCTGACCAGGCGGACCAGGGAGAGTCCTATCGGGTTGGGTCGGGTCGGAGAGTCGAGCGCGAAGACTCCGCGCGTCGGCAGCTCTTCTAGGCTGAGGCCTTGCTTCAGGAGGCCCCTGGGCTTCACCCTCAGCGGTCCGACCTGTTCCCGCCTCAGCTGATGGAAGTACCCGATCACGAATATGTGCGAGAAGCCCTCGAGGCCGTCCAGCGCATCCTCGAACCTTTCGTACACTTCCACCTCCGCCTCGCGCTTGCCTTTGCGAGACCTAATCTCGTCCGGCGTGGCGCGCGTGTGCACCTCCCCGATCGGCTTGAGCTTGACTTCGTCCATACTCTCAAAGGCCTGACCCAGGCCCGGTTCTTTTAAGCGCGAGCCGGCCATTCGAATATGGAAAAAGAGTTCAGGCCGGTCCTCAAGGAAATCGTACTCACGCAGTCCTGCGCGTAATCCCCCGCGTTTTGGCGGTTGAGTTCGATGAAGCCTCCCCGGCTTAACTCCATCAAGTTCTTTCTCGGCTTCCTGGCGATAGGACTTGCTATCGGCTTCCTCCGCTACTTCGGCAGATGGGTCTACTTCCCTTGGTTCCCCAATGTCCTCGACTCCGTCGCAATGGGTGCCATAGGCGCATACCTCCTGTATGAAGTCGTGGCAGAAGTGGAAAAAAAGGGGAGGGCCCTCTTGCAAGACCCCAACGAGCGGGATTCTGTCACAGCCTGACCGCGTTTTAAGTGAAGAAGCCCTCACGTTTTGTCCAATTGAAGCCATTCGGGAAGAAGGCACCTGTTGCGAAGGTGATAGAGCCGGCAGGGGCGGAGCAGCCCCCGCCTCTGGTCCTCCAGGGCAACGTGATCGACTCGTACCGCGTGCCAGCGAACGTCGGGCCAGACTCTTCCGCAGAGGTCTTCTTGGTCGACAACGACTCCTTCGGACAGTATGTCGTCCGGCTTCCCCCGCTCACCGACGCGCAGCTGCAGGCCCTGAACCTCCTCAAGGACAACCTGCGGAACGCCATACCGGTCGAGACTTCGGGGAGCCCACGGCAGGTCCTCGAAAGGTACCTCTGGGAGACGGCCGAGAAGGCAGGGCTTCTCTCCGTGGTGGAGGAGGCGCACCGGAAGTTCCTCTACTACCTGCTGAAGGACTTCTCTGGCTTCTGGGAGGTCGACCCGCTGGTGAACGACGACCTGATCGAGGAGATATCGCTGACCCGCTGGGACAAGCCCGTCAGGATCTTCCACCGCAGGTACACCGAGTACATGTTCATGGAGACGAACGTCGCGTACGGGAGCGAAGAGAGGCTCCAGGCATTCATCCGCAGGATGGCCCAGTTCGGGGGGACCACGGTCTCTCTTGCACAGCCTTCTCTCGAAGTGACCCTCCACGGGGCATCGGACCGCAGAGTCTCAGCCACCCTGGGAGACGAGATCTCGAGACCGGGCTCGACCTTCACGATCAGGAAGCAGAAAGAGAACCCTTTGACGATAGTGCAGCTGGCGACTCCGGAGCTGGTCGGGCCATACCGAGCCGCGCCGCCGGGGGTAGTCGAAGCTCCCCTGAAGTACGACGAAGCCTCCAGCCACAAGACCCTCTCCGCGTTGATGGCGGCCTACTTCTGGCTCCTCCTCGAGAAGACGACTAACGTGCTAATCGCCGGAGAGACCAGCTCGGGCAAGACCACTTTGATGAACGCGATTCTGGCCATGATGAACCCGAAGGCCAAGGTCGTCACCGCGGAGGACGTGCTCGAGATCAACCTCCCCGACCACCTGCACTGGCAGAGGCTGAAGACCAGGGGCTACAGGGCCGGGCTCTCCCCCACCTCCGGGAAGTACGAGTACGGCCTGTCCGACCTCCTCAAGCTCGCCCTCAGGTTCTCACCCACCATCCTCAGCCTCGGAGAGATGAGAGGTGAGGAGTCTGAGACGGTCGCCGCGGCCATCACCCTCGGCTTCTCCACGATAACCACGGTCCACGCGGAAGACGCCGAGAGGTGCGTCCAGCGCGTGACCACGCCCCCGATGAGGTTCGCAGCAGGGCACGTACGCGACATCACTGCGATCGCCACGATGAGGAAGGTCATCCTCCCCGACGGGAGGGTGGTCAGGAGGGTGGTCAGCGTCGACGAGATCCGGCCGGTGGACCCGAACGGCCACGAGATTCTGAACGTCTTCAAGTACGACCACGCCGCAGACTCCTTCTCCCCGACCACCCCGGAGGAGGTCGCAGAGCGAAGCTTCAGGCTCAAGCAGATCGCGGAGGGGTTCGGGTGGACGCCCTCCCACGTGCTGAGCAACCTCACGAATCGGGCAGCATACGTCTCCAACGCCATCAGCAACAAGGGGTTCTCATCCACGGACCTCTCTACAATGGTGCGGAGCTACGTCGCAAAGGAGTTCCCGCGCGAGCTGCAGGCGGTCGAGAAGCTTCCGCCCGGGGGTCCTCAGCCATGAATCGAAGATTCAACCGGACCTATCTGACTATGCTAGCATTCGCCATACTCTCTCTGTATGCGTCCTCTCTCGTTCCAAACCCCACGACAATCGGGAGCCAGGTCGAGGCCCTCTTCCTTCTCAACGCGGGATTGGGGGCCCTCGTCGCCCTGTTCTACTCAATCGTGCGCAACCTCAGCTTCGGCAGCCTTTCCAAGAACGGGCTGCAGCTCGACCTGCGCCTTCCGGCCGCTGTGGTTACGACAAGCATGGCCCTGGCACTCCTCTACGCCTACCGGACAGGCGGGGAAGACTGGTTGTTTGTCCCCGTCCCCGCCCTGCTCATATTCACCGCCCTTTCATTGCGCAACATCTACCCGTTCAGGGGGACGGTCCAGAGGCCCTCCCTGAAGCCCCTGACCGAAGACAAGTTCGTGAAGTTCGTGACGGCGAGGGGCCGGCTGAAGAAACTGGCCGAGTTCAGGGCGCAGAGGTTCTCCCTTCTCCTCTCGCAATCCGGAGTCATCGGGAACCCCTACACCATGGCCGCGAAGTCGATAACCCAGGCAATCATAGCCGCGATGGTCCTGGTGCCAGCCGCAGTGCTCCTGGGCCTGCTTGTCTGGTACCCCTTGGCCCTCTTGGTCTTGGTCCCTGCCTTTGTCTATATCTACCCTGAGATGCAGCTCCGGAGCAAACGCGGAGAGCGGCAGGAGGGCGTCGAGCGTGAGCTGCCCTTCTTCTCTATCCTGGTAAACGTCCTCGGCAGCGCCGGCGTCCCCCTGTACGCGATATTCAAGGACGTAGCCGACACCAAGATCTTCAGGGCCATAAAGGGAGAAGCCCTGCTGGTCAAACGGGACGTGGAGGTCTTCGGCATGGACCCCACCGCGTCCTTCGAGCGGCTGGCATCGTACCATCCCTCGAAGAAGTTCAGCACCTTCCTTTACGGGTACACGAGCAAGGTGCGGTCGGGAGGGGACATCCCCCTGTACCTCCAGGGCGAGAGCGGGTCCCTCCTCAGGGAGCTCGAGGAGAGCTGGACTAGGTATGCGAGCAGGGCCGGGGTCATCGGCAGCATGATGATCACCGTGTTCGGCGTGATTCCCCTGATGCTCCTCGTGGTAGGCATGTTCTCCCCGGGGGAGTCGACCATAGGCCTCACGGCCTTCACTGCCGTCGGCGTCCCGCTCTTCACCATACTGCTCGTCTTCATGGCCGGGCGGATGCAGCCGGTGGGCGAGGAGCCCCTCGTGGGGAACGGCAGGCGGAGCTTCCTGCTTTCCATCCCGGGGCTGGGAATGGGCCTGGTCACCGGAGAACTCTGGCTGGCTGCGGCGTCAGCCCTCTTCCTCTTCCTGGTCCTCTACGGCTTTTCGGTGAACGAGCAGCGCAAGGAGATGAATGAGATAGACGAGGCGCTCCCCGAGTTCATGAAAGACCTGACGGAGTTCAAGAGGCAGGAATACGACCTCAACAAGGCTATCATGTCCATTGCGGCTCACGACAGGTATAATCCATCGTTTGACAGGGTCCTAGCAGGGGTTGCCGCCCAGCTCAAGGCAGGCGTCCCTCTTAATGAGCAGGGCATCGACCCGAGGAGCAGGCTGGGGAGAATGGTCTTCTTCGTCCTGGGCCAGATGTGGCACTCCGGGGGTGGCACGGTGGACACGATGCACCAGCTTACGGCGTACACCACAAAGGTGGTGGAGATGAGGAAGAACACCCGGGCCGAGATGAAGCCATACATCATACTCTCGTACATCTCGCCCATCCTCCTGGTCTTCGGCGTGGCTTTCATGAGCGGGGTCCTGTCGTCCTTCAGCTCCACCATCAAGCCCGGCCTGGCTGGGGCGCACTTGCTGGGGGTGTCAATCGGCACGATCCCCCCGCAGCTGCTCGAAGTCTCCAAGCTGCTGGTCGTGGTATCCTCGGCTGCCCTGGGGATAATTGGGGCCAAGATGACTGACTACACCGTCAAGAACACGCTAAGGCCCTCGGGGAACGTCCTCGTAGCCGCGGTCGTGACGTATGTCCTGTCGTCGGTCAACTTGGCCTCCTTGCTTCACGTGTTGTAAAGCCGCGAACGCTTTGGGTTCTGCCGGAAACCGTCGGGTCTGCCGTTATAAGCGGTGGAACTCTCCATCACCGATGAAAATCAACCGTCAAATCGCAACACATCAGCGCAGAGCAATCTCACAGAGCATGGACCTATTCATCATCATAGCAGCAGTCCTGGCCGTCGGCGGAGTCGTAACAGCGGCCGTCTTCAGCCTGGCGGGCTCAGCATCAACCAATTCGAGCATCCAGGTGGTATCGGTGTCGCTCACCGGAGGAGCGTCGGCCACCGCCAGCCCCGTATCCCTGGCCATCACCATCAAGAATACTGGGAGCAGTGCCATCGCTTGCACCACTACAACATGTCTGGTCACCCTCGCAGGTACAAGTGCGACCGTGGCCCCGGCATGCGCCGCCCCGTGCTCCATAGTTTCGTCGCCGTCAGGTTGGGCCCTGATGGCCGCGGTAGGACCAATCGTATTCACCTGCACAGGAACAACAATCGCTGCCGGAGCTCAGACCACCCTGATCCTCAACGGTCCATTCTCAGCAGGAACGTTCGCTTCAATGCCCGTCCACGGCTCTGGCACTGCCCAGTCGATAACCGTCCTCCTCGGCACAGCCTCCGCCCAGACATCATCGCTGCCATAGGAATAGGGCTGACTCGAAAGCCCTTCCCCTTTTCTTTTAAGCCACAGCCACCTCCTCAGCCGTGAGACTTTCGAAACGACACGGCGTCAGCGAGCTGTACGCCTCCCTGATGATGATCGGTGTCACGCTTTCATTCGGCAGTGTCGTCACCATCGCTGCCGTGAATCAGTTCAATCTCTCGAGCAATTCGGCTTCCCTCGGCATCCTCGTTCAGGAGGCCTCGGCAGGCAAGCAGATCTCCTTGGTCTACGGGACCGTACCCTATCCCGGCACGGCCGGCTGTCCCTCATACCACGGCTACACGGAGGGCAAGAGCTACACTTTGGCACTCTACGACTACGGTTCGGTGGCCTTCACGCCGGGTGAGATTTTCATCAACGGAAGCCTGATTGCAGGCGGGCCCTACGGCACCCTCTCAGCAGGGAGCATGACCGTCCTCACCCTGACCCTCGGCTCGTGCGCGCATCCTGCGGGTCAGACCTTCCTGCTCGTGGACGCAAGTGGAGACGAGGTCCAGGTTGGAAACTAGGAAATCGCGAAGGAGAGCCGTCTCGACCTACCTAGAGACATTCATCCTGATTGGCGTGGTCATAGGCGGGTCTGCTCTGGTGTACGCAACAACGACCAAGTTTTCCGCCCCGGTCCAGAACTCGTCTTCCATCACGCTCTCGGACGTATCGATCAGGCAGGGGTCGGGGGTCGCGCTCGAGAAGATGGTGATCTCGAACACCGGGACCATCCCCTTCACATCATTCACGATTACCAACATAGGATTCTCCTCGCTGGGCCCGTACGGCCTCGTCGTGACGAACACCGCCACCGGCTCGGCAATCAACACGCTGACGACAGGACTGGTGGGGTATTGGCCGATGGACGAAGGATCGGGGACTTCCGCACTCGACCTGAGCGGGAGCGGGAACACCGGAACGCTGTATAACTCGCCGACGTGGCAGTCGGGAGCGAGCTGCAAGTTCGGGGATTGCCTGAGCTTCGCAGGTGCAAGCAGCCAGTACGTCAAAACCGCTTCGTCCTTTGCAGTTCCGCCAAGGATTACACTGTCTATCTGGGTTTATGCTACCGCATGGGTCGACCAAATGTTTGGGACCAACGTCAATCAGGGCATAATGATTGGAAGTGTCTCTGGCGCTTTGTATGTGGGAATCACTACTACAGGTTTCAATCTCGGCGGTTCCTTGCCCAACAATCAATGGGTGCAGATCGCAGTGACCTATGATGGCACGTATTATTGCGGCTATGTCAACGGCGCCCAAACGACCTGCACTAACTCAGAGCCTGCCTACAGTACTGGAACGCAGCCGATTTGGATAGGCGGCAACAACTATGGCGGGTACTTGACCGGTAGGGCCGATGATGTTCGCATCTACAACCGCGCTCTCTCAAGCTCTGAGGTCTCGACCCTCTATTCCAGCACGAGCCCGCCCGGTGCCAACGCGGCATCCGTCACGGCCGCGGTCGCGGTCGGGGCAGGCCAGTCCCTGACAGTGACCGTCGTGGTCTACGGCAACCCCTTCGCGTCTTTCATCGGCACCAGTCAGTCCATTATCGTGAGCACCTCGGCAGCCGCGCAGCAGCAGGTGTCCGCTGTGGTGGTCGGGGCGTGACAGGGATGACGACGGTTGCCCCGTTAAATTGGGTGGACGAGCTGAATGAATAGGAGACGCTGAGCTCATGCTGAGGCTCTTGAACAGACGGCGGGGCGTCGCTTCGGTCATCGGCACGATCCTCTTCGTCCTGGTCTTGATGGTCGCCATCGGCGCCCAGGTGTACATCTCAGGTCTGCAGGCTCAGTCGAACCAGATCGGGCAGCAGGCCCAGCAGGTCGCCAACATGAAGGGGCAGGAGAACCTCCAGTACACGATAGGCTCGTCAGGCCTGACCATATCCAACATCGGAGCAGCGACGTCCAAGCTCATGGCCATGCTGCTGAGCTACCGGAACGGGACAGTGTACAACCTCAATCCCGGGTCCACGCCGCCGTTCACCGCAACCACGCTCCCGGCTGAGACCAACGCGCTCGTGGGGTCGATGGTCCCCTCGGGGACCTGCACCCCGGGCACCGCGGCGTGCGTCTCGAGGTACAACGCTCTCGTCGCCAACCCCACTCTCGGAAGCATAGGGCTGGTGACATCTTTTGGCAGTACCTACTGGTCCAACCTGATGACGACGTTCCCGCCGAACTCCTGCACGAACGGCGTCTTCACTCTGTCCACCCAGGTCTCCCCCGCAGGGTCAGGGTACGTGAACCCGGGCTCGGTCACCGCGTACTGTTATGGGCAGCTCGTTCCGATAGAGGCCTTCGCGGCGCCCGGATACACGTTCTCCTCGTGGACGGGCACGGGCACCGGCTCCTACACAGGGAACGCCAACCCCGCAACTGCCGCGGTCAACAGCCTGATCACCGAGACGGCGAACTTCGTTGCAGGGGCTGGCCCCCCACAGCCCTCCGGTCAGGATTCTCCTCTTGTCTGGGTTACCACGGCCTTGCAGTCTACCAACCCCGGGGGAGGCTGGATTGCAATCACCCCGTTCTCATTCACCGGAACTGCGAACACGCTCTACCAGGTGACTCTGTCCTTGGGATACTATCAGTCAGTGCAGCAGTCCCCAGGAATGGAGTTTGGGGTATCGGGTCCCGCCGGAGCGACCATGTTTGCCTGCGGGTCGATAGCAGGTGCTCTCCCCGCGTCAGCACAGAATTGTACTTCCAGCTTCAATACCCCAATCGGAGTGACAACTGGGGCGACATACTGCACAAGTTCGTCGAGTCAATGCTGGTATCAGGTTACCATCTATGTCACCTTCGGCTCCACCGGCGGCGCGTTCAATGCGGAATTCCAGACGCTTGCTGGCACGACAGGGACGCTAGTCCCAGATTCGGTCATGACTGTCACAGGCGAATGAGAACGGCATCCCAACTGGCTTCAGGGCAGTAGGGTCGGGCTGGCAACAGACACTCGCTGTGGCTGTCCCGTCGTGAACGTTAAAGGCCGTGAGCGAGTGAATCCGAGATGAACATTCGACGCAAACGTAAGGGGGTCGCTTCGATAATCGGGACGATCCTATTCGTTGTCGTATTCATGGTCGCCATTGGCGCCCAAGCCTACATGTCCAGTATTCAAGCTGAGTCTATTCAGGCGGCGCAACAGGTCCAGCAGCTCGTGAACCAGCGTGGGGCCGAAGAGCTGATCTACAGCTCCCCTTCGTCAGGTCTTACTGTGACAAACGACGGCGCAATCTCTTCTAACGTGGTGGCAGTGGTCCTGAAGTTTGCGAACGGTACCGTGTATAGCCTATCACAGACCACAATCCTCCCCTCGGGAGCCTCTGTCCTGGTGCAGTCAATCATCCCGGGAGGCAGCTGCGGTGGAGCCACCTGTCTTTCAAAGTACAATTCGATAATCTCGGGCGCAGCGCCCGGTAGCTTGGTGGGCCTTGTTACCTCATTCGGGAACGCATTCTGGTACACATCATCTAGCAGTTCGGGCGGGGGAGCAGCAGCCCTTGTCAGGACAACCGCCGACGCATCCACGGCAGGAACAACAGTCAGGTCAACGGGACTGACATTCGCCATGTCGGCGAGTACTAACTATGCCTTCACAGCCTATACCGAGGTTATCTGTGGCACCTGCGTGGAAAAATTCGCGTTCCAGATACACACGTTGCCGGCTGGGGCTGCGCTTCAGATTGTCTGCACTGGCGCCTCGACGGAGAGTGGGGCTAACTTGCCCGGCGGTTGCATAACCTCTGCTGGAGTTGACATTCAAGACACGACTGCATTTTCTTTCGGAGCACTCGGCGAGGAATGGCTTGTTGTCATATCAGGGGTAGTCACAGTCGGCAGTACGAGTGGCACCTTACAGATCGACTTCCATTGCACACAGAACTGTGGCAGTGTCACGTTGAAGGCGGGCGCATTCATGGTTGTCTATCAAGGTGCATGAAATCCTCCAGCCCGCATAGTCCGTTTCTTGACTCAGACGACTTCGTTTTAACCACTCCATAACTCCTGCTTCAGATGCCAGATTTCGAGTCGTGCTTGAATGAAGCCTGCGAATCTGTCATGGCAGAGGTCTTGAGCGCGAGCGGGAAGCGCTCGACTTCTTGGTGGCTCGGTCAGTCGGGCGTCAGTTTCTCGGACTGCTCCAGAAGGCCGCAAGACTTCGACGACGCTCTCGTGCACCTGTTCCAGCCCATGGGCGCGATCCTGATCGAGGCAAGGATTCTGGGGCGGTTCTACCGAGGGCAGGGTGCATGTTATCGGAGGGGAGACAGCCTGAACTTCGCGGAGGAGGTTGAGGAGGCAAGGCGGTTATTCGAGGAAACTCAACAACATTCTCAGGACTGATTGAAGACGATGCCCCTGCGTTAAACGGCCCCGGGCACATTCGCTGCTGGGTTGTCGACATTTCCTGAGATCTTGGTGATGTATACACCGCTCGTCCAGTTCTTCATGTTGTATGCCCTACTCTACAGGCACGAGCCTTCTAGGCTCGCCCATCCGCTGAAGGAGAAGACGGGCATGAAGGCATGGGCCGAAGCCCTCGTGCAGGTCGGCCTTGTGAAGCAGGGAGTGGAGGGGCCGTCGGACACAAGGACAAGGAAGTTCGTACTGGAGCTGATCCTGCCGACCGCTCTGCTCGCGGCGCTCTGTCCTGAGCTCTTCCTGCCCGTAACCCTGTCTCTGGTACCGGCTCTTACAGGCCTCAAGGGTCTGGTACTATTCCTCCTGCAGTTCATCCCCGCTTCGTACTTCCTGGCACTCCTCCGGCGGAACTACCTCGGGCCGCTCCCGATCCATCGCAACAGAACTACGCTGCCGCTGCCCCGGATGAGCTCGATGATAAGGTGCCTGGGAGAGAAGGAAAGCGAGGCGGTTTAGGGCGTTGGACCTCGACAGTGTCCACTTTTTCACGGTGGAGCTCAGGAACGGCCACGTGATGTCGACCCCGAAGTACGAACCCGCGCAGGAGTTCGTGGGCAGTCTTATCCACGAGGTGTCCCTGAAAGGGCCGGAGTTTGCCTGGGTCCAGTTCGTGTTCAGGAACTTGGACTACCACGCCCAGCTGGTCGGCCTGAAGGCCGACCTCAGCTACTACAGGAAGTACGCCGACACGCCGGAGACGAAGACCGACGGCGAGGGGAAGGAGTACACGGTTGAGAGGAAGGAGAGGGGCACCGAATGGTACAGGAGCATCCAGGAGAAGGTCAAGAAGATAGACGCTGTCAAGTCGCAGCCGACGATTTCGATGGCGATCAGGGGGATGTGGATCGGCGACGTTGACACGCTCTCCGACCTCGGCGCGTTCAGCAACTGCAGCGACGAGACAGACAGGCTCGCCGTAGTCCCGCTGCGCGACCCAAGGATGCTCGCCTGGCTTGTGAGGAGAAGGGTCCTGGCCGACCCGGCGGAGTATCTCCGGCACTACGGGACAAAGGCCAGGAAGGCTTCCCCCGAGCTCATGCTCACGACGGACGAGCTGCCCTATTACATCCACATACCGACAGGACCGATTATTGGCAGCCTCGGGTCGCTCGCCGATGCGTTTGGCGGTGCGGTAAGCAGGAGCACCACTAAGAGGACGCAATGGAGGATAGGCGGCGGGAGTCAGGGAGGAACGGAGGGAGAGAATGAGGCTGGGAAGGAAGACGGCTTCCGAGTTGCGGCCGTCTCGAAGATCCCCGCCCTCAAGGAGAAGCTTGACGAGGCTGGCGCCGCAAGGCTGAGACACCTGGCCTCGAATACTGAGAGGACCTTCGAGCTGACCTACTCGAAGGAGAGCGAGAAAACGGAGCTGTTGATTGGCTCGGAGACTTCGGGAGACCTCCGGCGGTACGAAGACATGCTGTCTTCGCTCTACGGTGGCATCTCGTTCAGGGAAAAGAGCCCCATTCCGGCGCATCTTCAGATACTGGCAGGGGAGGTCTCGCAGCAACTGGCGCGACGTCCTCCTGCGAGTAGACTCGGAAGCTTCCTTGCGCGCCATCGCCCTTCGTTAAGAACCGGATAGCATTCTCGATTCAATGGGCGACGAAGACGGGTACTACTTCTCGGCTGATGACTTCACCAGCCACATCTACGTCCTGGGAGGAACGGGCACAGGGAAGACGAACCTCCTTCTTCGGATGATGCTCCTCCTACTGGGGGAAGAGGGGCAGCGCGAGTTCCCCTGCTCCGTCGTCTTCATCGACCCCGCGGGAGACGCATCTCTCCTGCTCGCGGAGACCCTCGAGGACTGGAAGAACCTTACGATTCTCGACCCGCTAAACGTCAGCTTCGCCTTCAACCCTGTCGGGCTCTACCCGCCGTTGAAGGACAAGCACGAGAAGGCCCTTCAGATGCAGACCCAGGTAGGGGAGCTCGTCTCTCTTCTGCAGGACCTGGTGAAGACGGACCCCTCGATGGCCCCCAGGTTGCACTGGATCTATAGGGGCACGCTCTTCTTCCTCTACAGCTTCGGGGACAACCCCACGTTCCTCGACCTCTACAACTTCATGACCGAGCTGTCGAGGCGGGACAGGGAGGAGGTGTCGAGCATCTTCAGGAGGGCGGACATAGCCGAGGAGATACTCGTCAGGACGATGGAAGCGATCGCCGCTCTCGAAAAGAACGCCTACGCCCCCGTCCTCAACAGGATATCGAACTTCGTCATGCCGCCCGACTCCCTCACCTCCAGGACTTTCTGTGCAAGGAACACGACGCTCGACATGGAGGGGATGCTGGTGCCCGGGCGCGCCACCGTCCTGAGGCTCGACAAGTCTCTCCCCGGCGACTTTCGGGAGATGGTGACCGGCGCCCTGGTGATGAAGATCTGGTTCCTGGTCCAGGCGAGGGCGCGAAGTCTCGAGCAGGAGGGGAAGGGTCCCTCGGCGAGGACTCCGGTGATCCTCTTCATAGACGAGTTCCAGAACGTCCAGAAGCTCAATATGCTGACGACGATGCTCTCAGAAGGGAGGAAGTTCGGCCTCAGCCTCTGCTTCGCCCACCAATACCTCTCCCAGATAGAGTCGGACGGGCTGGTAGACGCGATACTCGCCAACGCCGGGACGGTATGCGCCCTGCGCTGCAGTCCCGACGACGCATCAAAGCTCTCCAAGGTCCTGGGAGAGAAATACAAGGAAGAGCTGGTACTGATGCCGAAGTATCACATCGCAGTGAAGAGGAACTCGCAAAGCGCCTCTGGCCTGCAGGGGGCGGAGACGTGGCCCATCGACCCCATACCCTCTCCGGTTCACACTCAGGAGGATGTCATCAACTTCATGCGGACTGAGATGGAAAAGAAGTACGGGGGCGCAGTCGAGGACAGGGCGCCGATATACCAGAACCTCCTCGAAGAGATGCTCGTCGAGAAGGGGCGCCCGCTGGTCGACTTCGTGAACGGTGCGATTCTCTTCTACCTGTTCTACTTCGCCCTGCCGGGCAGCGTGCACAGGCCGACCTTCGGCTACATGAGGTGGTACTTCGGAGAGAAGTTCCGGTGGAAGGACCCCAACATACTGCTCAAGGCCGCGTTCAAGCTGGAGGACCTAGGCTTCCTGAGAAGCGCCGCGACGCTCGACCTGGTGCTGGCGGCGAATCCAGGCACAGGAGTGACCGATTGGAGGGAGCCCGCCATGACCAATCAGGACGAGGTGGACAGGGCGAAGTCCTTCAAGTACGAGCTCACCCCCCTCGCCAGAGAGAAGTTCTTCGCCAGGCCGAGGATAGTCTCTCCAAGGGCCGGCGGGCCGATACACCTGAGGGTCATGGACCATTACATAGCGAAGTACAGGAAGAAGTTCTGTTGGGTCACCGCCGACTACGGAGAGCGGCACGCGAAGCTCCCAGACCTGATCGTCTTCAGGCCACTGGAGCGCAAAACTAAGGAGGATGCCGAAGACGAGGAGGGGACGAAGATCGACCCCTACCACTGGGACTACGAAGGCGCGACGGCCATCGAGATAGAGACGAACCCCAAAAAGAACCAGAAGCAGGTGAAGAAGAACTACGACAAGTGCACGGACAGGGAGTTTGGGAAAATCATCTTCGCCGTCATCACGGAGGAACACAAGAACGACGTTGAGAGGATACTCGCAGACAAGGACCCGACGAGCTTCTCTGTCGAAGTGGTGAAGGAACTCGGCTTCTCTACCGAGGCGCTGAAGAAGGCGATCGAGGAGGAGGAGAGGGTTCCGAGCGAGGGAGAGGCCGGGACCCTTCTCCCCACCGCAGGTTCCGCCCTACCTCCGGCTGAGTCGACTGAGGGACCTGCGACTGTCCCCTCTCGCGACGCGCAGGCCGCGGAAGAGAAACCAGAAGGGGCGGGACCTGCAGCAGCACCTCAACAACATCAGTCTACTGCGACTGAGAAAGAACGCGGGGAGCCTGAGCCTGTCCTAGCTCAAGCAGTAGGGAAGATGTCGAAGAAGGATGATAGGAACGAGGCCGCCATGAGGCGGGTGCTCTACAGCGTCTGCGTCGGTGGCATGAGCAGGTGGGACGAGATAGCAAAGGAATGCGGGCTGAGCGGACGCACGACTACGCGCCAACTGGGGAAGCTGGTGGAGAGGGGCCTCCTTGTTTCAGTGAAGAGGAAGTACTTCGTCACAGAGAAGGGTAAGGAGGCTGCGGAGAAGCTAAAGAAGGAGCTCCAAACAGAAAAGCAGTCTGAGAGGAACGATTCTCCTCCAGCGAGCAGTTAGCCACGAAGGAATTCGCGCCGACTTTTTCCGCGTTAAATACTCTAGCGCGCTTGTATCTCACCAAAATACACTGGTCACATCTTTGAGTGGCTGAGCGAAACCACCAATCCCGTCACAAACGATGGGTTCGTGCAGGGGTCGAGTGCAGATGCCTCGACATCCTGACCGTCGGGGAAGGATTCCCCTGAAGAAACGGCGCGAAAGTCCGTCCCAGAGACGATTCTACCTCGGCAAGAAGTTCACGCCAACTTGGCGCAAATTCGTGCCATTGTACGGGCCATCGACCCAGTTTGGCGCCACTTTGCTGCACATTCGCGCCATCACATCGCGCCAAACCTCGAGTTGGCGCCACTTTACCACGGGTTCGCGCCATCAGTTCGCGCCATCATCTGAGTACGCGCCATCAGCTTACGCCATCATCTGAGTTCGCGCCATCTTGTCACGAGTTCGTGCCATTTGCCATCATCTGAGCTTGTTCCCTCACAACGTGCGACCAAGTGTATTCGGTCGGAGAAAGCTGAGGTTCGATTTTTGCGACCCTCTCTCCAATTTCCTGGTGACGCCCCACTCGAATTATAGGATGAGAGTCGGCGGCGACCTTTGGTTGACCGTCATCCACCCGGATAGCAATGTCTGGGATCAACGGCCATCCTCTGGGCATGCTGATGCCCTCTATCCACCCAGACGGATGTAAAACAACTCCTCTGTTATCGGCCTCAGGAAGAATGGCATGCACGGAGGCTCCACCCCCGACCTTGACAGGTCCGGGCCACAGCTGAAACCAAGTTCCAACCCGCCACCGGGAGGGAACGCCGCTGTGACCGGAGGACCCGCAAGAAAGAACGCACCGGGCGCATTTTTGGCCCGTGCCTTCCCGTTGGGGAGGAAGTGAAGCGTCCGAAGCCTGTCAATTTCTTGCTGCATAATTTCTAGCCGAGAAGAGGAGGTGGTGCGCCGTCTCCAGTCGAACCATGGACGCGCGCCAGGACGAAGGCAGGAGGTAGACACCTATGTACGCGGTTCCTAGGTTTCTGAAGAGTGGACTCGGGGGAGATCCCCGGGACAACGTCAGGGCCCTTGAGTCGATTAGGGGTTGCAGGATGCAGGAGCAGGAGGCCGACGCCTGGATTGCAGTCCTGGAAGCGACTCCCAAGGAGGACGAGGCAGGATGCTGAGGGAGATCAAGGCTCTGGCCGAAGGCAAGGCCGCCATCCCATCCGACCCAGACGTGCGGGCGAAAGCAGGCCAGGCATCGAAGAGCCGGATGAGCAGGTTCGGCGCAGCCAACGAGGCGGCGCTCTGGAGCATCAAGGAAGAACTCGTGACGAAGAGTATGGAGGCTCTGGCTGAGAAGCTCGGCCTATCGCCAGAGGAGTCGCACATCGATGTCCGCAGGACCGCCAGCGGCAGGTGCTTCGGCCTGCTGAGGTTCATCGTGAACATCGGGTTCGGCGTCAGGGAAGTCACGGCAGTCGAGTACCGCGGGCCCGAACATGGTCCGGACAACGCGCAGGCGTTGGACCGGGGCTACTTCGGGAACAGCGCGAACGCTGCGGCCGATATCTTGGCGACCATGGACTCCCTCAAGCCGACCGAGGTCGTGGCATGGACCAACGGCAGGCTGGCCTTCCTTGACGTTGTCATGGAGGGAATAGGAGCGTCGGTCAGGGTCTGCACCAAGCCGGCGCCTGGGCCAGGACCAGCGCGCAAGGGACCGGAGAAGGAGGGCGAGTGAGACGACTGCCATCCTCTCGGTCCCCTACAACATCGAAAACGTCCCCCACAAAACCTGGATGAAGGCCCTCTGGATGATGAAGGGGGACACTGCAGGCGCGAAGAGGCTGGCCAAGCTCCTTGACGAGTCGATTCTCCCCATTGTGGAGGATGGGGAGAAGCTCTTCGGGGGCAGGGTGACAGCAAGGATTCTCCTCGAGATGGGAGTCGCTGAACTCCTCTCCAAGGTCGAGGACAGGCAACTCGGGAGACTCCCCGCCAAAGTGCGAAGGCGCGTCCGCCACTGGAGCGCCGCCATCCCCGCGGCAAGCGTAAGAGTGCGCGTGAGAGAAGAGCTCAGGCACGGGACCTGGCTCGGGCTGTGCGGGCCTGACGTGGTCACGTGGACCGTGAACGGGGTAAGGATACCCAATGAAGTCATAGCCGAGCAGACGCTCAGGGAAGCGGCTGCCGAAGGCATAAGCCCGCCAAACGGCGTCTGCGACCGCATACCGGCCGTTGTCTCCACAGGAGAACCCGACGGCATAGAAATCGAGGACTACGTGAAAGGCCACCTGAGGTACTGCGGGCGCCTTCCCAAGGGTGCCACCTACCTCGGGACGATAAGGTCTGAGGAAGACGTGGAGAGCGCGAGGCAGGTCCCGGGATCGTTCGCCGTTCAGGACGAGAGAGGCGAATGGATGCTGTTCTGCATCAACCCGGGACACACTAGGCATTCCGACTAGCCGAATCAATCCAGCGACCAAAGGAGGTATCAAACCTTGAGAAAACTAGGGTTGACTGCGTACGAAGAATTCGCCAGCCAGGACAAGTGCCCTGAGTGCCGAACGAAGCTGGTGGACGCCGGAGGGGAGCTCGCATGCCCTTCCTGCGGCATGGTGATAGGAACCAGCCTGTCGTCTGGAATCTCGCAAGCGTCAGGGACGACGTTGGAAGTCTTGGGCTCGTACGTCGGGCGAGTACCAAGCAGGGGAGAACACGGCCCCAAGGCCGGCTACGTCTTCGGAGTAACGAGGCTGAGGGCGAACGCCATCGGGCGCGACCTTTCGTCCATTCGGTGCTCAAGGCTCATAGAGAGGGTGTCGTGCAGGTTCCTTCTGCCCAAAGGGATCGTTCAGAACGCGATCCAGATCGCCGGGAGGCTGCTGCCGGACAGGAGGATGTACCGCGTCGCGATGCCGGCGATATCTGCCTATTCGCTCCTCTACGCCTGCAGGTCGGCGGGAATCTCCCACGTTGGGTTCAGCGACCTGCAGAAGGCGTACTCTGAGACAGGGCACATTGTCTCAAGGTCTCAGCTGCTGCGCATCGGGAGGGAGTCGTCCCTTCCTCTTCCGGCAATCAGAGCCGAGGGGCTGATGCAGAGAGCCGTGGCGAAGCTGCGGTCCGACGCCGCGGTCCTGGACCGGATCAAGAGGGCGAACCTGGACGAAGGCAGGTACTTCGCCAGCCTGCTTGAGGAGGCGAGGAGAACGGCCGAAGACGCCAGCGGCCTGGGAGGTTTCAATCCCAAGACAGTGGCTGCCGGCTCGGTCTGGGTTGCAGCCCTACACCTCGGACCGAAGGTGATCAGGCAGAGAGAAGCGGCGGAGGCCCTTGGTATCGCCGAGTATACCGTTAGAGAGTTCTGCAGCAAATTCAGAAAGCAACAGGAGGCGAGATGAAAGATGGTCGGTTTCAAGGATGTACAGTTCATGAGCGCCAAAGAGAAGGAGCTGGTACTAGCCCAGTGGAAGAGGTTCATGGAGCGGGGCTTCGGCTTCGAACACTTCACGGACAGAATCTACAAACATTTGACCCTTCATTGCTCCTTTATCGCACATTTCGACAGAAACGGCTTCTACAGCACCTTCTTCGAGAACCCCGAAGCCACGATCAGGTTCCTGAACCAGTTCGACAGCGACAACGGTCTCCGGTCCGCCGAGTACGGGAGCACGTGGTGGCTGGAGGGAGACTACGCCGACATCAACAGGGCGATGTGCGAGGTCGTCGACGCGATAAAGGGGAGGCTCTACTCTGAGCTCACGCAGAAGGTCAGGGGAAGGGACCTGGCGATCGCGAGCCAGCTGCTCGCCAAGCATGGGATCCACTACCTGCCTCCGCGGACCCTGGCGAGGGGGCAGAGCCCTCCCCTGCAGTGAAAGGAGGCGAAAGCTTGGAAAACCATCAAGAACCAGACCTAGAACTGAAGAGCCTCGGCAGCTTCTACGGGTCGGAACACTACTATCGCCTGATGGGCGGCATCAACGCGACCGACGGGGTCCATTACATCATGGAAAATGGGTACTCCTGGATGGTCAGCGATGCGGCCGTGATCCTCAGGATGGAGCCGAAGGTGCGCGGACAGGACTTCGTGGTCGTCCGCCTCAAGCTGCTCCCAGAAGGAAAGGCCAAGGTCGTCTATGAGGACGGGAACGTTAACGTCCTCTTCGAACAGAGCTACGACTTCACCGACGCCAAGAAAGAGCTGGAACTTTTCTTCGCGGACGAAGTGATCATGCTTGCAAGCGAATATTGAGCTTGCAAGGCCCCGCATGAGGTTCCTTGAAGAGAGGGCCGAGTCGCTGGTATTCCTCGACGACTCCGCCGTTAGGGTGGTGAAGAAAGACCCCTACAACGTCGTCAAGTACAAGATGTTCAATGGCTTGACGATAAGGTACGTAGCAAGAAACGAGACCGACACGCTCAGGGTCGAAGAGGAGCAAGATGGGAGTGCCTTCCTGTGCGACCTCAACGGCCGTGGGGTTCGCGTATGCGACGTGACCTCGGTGTCGCAGGCGATAATCGAGCAAGCGGCCACAGGCTCCATCGATCCCCTGCTCAGACTCTGGCAGTGGCACGCCCTCCTTGAGGAGCTGGGGCTGACAGTCCAGCCCAACTCAGGCATGATCAACGTGACCCGGGAGGGCGTCCTCTCAATCCCAGCGGGGGTGCGCGTGGATGTCCTCGAACGCAGCACCTACGGAGACGGGTCCAAGGTCGCGAAGATCCTTTTCACGGCGACAGGGAAGAACGATTGGCTGTACAGGGCGTTCAGGAACCACAACTACGCGGTCGCCCTGATAGGCAGAGATGAGACCGCTCAGGTTTGGCTGCATTACGCGCCCCCGGAGTACAGGGACAGGGCGCTCATCGACTGCGAAACCTGGCTCGCCGGAGGCGGACTCGGAGACACCATCGTATTCTGGACGTTGCGATGAGAGAAAACCGTTCGACAAATAATTTGACAAATCCAGAAAGCACTTGGAGGTGCATGTAGAATGGACATATTCCGACAAGGTGACGTGATCGTAGCGCCGAGCAGCATACCGAAGGGCGCGAAGCAGACTGGGACTGAGGTCCGGATAGCGAGCGAGACGGGCAACCCGCACGTCCTGAAGGGCAAGGTCTTCTCCTCAGGGAGCCAGCAGTACATCGTGCTGGACGAGCCGGCCGAGATGACCCACCCGCAGCACGCGCCCCTGTCTCTCCAGCCCGGGTCGTATGAAGTCAGGACCGTAAGGGACTACATCGGCCGGGTCATGCTGGATTGAGCAGGACCGCGAATCTGAGAGGAGGGGGCAAACGCTCACCCCCTCGCGTCTCAGGAGGCGCTTTCAAGGCATGACACAGGAGATCAGGATCTTCAAGCCCACCCTTGTCGAGGAGAATCCCCTCCCCCTGGGGAGCGAGGAGCTCTCCTACGCTCCGAAGCTACAGCAGGCCTCCAGCGGAGGGATGATCAAGGTCAGGCTGGAAGAAGACGTGATAATCCAGAGGGTGTCGCGGGACCTCTACGCCAACCCGAAGTCGGGCTTCAGAGAGTTCTACAACAACGAGTGCAGGGCGTGCAGGACGGCCTCTCGCATCTACGGCGCGAAGCCGAGCGTCGAGATCACCATATCCCCCTCCCAGAGGAAGCTCGTAATCCAGGGAGTGGACAGCCTGGGCATGTCGCAGGACAAGTTCCTGCAGGTCTACTCCGTGCTGGGCAGGAGCGACAACTTCTCCGGCGACGAGGTCGGAATGTTCGGCCTGGGCAGGGCCGCATACACCACTCTGACCGACACTATGGTCCTAGAGACGTTCTCTCGGGAGGACAACAGCAAGTACGCGGTCATGGGAAAGAGCGGCGTCGCATACAACCTGCTTCCGCAGCCCGACCTAGACTGCTATGGGACGAGAGTGACCTTCGTCCTCGACGCGAGGATATCCCTCCCCGACCTGCTTGAGTACATCATTGACTGTACGGCGTTCTCCGGTGTGGAGACGTTCCTCAATCTGGAAGAGAGCATGGACCTGCAGAGCTACTACAGGTCCGACATCCCGAAAGAGAAGGGAAGGCACAAGCTCGGCCCGAAGAAGTTCGACGAGCGACTGGAGCAGATGGTCAGGAAGACGAACGCCTGGCACGACGTCGTCAGTTACTTCCCCGTACACATATCCGACGAGGACTTCGAACTCTACGCAGCCTTCGTCGTGAGGAAGGACTACAAAGGCCTCGCCGTCACGTCGGAGGGCTCGGACGAGAAGGAGGTCCGCCTCCTTGGCGCCCCTGTCGACTCCAGAATAGAGCTGCCCTTCTCGGCCTGGATACTGAACCTCAAGGATGAGCGCAAGTACCCTCCGACGGCGGACCGAGAAAGGCTGACCGACCAGTCCACGAAGACGATCCAGCAGAGGGTGGAGTCGAGAATCCCGGAGGCCATCGGGCACATCCTCGTTGGCTCGGTCGCAGAGTACAACGACTCGCAGTTCAAGGAAGTGTTGCAGGGATACCACGCCCTGGGAATGGAGAAGTTCCTCCCGCCCGAGACGCTCGACGTCTGCAGATTCGTCACCCTTGAGGTGAAGTGTTACGGCGAGAAGGAGAAGAAGAGCCTTGCTGAACTGCTTCCCGCAAAAGGCGGGCTGTTCTACCTCCCGACGCTCAATGGGCACAAGGTGGCAATGATCAGGTCGGTGGACCCCGAAGCCATAGCATTCAGGTTCGTGAGAGACAACGAGACACCTCTCGAAGAGCTGCTGGAGCTGGTCCAGAGGCACGGCGTCAGGCTCGCCGACGAGTTCCTCCGCGAGAACAAGCCGTTGGTCAAGAGGGAGGAGGTGCCGCTAGGAGACGCTGTGGTCCACACCGCCGGCACGGCCTACTTCAGCTGGGGTAGGTTCGAGACGGTGAGGAGGCACGTCACCAGAGTGGAGGCCGATGCACTCGACGGGACACCAATCAGGATTCCGAGGGGCAAAATGCAGCCCTACCTCTGCCTGCTCTCGACCTTCAAGACGAAGCACAGGCTGGTGAAGGACAACACGAGGATGGGCGGCGGCGTCTCCTTGCACGAGTTCGCCGAGACGCTGAGCGGGAAGAAGGTCCTCACCAACAGGGGGAAGCTCACCTTCAACGAGGTGGCTACCCTCCAACGCGACCCACACCTGGTCCTCTACAGCGACCCCGCGCTTTCCAGGCACTTCACGGAGAGAGACGACCTTCTGGTCTTCGGCGACGAGGACCTCCTGTTCGAGCTGGCTGTGTTCCTGACCTACAGGGGCACCAAGTTCCAAACGGACCTCTCCGGCCACGAGGAGTTCAAGGAGTTCGGAGAACCCCGCAAGCTCTACGCGTATCACTTCGTAGGATACGCTGACTACGAGAAGCTGGGAGACTCCGAGATACTCTACAGCGTCATGCACGTCGTGAAGGCGGTCAAGGACGGGCGCCTGAGGGAGCTCTTCCTCAACGCAGCACAGTGGAGCAAGAACGCGGAAGAGGTCACGAAGATGAGGAAGGACGTGCTCTCGCTGGACCGACAGATCTCGGAATAGCGAGCCAACAATTCGCGAAGGTGCAGAGGTGCATCCCATTGGCACACAGACTACCTGAATTCAAAGGCTACACGGTAGACCTACGGCTCAGGGAGTTCCGGAGAATGGTCTTCGGCGAGGTGCCGGAGTTCGTACCATTCGACAGTGTGAAGGGAAGGGAACTCACAGCAGAGATGCGAAAGAGGCCTTGTCGATTCTGTCACCATCAAAAAGGAAGAGACGAACACAGGGCCTCCGGAAACGGGGACTGCAGATGCTCCTGCAACCACTGAGTAATAAGGCGGTGAGGACCTGATGGCCGAAGACAACGGTCAGTCGGAAAGGCTAGACTCCCTGAAGGACGACCTCCGGAGGGATCTCAAGAGGTTCTGCGAGTGGGTCTTGGAGCTGAGGGACGAGGTGCCCAAGCTCCGGGACAAGCTCGAAACTGCGGAGAGCATCCTCTCTTCGGTGCTGGATTGCGGAACTCTCGACCTTGAGTGCATCTACGACATGGAAAAGAATCATCCAGGCACCGTCGAGGGAGCAATCGAGCTGAAGGAGGAGCTCGGCAGCATAAACTTCGGGAACTTCGTGATGGCAGCTAAGGACAGGGCCCTCAGCGAAGTCGAGAATGAGATTGCCGAGGAAGACGCCGAAAGCTTCCGCGATATGATAGTCGACGACAACTACGTGGCTTGGGGAGGCGTTGCCGCGTACGGGAGCTACGAGGGGGAAGACAGAGAAAGGAATCAGAACAGACAGGAGCTGTTCGCTGACTTCATCAGCGGGTCCCTCGACAAAGATCGCTTCCTCGAAGAATACCGGAAACTCTTGCCCGAATCCGACGTTAAAAGCAGTCCAGCGGCAATAGTGTCAGATCGAGATGCAGAAACCTAGGAAGAATGACTCGGAGGTGGTCGACATTTGGAGACGCCATATTCAGGAATGACTGAGATCAAGGAGGCAGCCACCTTGGAAGAGGCCAACCGCCTCCTGGCGCAGGGCTTCGTCCTCGTGAAGGTGATGGACAGGATGGTCTACGTGGTCGGCCTGCCGAAGGACGTCAGCGAACGAAGCGCGCAGGGCAACGGAAACAACGGTCAGGCGGGCAACGGCATGGCAGCGCATTCTGCCGTCCTAAACTCGCTTCAGTGGACGAGGTTCAAGAGCGGAGGCGGAGAGTGGACCTTCCTCCTCGGACCGGATGACTCACTGCTCCCGGAGCTCGAACCCTCGAAAGAGTTCATCGAGAAGCTCAGGAAGGAGAAAGAGGCCATCCTGGACGGCTGGCACTACCGCATCAGCAAGGAGCGGTTCCTGAACCGGTTCCCCACCCAGAAGACGGCGGTGAAGTGACCGTTGGCCAGGCCAGAGCGAGGGCTGATTGACGAGCTGAACAGGCTTCTCAAGCTCGGTAGGTACGACGAGGCGGTCGCGCTCATGAGGAAGGATGTGCGCGCGAGCGAAAGTGCGGTGCTCTACCTCTCCAAGGACGTCAGGCAGAGGGCCGAGGCGCTGCTGCACCGCGAGATACTGAGAGAGCTAGACAAGCAATCTGAATGAAGATGACTGCGTGTTCCGAATAGAACCCAGTCTCAGGGAGGGCGCTCACGAATACAATCGCGAGCCGATACCAGCCAAATTGGCTGATGATTCCCCTGACGATCCCGAAACCCGAAAGGGCGAGGGTGCTCCTTCAACGTGAAGGGGTTGGCCTGATCATCCTGAAGGATGGTGGGGCCGAAACACGTCTGCTGAAGCCATGATGCTAACCCTTGATGGGGTGTATTGTGGTGGAGGACGTGTCGGGACCGATATAGTAGACTATGATTATCAGTATGGTCCTGGGAACTCGTGCCCTCATGCTTGGGGCGATTGATTTTCAAAGCATTCCCACACTTCACAATGAACCCTATACATGGCATTGAATGCCTTCTCAGGTTAAGTATAGAACAAAGTGCGTTTACTACCCGAGATACCTATTGGCAGTTTCTCTTGATATTCTCTCTCTTATTGCGGGCCCGTTTTTTTCATAAGCTTTGAGAAGATTCTGGCGAAGCTTTGGCCCAAAGCCGTTGTATACCAAACTGCTCCAAGTATTGTCTTGAATTACCCGCTTGTATTGCTCGTCAGTGAGTGTGGTCAACAACCTAACGAAGACATCTACGGCATCACTTGCCTTTGAGGCAACGAGACCTTCGATAGCGTTCTTCTTGACCTCCATATCCTCATCCTTCAATGCAAGCTGGATAATCATAGGTAAGAGAATCTTAGTATAGCGGGTTCTGTAGGAAGGTAAGATTCTCCAAGATAGTCTCTCGAAGAGGAAAAGCGCGGCACGCCTAACGTTGAGGTTTTCATCATTAACAAGACGAGCAAGATTGGGAAGTAGACTACTATCTGTTTCAATTGCGGCAGTGAATGCCATTCCTGACAATTGCTTCAGGGCTTCTGCCTTGGCCTCAGAATCATTGCTCGAGAGCAAAGCAACATACGGTTTCAATTCATTCCTGACAAGCTTCCTCCGCTCCGGTGTTTGGTGACCAGTTACTATTCCTGCACCCACAAAACGTTTCTTATTTCTTGCTCCAGTTTCATCCAAACGGCGAATTGCAGGCGCATTTGACTTGCGATAATCAGCAATCTTAGCGCGATCCTCAATCGTCTTTATCCTATGACAGTTCGGGCAGAGCACTTGGGCGTTGTCTGTCACGGATTTCCCACCCAATGCAACTGGCATAATGTGGTCGAATTCGGGCACCATCACACCTTTTGGGAAGAGTCTAGCTTTACACCGCGCACATTCGTAATCTTGTTTGTCGAGGATAACTTTCTTCTGAGAGTCAGACAGCTTTATTCTGCCCATTAATTGCGGAATCAGGATCCTTTCAGCTATTTAGCAATTCAGAAGGTCATCGTCAAGAAACCCGCGGAGGCGCAATGAACTGCGACTGAAGCACGCTTGCGGATGTTCTTCTCCTTTTCCTTGTGTTTTTTTTGAATCTTTTTGTGAGGACTTGGCCTCAGGCTCCCTTGCGCCAGGCTCCCAAGCTTGGGCTCCAAATCGACATTCTGCACGGCAGGTTCGAATCTCCATCCTCCCGCGGCTCGTAATAATGCTCCACCCTGTATCTGGACCACCCCTCTTGGCAAGATCTTCGAAACGATAATGAGAGAATCGTCTGACAATCAGCCATCACCTTCGACTTCTCGTCCTGAACCACATCTGCCATCCTGCCCTGCGCCTACTGCCTTCTTTCCTCAACATTGACCGGTAATCCCTTGGTCAAGTTCAGATGTTTTCTATTCTGGGGCGGAGGGAACATCCGCTGTAGGCTGAGGGCAGTGAGTGTGTTGCGCCTCCACGGCCAATTTCGCAAATAGGCCACGACTCCAGCTTGCCAAAGTCGCAAGCCCTGCAGCATTCTCTCAGCAACCGCAGATGATTGCGCATTAGTTAATACCCCTCCCCCTTCTGTGTTTTTTGTACCGCTTTCAGCGTCTATACGGATGCCCTCAGACGACCGTCCTCGCCAGAGGCACAAACCTCGTGCAGGGCAAGAACTACGACGATAGGTGATAGGAGCTTGAGATGGAAGCGAGGTAAGGGACAAATATTGAGGATTGAAGAGATGAGGTCAAGTAAAGTATGACTCAGTTTTCTATACTCCTTGCGGGGGTTGCTATTCTTGCGGCAAGTCTAATCTTGGCTTCTTTAGGTAGAGTGAAGAGAGCGAGAGAAGTGCGGGTATTCGAAAGGGAGGGCGTCAACCTAGGATTATCTGACAACATAACTGAGAGGCGGCTACCATTCACGGTTCAGGTGGATTCCGAAGCTGTTCTCAACATAAAGAGAAACGAAGGAAGGTTCGAAATCACGATAAGACAGGTTCCGATTCCAATGGTGCCAGAGGCGAATGTCGGTTGGATCTCACCAACCCTGTACCAGAAAATGTCTAACGGCGAAAACCACAAGGAACTCGCTCTTGGACCTGGAACCTATGCGGTCGTGCTCAAGAACGAACATAGTGGAACTTCGAACGCAGAAGTGAGCCTGACATTGAAATCATGGTTGGAGGCTTATCCCAAGCTGTATGACGTGGGTATTCAGATGCTTGTGGTGGCCGTTCCACTCATTGTCGCTGGGTTGGTGGCTTAATCCCATTCGACGCCCCTTTATTTCAGTGAAGCACCACAGTTCGAACAGTTCTTCGCCGTGGCTATCTCGTTCAGAGTGCCGCAGTACTTGCAGGGGACCTTCACGACCTCCCTCTGTACGATAACGGTCTGCTTCTCCACAGGCTTCTCCACCCGCGAGAAGTCTTCCTCTTCGTCGACAGATTCGCTGGAGTAGGAGTACCCGCACTTGCTGCACTTGTGATAGTCTTGAGATGTCGTCCTGATCACCGGAGCGCGTTCTTCGCGTTCGCTGGTCGACTCCTCGTTCACCATCCTTCCCTGGTTGTCCCGCCTCCGGTTCGTGGCAGTCTCTGTCCTGGTCACAATTCCGTAGGCACGCTCCGTCTTGACGACTTCTGACCTGTCAAAGACGATCGTTCCTCTCGCCCCGCATGATGGGCACTTTTCCCTCCTGTAATAGCCGACCGCGTACAGGAAGCCGATGAAGAGGACGATGACGAATACGACCGGCGAGAAATAGTAGAGCACAGCCGCTGCAACCAGGAGAACCACAAGAGTTGTGGCTTTCAACTAGTCATATCTCGACGGCATTCGGTAGTTTTCTCGTTTAATAACCGAAACTGCGCAACTGGAGTGTCAGTACTGAGTCATGATTGAAGAACTCACCGAGCTAGCAAGGCTCATCAGAACCAAGAACTCCATAGACAGAAAGATTGCGAAAATCGTCGGGAGGCCTGCCTTGATCGGGCATGTTGGTGAGTACATAGCGGCTCGTTTATTCGAGATTGAACTGAACCGCTCCGCAACCACCAAAGGGAGCGACGGATACTTCAGGACCGGTCCGCTTGCGGCAAGGAGGGTCAACATCAAATGGTACCCGAAGAACGAGCATCTTCTTGACCTGAGCCTTTCTGGGGGTCCGGACTACTATCTCGTTCTTGCTGGTCCCAGGTCGAGCTTAGGATCGTCAAGGGGAACGGAGCGACCGTGGGCAATCGAGTCCGTGTACATTTTTGAAGGGACTAACCTGCTGAGGAGACTCAGTGCACAGGGTGTAAGGATCGGAACTGCGACCAGCGTCAGACTCGAAGTGTGGGATGCCGGTGAAGTCTATCCTGGAGACAAGGGCATCTTGCACTTGAACGACGAGCAGCGTAGGTCATTGAAACTCTTCGCAATGTGAAGGATACCTCTCCATGGGTTCTTGCATCCATTTCAGGGGATTTGCGGAGGCCCCCCATTGGGACACCAATGGGCTTGCACTCGGTGACCTTGTCCGTCTCCCGCCCTTTCAACGCCTAGAGGCCCTGGCACCCCCAAGGCTGGGTACAAGAACCGCCGGAAAGACGTTGGCCAGGCGAAACGATGATTAGTCTGGAAGAGGCTCTGGGAACTTCTCGGGTTCTCGACCAAAATCGGGACCTTGGAAGCTTTCGGTTGCTGGGAGGTCGGCTGAGTGCCCACATACATCAACACTCGCGTCCATACGGTTGGCGGATTGGCTGGTTGGGGCTTAAAAGTGGCGAAGGGTGGATGCCGCCTTTGGAGAGCTGGATAAGAGATGCTAAGCAACAGGCGTCTCGGGCAAATCGCAATCGGAATAGTAGTCTTCGCTGGAATACTAGTCGCCCTGACGGGATTCTCGCTAATTCCGCCCTATCCCTTCGGATACACTCTCTCAACGGCAGGCGCCCTCCTGTCCCTTAGATTCTCAGACAGGGCCCTCGACCTCATCTTCGGGCCTGAAGAATCGCCAGAGTCCAAGACGATAGACCCGTTCATGAAGGTAAGATATTACGATGAAATGCGTAAGCGGGTCGAGGAAATGGTTTCTACGGACGATGCCAAGAAAGACCTTGCCCATTTTCCAAACGCCCTTTCCTTCATCAGAGGGCTGTCTCTCATCGAAAGGAAAAATGCTGTGCGCAAGAAACTTGACGGGGCCATCCAACTTGATTTGGATTCCATCTATATCGACCATGACAACGGCCCGATGTTGAGAGCCAGGGGAAGGGTCGAGCAGATGATGAATGATGCGATAGACTGGATGACCCTTCCTGCAGATGCGAAAGATTGGTGGCGTGTGCCGAGCATAAAACCCGAGGATGAACCAAAGCTTCGGTTCGAGTCTCCCGCCAAGAGTGCGAGTCTTAGTGCTTTGAGAGGCGGGTATTCGTCCGTCATAATCCACCTCCTCGCTCTCGAACATTGGACGGACGAATGGAAAAGGCTGAACCCTCCCATCACGTCGAGGGAAGAGTATTCGAAGACTCACCCAATAATAGAACCACCGTTCAAGGTCTCTACGAAGTATTACCTGAAACAGTCGGATGAGCAAGAGAAAGGCTATGAGAACACGATAACTGTGGAAGCGATGACAAGGGAAACTCAATTAGCGATAGACAAGATGAAGGCGTCAATCATCCCCGCTTTCGAGGCCGAGTTTCCTAACCAACTCGGGGAGGTCTCCAACACAGCCCAGAGGCACATAGAGGGCGAGGTAGGGCCGATGAAGAGAACGACCTTCTATTATGGGATGGTCATGAGGAAACAGCGTCAGGAATTGGCCCTCCTGACTGTGGCAATCAAGAACTTAGGAGAACTGTTCCCCAGAGACGAGTCTGTGAAGACGCTTGCTTTGGCCCTCTCCCACGAGATAGACTTCTTACAGAAACGTTGGGCTGATTTGACAAACCCGAAGTTTAGAGGTTTAGGGGTTTGACAGAGAAATGAAGAGCGAACAGCGCGAGAAGTGGTTAAAGAAATTCGTCGAGGGATACATGTTCCGTGATATTCAGGTCTGTCTGGAAGGTTATGCCAACTTTGCCGCGGCTCTGGCTCTAAGTGTCTACACGGATGTTTTGGGTGGTCTGATAAATGGAAACCTTACGGCGAAGGGAGAGAGTGAGGCAAATTACTCTACTTTTCTTGGACGCATGGGATACGAACCCAAGAAGTGCGAGCAATACTATCGAGACATTCGTTGTGGACTTGCTCATCAGTATTTCATTAAGGGAGAAAGCACAGTGGCAAGGGTTGCTCTGGAGAAGACGAAGGGCATCCACGAACGCGATGGGATTACCTACTTCTTCGCGGATACATACTTCGAAGAGTTCAAGGAAGCCTACTTCATTTACAAATCTGAGCTTCGTTCTGACACTTCTCTACAAGCCATGTTTGACAAGGCCCTGTCGGACGAGATAATTCCGTATCAAGCAAGGAAATACTTCGACCCATCTACAACACCACTTTCCTACGAAGTTGGAGCGATTAGTCCCGTTTCTGGTAGCGTGGTTATCTTCATGCCGAAGATGGGGCCAATGCCAGCAACCGAAAGTTCCCAAGGAGAACAAACCCTTGCCTAACCGACAAGTTCCCAGAACCCTGGAAGACTTAGATAGAGAAAAGGTCTACGACAGGCGGAGACTAGTAGTTGGCTGACCCCCTGACTCTCGTGGCTGTGGCGCTCTCGGTGGTCACCCTCGCCGCGGTCCTCCTTCTCGCAATTACGATCAGACGGAGAGCAACCCCGAACGAAATGGATACCGGAGGCCTGGCGTCGACGATTGGGGAGGTCAAAGGATCGGTCTCTGACCTCCACACGGCGGTAAATCAGCTGCATTCCATGTTCGGCGAGATCAAACAGGCCACTAGCGAGACCTCTTCGGGGATGGTCGAAATGAGGAAATTCGCTGAACTCCTCAGCGGAAGCTCGCAGAAGAGAGGAGCTGCGGGAGAAATCATTGTACGCAGCTACTTGGAAAGGCTTCCGAAAGAGATGTGGGAAGAGCAATTCTACCTCCCTGGTTCCAGCGACCGGGTCGACTATGCCCTGCGGATGAACAACGGTGGCGTCCAGCTGTTCCTGCCGATCGACGCAAAATTCAGCCTACCCGACGGAATAGAAAGCTTCGAGGACGAGGCGAACAAGTTGGCGAGGAAGCGTGCCGAGGAGTTGGTCAAGTACATCGCCCCTGGTGTAACTACAGACTTCGCCGTTATGGTTGTGCCGACATCCGTCTTTTACGCCCTGACCTCGGAGACGGTCGGCGCAATTCAAGACATCAGAGTCGTCGCGTGCCCTCCTGAAGGGGTGATCATCTTATGCAGCCTTGCCATGCGCGCGCACCAGGCCATGGTTATCGCTCAAAGCGCGGAACGCTTGACAACCTACGTCAACGTGATAGACGGCAAACTCGAGCAAGTGGGTGACGACGTCGGGAAATTGGCAAAAAATCTGAAGGGCGCCTGGAGATACGCAACCAAAGCAGCAGAGGCCATAGAAGGCACCAGGAGCGAGCTGGACAACATAACGACGCATTTGGGCGAAGTAGCAGGTGCGAAATCGACATCCTCACAGCTTCAGACTCCGACACCCGTCCTTGTCGAGGAGACGGCCACGGATTCCGCTGATGAGACCTAGTGGATGAGGTTCTGCTTGGTCGAAGTCCCGTCGACAATATCAGAACGAGGAGCCGAGGTTCTGGGAGAACCGCAGCCCCCAAGTCACGAGATTCTATCGGCCCCCCAGGCGTCGGTACCTGTGAAGCTCAACGAAGAGAAGATTCGGGCATTAGAGGCTGGCGGCAACGTGCTGGTTATCGCCAATCCTGGTACCGGTAAGACTCTGCTCTTGGCCCACAAGTACGTTCAGTTGATTCAACAGGGGGCAAGACCCGAAGAAATTCTCTGCCTGACCTTCACGAACAAGGCAACCGACGAAATGAGAGGGGCGATAATCGAAGCGCTTCGAGAGAGCAGTCTTCGAGTCGATTTGTCCGGAATCAAAGTCAGTACCTTCCATTCCTACGCTCTAGACGCCATCGGGGCGCAGGAGACGATTTCCAACAACCTGCTCAGGTTCGCCATCTACAGCTACCTTGTCGAAAACCGCGTGTTCAACTACGGGGATGACTATCTCATCTCGACGATCGTCCCCAAGATCGAAGACTCAATCCGGTATCTGAAGAGTTTCGGCGTGATGCCCGACGCCATCAACCTGGCCGAGGTCCAGAAAGGGCTGACCGAATACAGGGACATATCCAAGCCTGAGATGGACAAGTACGCCGAGGCTTTCCTCAACATCTTCAGGCATTACGAGTCAGTGAAGGCTGGCAAGGGGATCGATTACGCCGACATGCTGCTTGAGTTCATGAAACTGAAGAACAAGCCACACTTCAGGTACGCCCTGGTCGACGAACTGCAGGATGCCAGTGCAATCGAAGCAGACATGGTCCTCCAATCCTGCGACACATTCTTCGTCGTGGGCGACAAGAAACAGGCTATCTTCGCGTTTCAAGGGGGATCCATAGTGAATTTCCACAAGTTCGAAAACTCCTCCAAACCGGTCCTGTCGGAGAACTTCCGGAGCACCAATGAAATCTTGGGCTACGCTAGAGCCTTCTTCCTCGGGAGGACGGCCGACCCCAACGCCGCAATCGAGATGCGCGACCTACGGAACGACGAGAAAGCGCCTGGCCCTATGCCCAGAGTCTACGGCGTTACAGCCGAGGCAATCGTCCCGACCGTTTGCGAGCTTGTTCAAGAACTGAGACGTCAAGACAAGAAAGTAGCCGTAATAACGCGGACTAACCGTCGGATAAGAGAAATCTCTCAAGAGCTGAACATGCGACGCATCGAGCATTCGTCCACCTACTTCCAGGCTTCGGATGACGCTCACACCTACGTCGTCCGGTTCCTTCTTGGAATCTTCAGCAACGAAGTGAACGACGTAAGGAACGCGATGTTCACTCCTTTCTTCCCTATTTCATTACGGGATGCCTTCTCGCTTGCCCAGCTCGAAGACGATGAATTTCGAGAGGACCTTCCCATCAAATGTCCTGAGTTCAAAAGGATGCGGGACGCTGTCAAGAAGTTGCCCGATGTGGACACACTCTTCCGAAGGCAAATCATCCCAGTAGCCATATCCTATGGAAGAGAGTATCTGCTCGCTGCCGTTAGCCTTCAGAAGGCCTTTGCGGAATCCATCAACGTCCTCGGGGAGATCGACCTGGATGGCGTCGTCGCGTACCTTACGTCGTGTGACCTCGCCGCCGACGAATTTCAAAGAAGGAAGGAAGTCATTCTTACCACCGTACACAAGGCGAAGGGAAGGCAGTTCGACGCTGTGGTCTACGTTCCGCAGGCCACAGGCCGTGAGAACTTCCAGGACGAGGTTGTGAAGAGGATACTCGAGACCCGCTCGGTGAACGTCAAGGAAGAGCTCGAAGAGGAGCCTCTCCGAATCGACTTCGTTGCCCTGACCAGGGCCAAGGATGAGCTCCACATAGTCGTGGAGGACGCGCTGGACTATCTGAACGAGTTCGCCGAACCTGCACGAATCGAGCTCGGCGGAATAGAGCGGACCGATACATCAGACAGGTGGAAGCGTGCGTTCAACCTCTTCGTCAACGGCGAGACAGAGAAAGCGAAAGAGCTGATCGAAGCCAGGAGCGCATGGCTGCGCGACTTCGTCAAGGATTGGTTCAACCAGCTGGATCACGTGTCGTTCTCATCGCTGCCTAACGGCGGTGGAGAACGGGGAGCGCAGGAGTACCTTGTCTCGAAGGTTCTGAATATCAAAGTACCCTCCACGAGCCTTGAGATTGGAAGTCAGGTCCACGAGATCGCCAGTGCGATCCTGCTTGGCAACGAGTATGCTGTTCCTGAAGGATTGAGCCCGTTCGTGAGCAACGTTCAACTTCTGATAGACCAGATCAAGAAGGACTACCCTGAGGCTATGACTGCGGAACAGGAGATCATTGTCCCACTCGAGAAGCTTGTGGGAGAAGGAGAAGGGATGCAATTCCAAGGAAGGATTGACGCCATCTTCAGAAACTCGGCTGGGGTGCACCTCCTCGTGGACTGGAAGACGGACATGAACGAGAAAAGGGCGTCCAGTCATCGGCAGCAGCTTCAGGCTTATCGTCATGCATATTCGATTTCATCGGGGGTCCCAATGGAAAATGTCAAGATTGCGATCGGATATGTTGGGCTGCGCGGTCGCGTGAACCTGAACCACACTCGAGCGTCGCTCGACCAAATGCAGCCCCGTGAAGATGCCTTTGGAACGTTCAAGGACAAGGTAAGGAGAATCTGGCAGTGGAAGCAGAATCCCGATTCGTTCCTGGAGGAGCTGGGCGAAAGTTCGCGGGATCTGATTTGTAAAGCGGTCCAAGAGGAATTCCAACTGGAGGTCTAAAGAAACCCCATCAGGCTATGATCGTTTCCAGATTTCAACTGCCCGGTCGGCCAAGATGCCAGCTCTTTTCTTGATGTCGCCTTCCTTCCACTCGTTCCACTTCGCAGCTAGTTCCTTAGTGAGTTCAACATTGGATTTGCTGTACCACTTTGCCTTCTTGTCCTTGAATAGGTCCTGTTGTATCGATGAGTTCGGCGGTCCTGCTATCAAAGTGAGGTTTCCCGCCGTGTGTACGTACTGGTTGAATACTAACTCCCAGTTGTCGCCGAGATATCTCTTCCATTCGTCCGTAATTGTTTCAGGTAACACGTGTTCGACTGTCAAATGATTGAACTGTATCGGTTCAGGGTGTTTGAACGACTGCTCCAAGGTTGCCAGAACGAACCAACATCGCCAGTCGGAGTCCTGGTAGATTGGGAAGGACTCGAAACTCTCTCTGAACTCTGCATCCAATGGCCAGTACTGGGTACTCCTTGATTCCTTTGCTTTCAGTTCCTTGACCAAGGCTGACGAGATATCTTTGTCCGGCAGACTGCAAAGGGAGGCGAAGAGCTTGTTGAGCGCATTCGTCGGCAGTTTCCCGAAATATCTACGAATGACATACGATTCAATTGTCCGGAGAATCGAAACGAACTCATCAAGTGAAACGATCCGCGATTCATACGCATGATACACTTTCATTGTGAAAGGATAATGTACAGTGAAATCAAACTCATTGAGCCGCCTGAGACCCTCTGCAATTCCAGGCTCATGCACAGTGCTAGGGAAGAGTAGTCGTTGATGGTACTTCGCATAACTGCCAATGGCTCGGAGCTCCTCTAGTGTGTGACCTTCGTCAGCATTCTTGACACGTTCCCGAATCTCGGCATAGACATTTTCCTTCTTCACTGTCGCGCTTTTGATCATCGTCAGGTAGTGTCGCAGAAACAACTCTAGGTTGCTGGTTCGCTCTCGTGTCGTTACTCCGAAACCTTGCTCCATCGGAAGCCATGTGTGGTTGTATGCGTGTTCAGCCTTGGTATCATCTCTTACTGACATCATGAAGAGGTTTCTCACAAGGTCTGACTGCGCGAGTTCCTTTCCCCTATAATTGAGCGTTTCAAATATCCTGTTCGGATTATCTTTTTCGTCGAGCCGCATTGTCACTAGCTTCAGTTTCCTTATTGTATCGAAAAGCTTTGATAAATCGTACTTTCCTTTGAAGGTCTCTAGTAATTCAGTGAAAAATCCATATGCAGGAATCAGCTGGCTCGCGTCAGAGGAGCTGGGGTCCTCTCCACTGATTATCTGGTCGAATGCCTCTCTGTCAGCTTTCGTCAACCGCAGCTTGGCTCTGTCTTCACTCTTGGTAGCGTCCTCGTTGAACAGGAAGTGCTCCTCGATTTGTTTGACTAGTTTATTGTCACCCCTATCTTTGGCTCTATTTCGTATAACTGCCAGTAGCAAGATAAGCGTAGTGAGCCTTTGCTGTCCATCAATTATTATTCGCCTCGTAATCTCACCAATCTTCTCCTCGACGGTCTTGAGAACGACAGGCCCTAGAAAATGCTCTGCAGGTTCACCTTTCGCCTGTTTCTCATACACCGCCCAAAGATCCTCCCAAAGGTCGGCCCATTCCTTAGCGTCCCATGCATACAGTCTCTGCCAAACTGGTATCACGAATTGGGTGCGGAAGGAAGATACTACATCACTAAATGGCACTTCGGCAACGTCTTTCACTTCTCTCGACTGGAGGATGTAAGCAATGGTATTTATTCCATAGAGGGTTGTTTGTAGCCGAATCGTCTTCAATTGAACCAGTACGCCGCGGAATTCATATGCACCTAGGAGATGAGGCAGGCTTGGGAGGTTGATTCGGTTTTTCTAAGTTCGGGGGGGCGATGGTTCAGAACCCCGCAGTCGCCCCGTTGAATTCGACTGTACTCTAGGCCTAGTTGCTGGTGAGAGATGACGGAAACTGTCGGGCAATGTCACCCCATTCGGCACGATACAATTCCCCGCAAGATTGAACAGCTTTAACTATTCATGACTCTTCTCTAGTGGAACATGCCACGAATCGAACTCTACGAAGGGTCGCAGAAGATTGCAGACATAGGCCTCCCCGAAAAGAAGTTCAGCACGGGGTCTATTGGTTACTGGGCCACTCATAAGGTGGAGATCAACAGGAAGAGGTACCAATGCCAGTTCCAGCTAGTGGAAATAGGCAGCAAGCAGAAGAAAGAGTGACCCGACGCCAGGAACCCAAGGCTCCGAAAGAGGGACCAACGGGCAGAGGACGCCGGAGGATATTCCCGGAGTACAGGCCTGAGTTCAGCGGACATACTCCCCGATCGATGTCAATAGACGGGAAGACCTTCCCTGTAAAGAACTGGAGAGAGGTTTTGGTGAGGACATGTGAGATAGCTAATGCAAGAGGACCCTCAGAGTTTCCCAAAATCCTAGGTCTAGAAGGCACCAAGAGCCCTTGGTTCTCTCGGAATCCTGGAGATCTTCGCGACCCGGTTAGGATAAGGGGCACAGACATCTTCGCCGAAACCAATCAGAACGCTAATTCCATCGTTCTTCGCAGCTTTCATGTTTTGAACTTCTTCGGTATTGACCCCAAGATTGACATTGAGCTTGAGAAGTGACGCGCCCAATCCTCAAGGCATGGAAGGTAAGTTCAGTTTATACGGAGAATCCTGATGAGAGTGGACGAGCGCACCGCTTGAATCATTGGTGGTCTTGAATGAGCATGGAAAGTCTCACAGCCGTTAAAACCATTCTCGGTTCAATAGAGGCTGACCCTGCAGGCATTGAAAGGTTCCTGTCGTTTCTGGGGTATCCTATTCTGCCACAGAAGGAGCAGCCTCTCGATCCAGATACTCTCTTCCAGCAAAAGGAATTGAGGGAAAGAATCGCCGGGGCACGCAAGCTTTTCTCCATGCAAGCAACATGGGAGCACCCATCCACAGGTCAAACCTTCAAGAGAGAAGCTGCGGTCGTCTTGATAGAGACAACAGACGATCAGGTTCTTAAGACCCGATTATCCTTTGAGATTTCGAGGTACGCAGTCAAGTTCGGACTTCCAGCGACTCAAGCATTATTCTTCCTAGTGGCTCCGAAGAGTCGTTCCTTTGTAGTCATCACGTACGAAGCGTCTGAGACGGCAGACAAGACACAAGTTCGTCGTCTTATTGTCGATCTTGACAACGTCGCTCGTACCGATGTCGATGCTCTTAGCGGTCTGTTCTTCTCGAAGATGACACAAGAAACGATAATTCAGCGATTCAGAGCTGCACTTCCATACCTGAAAGTCGGACGCGAGTTCTTCCAACAATACCATGACTTCTTCTCCAAGCTATCGACGCGAGTGTCCAAGGTTCTAGGGTCGGACCAGGAGGCCTACGGTTATGTCCAGAGGCTCATGGGGCGTATCACTTTCCTCTATTTCCTCCAGCGAAAGGGTTGGCTGGACGGGGATAGGTCGTATCTAAAACGAAGGACAGGCAAACTTGGCGGGCTAGAGTTGTTCGATTTCCTTCAGGAGCTCTTTGACAGGCTGAACACGGAGGATCACCCACCTGATAAGGGGAAGATTCCCTATCTCAATGGCAGCCTCTTCGAGGAAGAGCGATATCCAAGACCTCAGCTTAGACGGATTGGAGAAGCCTGCGCCCCGTTCCTAGGAGATCTCATGAAAACCCTTGACCAGTACAATTTCACGATATCTGAGAGCACTCCTTTGGACAAGGAGGTGGCGGTGGATCCAGAATTGCTTGGAAGTCTCTTCGAGTCCATGCTCCCCGAGACGGAACGAGGCGATAAGGGAACATTCTACACTCATCAGGAGGAAATGCTCTTCATGGCTGGTGAGGCTATGCGGGTATACCTTCAGCGTTTTCACAATCTGCTGAGCCAAGCGCAAATCTTCTATCTGGTCCATGGTTTAGAGCTCCCTACATCAGAAAAGATTGAACCCAAACTAGCCAGAGATGTGAAGGACCGACTGAGAGCGATCAAGGTGCTCGACCCTGCGGTGGGGTCGGGTGGCTTTCTCATGGCAATGCTCCAAAGGTTGCTTGAGACAAGATCGAGACTTAACGGCATAGTCGGTACCGTCGAAAGGGATTACGATTCTAAACTTGAGATGATCGAAAACAGTCTATTCGGCATTGATATAGAGGAAGAAGCAATCGAATTAGCTCGTCTAAGATTGTGGCTGACCCTCGTGGTAGACGAACCAGTCGAAAACGTGAGACCGCTGCCGAATCTAGATTACAACCTCCACAAAGGTGACAGCCTCAAGATTCCCGAGTTCGAGAAGCAGCGCCAAGCTAAGCTAACCGTCGACATGACAATCAGGGGCGCACTCTTGAATGAGATCACCTCGGTCAGAGAGGAATACTCGCGTTCCCACGGAAAGGAAAAGGAGACGAAACGAACCGAATTGGATGCCGCCCTTCGCAAACTCTTGGAGGTGGAGACGGGCGTAAGACCACCAAGGATAATCCCGTTCTCGTATAGGTTCTTCTTCGCTGACTTGATGGCAGGAGGAGGATTCGACATTGTCTTGATGAACCCCCCCTACATTCAGCAGGAAGACATCGGAAAGCTGCCATCACAAGACCCGAAAACATACAAGTCTGACATAGCTCTGGACGCAGAGCTGCTAACGGAGAAGAAGTTCTCTCCCAACAAACAATCAGATATTTCGGTGTACTTCCACATCAGAAGCCTGTCATTGTTGAGGGATGGCGGCGCGGCGGTCGTCATTGCGACGAACAAGTGGCTTGATGCCCGATACGGTGTCCCCCTACAGGAATATCTCCTCAAGAATGCAACCTTGGAATGCGTGTACGATTCGGCTCGCAAATCTTTCTCAGCCGAAGTCAACACGGTGATCACAATAGTGAGGAGAACGAGCGAGAGGTCACTGGACAACATCGTTCGATTCGTGAATTTCCAGTCACCTTTTGGGGATGTTTCCGCGGACCTGCTACGAGAAGTAGCTGACGAAATGAACGAGGGAGTACACTTCCGAAAGATGTACCGAATAACGGCCAGGTCGCAACAGCATCTATGCGAGGATGGACTCTCTGAGGAGAACGAGGAAGTCGCGCCCTCAGAAGCAGGTAACGAAAAGCTTGTCATTGTTGAGGGGCCAAACTCCGGTGGCATAGGTGGGCAGAAGGAGTATGTCGGAACTAAATGGGGCAACCTCCATCTTCGGGCTCCCTCTGTATACTACCAATTGCTAGTACGAGCAGGAACCAAGTTGGTGCCTTTGGGAAAGTCGGAGAGGATTCTACGCGGGTTCACAAGCGGGAATATTGATTTCTTCATTCTATCCAGAATCAAGTCGGAGTCAACTAAGCTCGTTCGATGTCGGAATGGATTCGGGCATAAGTTTGTTGTCGAAAACGAGTTTTGTCCTCCAATCCTAAGGGACCCCGAAGACGTCTCGACCTACTTCTTGAAATCCAGCGAAGTCTCCAACCGCGTCTTCTTGTGCAGGTTGCCTCGAAGCAGACTTCGCGGGACTCATGCTCTAGATTACATAAAGTGGGGGGAAACTTCGGATGAGGCGAAGGTCAAGGTATTACGAGGGAAGGACAAGGGCAAGAAAGTTCGCATCCCAGACCTGGCCACAGTCAGTGGCAGATTAGAGTGGTATCAATTGCCCAACACGCTCCCCACGAGGTTACTTCTCCCCAAGATCGTGAAGAATCGGCATGTGATTCCCCTGTGCGAGCACGAAGTTTATGCAACTGACAACTATAACATGCTTTATGCAAACAATCCTCTTGATCTTTGGTTATACCTTAACTCGAGTGTTTTTCGGCTTTTCATGGAGCTTAACGGGAGGTCGGAGGGAGCCGGAGCGTTGCAAGTGATGGCCTACGAATATCGCCAATGTCCGGCCTTAATCCCGCTACCAGCGCTCTCTGGGAGTTTCAAGAAGCTCCAAGTATTCAAGTCGAGAGTTGCCCATCGCTTCGTCAACATCTCGGAAAGTGGACCGTTGGAGTTCGACCAGGAAGACCGAAGGGAGCTCGATCAATTGGTTCTGGAATCAATGGGTTTCACAGACAAGAAAGAGCGCGGTGAAGTCCTTGAGCAGATCTATTCCTGGCTCCGAGCCAGAGTTCAAGAACGATTGTTGAAGGCGAAGTCCGGCCCTGAGAGCGTAGTCAATAACCTCGGCGGAAGGGGTGGGCAGGCAGACTTGAGGGAGTTCGAGTGACCGATTTCCGTTACGTAGTGGACAACAACGGCGGGAACACGGTTGCTGAAGTGTTGAAACAATCAATCAAGAAGCAATCCTATTGCTCGATAGCTTCTGCCTATTTCACTGTCTCAGGATTCGACCTCATCGCCAACGAGCTTGAGAAGACAAGGAAATTGCGGATGCTTCTCGGCAAAGAGCCCGGCTCTGACCCGTTGAACATGATGATAGCCGACGTCTGGAGGAGTATAGACGTTCGAGATTCAATCAAGCAGGCGGAGAGGGCAGTGGGATTCTTCTCGAGACCGGAGGTTGATGTGCACCTTCATCAGGGTTCGTTCTTCCACGGCAAGGCGTACATTGTCAATCATCCTGAGCCGGTGTTCCTGAATCCTCTGCTTGGATATGGCGCTGCCCAAACGGAATCTCAACCGGCTCCCAAGGAGCGAAGTGGGATAGGGAGGGTGCGGCCTGCCGAAATCAATTATTCAGGGGAACCTGTCATCAAAGGGAACGGCTCTGCTGCTTTGGTCGGGTCTTCAAATTTCACCTATGGCGGTCTCGTACACAATTCGGAGTTGAACCTTCTGGATTCAAGCGGCGAAAGCGTCGTCGAATTGCTCACCTGGTTCGAGGAGATGTGGCAGGACTCAGCCGACGTCAAGGCAGACTTCATCAAGGCACTACAAGGGTACTACAAGCCATTCGCGCCGTTCTGGATCTACGCGAAGGCTCTCTGGGAGCTGTACAAGGAGGAGCTCGAGCCTCCGGAGAAGGGAAAGCCAGGATCAACCATCGAACTAGCCGACTTCCAGACTGCGGGCTATCGAGCGGCGAAGAGGATCCTTGGTCTGTGGAATAGTGTGCTAATCGCGGATGCGCCGGGGCTCGGCAAGACCTACATCGCCGGGAAGCTCTTGGAGGACTACGCTTATCACCTGAGGGAGAATGCCCTCATTATCTGTCCCGCTGAGGTCCACGATATCTGGGACCGCTTCGCGAGGTCGCATAATATTCCAGTCAGTAACATTCTGCACACCGAAGTCTTGGGGAGAGGAGTCAAGAGTGGGGCGCCCAGAGAGGATCCCTCTGACTACAGGGATTTCTCCTTCATTCTCGTGGACGAGTCGCACCACTTCAGGACTCCCGGGGCTGGTCGCTATCTTTGGCTTCAGCAGGTCCTGGGGCTTCCAAAGCCTATGGTCAAACTTGAAGGTGAACTCAAGCAAGTGGAGCGTAAGGTCGTCTTTGTCACAGCCACACCAGTAAACAACAGCGTCTGGGATCTATATTGGCAGCTGGTGCTGCTCTTCGGGTCCAAACTGTCTGAAATCGCGGCCCGACAGGGAATCGCAGATGTCGCGGAGTACTTCAAGGACGCGGAGGAGGGTGTCGGAAACGTCTATGACCTGATTGAGGCAGTTGCAGTCCGAAGGTCACGAACCTTCATCCGCGAGTATTATCCTAATGCGACATTGCAGGGAGTGAAGGTCACCTTCCCTCGTCGTGAGCTTAGACCTGTCGAATACGATGTGGACAAGAGGCTCCAGTCGCTTCACACAGATGCTGCGGTCGCTATTGAGAGCAGCCACTTGGTACCTTACAGGCTTGAGAACTACAGGACGGGCATTCGGGATGACACGAAGGTACTGCGAGGAGAGCTACTCGCGGCCCTGTTCAAGGTTCTGCTCCTCAAGCGATTGGAGAGCAGTTTGTTCGCTCTCCGACGTACCATAGAGAGAATTGTTGACCTGTACGATGCTAGCTTGAAGTTATTGGACAAGGGACAAGTCTGGCCCCCTAACACACTCAGGCCCTATCTCGAAGAGCTCGAGCAGGCCGGAGAAGACGATGGCGGATCTGACAGTCTTCCATCTGACGTGATAACAGACCTTTCGGACTTGGACGTTCGTGCGATGAGAAGCGACATGAAGCAAGACCTAGAGGGGTTACGGGGGGTCCTGGCCCTCCTCCCCGTTGATGAATCCGAATTGGTCAAACTTGACCAGAAGTTTCACAAAGTTGAAGCTCTCGCCTTCAGCTCCAAGAAGGTCCTGATCTTCACATCCTTCGTCGACACCGCAGAGTTCCTCTTCAGGCATCTCAAGCGCAAGGGGATCTCGGTAGGGCTAGTAACTGGAGAAGGCGCAAAGTTCTGGAACGGAGCAGAGGACGTGCCCATCGGAAGGGAGAAAGTGATCAAGCTCTTCTCTCCCGTTAGCAATTCATACACGCCCGCGCCAGAGGAGAAGGAGATTCAGGTCCTAATAGCAACTGATGTGCTGTCGGAGGCAATCAATTTGCAAGATGCAGACGCAGTAATGAATTACGATTTCCCTTGGAATCCGATGAAGCTGGTGCAGCGGGCAGGCAGGATTGACCGTATCGGGTCCCTGCATGATAGGATTGGAATATACGACGTATTCCCAAATGCTGGTCTGGATACACTGTTGGGATTGATGCAGCGATTATTGGACAAGATCTCGCAGGCTCATCGTTCTGTCGGGCTAGAATGGAGCCTGGTAGGGGAAGCTCCTGTCCCGGTCGACTTCGCCGTGACATTGGAAAGGGTGAGAAAAGGTGATCAGAAAGTCCTCACTGACATCGAGAAGAAGATGGAAGGGCTCGTTGGTCTCGACCCGCAGGAGCAGCTGATAGCAATCCTACAGACCCTTTCGAAGGAGGAGATTGAACGGATACCCGACGGTGCAGGGAGCCTTACGACTGTTCCAGGAGGAATCAAAGGCAGGTATTCGGGATTCTTCGTGGCCTACCGGAAAAGGAGGCCCGACGGAAGCGTCGACAGGATTTGGCGTTTCTACCCAGAGGAGAAACTGCAACCTCTGGGCAATAAGACGGAAATCGTCGAGCAAATCCGGTTCCTAAGGAGCCATCCCGCCTTGGACAGATTCGGGGAGGAATCGCTAAAGAGGCTGAGGGAGGCACGCGTATCTCTCGAAACAGATCTTGCCGCATTGGATGCGAAGCAGCGCACGATGCGAATGGAAGGACCGATCAGAAAGGCATTCGAGTTCGTGATGAAGATTGGCAGAGCAGACCTAGACCGGTTCCTGCAAATGTCCTGGCAGAAGCCCATAGTTCAGAGGAAACTCAGAACAATGAGGTTCGATGACGAGGAGGAGGCAACGAGGGCCTTGGAGGAATTGGCTTCAGCCTTTGGGGAGAAAGAGGAGGAAGTCAAGCAAGCCAACCCTCCGGGACAAGTCCCTAGAACGGATGTGGAGGAAGAAGTCGATAGGGAAGCAGCCCCCTTGCCTGAAGGCCGAGACCCTTCTTTGGAATTGATCTGTTGGATGCACATCACGACGGGGTAACACTAGATCATGTTGGCACTTCTCTAATGACTCGAGAGTCGTTGCGGTCGGCTTGGTGAAGTAGTCCGCTATGAATGGCTACATGTAGAATCTGTAGTGGCTCTCAGGAGGCGTCTCTTCCTCCAGCTCAGAAAGAATCTTTCCCACCTTCCTGGAGAATTCCAATGTGATCGGCAGAACCGTAGCAAAGGCAGTTGTGTTCCAGTTAAGTTTCGTCAGCCCCATGATTTCCTTGCACACTTCCTTGAGTTCTGAATCTCCCTGGTGCGTAATCAGCAACGGTTCCGGCACTCGGCTACCTGGATAGGTTCTGACCCTTGGAATGTAACCCGATGTGTAAAGGACACATTTCTGGTCTGTAAGATAGACCATCGTCCCTCGGAGGGCGGGATAGTTGCCTGTTCTCAGGAATCGAATGTCGTTGTCTCGGTGAATCGTGACGTAGTCTCTTGCCCTGCTTCCAATCGCCTCGTCAAACCCGGTCTTCTCCTCTTCAGAGAAAAACGAAGTCTTGTGGACGACGACTCTGGCAGTGTCGTGTCCGGCCTTGTCTTGGTACTTCTTCAGAGCATCTGTCATTAGTTCTAGAGCTTGAGAGCTGGATAGGTGGGACTCCCATTTGGCTCTGTCCTTGACCACGTCTCTTCCTCGTAGTACTATGCCTTCCCCATTGTGTGTGAAGACCTGCGCCATCGAAGTCTCGATATCTCTGTCAGGATTCCTCAGATTGCGATAGAAGGAGACGCCAACAAAACAGGTATCTTGACGCAACTTGGCCAGCCTCCATGGCTTCCCGTTTGCCTTGTAGTAGACAGCGGTTCCAAAGTTCCAGGCAACAGTGGCCGGTTCTTGGACACCACGTCCACGCTGATTGCCCCACTCGGAAAATCCGCGCATCGTGGAGCTTAGCAGGAGCTGTACTGGGATGTGAAACTTCATCGTCTTGCCCTTGAGTGCGTTGTGGAAATCTAGGTCTCTCTGAGGAGTTTCACGAGCCAACTCAGCCTCAGCGGGGAACCATTCCTCAAGGAGGCTCTGGTTTTCTTTCGCCATTTGTGCTGCAAGCTCCTCAAGATCGCTGAATTGGAGTGTCTTTGCCCCGCGCGTCCACCTCGAAATCCCGCACCTCTCTTCGATTAATGGAGGTAGGGCGCAGACGATGACGTGCGGTTTGTCGTCCTCGTCAGAGATTCTCTGCACTGCGGCGGTGTAGAGGTTGACAGCCGCGGCTATCCGTTCGTTCACCTGGTCAATGTCGGCAGCATGCTTGACGTCCACCTCGTTTAGTGTAGCGTTCCAGTTGTCTGACAAGGCGAATTCGCACTTGATGTGTGTGTTCAGATTGAACCCAGGAAAGTCTGGGTACAGCCACCTGTTTGTGATTTCACTTTGACTGCGTATCGGGTCTTTGAGAGATTCTATGAACCGCTTAGTCAGAGTCGTGGTGACCCCGTCGCTCACGATCCCAACCTTAACCTGCGGTGGGGAGGGACCTGATTCATCTGGGTAGAAATACGGGCCGAGATACTTTAGTCCTACGCGGGGGTCCTTCTCCTCTTTCTTGTTTCCGAATACGAGGTCGGGTTCCTCGATGTAGTCTGCTATTAGGGAAGTCATGTTCCCGCTCCCTGATGGGAGAACTCTGGTATTCCCTCCGACACTGGTCTATCGGCCAGGACCCCCACGCCTAGTGTAGAGCTGACAGGTTGAGAGGAGATGAGTACACGTCCATGCGCAAGCCCTAACTTCTCCTTTCCTTCTGAGAACTGCTGAGCCCAGAAGAGAACCTCATTCAGAAAGGTTTGGTTGTATCTCTTGTTCAATAAACTTGTGAGCACCGCCCCTTCCTTCTCACCTGCAGAAGGCGTCTTCCCATCATCCGTCAGAATGAGAGTTGGGGAGAGTCCCAGGTACACCCGATTCTCAAAATGATCAAAGCCAGCGTTGACCGCATAGTGGATGAAGACGGTCTTGCTGAGTACGGGAAGGTAGGCCTTCCTCGCGACAGTGAGGTCTGACGACTCTCTAAACCTAGGCCTCCACGATACCTTTAGGAATTCTCCATCGCATGGGAAATAATAGCGATCTGTACCTTCCATTTTCATTAGTCCCAACCTTCTTGCCAAGAATCGAAGCTCCTTGTTCAGTAGTTCAATCAGGATTTTGCTCTTGTCTTCGTCGGCAAGCCACGAGCCAACCTCATGTTTTCTGATGGAATCGGTTGTCATCCGGTTCCACAGAGGGTTTCTGATGTCTGATAGGTCCTCGAAGGTGGCTTCTTCACTCTCCCACCTCTTGGTGACATAGCCGTCGGGTAATCTGTCTGATGACCCGGGTCCGAAAAGACCTTGTCTATGAACACCTGTGAATACAGCGTTATCAGCAATCGAGACCTCAAACATGTTGGAGAATATCGTTTCCTTGATTCTGTCAGGCCGCCCACTCAGGACACTGAGTTCGAATTGAGTGTCTAGGACACGCTGTTGAACGAAATCAATCTCGGCGTCGGAAGCCCGCATGCTCTGGGTACCTCGTCTAAACAGAATCCAACCCGCTAGGAACGGGGTATGGTTTCGTCGCTGCGCATCGGTGTATGCGCCCCCCTTGGCCGCTTTGATTAGCTCCGTACTGGGTGGGAAGAAGATTACGGCAAACCTGCGTTCTCCGTTCCCGAGATCTCGTCTGAATTCCGCGTATTCAATCGAAACCGGATGGATCAGGTATGCGTCGTACTTAGTTTGAAGGTCCGCCTGGTCGATGTGGAAGTCGTCTGGGAGGCCAACGGGGATATATTGCCGGTTCGATTTCTTGTCTTCGTCGAGGGTTGACTTTGATTTGTCTCGAAATCCAATCAGCACCCACCCTCCTCCATAATTGAGGAAGGCGAGGAAATCCTTCGCCAGTTCGGAGAATGGATGATCCTTTGCAATACTAATGGTCTCTTTGAAGTCTAGGTAGGGCTCTTCCTTGTCGTGGGCAATGAGGAAGTCTATGACGTGATCATCGAGAGGCTTGCTCTCCGCTTCTAGAAGGCGTTCGGATGCGGCTTCAATCATTTAGGGGTTTCATGAAGTTATGGGCCTAAAAGCTCTTCACCCATGAGGCGGGATTGGACCGCTCTTGGCGGGAAACTATAAACCGCCAACGACCGGTGAAGATCAAGTGGTTGTATCTAGTGAAATTGGGATGAGGCGACGAGAACGGGCCGGAATCCTGTCTGCGCCCCTTATCACGCTGGGCATCATTTTGGTTAACGAACTTGTCTTCCTCCTGTTTCTGCAAGACACGTCGTTCCCCTTACGACTTCTGAACAACTGGACAAACTTCCCGCTGGGGTTGGTAACCGCGATCTTCACTCCTGATTCACAGGTCTTCCTCTGCTACACTGGGAGCTTCCAGGCATCCGTCTGCTATGCTAGCTATCTCGCTTGGCTGGTCATGTCTGCTGGCAGCCTTGGTGCCTACCTCGTCCTCTTCTTTGTGGTGAACCTCGGCCAGAGCACCCGGGAGCTTGCGGTCCGGTCGACCTTCTACGCTGTGATGATCATTGCCATTTCTGCGGTCTCGAACTATCTCGGACTGCTAAGGGAGCCTGGCTCGATCGGGCCCTCAACGGCCATCTTCGCGGGTTTGGGGATAGTTCTAGGGTTTGCAGCCTCCAATTCAATCGTATGGCTTCGGACAAGTCGGGCCTTGCACCGCGCGCGCGATGTCTGGGCGATCGGGCTGGGAATCGCCCTAGTGATAGGACTATTGGGCTTCGCCTTGAGGGACCCGGCCGACTTCTTCAACATCAGTTCCACCCAGAAGGTGGACGCGACTGCGCATGTGTTTTGCTTCGTTGTCGGGACATTGACGTCTGTTCCGGTCGGTCTACGGTTCCTGCTTTCTCACGAGAGCCGGCCGACAGCGTAAAGCTCCCCATTCAGGCTCGGTTTGGATTACTCCACATTTGAGACAATACTTCGACGAAACCAATTGAAAACTATATTACACGAGGCTTCCTAATTCGTCATGATGCCTGAAGTGCTGCGCCCTGAACTAATCAAGAAGATTGAGACTGATCGTTCCTGTAGACTGATCACATACATACAAAGCGATCGTGGTGTAAAGGTCGGGCCTGGTACAACAGGGCTGTTCCAGATGGCGGGGGACCTCCCTAGAAGGTTCATTGACCACTTGGGCAAGATTGGTCATGTAGATAAGATCGGACTGTTCCTTTACAGCCGGGGTGGCGACGTTGCGGTTCCATGGGTTCTTGATAATACGATTAGGAAGTACTGTGATCAATTCGAGGTGATTGTTCCCTACAGGGCTCATAGCGCAGCAACGATGGTGACGTTGGGAGCCGACACAATTGTGATGGGCAAACACGCCGAGCTCGGACCGATTGATCCCACTATGAGCATACTTGAGGTGAACCAAGAGGACCCTACAAAGACGAAGGCGACGACCATTGCCGTTGAAGACATTACGTCGTTCATCAAGCTTGCCAAGGAAGGCATGGGTCTTTCAGACCAAGCGGAGCTTGGGAAAGCTTTCCAACAGCTGGCAGAGAAGGTGGGGCCCGTTGCCTTGGGCACTATAAGCAGGCAACAATCATACATCAGGAGGGTGGCTGGGAAGCTACTCGAATTGCGAAAAGAGAGCCCTGAATCTGCCGCGACTGGGTCTGTAGTAGAGAGCCTGATAACCCAGGCTTTCTTCCACCAACACGCTATCTCGAGAGAGGAAGCCAAGAAGGATTTTGGATTGGGCAATATCATAACGCCTGACAGTGCCCTAGAAGACACGATGTGGGACCTCTACCTTTCCTACGAAAGTGAGATGGGACTTGGAAGCTTCATCAAAGTGGAAGACTTGTTCCAGCCGAATGACCCAGACGAGAAGAGGGTAGCGGGAATAAAGGGCATTCTAATTGAGTCGGGAGAGTTACAATCGCAATATGGGGGAGACCTGGTTGTAAATCGCATCAGGCGCCCCTTGCCTACAGTCAACCTCAATCTCAATTTGGGACTGCCCCCCTCAACTCCGGGAGGAGCGCCGCAACTTGACCAAAATGCAATACAACAACTTCAGGTAGTCATTCAGCAGGTTGTCCAAGAAGAACTCCGTAGGCAGGCGCCCATCACGGGTTACTCGGTGCGGTTAGACCGGGATAAGTGGGAGACTAGGCCGGCAGGTCAACAGCAGTAAGATAGAGGTCCTGAGAAGCAGTAGGCGGCTCGTTGTAGAAATCTGTAGTTCTAGGCTCAACGCTAGTGGCACCCTCTCGGAAGCTTAGGGTCCAAGCTAGCCGTCCTTGTGGAGCAACTCTGATACTGACAGTTACCCGTGAATCGGTGGGCATAGCGCAAGTAATGACCTGCTTCGATTCCTTTTAAGCCTACTGTCAAGGATATTCCTGCTCAGCCGCTACGCAGCTTGACAAGAGGTCATCCAACTATCCTCTGCCGACCAACGTAGGCTTGGTGATTCCGCCAACTAATTTGTTGAGTTTCTCGTGATTCGCCGCATTTTGTTGTACAAAAACGTCAGCAGTCGCCAGAAATGTACGTCCAAGGCTCGTAGGAAGATATTCCAATGCCACATGTACTTCGAGCGAGGGCTAAGCCTCTCCCAACTAGCGGGTACACTTTCCACGAACTTCAGCGCCTGAGCTCGCCCGCGAGTTGCAGAGGACCCCCTCTTTCTCTGCTCCGCCAATCGCATGTCCAGCTCAGATCTGAAGGATTTCCATCCTCTAGTCAGGTACCAGAGGGTCTGAAGCCAATAGCGAATCGTGTGCGATAGCGGGGGGGATTTGACGCGCTCAAAACGTCCAGCATTCGTCAGAAGAACGCCATCCTCTTTCATGAATTGAACGCAGCTCTGAAGTATCCTATGCCTAATCCCAACAGGTACCCAGATTGCGGCGTAGCTGCAGATGACCACATCCGCTGGCGCGAAGCCTCTCGGATCCAAATCCACGATGTCAGCCAAGACGAATTCGTCCAAGTTTCTCTTCGCCTTCTTTTCCACCCTCTTGTTGAGGTCAACACCTAGGACGTGTGACGTAATCCCCTGCTTGCTGAGATTCTTCTTCAGCGTCTTCGCAGCAACGCCATTGGAGCACCCGACGTCCATGATTGTGAGAATGTGTTTTTGGGTCGAGCGGGCGTAATCTACTACGTGGTAGGCAATGCCATTCTTCACATACCGATTTGGCCTGGTGTAGCGAACTGTCCAATTCGTGCCCACCAGCTTAGCTACTCCACCAGGTGAAGAATAACGCGTGCTCTGCTCGGATATCATTCTTCCAAGTCCACCGAGTGTCCTCAACTTGAAACGATGAGAACTACTGATGTTTGGGCCACAACGATGCCGTTCGAAAGCGCCTGAATAATGATTGTGTAGTGACCTTGAGGCGCGTTGTTCGAAGTTATCTTGAAGTCAAGGCCCTTCGAATTTCCCTGCTCGCCAATCAAACCGGCGGACGAGGAGCTAGGCACTATTGTCAAGCCCCGATGGTCGCCAGTGAACGTCTCGGTCACGGTTATGTCGCTATATTGTGCCCTCGAACTTAGGCTCTGGACCGTCACATAGGAATCCGTTGAATCGTTTGGCCCAATCGTCGATTTTGGCTGCAGCGCGAGTAGGGGCCACAGCCATCCGACATTTGTGAACTTTACGATGGGTGCGAGGATGACATTGAATGTTCCCAAATTGACTTGGTGGCTGCCCGTAGCATCGGAATAGCTGGCTGACGCATTGACTGAATACTGGCCATCATCCATATCGTGTGAAGTGACGCTGAACTGGAAAGTGGAGTTGGTAGAAACATCCTGTGGGGAACTCGATGTACTCTGAAAAGCCGGAGACGAGAGAGTAAGGACTACGTTACTCGCTGCGGACCCGCTGTCAGAGACAAACACCGAGATAAAGGCGGATCTGTTTGAGTAGATAGCAGGCTCATTGGGTTCGTTAATTGACAGTACAGCTCTACTGGACTGTGGGGTTACAGTCAAGATTCCTCCTGAGGTACGGGGGTATGAGAGGTACACTACGATTCCTGCAGCCACTGCGATGATAACAATGACCACCACCGCCATGATTGTCGTTGTTGACCCCACACCGGAACCTCTCATCACACTGGGTCGGCTAATCGAAGTCATCTGATTCGCTCCGTCGCGACAGTTGCGGGAAAGACAATGTGAAATTCACAAGGGGAAGATAACCCCTCACTGCACCCACCTGTTGCCTGATTCAATCCTCACACCCTTCCGTATGCAGGATGTTGTAGGGCGGGCAGTAATCCCTGATCAGCTTCTTCTCTAGATTACTCGCCGCGCTGTCAGTTCTAGTTTGATACGCAGTGAACCGTCTCGCGTCGCCGATGTCGCCGCGATCAAAGTGGTCGAGCAACCTACGCTGAAGGTCGTTGGATTTTCCGACGTACTGAGGCCTGTTGAATCTGTCCAGGATGACATAGACGCCTTTGACATCCGGCACTGAAAGTATGTTCTGGATGCCGAACCGCTTCCGGTTGAACCTCCTGACCGGCACCTAGCTAGACACCTCTGGCGACATTAAGGGGTTAGTCATCCTTCAGGCTTCCTAGTATCCATACGATGTCCTCGACTCCGAGTAGACGTCAAGAGCTTCGAGCCCTAGGGCGATAATGAAAACTACACCCATGAAAATCGCGAACACTGGGTAGACATAGACCATCACGAGTGCAGTCAACGCTGCCGATCCGATTATTGAGGGAACCAGCATTTTGGTTATGGCCCCGATTACGATTGCGAAGAACGCGAAGAAAAACACCCCAGCGATTCCAGCCAGATTCTGCCACTCACCGAAACTAAAGTATTGAAGGGTTAGTGCTCCTAGCGCTAGGGAAACAGCAACCAAAAGAAGTACGACTAACGCTTCACCCTTCGCCAACCTGTATTATCGGGCTGTAGCTGTCACTATCAGCTTAAAAGCTTTAGGGTGTTGCCCTACTGTGGCGGTAGCGATATGCGAGTGTATCCCGTCCAGATAGTTCGAGCGCCCCGAACTTTTTCTTCGAGTAACTATAATAATGAACATGAGGAGAGTGTGACGGGCTTGTCGGTCGAGCAGTTCGATCTTGCTTATGCGAGCCTTCCTGACCGACTGTTGAAACTACCAGCATCCATTTTCAATCCTAATCGGATTCGCATAATGCTCGTGTTGTACCATATCGGGGGAGCTGATTTCACCCAACTGAAGCAGTACCTAGACCTGACAGACGGAGCTCTTGCCACCCATTTGAGGTCCTTACTCAAAGAAGAGTTGATTGTGACTCAACCAGAACGTATAGGGGGGAGAAATCGGACCGCATACCTGATAACCCAGAAAGGCACCCAGTCGATCGAAACGCTGCTAAACGACTTCGTAGAAATTCGCAAAGCGATTCCCGCGTGACAACCTATTCAGACGTGATGGCGTTCCTCACGAATCTCGGGCTGGGAGACGGTCTAGACTCATTCCCAGATCGCATTCGCATCCAGAAAGTTGTCTACCTCCTGAAGCAGTTCGGTGCTGACCTGAATTTCGGATATACCTGGTACATTCGTGGTCCTTACAGCCCTTCGTTGACACGCACTCTCTTCAACCCCACTGAAGGAGATATCAGTACCGAGCGCGAACTCTCCTCCGAGGAGCTGAAGATTGTCAATGAGGTACGCAACTTTCTCGGGGGTGACTTCTACTCCTTCGAAGGCATGGAGTTGATTGCATCTTTGGTTTACCTCATCAAGCACGGGCCTTCCAAAGGGCTTTCAAGCAGGGCAAAGATTTCGCGCTTTCTGAATGAGCAGAAACCGCAGTACTCATCGATTCAGATTGACCAGGCATGGGACAAGATCGCGAAATCCAAGAAATGGAATGCCTTCTTGGCAAGGCTCGAGTAACCCGACAAACTGGGCGCACACATTCCTAGATACACCTGCCAAGCGAGGTGGGGGACCCACCCTCGCTCATCCATATGCATGAGATTCCCAAACGAGAACCACTCCGAACTAAGTACCGCAAACGGGGGTTAGTGTGCCATTCCGGGCGACTGGACCCTGAAAATCCCGCTTCCGCTATTGCAGTATAGACGAATTTCACTAAAACAAAGGTAGCGAGGGGAAGTCTTTCAGCGCTTAAGTTACTTCATGCAGAAGGTAGCAGGGGGAGTCCAAGAGTCCTTGGAGAATGCGATTGAGGGCGGTGCCGGCCTCTTCAGTGAGATACAGACAGCGATACAGAAAAAGGGACGATTCGCTATGCTTGCCGGAGCTGGAATCTCTGTCTCGGCGAGAGTTCCCGGGGCTGGCAAGGTCGTCGAGGAACTCAAGTCCCATTTCCCAGACAGGCTGGACCCGAACAAAGAATACGGTTACGCCGAGGCTTTCGAATTAGCTCTCCCAGGAACAGAGAATCGGGGGAAGAGGAGGCAGTTCATAGAGCAACTTTTCGCAGGAAAGAAGCCGACCGATGAACATCACCTCATACTCAGGTTGCTTGGGAACCGCTCACTTTCCGTGGTGCTAACGACGAACTTTGACCACCTCCTTGAAGCAGCTTCCTATAGCTCGAACATGACACCGTTGTCCGTGTACGCTCATGACGTAGACCCTGAGCCGCTTGAGTTCGCAATTGCAAATCCGCGTTTGGTGAAGCTTCATGGAGATTTCCTCTACGATGATCTCGCAAACCTAGACGTCGAAATGAAAGCAAGACTCACCGATAACATGCGTTACCGCATTGTCAACCACCTAAGAAACAAAGGCCTAATCGTTGTGGGGTATGCAGGGAAAGACAACTCCGTCATGGGGATCTTGCAAGAGGCGGCAAGGAACCCTCAGGTGCTGGATGGAGGCGTCTTTTGGGCCATCCACCGCGAAAGCGAACGGGATAACCCTCTGCTGGTGTCACTCAGCGACGCAATGGCGAGGTCGGGTAAGCCATTCAGGCTTATCGGACCAACCGATGCAACGCCCTTGCTCAAACAGCTATGCATTGGAGCAGGAACATCGGGGGAGGCTCCTGTTCACTTCGGCTTTTCTAGGGATGGCCCGGAAGGGACATTCGGCTCTTTGCCACATCTCGTGCGAGCGCCAATTCAATTCCCTCCGCCCTCGCGATGGGAAGAGAAGCATGAGAGGGACAAGAATGCAGTCGGACGTCTAGCTGAACAAATGAGTTCGAAGCGGGTGATATTGATTAATGGGCCTCCATCATCCGGGAAATCATCATTAGTGAGCGAGCTTGTTTCGACCATAGGGCATGAACGTGCCCTTTACTTCGACGTCCAATACTCTAGCAATCCTCCACAGGATGATCTCTCTGAGCAACTCACGCGCTACTCGGAGACGCTAGGCGTCCCTGCTTCAGAATGCAACTCCTACGGAGATATCCTGACAAGACTCTTCGGCAAGAACGTGGTAGTACTGATTGATGGACTTGGTACTCGAATTGGGCTTCGGAGTTTCCTCCCAACCATCGCTGAATTGGTGTACTCTTGTTCCATCGCCGGCCGGGGAAATGTCGTCCTAGTCATACCGGACTTCTTAGAATCATACCATGAATTCGAGAGGAACCCCAGGGGTTACGGTAAATCCGGCACTCTCAGGGAAGCACTCCTCCTGACTATCCTGCATGCTGGGTTGAAAGCAAGTCAATCGAATACAAAGGAGAACCAGTCTGGTAGAATTGACTGGGATTCGCCCATCTTTAATCCTTGGAATAGCGCTGTGAAAACATTCAGTGGCACTCATTATTACATGGAGGAGCACCTTGTCCTCGGCGACAACTCACCAGGGACTCCAACTGGGCAGTTACCCGACCGGTTCCGGGAGAAAGGATTCAAGGAATACGAGGCCTTTCGAATGACCTCGGTATGGCCGCAAGATTATTCCATGACTGCCGCCGATGTCGGGGCCTTCGAACTTACAACCACTAGTGACAACGCCGCGGCAGCTCTTCCTCCGGGCATGGAAATCGATGAGGTGGGTTCCGTCTTGGCACTGTCGAACCTGCGGTTCGGGGAGACTTTGCCGACGCTTGAAAGCATGGATGTAGGAGTAACCAGGTCACTTGTAGACGATCTAGCAAAGTTAGGGTTGGTGGAAGTCAGGTCAAATAGGTACCTCTACAGATCCTTCGATGCCAAGTACCGCTCTTCATCCGCAGCTCAATTTGATCCGGAGATCTACTCCCATAACCATTCCACCGCCTCGTCAGCTTTGCTGGACGGACGCGCAAAACTCGACGATAGGGATGTTCTCCTCCGCCTTGCGAAGGGCTATCATGGGCTTGCGCGTCGATCAGACGGAGAGAGAACTAGGCATTTCGAGTCAGAAGCAATCTTCTTCTACGACTTGGCGGGAAAGTACTTTGATTGTCTAAGAGATTTGATTGGGCTGTGGTCGAGAACAGGAAGAGGGACCGGATTCCAAGGTCATTTCCTGTCATATGCCCTGCTCGCGATTGATGGGTCCAACAAGGTGAAACTCTCCTCCCTTACACCCGTGGAACTTGTCCTGTTCAACTTGGGAGCCGTCTCAAATCTAGCTCGTGCATCCGACCCATCGCAGCTAGACATGGACACAGTTCATTACGGTCGATTGCTTCTGAGGGCAACACAACTAGAATTCGAGAATAGGTACCCGGAGGAAGCAGAAGCATTGACTTTGATATGTGCCGCCAGCGGAGCGATGCTGCTCTATGAGGCGCCTCAATACAGCACGCATCTCTATGGCAGAAACATCTCGCTTACTCCGGGAGAACCTCTGAGGTATGATGAGCCCCTCAAACCGCTGGAGATGTTTACGAACGCCTTGCGTAGAATCAAGGGAGGAAAATTCCTGGAGGTTGTCGCGATGGCATCGATGAGCGTTGCACAGCTCAGTTCAAAGCCCGAGGATCGGATCGAGTGGGCGAAGAAGGCCGCCAACAAATACCTCAAACTGCACGACGAGACTGGGTGGGCCGACGCTCAAACGAGTTTGGCCCAAGGTATGATCATGTCGTCGGACTTCGAGGGTGCAATAGGAGTTCAGAAGTCAGCACTCGAAATCTATTCGCAGCAATCGGGGTTCAGTTCTGGGAAATCGGAAGCTTACCGGAATATCTTCCTTTGCAACCTGTATCTCGGAAATCTCGACCTGGCCGAGGGTTACTTCTACGAAAGCAACCTGGATGCACTGTATTCGAATCAGCCGATAGTCTTGGCCAACCTACTCTCTCTTCTCACATATAGCATCGCAATCCGACAAGCCAAGGAGAAGCTGGGTTCTGTCAGACTTGAGCCCAACTTGCCATCGCCTAGTACCGTCTATCGAGCGTCAATGAGGGAGATTCCACGCATATCGATTGATCACCCTGGTCAAATTTACTATTTGATAACCGAGACTCTTCAGGCTCGATTTTACGATTGTTTAGCAAGAAGGGACAGGGAGGGCTGCGTGGAAGTAATGCAAGACTTGAACAGTTTTGGTCGCCGACAAATTCTGATTCCAATCGACGCAGAGGAAGGCAACAGAATGTTTTCTGAAGCCTTTTCCAAAGTCTTCTCCAAACAGGATGACGAAAAGATTGCGAAGTATGACGAAGCCATCCACGCCAACCCCTCTGATCCCAACCTACACTACGACAAGGGGAACGTGCTTCACGACTTGGGGCGCGACGAAGAAGCCCTCGTAGAGTTCGATAGCGCTATCTCTCTGAATCCCCAGAGTCCGCGATACCATAACGTGAAGGCAACGTCTCTATCGGCGCTAGGTCGCGACGATGAGGCCATTGCGGAGTACGACAAAGCCATTCAACTCGATCCTAAAGAGTCGATTTACCACGGTAACAAGGGCCTCCACCTGTCCAAACAGCGAAAATTCGAAGAAGCCATAGAAGAATACGACCGAGCGATAGTACTTGACAACAAAATCCCAAACTGGCCTCATAGCAAAGGCATTGCTCTCGAGGAGCTTGAACGTGATGAAGAGGCGATCACGGCATTAGATGGAGCTTTGAAGCTCAATCCCGTGGATGCCTACGCGCATTTCTACAAAGGCAATGCTCTCGTGCATATCAAGCGTTACGCCGAAGCGGTAACCGAGTATGACGAGGCCATAAGGCTGAAATCTGATGACAATGCCTTCCATAACAACCGAGCTTACGCGCTTCAGGAGCTAGCCAAGAAGAATCGGGGAGAAGAAAGGCGAGCGCGCTCCACCCGATCAGACAAGAGGAAGAACAACCGCGCCAGGTCGAACTAAGCCGCCCCTAGTCTGGCCGGGATTCGAACTCATCTTTTGGTTCTTGACCCCTTCCGGTTCTAAACCTTGGCCTTGCGACCTCTACCTAGCGTGAGGAGGCCTGGCTCAGCATAGGCCAGGGCGGCGAAGCGTTCCTCAGACCGTTTTAAGCTCCTGTTCTCTCTTCCCTTGTGCAGTCCGAATCTTCGACGCATGGGACAGTCAGCCTCTCGGCGATGAAACGTCTAGCCCTTCAGGAGCTCCCCGTGGGTCCACTCCGCGATGATATCCTCTCCCAGCCTGATCAGCTTACGCCCGAGGAGTTCCTCGCCAGCGCACGGATGTGGCTCCGCCTGGCTAGGGTCCGCTAGCCGGCTCCAGGACCGCCCTCCCGTCCCCAAGGTTCCCCTTCCACGTCCACCCCTTCGCCATCCACCCCTCCACTTCAGACGCAGGGACGACCTTCTGCCTCAGCCCCTGATTGAAGGTGACCTCTATGAGCCTCTGGCGCAGGAGCCCAATCACCTCCTCGTCCGTCTTCTCGTCCACGTGCAGCTTCTCAACTTCTTCCGGCGTAAGCACGGTCAGCAGGAGTTGCTTCCTGATCTTGGTTACCATGTCCTCCTCCCGCGCCCCCGTCCCGGTGCAGAGATACCTGTTCGCCGCCTTCAAATAGGCGCCCCTCATCTTCTCTATTGTCTCCTCGTCCAGCCCCTTGTGGAGGGTGTAGACGAACTCGATGTTCCCAGCGTGCCCCATCCAGAACGTCCTCCAGTCCCTGATCAGGAGCCCGTCGGCCTCTCCCAGCATCATCCTGGTGTCGAAGTACCTTCTCAGGATGTACGGCCTCCAGGGGAACCCGGCGTCCCGGATGGCGTGCCTGAGGACCTCCCTCAGCTTCCCCGTGGTGACGTGCTCCCCGTAGTATTTCTTGTAGTGACTGTAAGGTGCCTTGTCCGTCTTGTGGTTGTACTCGCTGACGCTCACCACGGCCGTGTCCGGGGTCAGCTCCTCCCCCCTGGCCCTGTCCTCCAGGTACTGGCGGATGTACTCGCACGTCTGTGCGGGGGCGAAGCTGATGAACGGCTTCCGGATCTTCGAGATCTTCTTCCTGACTATTACCAGGGCCGGGACCTTGGCGAATGCCACCTTCCCGTTCTTCACCTCCAGCTCCGGGAGGTCCCCTATTTTGAGCCCGTCCAGACCGTCCGCCGACCCGATGGTCGCAGGCCTGAGCCCACTGAAGGCCATGAGCGACCCGGCCACCCTCACCCTGGGGTCGCAGTGGTCAAGGAAGGTCTGCACCTGGGCCAGGGTGGGTATCACCTCTTCGGCGTACCGTGGCTCGCTGTCCGGGACGTTCACCTTCTCGTCCAGCCTCAGCCCGTTGAACCTGGCCCAGGATTTTACCGCCTTCACGTGGGAGTTGATCGTTACCCCCGAGATCCCCCTCTCCTCCATGGCAGAGATCATGCCGGTGAGGAAGGTCATCAGCTCGGTCCTGTTCATGGTGGCGATCTTCGCCGGGGTGATGGGGATGAGTTCGTCGCAGATTCTCCCCATTCGGAGGAGGTAGCTCTTCCCGGTGTTCAAGGAACCCCTCAGGACGTTCTGGTACCAGGCCTTGAAGGCGGGGTCCTCCTCGAGGAGGTGGGCGTACTTGGACTCTCTCCTCCGCCTCAGGGGGCCGCGGTCCTTCCGGTCACCTGCGGATTTTTCTTCTTGAGCCTGCACGCTTTCGAGGCCGCTGCGCGCATTTAACGGCCGGAACCGACCTCCCTCGAGGGCAGAACCCGTCGGGCCCGCACTCGTTTGGGTTCAATTCCCTGGTCCCCCTTCGCATTTGGCCCTGTCTGCTCTTTCATACTATTTCATGCTGCCGTCATTCGATACAAACACCAATGAAACCAATGCCACAA